>CAWVSL010000023.1:0-41866 GCA_963933115.1 uncultured Colwellia sp.
ATGGATTATCTTATTTATACCTAAGTATTAACAAGCATCGGTATTAACAACCGCTAACAGCAACTTCAACGTAAGGTACAGAATCTTGGTCAGCTGATGATTGATATGATACATAACAAAGGCCAGTTGCGTCTTTTGATTCTTGGTTTGCATAGGTAATGAATATTGTGTCACCAGATGCTACCACATCATATTCACTTTCGTCAGACATTTGGTCATATGTTGCATCTGCATCTGCAGTCGCTTCTGTCATGTCATACCCACCCAGATCAGCTAATGCTGACATGTTAATCTCAGTAGCTTTAAGATAGCCAAAAGCAGTGTCTAATTCCTCGAAGCCTACAGTAATTGATGAAGCTGCAAGTGCATCAGTACGGTCCTGCATTGACTTACTATGCATACTTTTGTTAGTCGTTTCCATAGCAGCTGCTAGACCTTTAAGCGTGCTACCACGAGCGCCGTCAGCTACAGATGTTAACTTAGGCGCTGCTACAGCGGCTAAAGTTCCGGTAACAACCATAACTACCGCTAATTCAATTAGTGTAAAACCTTTTGCTTTGTTAAATAATTTCATTTTCATTTACCTTGTTTTTATCGTTTGGCATTAGTGCCGGGATGAAAGTTATAATGTACTTTCTATACAAGGCATTTATAAATGTATATAAATGCGATGGAGTGAATATAGTATACTATATATACAAGTGCAATACATTTTTACATTTTATTTACATATATTTTATATTTTATTCTGTATACCCTTTGCGTTGGCCGTTTAGCGCATAACTGATATTAGATATCTAATCTATAAGTCGACACTTTAGGTAAAATTTGCCTACTTAAAGATCCCATCAAGCGATATTTAGCTTAATAATTTAATCGCGTTAACTATTTTTAAGCTCGCTAATGCAAACTCACCCGCTGCCTAATGCCTAAGTAAGTTAACAACAGGGTTAACGAGACATATCATAATTAGTTTTTATTCAATGCGTCGTTCATGTTCCACATCGGCTCAAATATACCCAAGCCCATAACCAGCACCATGCCGGCAACAACCACAATTAGCACTGGCTCTATTTTGGCTGTTAGTGCCCCTAAGTCATAATCGACTTCACGTTCATAATAATCACCCACATCTTCAAGAAGTTCCGCTACCCGGCCGGACTCATCACCCACGGCAATCATTTGCAATACTAAAGGGGTAAACAACTTAGCGTTCGCCGCCGCTTTATATAGTGTGATACCAGACTCAACATCAACTCTCATGGCCAATATTTTCCTTCGCATATAGGCATTATCAACAGCTTCCGCCACTAAACTAAGCGCTGTTGTCATTGGTACACCCGATTTAAGCACCGTAGACAAACTATAAGTAAACCGTGCGAGTATTGTTCGCTCAAAAATACTACCCAGAATAGGCATTCTTAACAGGCCTCTGGCCCAAATATAAGCACCCACCTTGGTTTGAAGGTAACTACGGACAACAACGATGAAAGCCAAACTAACCACCAAACCATGCAGCCCATACTCAATAAACATCTTAGAACTTTGAATGAGAAATTTAGTCGTCGCGGGTAAGTCAGCACCTAATTTGGCAAATACACTAGTAAAGGTAGGGATAACAAAAATATTGATGGCGACAATCGACATTAATAGGACAATAAAGACGAAAGTAGGATATCGCATGGCTGTTTTTATTCGTTTCGACGTTTGCTCTTCCCGCTCAAAGTAAACCGATAGTTTGAGAAACGCGTTGTCTAACTCACCAGTATTTTCACCGACATGAATAATAGAGATAAACAGTGAGTTAAAAACCTTTGGGTCTTTACTAAACGCCGCTGAAAGTGGGTAACCGCCTTCAAGGAGGTCGGCAACCCTAACGAGTGCTTGTTTGAGTTTTATACCCGAGCTAGTCACCGACAAGCCCTTGATCGCTTGTAATATTGGAACGCCTGAACGCATTAACGCATTCATTTGCCGACAAAAATTAATTAGCTCAGCGATTTGAATCGCATCAAGACCGATTAAGTCGAGCATATCTCCCATACTCGAAACAATTGTTGCTTTATTAGCATCCTTTGTTTCCTCGAGCTTAGTAATAATAATCTGTTGTTCGGCTAGCTGCGCGGCAGCAGTATTGGCGTTAGGACTTTCAAGTAAGCCTTTAACTTGGCCACCCCTGTTATTTCTCCCTTGGTATTTAAATGTCGCCATAGTGATTAACTCTCCTTCTTAGCTCGGCGACATATCAATAGTATCGGCCAAACGAAGTACCTCTTTAATAGTGGTAACGCCTGTCGTCGCATAATCAAAAGCAGCATGCGATAAAGGTTTATAGCCAGGATGGGCTCTTGCATGCTTGATAAAAGCTTCGTTATCGCCTCGTTTTAATGCCGCCATCATTGGTTCATTCATTTCTAGCAACTCAAACACACCGATTCGACCCCGGTAACCGGTATATCCACAAGATTGGCAGCCTTGTCCTTGCTTAAAGTGATCCTGTTCAACAGAGCGATCCATCAGACGGGATAACCACAATTTCTCTTCATCAGTCGGCGAAGCATCGGTAACACAATTAACGCATATTCTGCGCACTAAGCGCTGAGCGAGTACCGCTTTTAAAGCACTACCCACTAGGAAGCCTTCGGCGCCCATATCTAACAAACGTAAGGCAGAGGTAATGGCATCATTGGTATGCAATGTTGATAACACTAAGTGACCGGTTAACGCGCCTCGTAATCCTATTGATGCGGTTTCACCATCACGCATTTCGCCAACCATCAATATATCGGGGTCTTGACGCAGTGCCGTGCGCAATACAGTAGAAAAGGTTAAGTCAATTTTATGATTAATTTGTACTTGGTTAATACGGGGTAAGCGATACTCGACAGGATCTTCAACGGTAATCACTTTGTTACTGGCCGTATTTAACTCACTCAACGCGGCATAAAGGGTAGTCGTTTTTCCGCTGCCCGTCGGTCCTGTAACCAACAGCATACCATTGGGTCGGGAAATTTGATGTCGCATGCGTCTCACTAAATCGACTGGCATACCCGTTTCGTCCAACGACAGTAACCCAGCGGATTGATCTAGCAAACGCATAACAACTGACTCACCATATTGTAGAGGCATAGTAGACATTCGCACATCAATATTATGGCCTTTAATATCTAAGTGAAAACGACCGTCTTGAGGTAAACGTTTCTCAGAAATGTCGAGGCCTGCCATTAACTTCAAGCGTAATGTAATGGCAGAAGCTATGGTATTTTCTTTTAAAATACTTTCCTGTAAAAAGCCATCAACACGCTGTCGAATACGTAATATTTTCTCGTCCGGTTCTATATGAATATCTGATGCCCGCATTTGTATGGCGTCTTCAAATATCGATTGCAATAATTTAGCCACCGTGGCATCACCGCCTGTGCCCGAAATATTGCTACTGAGTTCATAGCTGGTGTCCTCTTCGTATTCTTGATGTAATTGATTAGCAAAAGACTCAATATCAGCGGTACGACGGTATAAAGCATCAAAAGCATCATATAACTGCGATTCCATCACTACAGCAAGTTTGATTTCTTTTGGTGACAGCATAGTTTCAAGTTGCTCTAAGCCATTTAAGTTAGCGGGATCACTCATACCAATTAATACAGTATCGTCGTTATCCTCAATTACTAACGCACGCAAACGACGGGCATGAACCTCTGGTAACAAATTGGCAATCTCTGACGGAATACGTTTTTGGCTAATATCTAAAAATGGTATATCAAGTTGTTGAGCTAAAAACGTTAAGAGTGGCTTTTCTTGGATATGGCCTAAGTCCATTAATGTATCACCGAGTTTGCGACCAGTATCTCTTTGAACGTTAAGTGCCTCGATTAATTGCTGGGCAGTGATAACGTGCTCACGAACCAATAAATCACCAAGGCGCATTTTTAATTTTGTTATCGCCATTATTACTTTCTCAATTCTTGTAGGCGCTGACTGACAAACTGCCTTGCGCTACTTGATAAATCATGTTTATTTAATGCGGTGCCATAAGTTTTTTTAGCTAAGCTAAACTGGCTGTTGCTGTCGTAAGCAATTCCCAGTCCTAACCACCAACGGCCAACATGCTGTTGCAACCTTATTAACCTTAAATAAGCGCTTATAGCAGATCGATATTGTTTACTTCCTTGCGCTTGATTAGCTAAAATAGAGTGATAGTTAATGTCACTAATCGTGTCAAGTGCCGGATGAGATTGTAATACTTGAAATGCCGCAAAACCTTGCTGCCGCTTAATGTGTATTTGTGCTTTTAAAAGGCGAAGTTCATTGTCTTTGACATCAAGGGCAATACCTTGAGACAATAAATTCAACGCCGCTTGATAAGACTTTCGGCCAAACCACAGTGCCGCCAATTGTTTTCGTGCCCCTTTTTCACTAGGCAATATCAGTAACACATCTTCAAATAATTGCTCTGCCTTACTGATATCATTATTGTCAACGGCCACTTTAGCTTGACTCATTTTTTGTTTAGCTAACGCTTTAGGTGTAAGTTGCTTACGCTTAATTTCCATGGTTGACACTGGGGCTATTGCGACCTTGGGCTTTGTAATGGTCCCCTCTTTAGCCATTAAATCTTCAAGACCCACTATCGGTGGACTTATCTGTGATGACTTTTCTACGATCAGGCTATCGACAACAGGAGTAATCGTGATAGCCGTATTGGGGACAGGTATACTCGAAACAACAGAAATGGCAGAAGTGGCAATAGGGTTAGCAACAACGTTAGTCGCATTCTCTCCAGAAAAACTCTCCACCGGTGTTTCAGTGACTAAGGTTGTTATGACTGACTTATCTTGGATATTACTCGGTTTAGGCATTTTTTGAGTTAATCGCTTGGCCTCAATAGTGCCTGACTGTTCGGGTTTAACCTTTACAATCGCTATCTGATCTGAGTTTACTGTTGAGGTGAATGAGCGAGTAACCTTCAGTTCTTTTTCTGAATGGCTCACTAAGCGTTGATTTTCAACCTGTAAATAAACCATATAGGTCGCAAATAAAGTAATCACAACGCTGACAATAATAATTAATATATTTTTAGACGATGATTTATTTACCATTACCGGAGGTGAAGTGGCGACATTATCGAGACGCTGGTTACCTTGACGCTGCTCTAAGTCTCTTAACATTTGATTGATAACGCTCAATCGATTACTCCACTGAAATTACCTACTGATAAGTAATCTACACCTAAAATGATAATACTCACCAACAGTAATAAGCTCAGCGCCGTAATACCTATTACCATAAGCTTTGATTTATAAGGCCAAATTATTTTTGTGTCTTCGGTATCCATAATGGCTAATTTCAAATGACTCGGCGTTATTTTATAATGCCCCTGACCATAGGCAAGCATCAGTATTTTATGACACAACACATTGACCAAACGAGGAACACCTTTACTTGCTATCGCTAGTTTTTTAGTGACCGCCGTTGAAAATAAAGCAGGTCCTTTATACCCTGCCACTTTTAATCTGTGATGAATATAGTAGTGGGTTTCGTAAGCTGTTAATGACTTTAATTGATTTGAGAAAGTAATGCGTTGCCTTAATTGGCGAAATTTTTGTTCACTGAGTACTTCATCAAGCTCTGGTTGAGCAAATAAAACCACTTGTAACAATTTTCTGGTTTCTGTTTCTAAATTAGTAAAAAGTCTTAATACTTCTAAACTTTCAACAGGTAACGCTTGCGCTTCATCCAATATCAGCACCACTGAATGACCTTGACCATGCAAGGCCAGCAAACGCTCTTGTATGCGTTGGGTTAATGTAGACATACGCTTGACTTCTTTTACACCTAATTCTACCGCTACCGCTCTGCGTAATTCATCTGGTTTTAAATCAGGATTAGGAATATAGGCCGCGACAAAATGTTCTGGTACCTCATTTAATAACTTACGACATAATAGCGTCTTACCCGTTCCAACCTCACCAACAATTTTTATAAAGCCTTCACCCGTGTTTAAGGCAGTAAGCAAAACAGCCAACGCCTCATTATGTGAATCTAACCCTAAATAAAATTGGGTATTCGGTGTTAAGGTAAAAGGCAACTCTCTTAAGCCAAAATGAGACAAATACATATAATTAAAACCTACGGTTATTGGGTAAACTAATAACTAGTTTTGGACAATATGGGCGGTGTTGTCACTTTACTTTTTCTCAAAAGTATCATCCCCTGGGAACCATTCCTTAAGAAGTAATCGAGCGTCTTGCAACTGATTATTCCAAGTTTCTTCGCCAACAACAATGGGCTTTAACATGATGATTAACTCTGTTTTACGCTTTTGTTGGCTTTTAGTTTTAAACAATTCACCTAAAAATGGAATATTACCAAGTAACGGCGTTTGTGAGCTAACATCAACATTGCGTGTTTCAATGAGCCCGCCAATCACGACAATTTCACCTGATTGGGCTTTAATGATGGTGTCAGACTCTCGCACACTACTCTGCGCTAGAGGTAATACAAATTCTTCACCGCCGAGTGAAATGACTTTATTTTGTTCACCGGTTAGCGTTACTGATGGATGAACATGAAGAATAACTGAACCTGAGGGATCAATTTGCGGGGTAACATCTAACGCGATACCAGAGAAAAATGGCGTTAGTGAAATATCAGGCGTGACCGTTGTATTATTCGCTGAAGCAGTGGAAGTGGTTGAAATATCAGTCACAAAGTATTCATCTTCTCCAACTTTAATAACCGCCTTTTGGTTATTTGTTACGGTAATTCTAGGGCTAGAAAGTACTTGCACATTACCCTGTGTTTCAAGTAATTCAATGACACCACTAAAGTCGTTATTTTGAAAACCAAAAGCAGTGGTCCCTCCAACTAAGGTTGATATGGCGTTGTTTGTGATATTGCCCCCCATAGATAAAGAAAGATTTGTTCCTCCCAATACCTTATCCCATTTTACTCCTTGCTGATAATCATCATTGAGGGTCACTTCCATTATTTTTGCTTCAATGATCACCTGGCGCCTGAGGTGAGTTTGCGTATCATCGATAAACTTTCGCACTGTTTTGATTTCTTGAGGTAATGCACGTACCGTCACTAAACCGGCTTGCGGGGAAACAATTACCCGTCGGCCATCTGCTGTGCCAATAAGCCCCGTTAATGTCTCTTCTAACTCTTTCCAAAAATCTGACTCACTTGATGTGCTGATATTGACACCACTGTTACCGCCCGAATTACCGCCCGAATTACCGCCCGAATTACCGCCCGAATTACCGCGAGAATTACCGCCCGAACCTTTATTACCTGATATACCACCAGCACTGACACTGGTAGTAGATGTGCCTTGACGTTCGATAACGAGGTAATTAAGTGGAATAGTTTCTGTACGCATACCGGCGGAATAAACCTGTATCACATTGTTTTGACGATTAATTCGATAACCATAAAGTTCTTCGATAACATCAAGTGTTTCGTCTATGGTTACGTCCTTTAAATTGAGTGTAATCATCCCACTGACATCTGGATGCACAGCAATACTGTAGGGTGAGTCGTTAACAATAGCCGAAAAAAAACTTTGAGCCGGAACATTATTGGCGGCAATCTCTAAACGTTTTTCAGACAATAAGCTATCCTGAGCCTGATCAAAGCTTTGCTGCATTAATTCTTGCTGGAGATCAGCCGGTACAGAAAGTAACGCTTTGGGTGCATTTAGTTGTTTGGTTTCAAGTAGCGCTTGATCCAATGACTTTTTCATCATATCGGGTGATATTGGTGTTGACTGACAACCCATTAGGACTAATAAGCAAAAACTAAATAGGCCGCTATTATTTATTTTTTTCATTTGATATTTACCACGTATTGCCATTTTATTATATCTATGCTTTGGATACTATATATCAACCAAGCTCATAGATGAACATCTGTTCGATTTTTAAATTATTTTATTACTACTGATGAAAACATTGATAATTTGAATCGCTGCCCTGATGAGCCCAAAATCACACTAGTATCATTTATTACCTCTAAACGATACTTACCAATATACTCATTAATTCTTAGTGTTTGGCCATTGATAATAACAGTGTCTTTATGCTGACCATGACGACTATGAAACACACCTTCTAAGACCATATTACCAATCATTCTTTTTTGCTCAGAATACTCTGCACCAGAGGTACTGAGACTCGAGGACCCCTCTGCACCTGTTTTTATTGTAACTTCTGACTCCATCATGCTACCTAGTGGACTGGTTGGGTCTAACCCATTAAGCTTGTTTGTTGCTCCATAACTTGGCATAACGACGAAGAGCAGTAAAATACAATGAATAATGACTTGCTGATTTTTAACTACCTTTATCATTATTTAACACCCTTTAAAATACCGTTTATACTACTGATTTTTATATCTGTGAACCAAATATTAATATGCTAGACGCCAACAAAGTCAGATGTCGTACTTAAGCTATAAATTTCTATGCTTAATTGACCCACAGGATATTCTCCTAATTGGTAATCAAATCTTTGCCAAAAAAATGTCGATGATAAGTTTTCTATCTGTGATAAATAATCCCGTAAATCAAAATATTGCCCTTCCAATCTCAATTGAATACTATGACGATATAGGCCTAAAGACACAGGCGTATCTGAGCTTGAAGCTTTTGCATCGGATGGCTCATTTTTGACACTCTTATCTAACCATATCACCTGCACAGGCATCGCTTGAAAAGAGATAAGCTTGACACTTTTTTCTAATTTTAATAATCCAAGTAATGCATGACGCATTTCAATGGGAGTAATTAAGTCAGAGGTGAGTTTAAGTAACCGCTCATCAACCTCAAGTAACTTTTTCTTATGTGTGCTAATTTTCTTATTAATGGCAATGTTAGGGTCTATTACTAACGTATTGTCTAACTTGATTATTTTTTTTGCCATGACGCTGTTTGCAGACGTTAGTTGAATGCGCTGTTTGTTCTTCTTTACTTCAGCTGCTAAATTTTCTTCAACAAAAAAAGTAAAGATCGTCATGCCCAAAACAACCATACCCGTAATGAATAAGACCCATTGGTCGCGGAGACTTAACGTTAAGTATTGTTCCGAGTATTTATCCCATTGTATTTTCAATCGACGCTCATCCCCTTGTTGGTAGTACTAACAACAAATTTAATAACATCATTGCCGTTATTTCTCACGTTATTCAGGCTAAAATTACTAAAGACCTTACCTGATAGGATAGACGAAGAATCGAATGACGCTAACCAAGCGGGCACGGCTCCAGGTGTGCTTGCTAGACCCGAAAAAGTTAAATTTTCACTATCGATGAAGACCTTTTGTAAACTAATATTTTTACTATGCATTTCTGATAAGTCTGTCATTGCCTTAGCAAAACCGCCAACATAAGTGGTATCACGATTAGTCAGTTCTTGGTACAACGCCTGCTTATTTGACATCACAAACTTTAATGTTTTCAACTCACGGGTTAGCTTTACATCGGTTTTATTTTGTTGAATATTTTTTTCTAAATCAGCTAAAACTTTGTTTTGCTTTACTTTGACTTTATTCAACGCTTTTAGTTGTTCTGCAACATTATTAGCTTGATATTGACTAAAAAATGCCATAACTAACATCAGTGAACTCACTAAAAGCCAACTGATCACGACTCGTTTTAGTGTTAACAATACTTGTTTAGGCAATAATTCAGCTTGTAATAAATTAATACTATATTTATTATTCATTCGATTGCTCCAGGGCCTCTAACAAACCTGCGCCTATTGCTACCGCGTGTTTTCGCTGTCCTTGGTTTTGCTCTGGCAATGCCAATAATTGCACTGGAATATCGGTATTTTCTGCTAATTTGTCGACTAAGTACTGTTCATGAGCCGAAGGAACAATGACTTGTATCAATTTTATCGGTGATTGTTTTAGTTGACGTTCAAAATGGTCTATTGAACGTTGAATCTCTAAGCTCAGACTTTCGGTAGCGCCCATCGCTAGTTCTTGTTCACTTTGTTGGGAAAGTTGGGTAAATCCGCGCAAACGTCGATAGAAATACAATTGACCTTTTTTTACAATCAATAAAACAGCTTCTGCATTGAGTTGCTGGCAAACCAGTAAAATAGGACTTTCTTGTTTGGGTACTAAACTGATAAAAGCAAATTCTTCAGTGCTAATTGTCGATAATTTAATACCCTCTTGGTTAATTGAGGCCATTAAGAGAGTTAAAAAACGTTTTGAGGCACAAATAACATTAACTTTTGGGTTTGCTGCAGAAAAGACAGGTGCGTCAAAATAATCGATGATTAGGTCATCAATCGCAATAGTAACTAAATCATTCACTTGCCATTTTAAGGCGCCAATCATTTCATCGACCGGTACATTAGGTTTTTCGACTTGGACTATTTTATAATAAGCAGGTGATAACACAACGTGGCAGTTACCTGAAATACTATTTTTTGTTAATAACGCTGTCAAACCGTCAGTGACATTCTTAATAGCGGCGTTATCTCCCAAATTTTGATTAGCATCAAGGGCAGCCTCTTGATAACTAGTTTCATTGTTTTCATCTAAGTAACAAAGCGTTAGAGATGACGGTCCAATAGAGACCCCTAGCTGCCGTTTTGACTCTGGCTTGGAAAAAAATTTTGATAGCCTAGTAATTAAGGACATTGTATTAATATCTTTCGTTAATTTTCAAAAATCGTTTAGAATTGTGTAAACGTTGTTTTTTATGCAAAAACACTTAGGTTTTTGGACGTAAAGTTAAGATTATAAAAACCGCTTATTTTATACATTATCCATTGCTCAGATATATGCGCAAGCCTTATTTTAAAATTAAATTTATTAAGCTAATATTACATTATGTACTTACCCTCCCCTTTACAAACAATTAATCATCCATTATTTGACCAGTACCAAGTTAAAGTAATGATTAAACGTGATGATTTAATTCACCCGATAATCTCGGGTAATAAATGGCGTAAATTAAAATACAATATAGAAGAGGTAAAAGCGCAAGGAAAAAAAGGCATCATTAGTTTTGGTGGCGCCTATTCAAACCATATACATGCGCTTGCCTTTGCTTGTTATCAAGACAAGCTTCCCTGTATTGGGATTATTCGAGGACAAAGCCATTACGCCAATAATTTCACTTTACGCTGGGCAGAGCATTGGCAGATGACATTAACCTATGTTGATCGCATCACTTATCGCCGTAGAGCGGAGCCAAACTATTTAGCTGATCTTCAACTGCAGTACCCTGATTACTTGATTATACCTGAGGGTGGGAGTAACTCTTTGGCCATTCCTGGAGTGAGTGAGGTTATAGAAGAACTTAACCAGCAATGCTCTTTTGATACGTTATTAACGCCTGTAGGCAGTGGCGGAACATTGGCAGGTCTAATTGCCGGTGATAACAATCAACATCAGCTGTTAGGTATCGCGGTACTTAAACAAGGAAAAACAACCAGTTCAGACAACCTTGATGACCTTACTCCTAATCAGGGAACAAACAATGGTAATTTAACAGCGAATAATTACTTAACAGACCAAGTCTCAGCGCTACTACCCCAAGCCGCTCAACAATTTGACAATTGGCTTGTATTGCCTGACTTTCATCGAGGAGGCTATGCCAAATTTAGCTCTGAGGATAGTGATCGTATATTGGCTTTTACTCAAGAGACTGGCATATGCTTTGATCCAGTGTATTCGGGTAAAATGCTGTTAGCATTAATCGATTTGATTGAACAAGGTTACTTTGCCAAAGACCATCGTATTATTTTGCTCCATACTGGTGGGTTACAAGGTTTAGGTGGTTTGTCAGAGCGAAAGGTAATAAACCCTCAACTATGGCCAGTACCACCCGATGCGCCTGCGGCTAAAAATAATGTTTCTTAGTGCTGAATTAACGCTCTATATCACCTGAAGACCGGCTTTAAATAATGACGATAGCGGGTTTACACCAAACTGATAACAAAGTTCCGCCGGTTGTTTAATACGCCAACAAGCTAAGTCTGCATCGAAACCTACTTTTAACTGACCTTTACTTGCACTTAATCCTAGGGCTTTAGCACCATGACAAGTGACACCGGCAATAGCCTCTGCAGGTGTTAGTTTAAATAAAGTACACGCCATGTTTAGCATTAATTGTAATGAGCATATCGGCGATGAACCGGGATTAACATCAGTAGCAATTGCTATAGCTACCCCTGCTTGTCGTAAGGCATCGATAGGGGGTAATTGAGTTTCACGTAAAAAATAAAAAGCCCCCGGCAACAGCACTGCTGTCATATCCGCTTTAGCCATTGCTTTGATACCATCAACTGATAAAAATTCAAGATGATCCGATGATAACGCTTGATATTTCGCCGCCAGCTCAGTTCCCCCTAGATTAGACAACTGTTCCGCATGGACCTTAATCGATAAACCATTAGATTGTGCTGCAGCAAAAATACGCTCGGTTTGCTTCAGATCAAAACCAATGCCTTCACAAAACACATCAACTGCATCAGCTAGTTGTGCCACCGCTATCTTTGGTATCATTTCATCACAGACTAAATCAATATAAGCATCAGCTTGGTCTGTATATTCGATCGGTAAGGCATGAGCACCTAAAAAGGTACGTTTGATAGTAACCGGTAGCTTTTTAGCCAACTCGCTAGCAACTTTTAACATTTTAATTTCTGTTATCGTATCTAAGCCATAGCCTGATTTAACTTCTAAGCTAGTAACGCCTTCTTGATGCAAAGCCATTAATCTTGGTAAGGCACTAGCAAGTAATTCTGCTTCACTTGCCGCACGCGTTGCTTTAACGGTCGATACTATACCGCCACCCGCCTGAGAAATTTCTTGATAACTTTTGCCTTGCAAGCGCATTTCAAACTCATTGGCACGATTACCGCCATAGACTAGGTGCGTATGACAATCGATTAACCCTGGCGTTAGCCATTGCCCTTGACCATCGATGACTTGTACTCGGCGCTTGTCAAATACTGGCAAATTTTTCTCTTTACCCAACCAAGCAATTTTGCCCTCGCTTACTGCTAATGCACCCTCTTCAATTGTCCCGTAGCTTTTACCACCGTCCGTCATTGTCGCTAAGTGAATATTAATCCATAGGGTTTGCCAGTGATTCGTTTGCGCTGTATCCATAAATTGTTCCAAATAAAATAGGCCAATGCCTTGGTGGCCAGTGCTAGCTAGCCGAAACAGATAAATAAGGCAGATAAATTATAACCTGCTAAATAAACCTTACCTTACCCGATCAATATTTAACAAGCAAGACTTGTATATACAAGTCTTGCTGTTTGATTGAAACTATGCGATGGTATGGGCAAGTTAAATTTCATCAGATAACAACATGACAAAAATAGCAAAGCCGGTTATTAAAGCCAAGTTCACCGTAATTAAACAGCACATTTGCGACAACATTGAGTCAGGAAACTGGCAACAGCATAGCAAAGTACCGTCGGAAAATGAATTAGCCGTAGAATTTAGCGTCAGTCGTATGACCGCAAGACGAGCCTTACAAGAGCTGACGGAACAAGGTTTGCTGGTTCGAACACAAGGTGCGGGTACCTTTGTTGCTACCTTTAAATCCCAGTCATCGTTATTAAAAATTAGGAATATCGCTGATGAGATCAGTGAGCGAGGACATCGCCATAGCGCCAAGCAGCTAATACTAAAAGAAGTCAACGTCAGTGAAGAAGTGGCTATTTTATTAAACTTAAAAACTAGCGATATGGTTTTCTATTCTGAAGTTTTACACTTTGAAAATGATGAAGCCATTCAGTTAGAGCAGCGCTTTGTTAACCGCCAATTAGTCGCTAATTATTTACAACAAGACTTCACGACGGTCACACCACACGAATATTTATCAAGCGAAGCACCATTAACAGAAGCGACTCATGAAGTAGAGGCCGTATTGGCTTCTATTGCGATTGCTCAGTTACTGAGCATTGACTCAACGACGCCTTGTTTACAAGTGAAGCGTCGCACTTGGTCAAGCCAAGGTGTGGTTAGCTTAGCAACACTGACATCACCTGGTAATAAGTACCGACTAGGTAGTCATTTAGTTTTTTAGTTTTAATAAATACCAATTAATAAACCATTCCATGGGGAAGTGTGATGAAAACCGATACCAAACAAAGTAACGTTGAAAACGATCGTTTAGATACCAGTCGAGTGATTCGTGCGCCACGCGGCAGCAAAATAACCGCAAAAAGCTGGCTAACAGAAGCAGCAAAGCGGATGTTAATGAACAACCTAGACCCTGAGGTTGCCGAGCACCCGCAATCATTAGTGGTTTATGGCGGTATTGGCCGTGCTGCCCGAAATTGGGCGTGTTATGACAAAATTGTTGAAACACTCGACCGTTTAGAAGATGACGAAACATTAATGGTTCAGTCGGGTAAACCGGTTGGGGTTTTCAAGACTCATAGCAATGCACCTCGGGTATTAATTGCTAACTCTAACTTAGTCCCTCATTGGGGTAACTGGGAGCATTTTAACGAGTTAGATAAAAAAGGCTTGATGATGTACGGCCAAATGACTGCAGGTTCTTGGATCTATATTGGTTCGCAAGGCATAGTTCAAGGCACTTACGAAACCTTCGTTTCTATGGCTAAACAACACTTTAACGGTGACGCTTCTGGTAAGTGGGTACTTACTGGTGGCTTAGGTGGTATGGGTGGAGCTCAACCACTTGCTGCCACTATGGCAGGTTTTTCTGCTTTGGTAGTGGAATGCGACGAAACACGTATCGATTTTAGAATTCAAACACGCTATGTTGATGTTAAAGCCAAAAGTTTAGATCAAGCCTTAGCCTTTATTAATGAAGCGACAGCCAAAGGTGAAGCCATTTCAGTTGGCTTGTTGGGAAATGTGGCTGATATTTTTCCCGAGTTAGTCAAGCGCGGTATTGTACCCGATGTTGTTACTGATCAGACCTCAGCACATGATCCATTAAATGGTTACCTTCCTGTAGGTTGGACCATGGAATATGCTGCACAAATGCGTAACAAAGATGAGGCAGCGGTGATCAGCGCAGCAAAAAAATCGATGGCTATTCAAGTCCAAGCGATGCTCGACTTACAAGCTGCTGGCGCAGCAACGACCGATTATGGTAATAATATTCGTCAAATGGCATTAGAGGAAGGAGTGAGTAATGCGTTTGATTTCCCTGGCTTTGTACCCGCTTATATTCGGCCATTATTTTGTGAAGGCATTGGACCATTCCGTTGGGTTGCCTTATCAGGTGATCCAGAAGATATTTATAAAACCGACGCAAAAGTAAAAGAGTTGATTCCTGATGATGCTCACCTTCATAACTGGTTGGATATGGCTAGAGACCGTATTGCCTTTCAAGGTTTACCCTCACGTATTTGTTGGGTGGGATTAAAAGACCGTGCCCGTTTAGCATTAGCTTTTAATGCCATGGTCAAAAACGGTGAATTATCTGCCCCGGTAGTTATTGGTCGTGATCATTTAGACTCAGGCTCTGTTGCTTCACCTAATAGAGAAACTGAAAGTATGATGGATGGCTCAGATGCCGTTTCTGATTGGCCGCTACTTAACGCATTATTATCGACATCAGGTGGCGCGACTTGGGTTAGTATTCATCACGGTGGCGGCGTAGGCATGGGCTTTAGTCAACATTCTGGTATTGTTATTGTCGCTGACGGCACAGAGGAAGCACACGAGCGAATCGCCCGGGTATTGTGGAATGACCCAGCAACGGGGGTAATGCGCCATGCCGATGCTGGTTATGAGACGGCCATTACCTGCGCAAAAGACCAAGGCTTAGACCTCCCTATGGTCGAAGGTGCTAACGGTATTAACGTTACTAAAGGAGCATAACGATAATGACAAAATCCCCTATCAATACACTCAACATTATCCCTGGGCAATTAACCCTGGCGCAATTGCGTGACGTAGTGCGTTATAACGACATTACCTACTCTTTGGATGAAAGTGCTTTTGAAGAAATAAATAAAAGTGCGGCAGCGGTACAACAAGTTATCTTGGAAAATAGAGTTGTTTACGGCATCAATACCGGCTTTGGTTTACTTGCAAACACTCGTATTAAGACTGAAGAGTTAGAGTTATTACAACGCTCGATTGTACTTTCTCATTCAGCCGGTTTTGGTGAATACATGGAAGATGAAACCGTACGATTGATGATGGTGTTAAAAATCAACTCCTTGTCTCGCGGATATTCAGGTATTCGATTAAAAGTGATTCAAGCGCTGATTACGCTACTTAATGCCCAAGTTTATCCGTGTGTGCCTAAAAAAGGCTCCGTAGGTGCCTCAGGTGATTTAGCGCCCTTGTCTCATATGGTGTTACCTTTATTGGGTGAAGGTGAGATGTCCTATCAAGACGAGGTAATAACCGCTACTGAAGGCTTAGAAATAGCAGGTCTTAAGCCAATCTCACTCGCGGCTAAAGAAGGCTTAGCTTTATTAAATGGGACACAAGCATCAACCGCTTTTTCTCTAGAAGGTTTATTCTACGCTGAAGACTTATTTGCCGCCGCCGTTACCATTGGCTCGATGTCAGTTGAAGCCGCCTTAGGAAGTCGAGCACCCTTTGACGAACGTGTCCATTTAGTTCGTGGCCAACGCGGACAAATTGATGCTGCAGTTGCCTATCGTGAGATATTAACTGAGGATTCAGAAATTGGTCGCTCTCATCTTGACTGCGAAAAAGTGCAAGACCCTTATTCACTTCGATGTCAGCCACAAGTTATGGGCGCCTGTCTAACACAAATTCGTCAAGCAGCTGAAGTCCTCCATGTTGAAGCAAATGGTGTTACTGATAACCCATTAGTTTTTGCCAATGAAGGTGATTTTATTTCAGCCGGTAACTTTCACGCTGAACCCGTGGCAATGGCGGCAGATAATCTGGCATTAGCCATAGCAGAAATAGGATCATTGTCTGAACGTCGTATGGCGTTATTAATTGATGCTAATTTAAGTAAATTACCACCATTTTTAGTTGACAATGGCGGGGTTAATTCTGGTTTTATGATCGCACAGGTCACCTCAGCAGCACTTGCCTCTGAAAATAAATCGCTAGCTCACCCGGCTTCAGTAGACAGTTTACCAACCTCAGCTAACCAAGAAGATCATGTTTCAATGGCTGCTTTTGCTGGGCGCCGTTTAGCGGATATGGCCGATAATACAACCGGTGTATTGGCGGTTGAATATTTAGCTGCGGCTCAAGGTTTGGATTTTAGAGCGCCACTTAAAGGTTCTGATAAAATCGAACAAGCAAAAGCTATTTTGCGTGAAGTCGTCAGTTTTTATGATAAAGACAGATACTTTGCTCCTGACATTGCTGAAGCAGCAGCCATTATTGGCGAAGGTGATCTAAATTATCTAATACCCAATAATATTTTACCCAGTTTTTAATTGATTAAAAACTAAATCCAAGATTACCGCAGAGATAAAAAAGGGCTGAGACCTCTGCGGTAATCTTGGATTTAACCTCTATAAAACCTTTGATTTCAGTATTAAACAAAGCTAATCTTTTATTACTTATAAAATATCCATGCTATACCTTGACATATTATGTCAAAAACTCTATTTTTGTAAGTGAGTGACACATTTTCTGTTTTTATTGCCGTTAATTACCCCACTTAAGGAATATTCCATGGACTTTATATTACTATTTGAAACTTGGCTTATTCTTGCCGTTATTTTAATTGTTGCCGAAATGTTCGTACCCGGTGGCATATTAATCAACATGGGCATTGCTTCATTAATTGTTGCTTTTGGGGTTAAATTTGGTTGGTTAGATACTTGGGTATTTACTTTAACCGTATGGTTTATTACCGCCTCAAGTTTATTGTTTTTAGTCTACTTATTTACCAATAAATTCATTAGTGCAGACCAACGTATTGAAAACGTGAATGAAGAATTAGATATTTATGGTAAAGAAGTTTTAGTGACTGAAAAGATTGGCCCAGGCACCCATGCAGGAAGAGTAGCGTTTCAAGGCACTACATGGACAGCGCTTGGTGATGGTTCGGAAATCATTGCCGGTAGTCATGCCATCATAGTATGTAAAGAAAATATATCATTGGTTGTTGAACTAAAAGTGAACAGTCAACGGCCATGACTTAATCGTTAAATACACTTATAAAAATTCATTGCCAAGGGGGCATTATGTTAGCAGTTTTTACCTTTATTATCCTGGGACTGTTGTTTGTTGTACTGAAATTAGTGCTAATAGTACCAATGCGCGAGGTTTGTGTTATTGAGCGTTTGGGGAAGTTTCGTGCAGTAATGACACCGGGGTTACACTTTTTAATCCCATTTTTTGATCGTGTTGCTTATCGCCATGAAGTGCGAGAACAAGTATTGGACATCCCCTCACAAAGCTGTATTTCTCGAGACAACGTTCAAATTAATGTGGATGGTTTAGTTTATATTAAAGTCATGGACGGGGCTAAGGCGAGTTACGGCATTGAAGATTATCGTCGAGCAAGCGTCAATTTAGCGCAAACCACTATGCGCTCAGAAATTGGTAAACTTAAACTTGGTCAAACATTTTCAGAGCGCGATACATTAAATGAAACCATCGTTCGCGAAATTGATAAAGCATCAGACCCTTGGGGTATTAAAGTACTGCGTTATGAAGTCCGTAATATTACCCCTTCAACCAATGTTATACATACACTAGAAAAACAAATGGAAGCTGAACGAAGAAAACGAGCTGAGATTACTCTGGCTGAGGCTGAAAAAGAGGCAACCATCAATTTATCTGAAGGGGAGCGCCAAGAGGCAATAAACTTATCTGAAGGCGATAAACAAAAACAAATCAATGAAGCACAAGGGCGTGCACAAGAAATTACTATTCTGGCCGATGCGACTGCTGACGGTATCAATATGATTGCGGCTGCAACGTCTAAACCTGGTAGTGAAAAAGCGGTTCAGCTCAGACTGTTAGGCCAATTTATTCAACAAGTTGGTGGGATTCTTAAAACTGCAGATGTTTCTGTTTTACCTGCCGAGTTAGCTAAATTAGAAGGTTTCTTTGAGGGTATGGATAAAGTGACCCAAACTGTTCAGGGCGGTAAATAATTATGGAAGAAGCAATGAACACGAGTAACCTCATTACTGACCACATTAGCTATATGGATTTATTTGTCTTAGTAGTTTGGGCCAGTATTTTTGTTTTTCTCGCCTTTAAATTTATCCAAGCGATATGTTTAGTACCAACAAAGTCAGCCTATGTGGTTGAACGTTTGGGGAAATACCGTTGTACTTTAGAAGCGGGTTTTCATATGTTGCTACCTTTTATTGACCGAGTAGCCTTTGTACAAGACTTAAAGGAAGAAACCATTGATGTGCCTCCACAGGAGTGTTTTTCTCGTGACGAGGTCAATGTTGAAGTTGATGGCGTTATCTACATTCAAATAGTCGATTCGGTTAAAGCGAGTTATGGCATCACCGATTATCGTTTTGCTGCTATGCAGTTAGCCCAAACCACCACACGATCGGTGATAGGTACATTAGATTTAGATCGAACCTTTGAAGAGCGAGATGTTATTAGTGCAAAAGTGGTTGAAGTCTTAGATAAAGCAGGTGAAAGCTGGGGTATTAGGGTTCATAGGTATGAAATCAAAAATATTACCCCCCCTTTAACCGTTAAGAACGCGATGGAATTACAAGTAAATGCCGAACGCGAACGCCGTGCTATTTTAGCTAAAAGCTTAGGAGATAAAGCCAGTAGAATTAATCGTTCTGAAGGGTTGATGACAGAAATGATCAACATCTCAGAGGGCGAAAAACAACGACAAATTAACTCCGCAGAAGGTAAGGCCTCTGAAATACTGGCGATTGCGCAGGCAACGGGTGATTCAATATCAAAAATTGCTGATGCCATTGGCCAGCCCGGTGGACAAAAAGCCTTAGAAATGCAATTGAGTGAGCAATATTTGCAACAAATGGCAGGGCTAAATCAAGCAAACAGAAAAGTGATTTTACCAGCGAATTTATTAGACTTTAATAACTGGTTAAAAACTGTAGGATTATAATTTTTTATCGGTACCATCTGTGGGTAAATAGAATTTTTTACCACAGAGGTACCATTTATTAACCAACAGATAAAAAATCACCGTCAATGTAGCAATCAATAAATGGGTGAAGAGTGTTTTAAATTCCCTATTTTCCTGCCATAAAAAAACAAAACCATTGTGATTAATATAAAACAAGTCAAGCAAGGTGATGTGTAGCCATATGACTAAAAAAAGTATTTTTGATTTTTTCGATAAGTGTAAATGCATAGGTCAGGACAATATATTTTTTAACAAGGTAAAGGAATTTAACTTAAGCTTTTAACCACGTAAGTAGATCGTTATAGACAAATTGATAATTAAGCGCTTTCAATACTTTGTCTCCGGTAACTTCTTTAGACAACACTTCTGCTTCACCTTTAATCGTTTTAATAAATTCTGGTTGCGTTAAATTAAGGGCCTTGGCAGCTTGTTGGTAAAAAAATTCTCTCGTGGGATGTGTCGCACTAACGCCATTAAATATAAGGTTATTTAAAGAAGGTTCTCTGTGTTGTAACAATAGTGCTTCAATAATACCGACGGCATCTGTTTGATGAATTAAATTCACCACACCAGAAGGGTTAGCAAAAGCCTTTTTAGCTGATAAAAATCGGCCCGGATGACGCTGTGGTCCTATCAAACCTGATAACCGAATAATATTAGCTTGGCGAGTAAATTTTAATACCTCTTGTTCCGCATTGTGTATGACTTGAACTTTGTCAGCGGTGAAGTCTAATGCATCTTCCTCATTCACTTTTCCTGATAAACCATTGTAAACAGCAGTACTGCTAATTAAAATAATATGCTGAACATCAGTTATCTGTGCAGCAGCAACCAGTTGCTTAATTTTTTCAGGATAATCACATTGACCCCGCTTTAATCTAGGAGGTAAGCATATCACTAATTGAGTCGCTGAAAATATAGCGTTTTGGGCAAACTCCTCAACGGCTAATACGTTTGGCAAGATCAATTTTTTCGCATTAATGCCCTGGATAACTAATTGATCAGCAGTCTCATCGTGCTCTGTTGTTGCCAAAACCTGATGGTGAGTAGCAAGTAACTTTTTAGCTAATGCCGTACCAAGCCAACCACAACCAATAATACCTACAGTATTGAGTCTTTTGTTCATGTGTCTTTATAAGCCCTTGAATATGTTATTATTTTATATGCGTTATGGAAATTAGGAATAAGCTAAAAATATCGCCAGTAGACTTTTGTGATATAAGGAGCCAAAAAATACAGCACCCGCCTATTGATGCAGCATAGAAGTTCCATTTTATTATTTTATCATTACTTTGCTAATGCAACAGTATGTTATTTAATTAAAGCTAACGTTTTGGTCATGGTGATATGGCGTAATTCATTATAAAGCAGATGCGAAAAACCTTTGACCTGGTAGCCACTATTTTCATAAAATCTAACGGCACTTTCTCTGGCATTTAAGGTGATACAAGTCACTCCTTGTTTACATGCTTCGTCTTCTAACGCCTGTATGATTTTTTTTCCTAGCCCCTGTCCTTGATGATTTTCGTCAACCGCCATATATCTAATTTGTGCCTCCCTTTGACCAACCTGATGTAAACGACCAACCGCTATGACTTGCTGCGCTTCATTCATAATCATTCGATGGATAGATTGTTGCTCTAGCTCATCTTTTTCTGAACCTAAGGGTTGTAGCCAAGGTTGACGCAACAGTTGCCAACGAAATTGATAATAGAGTTCAAGATCTTGTTCAGTTATCGGTGTTATGATGTCGTTCATTAGCTATTACACCTCATATGTATATCCATTAACTTTATTTATGGTGAACCAATAATCTATGCAACTTGCAAAACATATCGACAATAGCAAACTGCTTTATTTAAGCCAAAGTTACGGTAATAAAAGCGCAGATGCAATATCAATTAACGAAAACAACTACTTTCGCTGGATCGCTTTTGGCGATGTAATCCAAAGTGTTATGCATAAAAGAAAACCTTGGTTACTGACTTTGCCTCATCAAACAATGATGTTATTGCCTTTATTATTTTTCAAGCCACAAAATATTATTGAGCTCGGTTTAGGTGGCGGTAATTTGGCAAGATTTTTATCACATTTATCTGATAAGATAAAATTTACCAGTATTGAATGTGACTCTTTAGTTATTAAATGTTTTAAGCAATATTTTAATCCAGAAAACTCATCAATAACAGTTATTCATAATAGAGCAGAAGCTTGGTTAGTTGATAAAAAATTAAGTGGCCAAGCGACTGAGTCACTCGACTGGCTGATTTGTGATGTCTATCAGCAACAATTAATTGATTTTAAAGAAACGCTTACATTGTTAGAGATTTTTATGTCGGCAATCTCTAATAATACCTGTTTGTCGATCAATTTACCTGACGCTAATGACCAAGAGGTTAATTTGTGTTTAACCGTACTAAAGCAGCTCCAGAGCAATCATCGCATTGTTTATTTTCATGTACCTAACTATCTCAACATTGTTATCCATGTCATACCTGATCACTGGCCAATTGACTTTCCAAACAGAAACAATAAACATTCTTACTTAGATAAAAGAATTTATAATCGGGCGTTAACCTTTTGGCGGCATCTAAAAGAAATTTAATAGCGACACTAAATTCGCTGTTAAGAGGTTAACGTAAAAGTGACTGGGCCATCATTTAACAAACGCACCTTCATATCAGCTCCAAACTCACCGGTTGGAACTTCAAAGCCAAGCATTCTTAATTCTTGGCAATAAAATTGATAAAGATTTTTACTAAATTCTGGTTTAGCGGCAGAAGTAAAACTAGGGCGTAATCCTTTATTCGTTTCAGCGGCTAAGGTAAATTGTGATACCACTAAAATTTCACCCCCACTTTGCTTGACGTTTAAATTCATTTTTCCTTGCTCATCTTCAAAAATTCGATAGCCCGCCACTCGCTCAGCCATTCGTTTAGCTTTGACTCGATTATCATCGGGTTCAATGGCTAAAAAAACCAATATTCCTTTATCTATTTGTCCTATCACCTTATTATTTACTGTCACACTCGCTTCGGTGACTCGCTGCAGTAACGCTATCATTTAATTACTTCACCCTTAATTTTTTTCTTCAATAAAATGGGCCATTACATCGCTCGCTTTACAAAACGCATCGATTGTCTGGCTTTCAAAACCACTATGCCCTGCACAGGGTAATATTTGTAACTGGGCATTTTCCCATCGTTGTACGAGTGTATCAGCCACTGATAACTGGCAAACCATATCAAAACGGCCATGAATAATAATGGCTGGAATTTTCTCTATCTGTTGAATATTATCTAAAATATAGTTTTCTGCGAGGAAGCATTGATTCACGAAGAAATGACTTGATATTTTTGCCATACACAGTGCTTGATGTGGATCATCTATCCGCGCCATACCGATATTGTGATGCTCTAATGTTGAGAGTTGTAACTCCCATAAACACCAAGACTTACTAGCCGAAATGACTGCCACTTCATTATCTGACGTTAATTTTTGATAATAAGTACTTAATGGGTCACCTTGTTCTTTCTCTGTTAAATTTCCAATAAATCGACGATAATATTCAGGATAAAATTTCGCCACTCCCTCTTTTTTATACAACCAATTATATTCCGCTTGGCTACCAAGAAAAATGCCCCGTAATATAAAGCCAGAAACCTTATCCGCATATTTAATGCCATACGCCAAGGCTAAAGTTGTGCCCCAAGACCCTCCGGTGATTAACCATTGGCTAATAGATAGATGTTGACGAATAGATTCAATGTCAGCGAGTAATTGTTCGAGGGTATTATTGACAATACTGGGCGAGGGTTGCGATCGGCCGCAACCTCTCTGGTCGAAAAGAATAATTTGATATCTACTCGGGTCAAAGTATCGTCGATGATTTTTACTGCAACCGCCACCTGGACCCCCATGTAAGTATAGAACAGGAATACCATTAGGATTACCTGACTGTTCAATATAAAGTTGATGACCATCACCAACGTCCAACCATTCTTTGTGATAAGAGGATATTTTAGGAAAAAGAGTACGAGACATATTTTTAACCCATTGAGCTAAACAGTCAAATAATCTTATACGAAAAATCGTCCGTTAGCATTAGACAGATATATTATTTAACTTTCTTGAGCGGTTTTATTCACTACTTTCTCAACAAACTCTTGTAAACTCACAGTAAAAACGGCCCCAACGAGCACAATTAACCAAGAGAGGTAAATCCATAAAAACAGAATGGGAATAATCGCTAGCGCCCCATAAATAGCTTGGTAAGAAGGTAATTCAGTCACATAAATAACAAACGCTTTTTTAGCAAATTCAAATAAAAAAGCGGCCAATACAGCACCAAGCAAGGCAAATTTAATTGGAACGACCTTATTGGGCACTAACGTATATAACAAGACAAAAGCGGCAATAGAGGTCAATAGCGGTAAAAGACGGACAAATATATTTACCTTACCTATGACGTCATATTCACCAAATGAGACGAGGGAAACAAGATAAGAGCTCACCGCAATACCACTACCGACTAGCACGGGCCCTAAGGTCAATATCATCCAATACATAGAGAATGCAGTCACTAAACGGCGCTTGTCTTTAACTCGCCAAATTCTATTTAAACTTTTATCTATCGCAGAGATAAGTAATAACGCCAGCATGAAGAGGAAAGATATCGCTACCGCAGACATTTTGGAGGCGTTATTAACAAACCCAGTGATATACTGTTGAACAATGTCACCCGCTGTTGGCACAAAATTACTGTAAATAAAGGATTCAATAATTTGCCGTACATCTGAAAAAATTGGGAAGGCGGTCATCACCGAAAACATCACAACCACCAAAGGTACCAATGACATTAACGATACGTAGGCTAAAAAGCCAGCAACAACATGAATTTGCTCTTTTTTAACTCGTCGAAGAGAGTATTGCACGAATGCAATAATGGTTGGCCAAGATGGCAATTTATCTTTATCAATTTTAAGGTTCATATTTACTAACAATTATTGTCTTTCTAAGAAATTTAAATAGTTTATGATTGCTATATTAGCGGATCTCTTCTGATAAGAAAGGAAAAAAAATGGCAACTCAAATATCTGGCGGTAATGTTATTGCAGCACTGTGTAATATATTCTTCCCCGGATTAGGTCAGTTGGTGCAAGGGCGTTTATTAGCCGCGTTATTCTTTGCGATTATCACTTTTGGTGGTTATGCCTTATGGTGGTTAATATTTCCCGCGGTAATTGCCGTCATCTTCCATTTATGGTCAATTATTAATGCCGCAAAGTATCAGACTTTCGATTAATACCAACTTCATCATAATTGCCAACTCGTGTTGAGACAAGTGAATATTGAGTCAGATCCTTTGGTTAATAAACATTCTTAACAAGAATTAGTTAAAAAAAACCTCAAACATTATAATGTTTGAGGTTTTTTTATATCTGTTGTCTCGTCCTTCAATACCCTAACGGTTATTTATGCTCGCGAGTAATGGCACGGTAAGCGATATCAGTACGATAAAACATATCCTGCCAGCTAATTTCATCAACGAGTTGATAAGCTAATTTTTGGGCTTCTGTTACGGTATGACCTAATGCTGTGGCACATAATACCCGACCACCAGCAGTAACAACATCAGCACCATAAGTGCTCGTACCAGCATGAAATACTTTAGCATCACTGCGGGTGTTAGTCTCTAAACCAGAAATCACTGAGCCTTTGGCATAGTCGTTGGGGTATCCACCGGCAGCTAATACTACGCCGACAGCAGCACGTTGATCAAACTCAATAGTTGCTTTGTCTAATTCGCCATTACAGGCCATCAAACACAGTTCAACTAAGTCAGATTGTAATCTCATCATGATGGGTTGGGTTTCAGGGTCACCAAAACGACAATTATATTCAAGTACTTTGGCTGTACCATCAGCGGCTATCATTAGGCCTGCATAAAGAAAACCTGTATAGGTATTACCTTCAGCTTTCATCCCATCAACTGTTGGACGAATAACATGAGTAATTGCCCAATCATTAACAGCTTGAGTAACTACCGGTGCAGGAGAATAAGCCCCCATTCCACCAGTGTTTGGCCCTTTATCGCCATTATCACGCGCTTTATGATCTTGTGAAGAGGCAAACGGTAAGATATTTTCACCATCTATCATGACAATAAAACTAGCTTCTTCACCGGTAAGAAACTCTTCTATAACGACACGCGATCCAGCATCACCAAATTTATTACCTGCCAGCATGTCCTCGATAGCGATGAATGCTTGTTGTTCATCCTCTGCAATAATCACCCCTTTACCGGCGGCTAAACCATCAGCTTTTATAACAATAGGCGTAGTTTGTTGACGAACATATTCTTTAGCTTCACCAATATCAGTAAAGTTTTGATAAGCCGCTGTTGGAATATTATGGCGAGCAAAAAAGTCTTTTGAAAATGCTTTAGAGCCTTCTAATTGCGCTGCTCCCTTGGTAGGACCAAATATAGCTAAACCTTCTGATCTGAAACTATCAACAACACCATTAACAAGCGGTACTTCAGGACCCACTATTGTTAATTCAACATGGTTTTCTTTGACAAAAGCCAATAAGGCAGGAATATCGGTAGCACTAATCGCTACATTTTCTAATTTGTCTTCTCTGCCGGTACCAGCATTACCTGGCGCTACAAATACTTTAGATACCTTTGCCGATTGTGCGGCTTTCCATGCTAGAGCATGCTCACGACCACCGCCACCAATAACCAATACTTTCATTTTACTTTCCTACAATATGAGAAACAGCACTTATTATTTTAGTGCTGGTTTTACAAGTTTTAATGTCATACGATCACTTTCGCCAATCGCGAGGTATTTTTCTTTATCTTTTTCACCCAATCTTAGTACAGGTGGTAATGTCCAAACACCTTTAGGGTGATTAGCATCATCTTTAGTATTAGCATTTATTTCACTACTTGCCGCTAAAACAAAACCAGCATTTTTAGCGAGCGTTACTACCATCGCTGTTGGTACATAACCACTGCGCTTATTCATTGACCAATTTTGAGTAGCAGGCATGCGGTGTTCAACAATTCCTAAAACACCTCCATCTTTTAATGCGGTAAATGCGTCTTTAAAAACCTGAGCAATACCTTCTTCACCCCAATTATGTAAATTACGAAAGGTGAGCACTAAATCCACACTGTTTTTTGGTGCTAACACACTCTCTTTTTTAGGAATAAAGTTAGTTAATTCAACTTCATTAAAAACGGTATGACTGGCAAGTTTTTTTTCTAAACTTTTTCGAGAGTTGCTGTAATAATTATCTTCACCTGTGTCGGGGTAATGGGCACCATAAAGTTTGCCTGTACCTTTTAATGCGGGTGCTAAAATTTCAGTATACCAGCCGCCACCAGGAGTGATTTCAACCACAGTCATCGTTGATTTAAAACCAAAGAAATCTAGCGTATCTAATGGGTGACGATAACTATCACGGTTTTTATTTTTATCGCTGCGGTGATCGCCAGTAATAGCTAATTCAAGCTTTGTTCGCTCAGTGGCATTGGCTATGCCTGCAGATAATAAGCTGAGGCCTAAAATTGATGCACCACACAAAGAAATTAATTTATTTTTTGTTTTTACTGTTATTAACATAGGTTATATTTCCATTAACTATATTTGAATGAGTTATTTTACTGAACTTACCACTTAAACTTGTTTAACCAAATATGTTTAGTCGATAAAGTCAGTAGACTAGTTATAGCAGAAATAAATTTCAAATAAAGTGTAATCATCCGAGATAACAACACTTTATTTGAGCAGTTATCATTAATGATAACTGCACAGACTAACCATTAATGACGGAAATGACGCATCCCCGTAAAGACCATGGCGATACCATGTTCATCCGCAGCAGCAATAACTTCATTATCACGCATTGAGCCACCGGGTTGAATGACTGCAGTGATACCCGCTTCCGCAGCAGCATCTAAACCGTCACGGAATGGGAAGAAGGCATCTGATGCCATCACTGAACCTTTAACTTCTAGTTTCTCATCAGCCGCTTTAATACCGGCCACTTTGGCTGAATATATACGGCTCATTTGACCTGCACCAACACCGATTGTCATACTGTTTTTAACATAAACAATGGCATTTGATTTTACATACTTCGCCACTTTCCAACAAAATTGTAAATCACGTAATTCATCAGCAGTAGGTTGACGCTTAGTAACAACCGTTAAGTCATCACTTGTTACTTTACCTTGGTCACGGTCTTGAACCAATAAACCACCATTAACACGTTTAAAGTCTAAACCTGAAGTTTTAGTGCCCCACTGGCCACACTCTAATAAACGAAGATTAGGCTTAGCCGAAACAATTTGAGCGGCAGCAGCAGAGATGCTTGGCGCAATAATAACTTCAACAAATTGGCGAGAAACTATTGCTTCAGCCGTATCTGCATCTAACTCACGGTTAAAAGCAATAATGCCACCAAAAGCTGAGGTTGGGTCAGTTCTATAAGCCCCTTCATAAGCCGCTAAAATGTTATCACCGATTGATACACCACAAGGGTTAGCATGTTTAACGATGACACAAGCAGGTTCATCAAACTCTTTAACACACTCTAAAGCAGCATCGGTATCGGCGATATTATTATAAGATAAAGCTTTGCCTTGCAATTGCGTTGCTGTTGAAACTGACGCTTCTTCAGGATTAGCTTCAACATAAAAGGCCGCTTTTTGATGAGAATTTTCGCCGTAACGTAAATCTTCACTTTTAATAAACTGGCTGTTAAAGGTACGGGGGAATTTGCTGGCATCGGTGCCTTTAGCACTATCGTGCGCAGGTAACATTTTACCAAAGTAATTGGCAATCATACCGTCATAAGCAGCGGTATGCTCATATGCCGCAATCGCCAAATCAAAACGTGTTTGGTAAGTTAATGAGTCGTTATTGGCATCCATTTCAGCTAAAACAGGGGCATAATCAGCAGCGTTAACAACGATAGTCACATCTTTATGATTTTTTGCTGCCGCACGAACCATCGTTGGACCACCAATATCTATATTTTCTATCGCATTTTCTAATGAACAGTTTTCATCTGCTACCGCGTTAGCAAATGGGTACAAGTTAACAACAACAATATCAATCGCACTGATATTATTTTCAGCCATTACTGCTTCGTCAATATCACGACGCGCTAAAATTCCGCCATGTACTTTAGGATGAAGCGTCTTTACACGGCCGTCCATAATTTCAGGATGTCCGGTGTATTCAGAAACCTCAGTCACTTTAATGCCATTTTCCGCTAATAATTTGGCTGTGCCACCAGTTGATAAAATATCAACACCTTTTTGAGATAAACTGCGGGCAAAATCTACAATACCAGTTTTATCCGATACACTAAGAAGTGCGCGTTTGATTGGGCGTGGAGTATCCATTGCTATCTTGTAACCTTAAAATATAATAAGTTGCGTCTAACCAATGACATATATCCTTGGCGTTTATCTGTTGAGTGTTAGAATAAAAAATTTCACACCCAATACATTTTAATCCTTTAAAATGTCAAAAAGCACCCGAAGGTGCTTTCAAAAGCAAATAATTATTGCTTAGTATTAGTTCATACCGTACTTTTTCAATTTTTTGCGTAAAGTACCACGGTTAATGCCAAGTAAATTAGCTGCACGAGTTTGGTTACCGCGAGTATACTTCATTACCTCTTCAAGCATTGGAGATTCAATTTCAGAAAGTACAAGGTCGTACATGTCATCAACATCATTGCCATTTAATTGCGATAAATAATTACTAATCGCAATTTTGGCTTGAGTGCGTAATGGTGATGCTTTAGTTTGTGCTTGCAAGTCACCAGTGACAAATGGAGAGGAAATATTTTGTTCAAACATAAAAGTTAGACTCTTTCTTAAATTAAATTAAATTAAATCAGTGTTCAAAATACAAATTTAATGATTCAAGCTGATCTTCAGCAGATAATAAACCATTAAATATAGATCGAAACGTTTTCTCTTGATCATGCTGCTGCATATACCAAGAAACATGCTTTCGGGCTATCCTTACGCCCATAAATTCACCATAAAAGGTATGTAATTCGTTTACATGACCAATTAAAATTGAACCTATTTCATCCTTGGTTGGAGCTGATAAATGCGTGCCTGTTTTCAAAAAATGATTTATTTCTCGAAAAATCCAAGGACGACCTTGGGCAGCACGACCGATCATTATTGCATCGGCTCCGGTATAGCTTAATACTTGTTCAGCTTTCTCAACTGAGGTTATATCCCCATTCGCAACAACAGGAATTGAAACTGCTTGTTTAATTGCTTTAATCGTATCGTATTCAGCGGCACCTTTATAAAAGTCGCAACGAGTTCGACCATGTACAGCTAAAGACTGAATACCATTAGCTTCAGCAATCTTGGCAATTTCAATACCATTACGCGAATTTTCACACCAACCGGTACGAATTTTTAACGTTACTGGAATACTCACCGCGTCCACCACAGCTTTTACAATTTGTTCTACCTGTTTGGGCACTTTAAGCAAAGCGGAACCCGCTAATTTTTTGTTTACCTTTTTTGCTGGACAGCCCATATTGATATCAATGATTTGAGCACCATTACTGACATTAACTTGAGCAGCATAAGCCATTTCGTCAGGATCCGAACCAGCAATTTGTACTGCTCGTATCCCTACTTCTTCGCCATGCAACATTCTAAGTTTAGATTTATTGGTATGCCATACTTTAGGGTTAGCTGAAAGCATTTCAGACACCGCCATGCCGGCACCCATTCGACAACATAACTGTCTAAAGGGTTGATCGGTAATTCCTGCCATTGGCGCTAAAATTACATTATTGACAAGTTGGTATGGACCTATATTCACAGTGCTGTTTTTTTGAGCTGTTTGTAAAAAGGCCGCTTAGTGTACGTGTTTTAATAGCAATTGCAAAGCATATAAATTGAACAATATTTGCTTTTTTTCGTGTTTTTAATGTTGACTTTTTCCAAACGATTAATGTGTACAGAATTTGTGCGATTTTTTATAAATTTTGCTTACTTTATACCGTTATTTTAAAGTTTTTATGACTTTCGAGTTCCATTGAGACGAACCCATTCATCTTGAACAGTAACCGTTTGCATGTCACACCACTGACCATAAAGTGTTTGTAGCTCTTGTGCTTGATTTTCCAATACACCTGATAAAGCTAACTGGCCTTTTATACCAACAAATTCGATAATGGTTGGGGCGAGTTCGCGTAGAGGTCCCGCCAGTATATTTGCAACGACCACATCGGCAGTTAAATAGGGTTGATCTTTAGGTAAATATAACTCGAGACGGTCTTCAACGTTATTCCTCTGAGCATTAGCTAAACTTGCTTGCAATGCTTGAGGGTCAATATCTATACCGATAACTTTTTTTGCGCCTAATTTTAGTGCTGCAAGCGATAGAATTCCAGAACCACAACCAAAATCGACCACAGTTTTCCCCACTAAGTCTAAACCATCAAGCCAAGTTAAACACAGTGCCGTTGTCGGATGAGTACCGGTACCAAAAGCCAAACCTGGATCTAGCATTACATTGACCGCATCGGGATCTGGGACATCTCGCCAGCTAGGACAAATCCATAAACGTTGGCCAAATTTCATTGGATGAAAATTATCCATCCACTCTCTTTCCCAATCTTTGTCTTCAAGTTGCTCTAGCTTATATCTCATATCGCCTTTATCAGGGTGGATACCCTTAAGGTAGCGAAGTACTTTATCCATGTCATGGCTGGCATCATACAAACCCATAACGACAGTATTTGACCAGTAGATGACCTCATCACCCGGTAAGGGTTCATATATAGGTGTGTCTTTTGCGTCAATAAAAGTCACCGCTAGCGAACCACAAGCCATTAGCCAGTCGCTGTATTTTTCAGCCGTGTCTTCGTCTGCACTTAATCTAAGTTGTATCCAAGGCATGGTAAATCTCTGTAAGTCGATGTAATCATTTAATGCTTGTAAGTTTATCATTCTTGAATAGACAAAATATAGCGTTATTGCAGTAGATCACATCTAACTTACTCAAAGTATACTCTACCTAGCCTTCATAGTAAGATAGCTAAGCACACAACTTATTTATTAAAGAATCACAAAAAATGAAATATTTTCCTATTTTCCTGAATGCTAAAAATATTGACGCTATGATTATTGGTGGTGGTGATGTTGCTGCTCGCAAAATCGAATTACTGTTAAAATCTACTGAAAAAATTACTATTATGTCAGCAGAGCTTAGTCCGAGTGTTACTGCCTTAATAGCGAAGCATCAACTGACTTGGCTAGCCCATCAATATCAGCCAGGTTTATTAACTAACAAAAATTTAGTTATTGCTGCAACAGATGATACCTCGGTAAATGAATCAGTTTACCATGAGGCTAGTGGGCTAAAGCTGTTAATCAATGTTGTTGACCAACCAGAATTCTGTAGCTATATCACACCCGCTATTATTGATCGTGCACCAATGATCATTGCCCTTTCAAGCTCTGGTAGTGCACCAATATTAATTAGAATGCTACGAGAGCAGATTGAAAAAGTATTACCCAATAACTATGGCCGGCTTGCAGACTTTTCATTTAAGTTTCGTGATCATGTCAAAGCAAGTATTAAAGGCATTAGAAATAGACGTACCTTTTGGGAAAACACCTTACGGGGTCCTATTGGTCAGAACATTTTAACGGGTAATACGACATCTGCTGAACAACAGTTTATTGTTAGTTTAAAAGAGGGAGTGGAACCTCCTGGAGGTGAAATTATTTTTATCCACAGTAAAGATGGTAGCCCTGATAATTTAACCTTGAACGCTCACAGAGAATTACAATTTGCTGATGCGGTATTTTATGATGATGAAGTCAATTTTGGTTTAATTGAATACGTTAGGCGCGATGCTGATAAATACCCACAAGAGATTGCCTCATCGATTTCAATTAATTATCAACAGGCTATTGAACTCGCCGAACAAGGACAAAAAGTGATTTACTTTTTAGCGGGTTATAACCCTTTACCTGAAAATGAAGCACTTTCCCAAAGCCAGGTGATTAAAAAGTACATCATTAGTGGCGGTTAAATCTAATAGCAGGTAATAACAGAATAACCGCCAATAAAAAAGCCGCTTAATGTAACTCATTAAGCGGCTTTTATTTAATAGTGCTTTCAGTAAATAAAATTACTTAGACGGTCTACCTTCACGCTTACGATCGTTTTCTTTTAAGAATCGCTTACGAATACGAATGTTTTCAGGTGTTACTTCTACTAATTCATCATTATCAATAAATTCTAATGCTTGTTCTAATGACATGATAATAGGTGGCGTTAATGTTTGTGCTTCATCAGTACCAGACGATCTAACGTTAGTTAACTGCTTTCCTTTAAGCGCGTTTACCGTTAAATCATTATCGCGACTATGAATACCAATAACTTGACCTTCATAAATATCAACACCATGGCCAATCAACATACGACCACGAGATTGTAAGTTAAATATCGCATTGGTTAATGCTTTACCTGTTGCATTACCAATCATTACGCCATTTTTACGTTGACCGATATCGCCACCTTTATGTGGGCCATATTCAAAGAATGTATGATAAATCAAACCTGAACCTGATGTTAATGTCATAAATTCTGTTTGGAAACCAATTAAACCACGGCTTGGCATAATGAAATCCATTCTGATACGTCCAGTACCGTCTGGTGCCATGTCCGTTAATTCAGCTTTACGAATACCCATTTTTTCCATAATCGGACCTTGATGCTGTTCTTCAACATCAATAGTAACAGTTTCATATGGTTCGTTTAATACACCGTCAATCATGCGCTCAATAACTTCAGGGCGTGATACCGCTAATTCAAAGCCTTCGCGACGCATATTTTCAATAAGTATACCTAAGTGAAGCTCACCACGACCTGATACTTTAAACTTATCTGGATCGTCTAATTGCTCTACACGTAAAGCAACGTTATGGACTAATTCTTTGTCTAAACGGTCTTTGATGTTACGTGAAGTGACGTATTTACCTTCTTTACCACAAAACGGTGAAGTATTAACTTGAAAGGTCATATTGATGGTAGGTTCATCAATCGATAAAGCAGGTAAACCTTCTACTTCTGTAGGGCAACAGATAGTATCTGATATTTTTAATTCACCTAATCCAGTAATAGCAATAATATCGCCAGCAAAACCTTCGTCAATGTCATGACGTTCGAGACCTAAGTAACCAAATACCTTACCAACTTTGGCATTATGTACACCACCATTAGCCAACTGAATAGTAACTTGCTGATTAGGTTTCACGCTACCACGTTTGATACGACCAACACCAATTACGCCCATATATGAGCTGTAATCAAGTTGTGAAATTTGCATCTGGAATGGACCTTCAGGATCGGCAACCGGTGCAGGAACTTCCTTAATGATAGTATCGAATAAAGGGGTCATATCGGTACCAATTTCGCCTTCCTCTAGAGAAGCCCAACCGTTAATCGCTGAAGCGTAAACAACTTTAAAGTCAAGTTGCTCATCTGTAGCTCCCAAATTATCAAATAATTCAAAGACTTGATCCATAACCCAATCAGGACGTGAACCTGGCTTATCAACTTTATTAATAACTAGAATTGGCTTTAAACCTTGAGCAAAGGCTTTTTGAGTAACAAAACGTGTTTGCGGCATAGGACCTTCCTGTGCATCAACAATTAACAATACACTGTCAACCATCGACATAACACGCTCTACTTCACCACCAAAATCGGCATGGCCTGGAGTGTCGACGATATTTACACGATAGTCCTTCCAGTTAACTGCGGTATTTTTAGCGAGGATAGTAATACCACGTTCTTTTTCGATATCGTTTGAATCCATCACACGTTCATCGTGGCCAACACGAGCATCTAAAGTACCTGATTGCTCAAGCAACTTATCTACTAAGGTTGTTTTACCATGATCGACGTGGGCGATGATGGCTACATTACGTAATTTATCTAACACTGGCGTTACTCTCACTTTTAATTAAAGGATTGCCTAGAATGACTCTAGAGTACTTTAATAGTTTAATTTAAATAGGACTATAATTGGGCGCATATTATACAGTAGATAATTTAATAAAGATAACAATTAGTTTTTTCATCAATACCGTGACAGCTTTTAAACAATCCATTAAGCTACTACTTCATTTTTGGTGCAATTCGGCCTTATTGCACCAAAATAAACGCAGATCGCACCACTAGAGTGCAAAAATAGCAGTAGCAATCTTAAAAAAGCTTAAATATCAGCACCTTTCTTTTTGGCATGATTTTAGCTTGTAATGAAATAATTAATTTTTCGCTTATTCAAACTACTAAATATTGGAGACACTTTATGTCACAAGCAGTTTTAGATTTAATCAAAGACAACGATGTTAAATTTGTTGACCTTCGTTTTACCGACTCAAAAGGTAAAGAACAGCACGTTTCAATTCCTCATCACCAAGTCAATGAAGATTTTTTTGAAGATGGCAAAATGTTTGACGGCTCTTCAATCCAAGGCTGGAAAGGTATCAACGAGTCAGACATGGTGATGATGCCAGATGCATCAACTGCTGTATTAGACCCTTTTACTGAAGCTGTTACTCTTAACTTACGTTGTGATATTGTTGAGCCTGCTACTATGCAAGGTTACAGCCGTGACCCTCGCTCGGTAGCTAACCGTGCTGAAGAATATCTGAAAAGTACAGGTATCGCTGATACTGTTCTTATTGGTCCTGAGCCAGAGTTCTTTGTTTTTGATGATGTACGTTTTCATACTGACATGAGTGGTTCTTTCTACAAGATCGATGACAAAGAAGCTAGCTGGAATTCAGGTACCGAATACGAAGAAGGCAACATGGGGCATCGTCCTGGTGTTAAAGGTGGGTATTTCCCAACTGCACCGGTAGATTCTTCTCAAGATTTACGTTCAGCTATGTGTTTAGTTATGGAAGAAATGGGCTTAGTTGTTGAAGCACATCATCATGAAGTAGCCACCGCTGGTCAAAACGAAATCGCTTGTCGTTTTAATACCATGGTTAAAAAAGCCGATGAAGTTCAAATTTATAAGTATGTTGTTCACAACGTAGCTCACGCATACGGTAAAACGGCCACTTTCATGCCTAAGCCTCTAGTTGGTGACAACGGCACGGGTATGCATGTTCACCAATCACTTGCTAAAGACGGCGTCAACTTATTCTCTGGTGACAAGTACGGCGGATTGTCTGAAATGGCGATTTACTATATTGGTGGTATCATTAAACATGCTAAAGCGTTAAACGCTTTCACTAATGCTTCAACTAACTCATACAAACGCTTAGTCCCTGGTTTTGAAGCACCAGTAATGCTTGCTTATTCTGCACGTAACCGCAGTGCCTCTATTCGTATACCAATTGTACCTAGCCCAAAAGCTATGCGTATTGAAGTTCGTTTCCCTGATCCAACGATGAACCCTTACTTAGGCTTCACTGCCATGTTAATGGCTGGCCTTGACGGTATCAAAAACAAAATTCATCCTGGCGATGCAATGGATAAAGATTTATATGACCTTCCAGCTGAAGAAGCAGCAGCTATTCCGCAAGTATGTTCTTCGTTTGAAGAAGCACTTGACTCTTTAGAAGCTGATAACGACTTCTTAACAGTGGGTGGCGTAATGGATCTTGATATGATTAATGCTTACATTGGTCTTAAACGTGAAGAAGTTGAGCTACTTAACTCTACAACTCATCCAGTTGAATTTGACATGTATTACAGTGTTTAATTTTTAAAAAAACTGTAAGACATAGTAAAAGTAAAAAAAGCTCACTTAGGTGAGCTTTTTTATAGCTTATAATAGATAATTTGGATAGATTAACTATTACCAAATTATGTGGAGCAAACAACACTCATGCTCAAATGTTTCGTCATTATATCTTTAGTTATCTCGCTCGTTTGTCCTGCGTTAGCAACCTCAACTAAAATTTATGTTTGGAGAAATACAACAGGCCTTTTGGCTTTTTCTGACCGGCCCCATATTGGTGCAGAGGAGGCTAAGCTAACGCCAGATTCAGCAGTTATTCCCTCAATGAATATAAATACGTCATTACTCGATATCAAACCTAAAGAGCTTGAGAATGAATATGAAGTCGTTATTACCCAACCTAAAAACAGTGCAACCCTAAGAGATAATAATGGCACTGTTTATATTAATGCTACCATTAGCCCTCTATTCCAACCCGGTTTTAAAATTGAGCTCTATTTGGATGGTAAGCTCTACAAAAGACAACAACACCGCACAATATTTTCACTTGAAAATATTGATAGAGGTGAACATCAAATCAAAATGGCTCTTATCAACAAAGAAGGCAAGGTTATTGCATCATCCCAGTTAACAACGTTTTATATGCACAGAACAATTGCTAATTAGCATTTTTAACTACATATAAAGCCAAGATTTATTAAACTGTATTAAATGTGGCACCTAATCTGGTGCAAAAAGGTTTTAGCTTGCAAAATAGACACAAAATACAAGAATTAAAATTAACTTATCAACATCAATTAGCCAATCAGATGGTTGTTGCTGTTGTTGTGCTTGATAATAAACTATCAATACAGTACTTAAACCCGGCAGCAGAAGCCCTACTAGTAAAGAGCTTAAATAAATTATATGGCTTAATTTTTACAGATATTTTTATATCTATCGCACTTAATGAAAAATGCTTACAAGAACTATTTGCTAGTGGCAAAGAATTCACTAATAGTGATGTCATCCTTGAGTTTATTGATGGTGGACGTATTACTGTTGAAGTTACAGCATCATCAGTAGAGTTTAATAATCAGAGTCATCTTTTATTAGAATTTAAACAAATAGATCAACAAAAACAAATTAGTTTAGAGGTTTTTCAACAGCAGCAGTGGGAGTCTGCACGAGATTTAATTAAAGGGTTAGCCCACGAAATTAAAAATCCTTTAGGTGGTTTACGTGGTGCAGCGCAATTACTGAATAAAGAACTTAGCCAAGATAAACAAGAATATACCGAAATGATTATTGAGCAAGCCGATAGACTCACTAACCTCGTTGATCGGTTACTCGGTCCAAATCAACTACCTAAGATGAATAAACAAAATATTCATATGGTCTTAGAAAAAGTTCATCAATTAATATCCTATGATGAAAGTAAAGGTATAAAGCTTAAGCGAGACTACGATCCGTCAATCCCTGATATTAGTTTCGATGAGGATAAACTACAGCAGGCGATATTGAACATAGTTAATAATGCTTGCCAAGTATTAGATCACCAAGGCAATATTACACTAAAGACCCGCATAGCGAGCAATAAAACGATTAATGGTAAAAGACGAAAATTATGCGTTCAAATTAGTATTATTGATGATGGTCCTGGAATTCCATTAAACATCCAAGATACCTTGTTTTATCCTATGGTGTCAGGCCGACAAAACGGCACAGGGTTAGGACTATCAATTTCACAGACACTCATTCATCAGCACCAAGGGAAACTCTCATGTAATAGTCGAAGTGGCTATACAGAGTTTATTATTTTATTACCCCTTATTGATCAAATAAACACAGAGAAATTTTCATGATTACTGAACAAGTATGGATTGTAGATGACGATAGTTCCATTAGATGGGTATTAGAGAAAGCGCTATCTGGTGCTAATGTCAGCTCAGCATCATTTGATAATGCTGATAATTTATTAACCGCAATTATACATGACCAACCAGAAGTTATCATATCTGATATCCGTATGCCTAATATTGATGGTATGACATTACTTGGCACCATCAGTAAACAATATCCCAATATTCCTGTGATTATTATAACCGCCCATTCAGATTTGGACAGTGCAGTAAATGCTTACCAAGGTGGTGCATTTGAATACCTACCTAAGCCTTTCGATATAGATGAAGCCGTTGCATTAACAAAAAGAGCGCTCACTCACGCTAATGAGACTAAAGCAAAAACGAATAAAAAAGATACCTTACCTGCCCCAGTTGGTATCATTGGTGAGGCTCCGGCAATGCAGGAAGTATTTCGTGCTATCGGCAGGCTCTCAAGATCAAGTATCAGTGTATTAATCAATGGTGAGTCAGGGACAGGTAAAGAATTAGTTGCCCATGCTCTTCATATGCATAGCCCTAGAGCTAAACAACCTTTTATTCCTTTAAATATGGCCGCAATTCCGAAAGATTTAATAGAATCAGAGCTTTTTGGCCATGAAAAAGGGGCTTTTACTGGTGCCAATTCTGTTCGACATGGTAGATTTGAACAAGCACATAATGGCACGCTATTTCTTGATGAAATTGGTGATATGCCATTAGACATTCAAACCAGGTTATTGCGAGTTTTAGCTGAAGGACAATTTTATCGTGTAGGTGGGCATTCACCCATTAAAGTAGACGTTAGAATTATTGCAGCTACACATCAAAATCTCGAAGAGCGTGTGAACAATAATGAATTTAGAGAAGATTTATTTCACCGACTCAATGTCATTAGAATACATTTACCAAGTTTACGAGAAAGAAAAGAAGATATAGAGCAACTTGCCAATCATTTTTTACAGTTAGCTGCCCAAGAATTAGGTGTAGAGCAGAAACTATTACATAAAGATGCGGTTAAGTACCTCCAACAATCCAAATGGCCAGGTAATGTTAGACAATTAGAAAATATTTGTCGCTTTCTAACTGTTATGGCCAGTGGGAAAGAGATATTAATTGAAGACATGCCCTCAGAATTAACGCATCGCTCTAAAGAGGTTGTCGAAGGACAATCATGGCAGCAAGTATTATCGTATTGGATGGATGAAGAACTAGCTTCAGGTCGAAGCGGTATTTTAGATGATGCATTGCCGAAGTTTGAAAAAATAATGTTAGAAAGAGCTTTGATTTTTACCCAAGGTCATAAACAGGAAGCTGCACAAAAATTAGGCTGGGGTAGAAATACTTTAACGAGAAAATTAAAAGATCTAGATATCAGTTAACCGACTTGCTGTCGATTAACTTGATTGACAGCCGTCCTCTACACAATCTCTACAACTATTACATAATTTTAAGTTAATGTAATGTGCAGCGACGATGAGAGAGGCACCAATAATAATAAAGTAAGCCTCATACTCTTCAGAAAAGTCATGCTTTATCCAATATATCCCTACTCCGACGAACAATAAGTAAAAGGGGTACATTTTACGGTGATATCGTTTAAAACCAGAGAATAAGGCGACTGAACCTAACATAGCAGTAAATATTAAAAAGACATGTTCCCAAGAGTGATCTGCTAAAAAGCTCAAGCCTAACAACGGTAAAGCAGGCAACAAAATAGGCAGTAATATGCAATGTAAAGCACATAATGATGTCGCTGTAATTCCTAATCTATCGAGCATTTTCTAAACCTATCGTTAGTGTATTGAAAAATAATTATGAGCCATTCATATAAAATGAGATAATATCACAATTGATATATTATCACATTAGTTTATTACTAAGCATTCTCAATAGAGAAACTTAATACGCAATTTATATGTTTTTCGTTAAGTGCTAACATCACTAATCGGTCTATACCTAAGGCAACACCAGCACAATCTGGCAGACCTTCAGAAAGTGCATCAATAAAATTATTATCGATTGGTTTTAAGGGCAAGTTCTTCGCAGCCCTAAGAACATTATCATTGATGAACCTCAACTCTTGCTGCTTGGCATCAGTTAGTTCATTAAAGCCATTAACCAATTCAATTCCTTGGTAATAACACTCAAACCTTTCGGCAACTCGAGTATCAATTGTTGATATCTTAGCAAGTGATGCTTGTGAACTTGGGAAGTTATAAATGAGATAAGGAGCTTCTAATCCGATATGAGGCTCTATCATTTCACTAAAAATGAATTGTAATAAGATATCAATATCAGTTTCATCTTCTAGCCATTTTGATGATTTTTTTCTACATTTAATAAGCGTAATTAATTCATCTAGTGACGTATCAAGGGGATCAATATTAAGATGTTTAATGTAAACTTCCTGATAACTTATTTTTATGCAAGGCCGACAATCAAGTATGGCTATCAAGAGTTCAGATACTTCAGCCATTAGATCAAAATGATTAAAACCAACGCGATACCACTCTAACATGGTAAATTCAGGATTATGATGTCTACCATATCCCTCATGCCTAAACGCTTTACAAATTTGGTAAATACACCCATAACCAGAAGCCAATAAACGTTTCATGGCAAACTCTGGTGAAGTTTGTAAATACATTAGCGAAGAACAACTATCACTTGAATCGTCTAAAAAATTATAACGGCTTGAAAACGACTCTAAATGGACATCGGTAGTAGTGCCATGTGAAAGTAAAGGAGTTTCTACTTCAATAATGCTTCTACATTCAAAAAAATGTCTAATTTTTGTAATTATTACTGCTCTAGCTTTTGCATTTTCCCAAGATAAAGATGACTGCCAAGGCATAACGATACTTCCTAATTGAAACATTGTTAAAGACTGTAAACGAAAAAAGCCCTTGTCGATAGACAAGGGCTCAAATTAGGAGTTTAGCAATGTCCTACTCTCACATGGGAACTCCCACACTACCATCGGCGCTAACACATTTCACTTCTGAGTTCGGAATGGGATCAGGTGGGACTATGTCGCTATTGTCGCTAAACAAAAACTGTAATGGGTTAAATTACTTAAAAATAAATTAAGCCATTAAGTCTTAGCAAAAAGCCCGACACGTAGTGTCGGGCTTTTCTAAAGAGAAGTCTAGCAATGTCCTACTCTCACATGGGAA
>CAWVSL010000024.1:0-41566 GCA_963933115.1 uncultured Colwellia sp.
ATGTTAAATGTTAAGTAATAAGTCGTGAAGAGACTTTAACTCAAGTATTGAATTGGTCATTTATCAATTTAAGTAATGAGTATTGATGAATATTGATGAGTGAGTCAATATTTTCGTTTGAGGTAGACTTTAAGGAAGCAACCAAATAACAGAGTTAGTCGGACAACAACTAATCTTCATCGCTATTGTATAGCAGCCGTGCGAAGTTGTGAGAGGTTTTTGCTACCAGTAAGGAACATAGCCCAGCGTAATTGTTCTTGAAATATTTCAATTTTTTCGATAACCGCTTCTGTTGACTTTAATGCAGGTACCAGAAAAGGTTTAGCCAAGGCTGCCATTTGAGCGCCCAGTCGAATACAGCGCGCAATATCTAATCCATGACGAACGCCACCGGCACCAATTAAACTTAATTGGGGGCAGCTGTGATGGACGGCCTGCAAAATATCAGCGGTGCCCATACCCCAGTCGATAAAGGGAGCAGCAATTTCACACTCACGTGGTGAGCTATTGCGAGCCAGTTCTATACTGGCCCAGTTGGTACCACCAGAACCGGCTACTTCAATCCATTGTATGCCAGCATCCAGCAATTTTTGTGCTGTAATAGGCCCAATACCGGAGCCGACTTCTTTAACAATAATCGGTACCGAAAGTTTGGAAGCACAGTTTTGTATAGCTTCTAATACCAAATTCCAATTTCGGTCTCCATTAGGCTGAATAAGCTCTTGAAGTGGATTGAGATGAATTACCAGCGCATCTGCCATTATCGAATCTACTGCACGTTTAGCAAGATCTAATCCCTGCTGCTGAAGTTGTGTGCCACCTAAGTTACCAAGTAAAATAGCTGAAGGCGCCCATTGGCGAATATTTTGTTGTAAACCTTTTTCTAGCGCTGCGCGTTGCGATCCTATCGCCATAGGAATATTACAAATTTGTGCAGCTTCTGCTAGATGTTGATTAATAATATCAGCGTTATCACAACCCCCGGTCATGGCACCAATCATAAAAGGGGATGCGATAGGTTTGTCTAAAAATGTACTCTGTAGCTCAACCTCTTGAAGCGCCATTTGTGGCAGTGGGTTAGGTTCAAATCGAAGAGAGTCAAAACTAGAACCTTGCTGTCCTTGATGTTCAGGTTGCAATGCGAGTTTAATATGATCTGCTTTACGGTTGATTATATCTGTCATATTAGTGGTCTCTTATTTGCGTAATCGACCAGCAACATATGTGGTACTGTCAACGATGCCAAGCCAATAAAGGTTAATTGGATCAAGGCGGTGTTAACCGACGTTTGTAAATAATAATAACCAACTATTATTGCGCTCCAAGCCATTAAGCTATAAACAATCATTTCATAAGATGCACGGCTACGCATGTCTGGTTGTTTCAGACTCCGCCATATAAGGAGCATATGGCTGCGACTATGCCAAAAACAAAAATACAGCGCAAAACTAATCAGCGGGGCAAGAAAATAAACTAAAACAATTAATACCAATAAATTAACCAGAGACTTTCGGTATTGGTTATGCGAGTAGGCATAGAAAATATAGGTTATAACGGCTAATAACCAAGGTATAAATAATGCTTTAACTATATTTATTAAAACTGCTGCGTTCGTTGAGTCCACCAGTATGGTAAATATAGGCTCGACTAATTCAGGCTGTAGGCTTGGAATAGCAATAGAAACCAAACCACCATGAGCTATCCAGGGTAACCAATGCCTGTCGGTATCAGCTATATCGCTAGCACCGAAGTGCAATGCAGAAATAGCTAAAAATAACCCCAGACTGTAAAGTGGAAAGAGCAACCAAAGAATAACGACGATCATAGTCAAAGCAATATAAATCAAATGAAATCCAATCCAAGAAAGAATATTTGTTGACCAACCTATTCTTCGTGCTATTGCGCCATCGAAACCACCGTGAGGAACTCCAATCAACAAAATTGCAGCGATGGCAATCATATCCCAGCTTGTCATTTGAAAAATACCTGCTTTAAAAAAGGGATTTTGGGCATAGCTAATATAACTTTTAGCCAATCTGATCCTGTGGCAGAACCAAGCATAAAACGGGCAAAACCGTCAGCAGTTAATGCTTTGGCGGTTGTCATCATTATTGTCACACCCAGCTCGGGTTGCGCGATTAACACCCGATTAAATATCTTGTCCATATGTATTAATCTTGGAGCGATAGGAGCGGGCACTAGATAATTTCCACGACGAATGCCTTGTGCCAGTGATGCCATTTGCTTTTGTATACCACTAAAGGCATAGCCTGATGATAGCCTAACTGCGCCACTTGCCGCACCAATACAGGCAATTTTTTTATTTACTGGATTAACAGTTTCCATAGGAATTACTCCCACTTCTTCGGTTATTATTTCTGCTATATCAATATTTTGCTTTTTTAACCATTGCTCAATAGCTTGACGATACCAAGATTTTTCCTCGAGATTAGCAGATATCATGGTTGATTCAATTAATAGCCTGCAATCAGAATAAGGCAGTACGTAGATAAAGTGTAGTCCTCGTGATTGATCGACACGGAAATCCATTAATGTAGCAATCTCAGGTTGACTTATTGGTGACTTTGTACGAATTTCCCAGCCTAAAAAGTGTTGTTTTAGGCTATTAGCAGCCATCTTTGGTGGTCGACTGTCATAAAGGTAAGTGGCATTATAATTTTGGCCTGCAGCTTTGAATGACCCCCCATTGCCGTTAGCGACTATATTCTCTGCAGCAGCTCGCACTAAAGTGGTTTGATTACCAAGACTTTTTTCACATTCAGTCATATATAGCGCTGAACTAAGACTGGTATAATGATAATGTTCGCTGCTATGGAGTATTTCTCCATCATGGTCTATTAGTCGCCACTGCTTCCAATTTCCCTTAATCGATGTTGCAAATTTCCTCTGTTCAATTTCATTAGCCCATAGTGCCCAACTGCAATCTCGCTCTACGGGTGTCCGCGGTTCAATTACTAATGCAGATAAATCACTCAGCTTGCTAGCTAATGTTATACCTGCACTACCTCCGCCAATAATAGCGATATCGACTTCAATGGTCTCTGCTTTTTGCTTATTCAGAGTCAATCCCTGCTAAGCCTTTGAGATGTTTGTGTAATTGTAATTTATGTTTAGGTACCACCAACGGTTTAAGGTCTATTAAACTGCGAAGGCTCAATAATATTTTTTGTTGTGTACCAACAAAAACTCGACCTTGCCACCAAGGGAGATTTTGGCGTTCTAATAAACGCCCAATTTCACGGTAGACTCTTAACGCAACTGTAATTGAGAAGCGGGAACGAAAAGGTAGCAGTTGAATACCCAATAGGGCGCTCTTGTAATAAGTTTCTGCTAAATCTAATAACCTTTTAACTGCCTCCGCAACGGCTTGATGATTGGTAACATTTGCCTCTGCAATTGTGTTAGCAGGGAGGTCTATCCAGCTAGCTGGAATATATCGACGTCCCATTTTTGCATCTTCTAATACGTCCCTAGAGATATTGGTCAATTGCATCGCAATACCTAAATCAATAGCAAAGCTATCAGCGCGGGCTTGTTCGCAGTTGAGTACACGACACATCATTAAACCAACGGTACCTGCAACGGCATGACAGTAGCGTAGTAGCTCTTTTTCATTTAATACTGCAGTTGGCTGCTGATCTTTTAGCATACCATCCATTAACTCACGTGCTGCTATCAATGGGATATTATTGGCGATAGCGAGTTTTATAAAGGCTTCAACTTCAGGACCTGCTGGCAAGCTGCTGCCATCTAAGCGCGCACGAATGTCCTTCAGTGATTCTTTTCGGTGAGGTAAGTCTCCGTCGGCAAGGTCATCAACAAAACGACAAAAAAGATAAAGCTGCGCAGCCCGATTAGCGAGTTTGTCGCCAAGAAATAAACTCGCCCAGTAAAAAGACTTTCCATGATGTGCTAAAGTGGCTTTGGGGGAGAGAGCCGCTTCTTGGGAAGTGCTCATTTAGCCGCCCGAGCCAACTTCAACACCCGTAAGTAATTCCTCGACCACTTTGGCAGAACTAACCACACCAGGAAGACCTGCTCCTGGATGTGTTCCTGCACCAACAAAATAGAGGTTAGTGATTGCGCTGTCACGATTATGAAAGCGAAACCAAGCAGACTGTGTAAGACGGGGCTCTATGGAAAAGCCAGCACCATGCATAGAACGGTAATCTTTAGCAAAGTCTTCTGGTGTCATCCAAAACACCTCCTCAATAGTTGATGAGAGTTCTGGCAATATAGTCTCTTCTAATGAACTAACAATTCGGTCACGTAATATTTCACCTTGGGTGCTCCAATCGACATTACCCTGCAAGTTTGGCACAGGACACAGTACATAAAATGATTCACAGCCATCGGGTGCAAAACTTTTGTCAGTCGCGGTTGGTCGGTGAACATAAAGGCTAAAATCCTTACTCATATGCTTAGCATCAAAAATTTCTGATAGTAATTCTTTAAACCTCGGTCCCATCCAAATACTGTGATGAGCTACATCGGGATACAGTTTTTTGGTACCAAAATATAATACGTAAAGACCCATACTATATTTCTTTTTAATCTTTGGTAAACGGAATGTACTTTGTGGTAATAGATGTCGGTAACAGGTCTCTGGATCGCCGCCGAAGATAACTAGATCAGCGTCTATAATTTCATTGTTACTAAGTCGAACACCTATAGCGGTCTTCTCCTTAACAATAATTTCATCGACATCGGCACCAAGAACAATATTAATCCCTTGGCGCGTCATTAAAGCCCCCAGTTCTTCGACTAATTTACCGGTACCTCCCATACAAAAAAACACCCCCCAGCGTCTCTCCAAATAATGGATCAAGGTATAAATAGCAGTAGTTTTAAATGGATTACCACCGACAAGGAGAGGATGAATCGAAAAAGCTTGGCGTATTAACGGATGCTTTAAATGGCTATTAACCATTTGTGAAACAGTTTTATAACATTTAAGTATCAGTAAAGCGGGGACCTGTTTGACCATATCCCAGATTCGAGTAAAAGGTCGGTGAACTAGTTGCTTGAAACCTACGTCATAGATTTTTTTAGACTTCTCTAACAGTTTTAAATAACCTGCTGCGTCATCAGGATTAAAACGTCGAATTTCGGTTAGGGTATCTTCAATAGAGGCACGATAATCAAATTGACTACCGTCGGCAAAATGAAAGCGATAAAAAGGGTCGAGAGGGACAAAGTTGAGATGGTCTTCAAGTTTTTCATCAAACAGTTCAAAGAGTTCATCAAAAAGAAAGGGTGCAGTTATAACCGTTGGACCCGCATCATGCCGGTAACCACCACGTTCAAATACCTGAGCTCGGCCACCTAAATTATCAAGACGCTCCATAAGCGTAACATCATATCCTAGTGCTTTTAATCTAAGCGCCGTTGCAATACCAGCGAAGCCGGCTCCGATGACAATAACTGTTTTTCCAGCGCCAAATTTATTTTCTGTCAAGCGATACGCCCTTGGTTATTGATTATTATTTTTTGTTTTACCGTATTAACAAGTTCACTTGCGACAAATTTTAATTGGCTTGGAACCGAGCTGACTAGTTTTTCGGCTTGTAACAGCCAATAATCGACTGATTGATTCGCTTGTAAAATAACATCACTAGAGGCTATTAGACGCTGCCATTGAGGGAGTTTCTCGTTATCATCGGAACGGTACCAATGATTGAACTCTGGATAACCACCGTTTTGATGAGCAAATAAGCTAACGACTAGGTTTGGTTTTCGTCCATCAAGATCGCTGGATCGGTGACTGGAAGGAATAATGTCATCGATATCATTGCGTCCTTGATAAGCAAGTCCACACAATTCTACCAGATGTTCAAGACCACCAAGTCTTTGCTCATTAGCTAAATTTTTATTAAGGCCCATGGCTATGGCGGCACCTTTTATCGGTGCAATGAGCAATGGTGCAGTTTTACCCTTAGCAATTTTTTGCCACTGATCCAACCTAGCACACTGTCGTTGGCTGATATCAGAAATTTGTCCACTACAGGTTTCCTGCATTGCTTGGGATAACAAAGCCACTAATTGACCTCCGCAAGTAGCATTACGAGCAGCAAGTTCAAAAGCTTTAGCAATCATCCAGTCACCTAGACAAAGGGCCATATCAGAACCAAAGTGCTCATTGATACTTTGTTGTCCTCGTCTGTGGGTGCTGGCATCGCTGATATCATCATGAATAAGAGAGGCGTTGTGCAGAAGCTCACAGGCTCCTGCCCAATGTAAATTATCAGGTTCGTTTAATCCTAATGCCGTACCGCTAGAAAAGGCCAGCTGAGCTCTAAAAGATTTACCTGGGTTTTTAAAATGATACCTAGCTGCCTGACTCAAACTGTTATCAAACTGAGGCATCTCACGCCGGTATAAAGCGTCTAATGACTTTAATACTTTTAATTCGGTTATTTTGTTTGGGGACATTATTAGTACCCTTATAGGATATAACTTATGTTGGTTACTTTTTTGTAGCTAGGAAGAGCCCTGCATCAAGAGCTCTTCCTTACTTTCTTTCTTTTTACTTTTTCTAGTTAGCTATTTGATTCATCAGTATCTGCTACTGCGGCTGACCAGATTACAACACCGAAAGCGATCTTGTTCCAAAAATCTGCTAAGTTGTAAATCACATTCATGGTTCCAGGATCTGCACCACCACCTAGGTAACCTAAGAAGTAACCCAGTGGATAGATTGCCCAACCAACAGTAACCAATAACGTCATCGTCTTGTAAGCTTTTTGAACATGTGGATTTGCTAAGTTTGCATTAATTTTGCTTGCTTCGCCCATCATAATGTACCAGATAACGTAGAGCCAAGCTGCCATTGATAAACCAAAGGCGAGGCCTACATTCATCATGCCAGTTTCACCAGCGTAACCTAAAAGAAGCATAGCTGTAGTGCCAGCTAAAAGATTCCAGAATACACGTCCAGGTACTTTGCCTACCGCTGACATTATCAAGTAAAACTCTGCCATTAATAACGGCACAGTTAACAACCAGTCAATGTAACGGAATTCTGTTGGCGAAGTTCCAGTAGCAACCCAAACATCACGCATATAAAAGTAATGAACTGCTGCAATGAGCGTAACAAGACCTGAAACTGTCAGTGATGTTTTCCATTTACCCGCAACGCGATCACGTTCGAGAAAGAAAAATGCAGTGGCAGCAACCAGTGCCATAGATATTAACCAAAAGGACATACCGACATAATCGCCGGAAACTAAACTATTTGACATATTCAACCCCTAATTATAAAACTATATTTATTATTATTTATTATTATTAGTGTCAGCACGTTTGATAAAAAGTGAACTTGCGACACCCCTCATAACGCTGTTATTAATCAATATTCTGGTTAATAACTGCCCATCCAACTTAGCTGTTTACAAACCCAAGTGCAATAATTTTGTACGAAATAAGTGTAATTAAACATCCTTAATTATTAAAAAAGACACTTTTATCTGGTGTTTTTATCGTTATATAACCTTGAAGATACCTATAAATAAGGATTGTTGGTTCATCACTCGGCGGGTTAAAAAAAAACAATAAATTAATAAAATAAATCATCTTAATTTATTTTTAACATTATTTTAACATGACTTGTTGTTTTTGTTCTGTTGTGGACGATAGAACTAATAGATTTACTAATGAAAAAAAATCGTTATATAATTTAATATACCTCCTAATTAGAAAGTACCGTTACTTTTGTAAAAAGTTTCAAAATATATAGGATGAATGACTATATTTAACTGACTTATCGCTACCTTTTTACCTTATTAACAGTAAGTTAAAATACGCCTAAATAGATTAACTATGTTTAATAAAATAGTTTTACATATCAATCAGTAAAGTTTAGTATTTAAATTATATATTCCTATTTTAAGAGCCCCATAATTAATGCCAAACTTAATGACATCAGGCCATCTGCTAGCAAAAAAAAATTGGTTAGCAATAGTCGCCCTCTTAATTGCTTTTTTTGCTTTGGGATTATTAGTGAACGCCGCAGGAAATGATCACAAACTTCCTTCTGCTGCAAAAGCCAAAACTCATGTTGTCAATGTAATAGCTATAGAGCAACGCCAACATTATACAGAATATCACTCAATTGTGGGTCGGGCTGAGGCGAGTCAACGTACCAATGTTGGCTTTGACTCCTCCGGTATATTGACTGCTGTCTATGTTGATGAGGGTGAATATGTTAGCAAAGGACAAATACTTGCAACACTTGATGAACAGCGTTTACAAGCTCGTCGCAAAGAATTTCAGGCATCAATAGCTCGTGCTGAAGCCGAAGCAAGAATAGCCAAATTATCTTTGACACGTGTTCGCGAATTAGTTACCAAAGGACTGGATTCAGAGCAGACGCTAGATGAGTATATTGAGTCATATGCCTCAGCTAATGCTGCCTTAGATGAAATGAAAGCCAGATTAAATAGCCTCAATGTTGACTTGGCTAAAAGTAAATTAATAGCGCCATATGATGGCCAAATTACTGACAAAATAGTTGATTTAGGCGCGGCAGTGAATCCAGGACAAGCTTTGTTTACCATACAAACCATAGCGTCTATTGAAGTTCGTATGGCTCTACCAACCGATTTGGCTAATGTCTTTACCATAGGACAACAGGTTAAATTGATGCACGGTAATACTGAGCTTTTAGCAGAAGTAAAGTCTATTGCACAACAACGGCTACTTTCTACGCAAACTATTGATGTCATTTTCATATTATTGGCTGAAAACCAGAATTTAGTGCCAGGAGATCTATTAACTATCAAGCAAAGCCGCCAACATATGCTAGAAGGTTATTGGCTTCCGCGAACAAGTCTGGTCAGTAGTCTACGTGGTTTATGGAGCGTATTTGTTGTTGTACAGAAAGACCAAGTTGAGCAATTATATTCAAAGTTAGTTGAAGTTTCTTATGTTGATGAAAATAGGGTGTATGTAAAAGGGGCATTGATACCAAGTGATAAAGTGGTGGTTGATGGTTTACAACGATTAGTTCCGGGACAAATAGTGAAGTCTGTGGTCCTTCAAGGCATCGATTCTCAGTTCCTATTAGATCCAATATTATGATAAAAAAAACATCACACCAGAGTATTCCATGGTATGGCTTGTTCTTTAGAAATGGTCATCTACTTACCCTGTCTATTTTAGTTATCTTGATTGCTGGTATATCAGCAGTTAACTCTCTTCCTCGACTTGAAGACCCTAGAATTGATACCCGCAATGTATTTGTGATTACCCCTTACCCCGGAGCATCTGCTAATCGTGTAGAGGCACTGGTGACTGATGTTATAGAAGATGAGTTAAGACAGCTGCATGAAATAAAAAAAATAAATTCCACTTCAAGAGCCGGCATATCAATGATTTTCATTGAACTGCAAGCCTGGGTTGATAACGATACCAACCAGCAAATTTTCTCAAGAATACGTGATGCACTAAGTAACGTAAAACAGTTTTTGCCCAGTGAAGCCGGTACATCAAGACTAGACGAACGTCGTGGCGCAACTTCATTTACTTTGTTAACCAGTGTCCATCCCGCCACTAATACACAAACCCCACTATCGACTGTCAGCAGAATGGCTGACGAGTTAGCTGATAGGTTAAGAAATGTATCAGGTACTGAGCTTGTCAGAATTTATGGCGACTTGGACGAAGAAATTGAAGTAAATATTGATGCTCAGAAGTTAAGTAATGCCGGGATCACTGTAGCTCAGGCAAGTCAGGCAATTGCCAATGCCGATCCAAAAGTGCCTGCAGGTGTACTCTATGGTCAAAACCAAGATCTTCGTATTCAAGTGGGTAAAGAGTTAGACAGTATAGCGACAGTTCGCGATTTACCTTTATCTGTATCGAGTAAAGCGGGGTATTTAAGAGTAGGTGATGTTGCCGAGGTTTCTCGAAGCTGGAAGTCTCCAGTAAATAATATTGCAATGGTAAATGGTCAGCAAGGGGTTTTTGTCGCATCTCGTATGCAAAATACTGTCAGGGTAGATCAGTGGACGGTTAAAGCTCAAAAAATCATCAATGATTTCAATAGTCAGTTTGGCGCTTCTGTTCGTGCTGATATTGTTTTTGAGCAAAATATTTATACTGATGCCAGACTCTCTGACCTGAGCAAAAATTTGTTATTGGGCTCTTTGGTTATTGTCGCGGTGGTTTTTTTGTTTATGGGCATGAGAGCGTCTTGGATAGTTGGCTTAGCATTGCCATTGTGTGCCTCATTTGCCATTTTTTCACTTAGCTTTTTTGATGAACAAATTCATCAAATGTCTATTTTTGGAATTATAATCGCTGTTGGTTTATTAATTGATAATGCCATTGTGATAACAGATGAAATCAGATCCAGGCTAATAGACTATTCAGTGACAAGGATTGAGGCACTCATAGGCAGTATTCAACATCTATTCGTTCCTTTGCTAGCCTCGACATTAACTACAGTTTTAGGCTTTATGCCGATCTTTTTATTGCCGGGTAATATAGGCGACTTTATTGGCTCAATTGCTATTAGTGTAGTAATGGCGCTATTGGGCTCATTATTTATTTCGTTAACTATTATTGCTGCATTGGCTGCTCACTTTCTCCCAAGAGGAGATACCTCGAATAAACACTGGTATGAACGAGGAGTTAATGCCCCTGAACTCGTGACAAGCTATCGTTCGCTGCTCACTAAGGCCTTGAAAAAGCCTTTGGTAGGTATTGTTGCCTGTGTAGCCTTAGCTTTATCCGGTTTTGTATTGGCAGGGCAATTGGGGAATGTATTTTTCCCTAGTGCAGACAGAGATCAATTTGAGGTGTACCTATGGATGCCAGAAGGAACCAGTATATCTGCGACAAAATCTGTTGTTGAAGATGTTGACTTACATATTCGTGATAAAGGCACCGTTAAACAGTTAACTTGGTTGGTTGGCGGCTCTAGTCCTTCAGTATATTACAATCAGTTAATGAACAAAGATAACTCTTCTCATTATGCTAACGGTGTAGTGACAACCCATTCAGTAGAAGACGCTCAAACACTCATCGGGGAATTGCAACAAGAGTTAGACTTACTCTATCCTAAGAGTAAAATTATTGTTCGGGCTTTTGGCCAAGGTCCCCCTATATCAGCGCCTGTTGGCTTGAAAATATTTGGTCCTGATGTTGAGGTGTTAAACCGTCTTGGTGAACAAGTTCGTTTGGCAATGAGTAATGTCCCTGGTATTTCTCAATCTTTAGCCTCGGTAACTTTTGGTGAAGCAGAATTAGTCCTCGACACGAATGCCAGCAGCAGTCAGTTGGCAGGGTTAACATTAGTCGATATTGCAAGGCAATTACAATTTTTAATGGCTGGACGAATAGGGGGGTCGATTCTTGAGGGTACTGAAGAAGTCCCTATTCGCATCAAGTTAGCCAATAAAAACCGAGACCAGATCGCTGATTTACAAACCTTAATCCTTGTCAGTGATAAACTTACGGCACAGCAACAGTGGATGCCGTTATCTGCTCTAGGTGACTTTAAGTTAGTGCCAACATTATCGAGTATTACTAGAGAAAATGGTGAACGAGTCAACAGGGTTGAGGCGTTTTTATTACCGGGTGCGCTGGCCATAGATGTAGGTAATCAAGTTCGCCAAGAGTTAGAGAATATTGAGTTCTCATTGCCAAAGGGCTATAGAATACAAATGGCTGGCGATGCCGATGAACAGAGTCAGGCCTTGGGAGCACTAACGACATACGCACCAGTATTGTTAGTGTTAATGATTACCACTCTTATATTGTCATTTAAAAGCTTTAAACTGGCAATGGTCATTACTAGTGTTGCTGGCCTCTCCGTTGGTTTTGGTATGTTAAGTTTATGGATTTCTGGTTTACCTATTGGTTTTAATCCTTTATTGGGTTGCGCGGGTCTCATTGGTGTCGCTATTAATGGCTCTATTGTCGTTATTGCTGCGGTTAATGCTAATACCGGCGCAAAAGAAGGCCAGTTAGATGAAATCGTCTCCGAAACATTAGGTTGTAGCCGACATATTTTGTCCACTACGTTTACAACGGTTGGAGGATTTATACCTTTACTCTTATTTAGTGGTGGTACTTTCTGGCCACCTCTTGCCGTGGTTTTAGCTGGTGGTGTTGGTTTTTCTGTGGTGTTATCTTTGGTTTTTACACCCTTAATGTTGTCTATAATATTTAGACAAAAACCAACGATATTACTTAAAGAATCAAATCTAACGCTAGCATAGTTAACCGCTGTTATCGGGGTGTTTTCTATATAAACGACTTTTATGCCAGGGCCGTTAGGCGTTTTTTATATTAAATAACTGGCATTTATTTAGCTAGAATTATTCCCTGCGTTAAGACCTTAGTGCAGGGCATCAGTTTTAACAGCCTAAATCTATCTTAGCAACATCATCATTTACGACAGGACAATTACCCGAAGGCAAAATGCTAGGCACATATCGATCTAGATTGGGATCATATAATCCAGTTTCTAAAAAAGTCGTTAGTTGATCAATTTCTTCATCAGTTAAGTTTAAAGCGACAAAACGAGGGTCCAAGGTGCTAGCGGGTAAAACCTTTTGGGCGACAGATGCGTTTTTATAAGCTATTACGTCTCGTATGGAGTTGAACGATGCACCATGCCCAAACACGATAGTGTCAGCTAAATTGTATAGCTGTGGGACTTTAAATTTATAGTCATCGGCTGCTTCACCAGTAAACCCGCCACGTCCACGACTATCCGCATCAGTGACTGTACCTGTTATTTGTGGGTTGTTAATGTCAAAATCGGCAAAGCCAATAGAAAAGAACATCTCTTCTTCGGTTGCTCTAACATATGAGCTGAGCCCCGGACCTGCATGGCACCCAACACAACCTGCTTTACCAAAGAAAAGTGTCGCTCCTTTGATTTCATCTACAGTCATTGCTTCATCTTCTCCTTTTAAGTACATCTGAAAAGGGGCTTGATTTGCTAAAATTGTCCGCTCAAATGCTGCTATCGCTTTACCGGCGTCCTCGGTCGCATCTTCTGTTCCTTGAGGAAAAGCCGCATCAAATAAGACTCTGTATACAAGATTTGTTTGTACAATAGAGTTATCACTGGTGTTTAATCGGTGGACGCCCGTACCGGCTATAGCTTGGCTCTCGACACCGGATAATTGACGTGTATTGACTGTTTTTGGTGTACCTTGGGTTGAAAGTATTTCAACAGCAATGCCCGCATTAACAATACCATCAACAGCATTACCAAATTGACCATTCCATAGCATAACATCTTGGTATGCAACATTAAGAACGGCAGGGGACGTCAATGGCTGAACATCTGGAATAAATTGTGGGTCTACAGAGGATTTATCAAAACCTTCAGCCAAGACCCGACTTTCTCCTGTGAATCCAAAACCTTCACCACCTTCACCTATGCCTTGAGGGATACCGGCTTTAAATCCCGATGTTGCATGATGGCAACTGGCGCAAGACCAAGTACCAGAAAGCGCCTCATTTACTCCTTCAGTCGCCAGAGCCGTTTCATGATAAAGCATTTGACCAAGCGCTACTTTTTCAGTAGTAATTGGATTACTCAAATCTTGTGGAATATTATCAAAATCATCACTCGAGGGAAGGATAAAGGCACTTAAGCCCACTCCAGCTGATGCTTCAGTAATGGTTAGTTTCAATATTTCAGATGCAGTAAGTTCTGGTGTGCTGTTGGCAACGTCATCAATATTATCATTATTGTTACCGCAAGCAGCGAGGGAAAGACCGGTAGCCAATATGATAAGTAAATTTTTTATTTTCATTATCAAAGATCCCTATATTATTATTTTAATGAGGCTTTATGTATAATGTATGTTTTTATTCACTATTTAATTATGGTGTAAAAAAATGTAAAGTCACTTTTTGTTTTTTATTTACTTGACAGGTGGGGAGCGAACTATCGATAGCCGCCATTATTTGAACTGTCTGAAAATACTGCTACTAAGCATGGCAAATTAATATCTTAATATTTGATTTTTCATGTTTTGCATAACCATTTCAAAGACTAACGTGATAAAAATATGTTTCTACATACATTACAAATGTCGTCATTGTTATTATTTATAAGCCAGTTTTTCTCTGGTTTATATTAGTTATACGCAGCTAATATAATGTCAGCTATTTTAGCACCGATCATAATAGTAGGTGCGTTAGTATTACCACTAATAAGTGTTGGCATAATTGAGGCATCAACTACTCTTAAATTACTGATCCCGTGTACTTTTAACTGGTTATCTACAACAGCCATTTCATCACTGCCCATTTTGCAAGTACCGACAGGGTGATAAATTGTATTTGATTTGTTTTTAAGAAATTGGTGAATCTCTTCATCAGTTTGGTAACTTGAGCCTGGAAATATCTCATGACCGTTATTTTCAATTAGTGGCGATTTACTCAAAATATCTCGAGCAATTTTAATACCCTTAATCATAATTTTTATGTCATCCGGATGGTCGAGCATATTCAACTCTATTTTAGGATGTAATGTCGCATTATTACCATATAAACTGACCTTTCCTCTGCTTTTAGGACGCAATAAACACACGTGTAAAGCGATACCATAGTTAAAGAGTAATTTTATATTTCTGCCATGGTCATCCATTGCTGCGGGTATAAAGTGAAGCTGTAAATCAGGACGTTTAATCGAGGGACTTGACTTGATAAAACCACCAGACTCTGCAACCACTGAAGTGAGCAGTCCCGATCGGTCTTTAATAAACTTCAAGCTTTGTTTTATTGCCCACCAAAGGCCTTTGGGCCGCAATGATAACAAGTCAGTACGATGATGATGAGTCACCACTATAGCATCGACATGATCTTGTAGATTTTTACCAACGCCCTTTAGTTCATGAACTAGCCCAATGTCGTGTTTGGCTAGTTCATCTTTATCACCAATGCCCGATAGCATTAATATTTGCGGTGAACCATAGGCTCCAGCACTAAGAATAACCTCTTTATTGGCATGCAGCTGATAATGTTTACCTTTGTTTTTATAGTGAATGCCGGTCGCTTGATGATTTATTATTTCTATTTTTTCAACGAGAACATCCGTTATCACAGTTAAATTTGGTCGGTTAAGGTTTGGTGTTAAAAAGGCTTTAGCGGCGCTGCAGCGTAATCCATCTTTTTGAGTGACTTGGTAATAACCTATGCCTTCTTGATGCTCACCATTAAAGTCGCTATTTAATGGAAAACCAGCATCTTGTGCAGCCAGGAAGAAATCTTCATTGATTGATGGCTTAGAGCGTGATTCTGCTACATTTAGACCACCGTTTACGCCGTGGTATTGATTTTCTCCACGCTCTTGATGTTGAGTACTTTTAAAGTAAGGGAGCACCTCATCATAACTCCAACCTACATTACCTAAATCAGACCAGTGATTATAATCTTCACTTTGTCCGCGTGTATATAACATGCAATTCACAGAGCTGCTACCACCAAGTGTTTTACCGCGGGGGTTGAAAATTTGTCGATTATTTTGTGTTTTTTCTGGGTGGGAGTTAAGTTGCCAATTTAACGTTTTACTTTTCATTAAGTCAATAACGCCAAGGGGTAAATGAATACTCCAATGTTTATCTTTTGGTCCAGCTTCAAGCAGGCAAACTTGATGTTTCCCACAAGCCGATAAACGTTCAGCTAAGACACACCCAGCAGAACCACCACCAATAATGATAAAATCATATGTATTCATTACTTTTCCTTTTAACGACTATTTACCACACTATCGACGAATTTCAATATGTTTTCAAGTGTAATGCAAGTTAGGTAAGTTTTTTTTACGTTTAATATCTATATAAATCTAGTGTCATTTATCCACTCAGTTGTTCAAGTAAAATAAAGTACTGGTTAAATTATAGACCCAATACATTTTTACCTTGTTTAAATACAATATCAACAGGGATTTTAGCAGCGGCTAAACGAGTTAAGTCGGTATCCAAGTCAGTTTTAATGATGCCATGGCTTGCGACTAGTTTGGCAACACCTTGATAATCGCCATTACCTTGCAAAGTTAATATTAATTGAGATAAGTTATTAATCGCTTCAGTCATTTTACCGTTATTAACACTGTACAAACCTTGCTTGTTACGCGTAAAGGCGCCTTTTTCTTGGAAGTAATTAAAGCGAATCATATTGGCTTTACCATGAGCGGAACTGGCACCAAAACGTACCGAACGGAATATACCCGCTAAGAATGTAGTGTAATATTCATCTAAAGTACCTTCCGTAATGGCACCTTTCTCGATAAGTTGTTTTATCATGTAAAGACCAAGAATATCGGCTTTACCTTCTTCAAGTGCTGAAGCATGCTCTTTAAGTGACTGTCTAACAGTGCCTTTACCATTCAGGGTGTTTTTAATACCTAAGCCGTGAGCAACTTCATGAAACATGGTATTAGCAAAGAAAGCTCTAAAAGTCACATTCTTACGTTGTTCAGGTACAACTAAGGTCTCGGTAATTGGTAACATAATGGCATCAAACTTTGCTCTCATGGCATTTTTTAATTGCAGACGACGAGTCCCTTTTTCTAACTGAACCTGTTCATCATTCGGTAAGTTAATGGCAATGGTTTTACTGCCCGCATTTGAATGACCTGCGTAGTAAATAACATCGTAAGCATTTAAGTCAGCATCTGAGCCAGGGACTTCTTGTTTGAATTTTTTAGCAACAGGTAGGTTTTTTTGAAGAGCAGGTAAGTATGCCGCATATTTAGCGAGTCTTTCACTCCATGATAAGTCTTTAATTAATACATAAGATTCAAAAGCGGCGCGATAACCATAAAGCTGATCTTCGTAATTTTCGATAGGTCCTATAACTAAATCAATGGGGTTATTTTTCATATCCATCCAAGCGAAATCAGACGCTTGATATTGATCACTGCGTAATGCTTTAGCTCTGAGGTTTAAGTAATTAGCGAATTCTTTATTATCAGCAAAATTTGATGCTTTTTCTAAAATAACCGCGATACGATTAATTTCATCTGCATAGGCCTCGGAATAAGGAATCGTCATTAATCGACCTTCGTTATCTCTGCGTACTAATGAATACAAGCCATTTTTATCTTCGAAAGTCGCTTTTTTAAATTCTTCTTTAGTCATATCCGCAGGATAGAATTGAGCACCTAGTGATTTGACTTTAACACCTTCAAGTAAAGGAGCATCACCATTTAATCGATCCCAAGGTCCATAGTTAATATCGACAAAGTCACGAACTCTCTCGTCACTAATACGGGCTAAGAAATTATTTTTATTTTCTCCAAAGGCTTGTTGCCAAAAAAGATCATCAATAATTTTAGATGCATCAATTAACAATGCTAGCATTTTTCGTTGATTATTCGATAAGTGACTTAAATCAGCATCAAGAGTTACTGTTTTATAGATATCTAAACGATATTGGTGTTCAGGCAGTAATGAGGTTGACTGACTTTTTTGAATGTCACTTTTTTCATTGCATGCCATTAAAGAGGTTGTTATCACTAAGATAACAGTGGCTATTTTAAAATGTGTTCTATTCTTTGTTAGCTTCATTTTAATAGTCTCATAAATAATATTTAACGAAGACTAAGAAAAGTTAGCTGTTAGTACAAGTAAAAGTTTAACAATTGTTATTTTAAATCAATAGCTCAGTAATGGCTTTTAAAAATTAGACATAAAAAAACCGACATAAAGTCGGCTTTTACATTTTAATGCTGTGTTAAACACACATTAAATTTAATTCGTTATAAAAACTAAAGCGCTTTAATTGAAGCGTTTAAACGACTCTTACTACGAGCAGCTTTGTTTTTATGAATAAGACCTTTAGATGCATAACGATCAAGGATCGGTGTAGCAGCCGCTAGTTCTTTAGTTGCAATTTCTTTGTCACCGGCTTCAATAGCTACGATTACTTTTTTTGTTAAAGTGCGCATCATTGAACGACGACTTGCATTATGTTGACGACGCTTCTCAGATTGTACTGCGCGTTTCTTAGCTTGCTTTGAGTTAGCCAAGGTGAACTCCTAAAATGTGAATAAATATAGCCTAAATTTAAGGCGATGAAATATGCCTGTTTTTGAAATCATTGTCAAACATTTTTACCATGTTTTAATCTAAATATGGATAAAAATCTAAAAAGTTCAAAAGCAGAACAAAACTAAAGTTAAATTAATGTTTTAATTCTGAAGGCATTATAAATGAATTCACTTGTTTAATCACTTGTTTATAACGATAAAAACAATACATAATACTCAATAATTATTTATTTTGTGTATGCCCTTGTTTTGACGGTAACTTAAAGGAATTTTTCTTGAGTAAAAAATTAATTAAATCGAGTGTAATTGTCAGTTTCATGACCTTGGTTTCTCGTGTTTTAGGCCTAGTAAGGGATGTTGTCATTGCTAATGTCATGGGAACAGGGGCTTCTGCTGACGTATTTTTATTTGCAAATAAGATTCCTAACTTTTTACGTCGATTGTTTGCCGAAGGAGCATTTGCTCAAGCTTTTGTTCCGGTGTTAAGTGAATTTAAGGCGTTTGATGAAAAAGAGGGTACCGATAAGACTCGACAATTAATCGCTCAAGTATCGGGTACTTTAGGTGTTATTGTCACCTTAGTCACTTTGTTTGGTGTTATTGCTTCACCAGTGATTGTAATGATTTTTGGTCCCGGTTGGTTTTATGATTGGCTAAATGATGGACCAAGCGCTGAAAAATTTGATTTAGCGGCAACATTATTAAAAATAACTTTTCCTTATTTGTGGTTTGTCAGTTTTACAGCACTCTCAGGCGCCATATTAAATACAATGGGACGATTTGCTGTTGCGGCTTTTTCTCCAGTATTATTAAATGTTTGTATTATTTGTGCAGCAATATATTTGTCTCCACAGCTTTCAAATCCTGCTTATGCACTTGCTTGGGGGGTCTTTTTAGGTGGATTAATACAACTTTTATTTCAAATACCTTTTTTGATTCGAGCAGGTCTTTTTGTCAAACCTAAATGGGCATGGCACTCTGAGGGGATTATAAAAATTCGACGATTAATTATTCCGGCATTGTTTGGCGTTTCAGTCACGCAAATTAACTTACTCCTTGATACAGTTATTGCCAGTGTGTTAATTACAGGATCAATCAGTTGGCTGTATTACGCTGATCGTTTATTAGAATTCCCGCTGGGTCTTTTTGGTATTGGTATCGCCACTGTAATCTTGCCAAGTTTGGCAGGTTTGCATGCACGTAAAAACAATAACGAATTTGGTGACACTATAGACTGGGCAATTAAAGTGATATCTTTACTTGGTTGGCCTGCTCTGGCTGGATTAATGGTATTAGCACAGCCCATTATTATGGTGTTATTTATGCGGGGTGAGTTTAGTCAACATGACGTTATGCAAGTATCGTTTGCTTTATTTGCTTATTTGTCAGGTTTAATCAGCTTTATGTTCATCAAAGTCTTAGCCCCCGGTTATTATGCAAGACAGGATACTCGAACACCGGTTAAAATAGGTATTAAAGCAATGATCGCTAATATGATTTTTAATTTAATGTTAGCGCCATTTTTTGGCTATGTTGGTTTAGCTTTAGCAACTACTTTGTCGGCAACACTCAATGCCTTTTTATTATATCGTGGCTTGAAGCACCAAGGTGTTTATCAATTATCAACTAAAACAATTATGTTTATTTTACGTTTAATAGTATCGTCTTTGCTAATGGCTGTTGTGGTTTATAATTTATCGCCAAGCTTTGATATTTGGCTAACCTTGACATTATCAGATCAAATTAAGCAATTATTTATTTGTATTTCGCTTGGTGCATTGAGTTATTTTATTGCGATTATCCTTCTGGGGATCAGATTAAATGACTTTAAGGTACAAAAAAGCACTAGCTAATGCTATTTGGGTGCTGATTCTTAGAGCAGAGTAATATATAATTCTTCGGATTTATTTCTTCTTTTTATTACATATTTGTAAATTAACCTGCAAATATATTTTTATAAAGATTTTCCAGCGATTTATAGGGCTTAATAATTTATTAAGTTATTTGGATTAAATGCAGTTAGTGCGCGGTATACATAATATTAGCTTAAGTGATGACTTAGGTAAAAAGTCTTTTGAAAAAGGCTGTGCATTAACGATTGGTAATTTTGATGGTGTTCATTTAGGTCATCACCGCGTTATTGCTGCACTTGTTGAACAAGCCAAAGAGATAGGCTGTGAAGCGGTAGTTATGGTGTTTGAACCACAACCGCAAGAGCTTTTTTCTCCTAATACAGCTCCTGCAAGGCTTTGTCGATTAAGAGACAAGTACACGTTATTAAAAAAATTAGGCGTTGATCGTCTACTATGTGTTAATTTCAACCAAAAATTTGCCAGTCAATCAGCTACAGAATTTATTGAAAAACTGCTTGTAAAACGTTTAGCGGTTAAGCATTTGATTATTGGAGATGATTTTCATTTTGGAAAAAACCGCCAAGGTAATTTTGATATGCTTTGTCAGGCAGGTAAAAAATTTGGTTTTTCAGTCACAGACACCGCAAGTTTTAAACTATCTAATTGCCGAATAAGTAGTACCGAAATAAGGCTGGCGTTAGAGCAAAACAGATTAGCTGACGCTGAAAAGATGTTAGGACGTCCATATTCTATTATTGGCCGAGTATTTCATGGTGATAAACGAGGTCGAGAGATTGGTTTTCCTACAGCTAATGTGTCTTTAAAAAGAAAAGTATCTCCCATCACCGGCGTTTACGCCGTTCAAATAAAAACGATTGATGGTAGTTACTATGGTGTAGCCAATATTGGCAGCCGTCCAACAGTTTCAGGTACAATAGCTCAATTAGAAGTGCATATTTTTGATTTTAGCAAAAATTTGTATGGTCAACATATTGAAGTGATTATATTGAAAAAACTAAGAAGTGAAGTTAAGTTTGAGTCGATCGATGCGCTAACGAAACAAATTGATGCAGACACTAAACAGGCGCGTATTTTCTTCAATAATAATTAATCAATAATAATTAATCAATAATAAATGTCTCATCAGAGCGATTGATAAATACACATAACAGTAAATTAACACGTTAAACGACAACGGATAATGATTTAAATGAGTGATTATAAATATACCTTAAATTTGCCAGATACTAGTTTTCCAATGAAAGGAAACATGGCAAATCGTGAACCACAAATGCTAAAAGATTGGGCGAGTAAAGATCTTTATGGTCAAATTCGAACAGCAAAAAAAGGAAAGAAATCATTTATTTTACATGATGGACCTCCTTACGCGAATGGAGATATTCACTTAGGACATTCAGTTAATAAAATTCTTAAAGATATTATTGTTAAATCAAAAACTTTATCAGACTTTAATGCACCCTATGTTCCTGGTTGGGATTGTCACGGCCTACCCATTGAGTTAATGGTTGAGAAAAAAATAGGTAAACCAGGACAAAAAGTTTCTGCAAGTGTATTTCGTGAAAAGTGTCGTGAATATGCAGCCAAGCAAGTTAATGGTCAACGTGAAGACTTTAAACGTTTAGGTATTTTTGCTGATTGGGAAAAACCCTATTTGACGATGGACTTTGGTACTGAAGCTAATATTATCCGTGCGTTAGGAAAAATTGCTAAGAATGGTCATTTACACCAAGGTTTCAAACCTGTCCATTGGTGTACTGATTGTGGTTCATCTTTAGCAGAAGCTGAAGTTGAATATCAAGATAAACAATCACCGGCAATAGACGTTAAATTTAAAGTTATTGACCCATTAGTCGTTAATAGATTTAATCATCCTGAAAATCATCAAGGTGAAGGTGAAATTTCAGTTGTCATTTGGACAACAACCCCTTGGACATTGCCGGCTAATCGTGCAGTATCTCTTAACGCTGACGTTGAATATACCTTAGTACAATGTGAGACTGAACAGGGTAAAGAGCGTTTAATACTTGCCTCTGATCTTGTGACTTCTTGTATGGACAGATACGGTATTGATACATATCATACGTTAGGTTTCTGCAAAGGTAGTGAATTAGACCTAGTAGAAATGAAACATCCTTTCTATGATTTCTCTGTGCCGATTATTTTAGGTGAACATGTTACTACCGACTCAGGTACGGGTTGTGTACATACTGCACCAGGTCACGGTGTAGAAGATTTTGAAGTGGGTAAAGCTTATAACCTAGAAGTTGCTAATCCTGTTGGTGCTAATGGTGTTTACTTAGAAGATACGCCTTTATTTGCAGGTCAACATGTATTTAAAGCAAATGCTAATGTTGTCGAAACATTAAGAGAACACAGTGCTTTATTACATCACCATGCCATAGAACATTCTTACCCACATTGTTGGCGCCATAAAACACCGCTGATTTTCCGTGCTACACCTCAATGGTTTATCAGCATGGACAATAAAGGGTTACGTCAAAATTCATTAAAAGAAATTGAAAAAACCCAATGGATACCTGATTGGGGCCAACGTCGCATAGAATCAATGGTTGAAGGTCGCCCAGACTGGTGTATATCACGCCAACGTACTTGGGGTGTTCCTATGGCTTTATTTATTCATCAAGATACTGGTGCATTGCATCCACGTAGCCTTGAATTAATTGAAGAAGTGGCAAAACGTGTTGAACAATCTGGTATTCAAGCTTGGTTTGATATGGATGCTGCTGAACTCATTGGTGATGACGCTCAAGAATACATTAAAGTACCTGATACTTTAGATGTTTGGTTTGACTCTGGTACTACACACTTTTCTGTTGTTGATGCCCGTGAAGAATTTGATGGTATTGCTGATTTATATCTCGAAGGCTCAGATCAGCATCGTGGTTGGTTTATGTCGTCAATGATTTCATCTGTAGCGATGAATGGTAAAGCCCCCTATAAAGAAGTGCTAACGCATGGTTTTACTGTCGACGTTAATGGTTATAAGATGTCTAAATCTTTAGGTAATGTTATTACACCTTCACAAATCACCAGTAAAATGGGTGCTGATGTCTTACGTTTATGGGTGGCATCAGTAAATTATACTCAAGAAATAACAGTCTCAGACGAGATATTTAAACGCCAAGCCGATGCTTATCGCCGAATTCGTAATACGTCTCGTTTTTTATTAGCTAACTTAAATGGTTTTGAACCATCACAACATACTATTGCGTTTGGTGATATGGTCGCATTAGATCGTTGGGTCGTTGGTCGAGCAGCACAATTACAAGAAGAGATTGAAACTGCTTATAATGAGTATGAGTTTCATGTGGTAGTTCACAAAATGATGAACTTCTGTACTACAGAGCTAGGTAGTTTTTATCTAGATATTATTAAAGATAGGCAATACACAGCTAAAAGTGACAGCGTTGCTCGCCGATCATGTCAAACAGCTATTTATTTAATAGCTGAAGCAATGACTCGTTGGATGGCGCCTATTTTATCTTTTACCGCACAAGAAATTTGGCAAGCTCTTCCTACTGCTGCAAATGGTGAAAAGCGAGAAGAGTTTGTTTTTACTGGTGTTTGGTTTGATGGTTTAGAGAAATTAGATGACAATACCAAGTTAAATAATGATTATTGGAATGAGTTGTTACTTGTTCGCGCTGAAGTTAATAGAGCTATAGAGATTGCCCGTAAAGAAAAGGTTGTCGGTAAAGCTTTAGAAGCATCAGTAACGTTATTTGCAACACAAGACTTGGCTAATAACTTGATTTTATTGGGTGAAGAGTTACGGTTTGTATTAATTACCTCTGATGCATCAGTAGAAGTTGTAAATGATGCGCCTGCCGATACCACTGCTACTGATGTTGAAGGCTTATGGCTGAGAGTTGCACAATCAAATGGCATTAAATGTGAACGCTGTTGGCATTTTACTGATGATATTGGTCAAAATGATGAATACTTAGATCTATGTGGTCGATGTATTACTAATATTGATGGTGACGGTGAAACACGTCAATTTGCCTAACTTAAAATTAAGCGCCTAATATAACAATGTTAAGCGCTTACGTCAGTTTACAGGATTGACACCGTATTTTATCAGTAACAGGATATTAATAATTAATGAGTGCTTTTTTACCACTTAAAAATAGTGGCTTGAGTTGGTTATGGTTAACTTTGATATGGTTAATTGCAGATCAAGTAACCAAACAGTTAGTCGTTAGTAACTTTGAGTTATTTCAATCTGTCAATGTGCTACCATTTTTCAACCTAACTTATGTACAGAACCCAGGTGCTGCTTTTAGCTTTTTAGCCGATCAAGATGGTTGGCAGCGTTGGTTTTTTACTGTAATTGCTGCAGTCGCCAGTATTGTATTTGGTGTATGGCTAGCTAAAACACCTAAAAATCAAGTCCTATTGAATATTGCCGTTGCTTTAATGTTAAGTGGCGCATTAGGTAACTTAATTGACAGAGTACTGTTTGGTTATGTTATCGATTTTTTAGACTTTTACATTGGTAACAAACACTGGCCAGCTTTTAATGTCGCAGACTCTATGATATTTATTGGCGCGGCTTTGATGATTATTGACTCTTTTAAAAATGATCAGTTAAAAAAGAACTGAAGCTATCAGTGATCGAGTCAGGTAAAACAAAGAAAAAGTGAATAAATAATGACAAATACAGTAGAAAAATCAATTGAAAATAACTCAGAAGTGATTGCGCATATTACCATGAAGCTCTCTGACGGTTCAGCTGCCGATAGTACCAAGGTAAATAATAAACCAGCCATAATTTTTATGGGTAATGCCAGTATCTCTCCTGCTTTTGAAAAGCAGATTCTGGGCTTAAAGGCTAGCGATTCTAAAGAGTTTACGCTTTGTGCAAAAGATGCATTTGGTGAGTCGAACCCAGATAATATTCATTATATGGATATTGATAAATTCAACGGTGACGTTCCTGCAAAAGTAGGTAATATTATTACTTTCACACAACCAGGCAATGTCGAGCTTCCCGGTATGATTAGAGAAGTGTCAGGTACATCGGTCACTATAGATTTTAATCATCCTTTAGCAGGCCAAGAAATTACTTTTGTTATTGAGATTGTTGAAATAAAATAATTGTAGATTTAATGAACATAGAGAGACGTCAATGGAAATTATATTAGCCAACCCCAGAGGTTTTTGTGCAGGTGTAGACCGTGCTATTAGTATTGTTAATAGTGCACTAGATTTGTTTGATTCACGAATATATGTTCGTCATGAGGTGGTACATAATAAATTTGTTGTTGATGGACTCAAAGAACGTGGCGCTATTTTTGTTGATGAACTCGATGAAATACCCGATGACAGTATCGTTATTTTTAGTGCGCATGGCGTGTCTAAAACGGTAAGAAATGAAGCGAAAAACCGAGGATTAAAGATTTTTGATGCAACGTGTCCATTAGTCACTAAAGTTCATATGGAAGTCTCTCGAGCTAGTCGAAAGAATGTTGAATGTATACTTATCGGTCACGTTGGTCATCCAGAAGTTGAAGGGACTATGGGGCAGTATGAAAGTAATGAAGGTGGCATTTATCTAGTAGAGTCGACAGAAGACGTTGCAAAACTCACAGTTAAGAATCCAGATAAACTTTATTTTTGTAGCCAAACAACCTTATCTGTTGATGACACTAGTGATGTTATCGACGCGTTAAAATCAAAATTTTCGAAAATTGAAGGTCCACGCAAAGATGATATTTGTTATGCAACACAAAATCGTCAAGATGCGGTAAGGTCAATTTCAAGTGAAGTCGACTTACTATTAGTGGTTGGCGCAAAAAACAGCTCTAATTCTAACCGTTTGAGAGAAGTTGCTGAAAAATTAGGTACTACAGCCTACCTTATTGATACGGCTGATAATATTGATACAAACTGGCTAACCTCTGTAAAAAAAATAGGAGTAACTGCTGGTGCATCAGCACCTGCTATCTTGGTGGATCAAGTAATAGAGAGATTAAAAACCCTTGGTGGACATGATGTTACTGAGTTTCCTGGGCGTAAAGAGGACATTGTGTTTGCGGTACCTATAGAGCTGCGCTAGTCTTAAGATAGATAAGGATTTTTACACAACAGATAGGGATTTGTTAGTTTAAACCTTCTTTATTTACATTTTTTGATAACCACGACCGGTAGTAACTGTTCACTTTAGTGTTATTTAGAATATTTTTTTGTAAGTTCAATATAAGTGAATCTAGCTACCTATTATATGGATATAGTAAGTGCGACATACTTTGGCGTTATTTATCACATACAGTCAATTAATAGGGTTATTTGCATCAGCAAATTTAGCCCTCCTGTTATTCTTGTTTGAAATCACCCGTTGCTTCCTCCTCGTTAAATCTTTATTTTTTAATTATTCCAATAGTCCATTTAGGTGCATATATTAAGCCTGAAACGTTATTTTATTTGAAGATAAACCATCAAAAAGGCATGAGTTTTATTGAGGTTCTTATCGCTTTGGTCATTTTTTTTCACTGGGATATTAGGTGCTATTGCTATGCAAGCAACCGCTAAGAAAGGTTCATTGGATGCACTTCAACGTTCTATTGCTTCTGCGCTAACTCAAGATATTTTAGAACGTATGCGCAGTAATGATGTTAACGAGCTTAACAACTATGCTAATACATATTAAGCAATTGCTCCTGCAGCCACAACTGCATGTTTTACATCGGATACATTATCTGATTCTCTAGCGCTTAGAGTTGAAGAAACGTTGCAGTGGTAGCATGGTTTGTCAGAATTAATTGATGGTGTAGGTTGTATTGCTGTGAATAATAATCAAGTAACAATCATTATTAGTTGGCAGGGAAGAGAAAGTGCTCAAGATGGCTCAATAAGTAATGGCGAATATGCTGCTGGTTGTGTTATCGAAAATGATATGAGAAGGCAAGTACTTTTACACGCTTTTATTATATAGGTTACTCAATATAATTTTATGAAAAAAAATCAAAAAAGTTTTAGTTTGTTAGAGATAATCCTTTCATTATCAGTAGAATTACTACTCTTTGCTATCATTATTAATATCAATAAAACAGAACAACTGACCATTAATTCAACGAGTGCGAATCCTCTGAGTTTTTCGATAGAATCACCTTCCTTGATGATTATAGTCATATTGATTATTGAGTATAGTCAAAAAATAATAAGCTACTTCGAATATAGGTCTGTCACCTTTAATTTTGATCAGCGTGTGCTGTTCTAAAGTCACGTGGAAATTACAGAAAGTAACATTTTAAAATACTTAAAAAGAAAAGGTGCTTCCAAGATGCCGCAGTCAACTTTAGTCCTGAACACCGTGTGTTCAGGGCGGAAATAGCTAACTGTCCGTAGGCTTCTCGATACTAGCCGAGCTTGCACAATAGCCAGTCATTAACTTCCTGGAGTAAAACTTATCGGCTCAGGGACATAGAAAACATACAAACACCCCAGAAGACAAAACCATTATAGCTAATATTAGTGTTTTGATGTAAGTATTTTATTGTAACTGGAGGTTAACCGTTGTTTATTTGAGCTTTTTAATTAAAAAATAAACAAATTAGCGCTATATGTTAGCTTTGTTTTTCTCTGCTCTCTAACATAGCACGTTCAATGGTCGATTTTAATAAATTAATTTTGCTTTGATAGGCTTTACGTTCATGCCTAATTTGTTCTTGTGCGGCTATTAAATCATGACTTAAATTTAACGCTGTCATGAGAAGCGATTGTTCTGGTGTAGTAATCATTGTACTGGTATTGGCTTTTAAAATACGGGTATTTAATTCACCAGCCGCAGCAATTAATGCACTTTCTTGGCCTGTAGGACAAGCTACTTTGAGGGTTCTGTCGGCAATAGTAATTTCAAGGTGTTGCTGACTCATGCTCTCTTTATGTCCTAATGTATTACAAAATAAATATTAAGTTAACTGCCGAAATTTACAGTACAATCGCCACTATAACGGTGCTCGTTTTACTATGCAAGTTTTGAACACTTGATAGATTAAATTTTCAAGTTTCTTCTATCAACAAAACCTAGCAAGAAATTAAGGTGGGTGGTACGATAGCGAGCAATACTTGTCTAACTTTAAAATCATTATATGTCTGATAACAACCTTGAAGAAAATATACTAGACTTTGCCTCTGTTCAAGCAATTATCACTACCGAAAGTGTGCAAGTGCATGCTGCTGAGTTACATGGGGTGTTAACAGGATTAGTCTGTGCGGGTTTTCCGTTTGAATCTCATGATTATTTAGCAATGATCACCGACCTTTTTAATGACGGTGAAAATTTACCGGTCAAGGTTAAAGCCATTGTTAAATTAATGTTTAGTGATATTTGGAAAAACATTTTAGATGACTCTTACGGATTTCAATTAATGTTACCTGATGACGATGACTCAATTGTAGAAAGGGGTCATGCTTTAAGCGTTTGGGTACAAGGATTTAATTTGGGCTTCGGACTTCATCAAAAAGATAAAGCAATAGTTTCTGGCGATGTTAAAGAAGTGCTCAGTGATTTTGCTGAAATTGCTAATTTATCTGATGAAATGGATGAAGATGAAGATAATGAGCAAGCTTATTTTGAAATAGCTGAATATGTCCGTATTTCAGCTTTACTTTGCTTTACTGAGTTAGGTGTTCCTCCCGAAACTAAAAATCAACAAGATAAGTTACACTAATGCAGCATACTTTATTGTCTGTTACTGACTTTGTTGCTAGGCGAGATTATTTCATTAATCAAATGCCAAGTAACAGTATTGCATTAATTAGCGCGGCTAGTGAAGTTACCCGTAGTAACGATACTGAATATCCTTTTTGTCAAAATAAAAACTTTTATTATCTTACTGGTTTTAACGAGCCAGACGCCGTATTGGTCTTAATAAAAGGTGATGAAGTGGATACTGACCGAAACGCTATTTTATTTTGTCGAGAGAAAGATCCACTTCAAGAAGTTTGGCATGGTCGTAGAGTTGGCCCCCAAAAAGCTTTGCTTGATTATGGTTTTGACAAAAGCTTTGTTTTAAATGAACTTAATCAGTTAATTCCTCAATACTTAAATGATAAAAGTCACTTACTTTTTTGTCATGGTGATGTTAGTGGTTTTGATAAAAAAATATTTGCTTGGTTAGAAACGGTCAAATCTGGTCATCGCCAAGGTAGTAAAGCCCCCAACACTATGGTTGATTGCACTAGTTTGTTTCATGAAATGCGACTGATTAAAACTGAAAGCGAACTTAACGTTATGCGTCAAGTGAATATAATTAGTGGTAATGCCCATCAACGGGCTATGAGAAAATCGGCTATTGGTAAATTTGAATATCAAATAGAAGCTGAAATATTGTATGAGTTCGCTAAAAATGGCGCAAGAAGTCCTGCTTATAACACTATAGTTGCTGGCGGCGATAATGCTAATATATTGCATTATACTGATAACAATCAGGTGCTTAATAATGGCGAGTTATTGTTAATTGACGCCGGTGGTGAACTTGCCGGTTACGCCGCTGATATTACTCGCACGTTTCCTGTTAATGGTCAATTCACAGACGCTCAAAAAATTATTTATCAACTGGTATTAGATGTTCAAACGTTAGCGATTAATGCGATTAAGCCGAATGCTAATTTTGCTCAATTAAATACACTGACTTGTGATTTTTTGACAACAGAACTCCATAAACTCAATATTTTAAAAGGTGATTTACCAGAACTTATTGAAGAAAAAGCCTGTAAAAAATACTTCATTCATGGTTTGGGTCATTGGTTAGGGCTCGATGTGCATGATGTCGGAGACTATCAAGTTAACAATAAACGTCAGCAGCTAAGAAATTTTGAGCCTGGTATGGTGATGACAATTGAACCAGGTTTATATATTCCGTTAAGTGATACTGACGTTGATGAAAAGTGGCGTGGTATAGGAGTACGGATTGAAGATAATGTCTTGGTTACTGATCAAGGCCACGAAAATTTAACAGTAAATGCACCAAAATCTATTGCTGAAATTGAAAACCTGATGGCGAAACATCAATAACAGACCTTAACGTTTACTTTAATTGACGAGCAACGATAAATGACTAATGAGTGTCATATAAATAAAACCCTAGAAGCTACTCCTCAAAATTTCGACATCGTCATTTCTGGTGGTGGGCTATCGGGCTGTTTAATGGCGTCAAGTTTATCTGACTTAAGAAATACTGATGGCAAGTTACTATCGATTGCTATTATTGAAACTGTTGGGATTAGCCAAGGCTATTCACTCAGTTTTGATGATAGAGTGTTGGCCTTATCCCATGGCACTGCAAGTTATTTTGCCCAACTTGGCGTGTGGGATTTTCTGCAAGAAGTGGCTCAACCGATAGAGAAAATCCATATTTCAGACCGGAGTCATTATGGTAAAGCAAGACTTGAGGCAAAAAACCATCAGGTGTCAGCTTTAGGGTATGTCGCTGAAATGTCTCTTATTGGCCAAGCTCTGCTTCAAGTATTGTTGGTTAAAAAACATATCACTTGGTTTACTCCTGATAGCATTGAGAATATAAACTGGCAACAATCTCACGTTGATATTGAACTTAATTCGGGGACATTATTAACCACTAAACTACTGGTTGGCTGTGATGGCGTAAACTCCTCTTGTCGAACTTTTGCAAATATTGAGTCAAACCAAACTTCTTATGAACAAAGTGCCTTAATTGCTAATGTTTCCACTAACATTTCTCATCAAAACGTTGCTTATGAACGTTTTACTGAGACAGGCCCTATAGCAATGTTACCGCTATCGAAAAATCGTTGCTCTTTAGTTTGGACATTAACACCGGCATTGGCAGAACAAATGTTGTTACTTGATGATAATGCTTTTAAAGTTGCACTAGAGAAAGCCTTTGGTAGCTGGTTAGGTGCAATTACAAAAGTAGGTAAGCGGGATGTTTATCCACTTAATTTAGTGCAAGCTAAAACTCAAATTTATCATCGCATGGCACTTGTAGGTAATGCCTCACATACCATTCATCCTATTGCAGGACAAGGTTTTAACCTTGGTGTTAGAGATGTCCAGCAGCTATCGCAACTGATAAAAACGGCTCAAAAAAAGGGTGGAGATATTGGTGACTTTGCTTTATTAAATCAGTACCAACAACAACGAAGTAATGATCACAAGCAAGTGATTACATTAACTGATTCGTTGGTCACACTGTTCTCAAATCAGTTACCCCCCTTAGTAATAGGCAGGAGTATTGGTTTAAAAGTATTAAATTATTTGTCACCATTAAAAAAAGTGCTGGTTAATAAAACCATGGGTTATTAAAGAGTAAGAATTAAAGTGACAGTCGTTAAAGAGCGAGTTATTGCAAGTTTGCAGCGAAAGAAAACCAAGGAAAAAAATGCAAAAATTTGATGTGTTAATTGTTGGTGCGGGTACAGTGGGATTAACTTTAGCGTTGGCATTACGTAAACAAGGCCAACTCAATGTCGCTATTGCTGATATAGGTAATATTAACGAGTTGACTGAGCAGCCAGAAGTTAGGGTTAGTGCTATCAATGCAGCAAGCGAGCAAATTTTTATTAATTTAGATGTTTGGCCATTGATTCAAGCACAACGCTTGCAACCTTATCAGCACATGCATGTCTGGGATAAAGCCGGTTATGGCAAGTTAGACTTTAACATTAACGATCTGTCGAATAACACCGACAATAATTTTTCTGGTGGTCAACATCTAGGTCATATTATCGAAAATAATGTGATTCGTAACGCCCTATGGAAGAAAGCGGAAGAAGATAATGGAATTACCTTTTTTACTGATGAAGCACTCAATAGCATTGGTGCTGGCAGTAGTGAGGTTTTTGTTAGTTTTAACGCAGGTATACCGATTACGGCTAAATTAGTGGTTGGTGCAGACGGCGCAAATTCATGGGTACGTAAGCAAATGAATATGCCAATAACCTTTCGTGATTATGATCACCACGCACTTGTTGCCACCGTTAAGTGTCAGCAAGGTCATCAAAATACTGCCTGGCAAGTATTTCTTCCAACAGGGCCTTTAGCTATGCTGCCTTTGTTTGAAAATAACTTATGCTCTATTGTTTGGTCAACATCTCCTGATGATGCAAAACGATTGGCTGAACTTGATGAAAATACCTTTGCTAAAGAGCTAACAGCAGCGCTTGATGGGAAGTTGGGGAAGGTGACATTAGAAAGTCAACGTTTCACCCAACCATTAATGATGCGTCTTGCTCACGACTTCGTCAAAGACAAGGTTGTACTTATTGGTGATGCGGCCCATACCATTCACCCGCTTGCTGGTCAGGGCGTTAATTTAGGTTTATTAGACGCAGCAGCTTTAGCACAAACGCTTTGTGTAGATGTTAGTAATATCAATAATTGCAGCAAAGCACTCCAGGCTTTTTCTCGATGGCGAAAAAGTGAGGCAACCGAAATGGTTATTGCTATGGAAGCCATTAAACAAGTATTCTCCCCACAACACCAAGCTCCTAAATTATTACGAGGGTTTGGCATGACATTACTCAATCACTTTTCACCAGCCAAAAAATTACTGATTCAACAGGCATTAGGCTATCAACGTAACTTGCCACTATTAGCAAAAATCAATAACAAAATTTAGTCGAATAACATAATAAACAAGAGTTATCACGACATCTTATATCGAACCATTAAATTATCACTATGGGTAAAAGATGTCTCTAACAATAACTTTACTCTAGCAACCGAATTTTTCCAAAAGAGAAAAAATATTTATTCTAAAAATTAATCACAACTAATATACAGTGAGAGTAATGCTGTTGGAATTTAATTTTTTAAAATGCGCCTTTGTCAAATTTAATTCCGTTATATTTTATTAGTCAGTTTTATATTTTATAAAACGCACTTTACTTGTTGAATCAACAGCTTTCTAGGTTTATAATAAATTCATTATTTTGTAAATATTCAATCTTTATTCTACTTTATATAAGACAAGGTCTTTAAAGGTAGATGATTAACAGGTGAAACCGTATGAGTAATAAAACAGTATTACATGGCAAGCATTTAGAAGCAGGCGCAAAAATGGTTGATTTTTATGGCTGGGAAATGCCGATCAACTATGGCTCTCAAATTGAAGAGCATCATGCGGTTCGAACGGCTGCCGGTATGTTTGATGTTTCTCACATGACTATTGTTGATATCCAAGGTAGAGACGCTAAAGCCTTTTTGCGTCGTTTAGTGATAAATGACGTTGCAAAGTTAACTGTACCGGGTAAGGCACTTTATACCGGTATGTTAAATGAAGCAGCCGGCGTGATTGATGATTTAATTATTTATTTTTTTACCGATACTGATTACCGTTTAGTGGTTAACTCAGCAACACGTGAAAAAGATATGGCTTGGATGACTAAACAGTCTGCAGGGTTTGATCTTGTTATTAGTGAACGCCCTGAATTTGGTATGCTTGCAGTGCAAGGCCCAGAAGCTAAAGCAAAAGTGGCGACATTATTAACTGATGAGCAAAAAGCCTCCGTTGAAGGTATGAAGCCCTTTTTTGGTGTACAAGTAGGTGACGTGTTTATTGCGACTACTGGTTATACCGGTGAAGAGGGTTATGAAATTATTGTTCCAGACACTGTGGCTGCTAAATTATGGCAAGACTTACTTGACGCTGGCGTTAAACCCTGTGGTTTAGGCGCCCGTGATACCCTTCGTTTAGAAGCCGGGATGAATCTTTATGGTTTAGATATGGATGAAACCATCTCACCCATTGCCGCCAATATGGCGTGGACTATTGCATGGGAACCTGAAGATCGTGATTTTATTGGTCGAGAAGCTTTAACGGCACAAAAAGCGGCTGGCGATCAACCTAAGCTTGTTGGTTTGATACTTAAAGAGAAAGGCGTCTTGCGTTCTCATCAGAAGGTCATAACTCAATTTGGTGAAGGTGAGGTTACTTCGGGAACTTTTTCACCAACCCTAGGCCACAGCATTGCTATGGCACGTGTCCCCCGCAGTGTGAAAATTGGTGACACAGTAGAAGTTGAAATGCGTAAAAAACTCGTTAAAGTACAAGTGACCAAAGCGAGCTTTGTTCGTAACGGTAAAAAAGTTTTTTAACCATCAACTTAAGTGCTTAGTTTATAATAAATAAGTTTTGAGTCAGTGGTAAAGTTATTGACTAGCTCAAATAAAATTAAAATTTAGGTTATAGTATGAACTAGCAAATATCATTGCTAGTTTTAGGTAAGCTATAACAAAAGACTTTCTTAAAAGTTAACAATATAATTAATACAGGAACAATAAAAATGAGCAAGATTCCTTCAGAGTTAAGATACGTAGCATCACACGAATGGGTTCGTACCGAAAGTGACGGTACTGTTACTGTTGGTATTACTGAACATGCCCAAGATCTTTTAGGTGACATGGTATTTGTTGAGTTACCTGATGTTGGTGATACGGTATCAACCGGTGATGACGTAGCGGTATGTGAATCAGTAAAAGCGGCTTCAGACATATATGCCCCAGTTTCTGGTGAAGTTATTGCTGTAAATGAAGAGCTTGAAGATGCCCCTGAGTTAGTCAACTCAGACGCCTTTGGTGAAGGTTGGTTATTTAAAATTAAACTGGATGATGCAAACGAAGTTGAAAGTTTGCTCGATGCAGATGGTTACCAAAATATACTTGACGAAGATTAATCTTCAATTAAATTTTACTCCTGTACAGAGTAGCTTTCATTACTGGTTAAATAAGCTAACTTAAATCTTATTTAACTTTTAATTTGAGTTACTTATATAAAGTGGATTGTTTACGAACACCGTTATATAAGCCTCTAACAACATGTTTGAGGCTTTCTTTTTTTTACATTTTTTAGAGAAGCTGTTTTATGACTACTCATACGCTAGCAGAACTTGAGCAAACTCAAGATTTTATCCGTCGCCACATCGGCCCTAACGCTGAACAAACTCAAACAATGTTGAACGACATTGGTGCAGAGACTGTTGATGACTTGATCAATGAAATTGTGCCTGATGACATTCGCTTAACACAATTGCCCGCTATTGAAGAAAGTAAAACAGAAGTACAAGCACTCAGTGATTTAAAGGCAGTGGCTAGTTTAAATAAAGTCAACGATACTTATATTGGTTTAGGGTATTACGGTACACATACCCCTAATGTTATTTTACGTAACGTCTTAGAAAATCCAGGCTGGTACACCGCTTATACGCCTTACCAACCAGAAATCGCCCAAGGTCGTTTAGAGTCATTATTAAATTACCAACAAATGTGTATCGACCTTACAGGTCTTGAACTCGCTTCAGCATCATTACTCGATGAAGGTACTGCGGCAGCCGAGGCGATGGCACTGGCAAAACGTGTCTCTAAAAATAAAAAATCTAACTTATTCTTTATTTCATCTGATGTCTACCCACAAACTATCGATCTCGTTAAGCAACGAGCTGAAATGTTTAATTTTGACGTAATTGTAGCGCCAGCAAACGAAGCGGTAGACCACGATATTTTTGGTGCACTTATTCAATACCCAAGTGCAACAGGTGAAGTAACGGATGTGAGCGACTTAATTGCCCGCATCCATGAGAAAAAAGCGATCGTAGCGGTTGCTGCTGATATCATGAGCTTAGTGTTACTTAAATCACCGGGTGAGTTAGGCGCTGATGCCGTTATCGGTTCAACTCAACGTTTTGGCGTACCAATGGGCTACGGTGGACCACACGCTGCATTCTTTACTACCAGTGATAAATATAAACGTTCATTACCTGGTCGAATTATTGGTGTATCAAAAGATACTCGCGGTAACCCAGCATTACGTATGGCAATGCAAACACGTGAACAACATATTCGTCGTGAAAAAGCCAACTCAAACATTTGTACTGCCCAAGTATTATTAGCCAATATGGCGGCGTTTTATGCGGTGTATCATGGACCTGAGGGTTTAAAAACTATTGCTAACCGAATTCATCGTTTAGCGGATATCTTATCATTAGGCACAGCATCAAAAGGCTTAATAGCCAATCATGCTCACTATTTTGATACCTTAACTTTTAATCTTGATGCGATTGATGGCTTTAGTAAAGAGGATGTTGTGGTTCGTGCATTAGCCGCAGACGTTAACTTCCGCACGGATGTTGAAGGTCAAATTAGCATTTCTATTGACGAGACTACAACAAGAACTGACATTGCTGGCCTTTTTGATATTTTATTAGGTACAGGTCATGGTTTAGATGTTGCAGCACTTGATCAACAAATTATTGATGATGGTCATTGTTCAATTCCTGCGTCATTAGTACGTGAGTCTGAAATTTTAACCCATCCAGTATTTAACTCATACCATAGCGAAACTGAAATGTTACGTTATATCAAGAGATTAGAGAACAAAGATTTAGCTCTTAATCATTCAATGATTGCCTTGGGCTCTTGTACCATGAAGTTGAATGCCACTGCGCAGATGATCCCAGTGTCATGGCCAGAATTTGCTAATATGCACCCATTTGCTCCTGTTGATCAAACACTCGGCTATAAAAAAATGATTGACGAGCTCGGTGACTGGTTAGTTGAACTCACCGGTTACGATAACATCTCAATGCAACCTAACTCGGGTGCACAAGGTGAATACGCTGGATTAATCTCAATTGTTAAATATCATGAAAGCCGTGGCGACAGTCATCGTAATATTTGTTTAATTCCTTCTTCTGCTCATGGCACAAACCCTGCGTCAGCTCAAATGGTTGGCATGAAAGTGATTGTGGTCGCTTGTGACAAAGAAGGTAACGTTGACATGGACGACCTACGCAGTAAAGCAACAGAGATGGCTGACAACTTAGCTTGTTTAATGATTACCTATCCGTCAACACACGGTGTGTACGAGACAACAGTGGCTGAAATTTGTAACATTGTTCATGACAATGGCGGTCAAGTCTACCTTGATGGCGCAAATATGAACGCTCAAGTGGGTGTTACATCGCCTGGTTTAATTGGTGCCGATGTCTCTCACCTTAACTTGCATAAAACTTTCTCAATTCCACACGGTGGTGGTGGACCTGGCATGGGGCCTATCGGTGTTAAAGCCCATCTGGCGCCATTCTTGCCAGACCATGTGTTAATTAACGTTGACGAAAGCACGAAAGGTAATGGCGCAGTATCTGCTGCTCCTTACGGTAGTGCGAGTATTTTATGTATCTCTTACCTTTATATTGCCATGTTAGGCAAAAAAGGCGTAACCGATGCGACTAAATACGCCATTGTTAATGCTAACTACCTAGCGAAAAAATTAGACGAACATTACCCTATTTTATATACAGGTAAAAATGGCCGTGTTGCCCACGAATGTATTATTGACTTACGCCCATTAAAAGCAGAGTCGGGTATTACTGAAGTAGACATCGCTAAACGCTTAATGGATTATGGATTTCATGCGCCAACTATGTCGTTCCCAGTTGCCGGTACCTTTATGATCGAGCCTACGGAGTCTGAATCTAAAGTTGAATTAGATCGCTTTGTAGAAGCGATGGTTTGTATTCGTGATGAGGTTCGTAAAGTCACCTCAGGTGAATGGACATTAGAAGATAATCCATTGCATAACGCACCTCATACACTGGCAGATATTACCACCACTTGGGATCGTGCTTACAGCATCCAAGAAGCGGTATTCCCAGTAGCCGCGGCGGCGAAAAATAAATTTTGGCCAACGGTTAACCGTATTGATGATGTTTATGGCGATCGTAACTTGATTTGTTCTTGTCCTCCGATTTCTTCTTATCAAGACTAATGTTTTTTTGTTAGTCAGGTATTTAGTTCGTGACTATCTAATTTATTAAACAAGTCACTAATAAAAAAGCGAACCACTTGGTTCGCTTTTTTTTTGCCTACTTATAAAGTTGTAAATTTTCAAAATAATTATGTTTAAAGGAAAACCTGTCAATCTTCGCCTTTATTTAAGTTATTTTCAGTATCAAAAATGATCTTCTTTATACACAGGCACGATGGTATGACCCAATCTACGTACATTTCTTCTTTCTAAAAACATCAAAAGCCATATATAAATTACAACATCCAAACGTCTTCTTTGTCCGCATTGCTAACGATAGCTATTGGTTGTTCTTTAGGTCAACAAATACCAAGAGAAGCAAGTAAGGTTAAATTACTAGGTAACGCATTCAATAGTACCTTCAATTTGATGGAAAACTGATCTCGTTGCCACTAAAGTATATGTAAGTTGAATGCTTAAAAGTCCCCTATTTGATCACCAGCTCTTACACTATCCCCTTTACTGACTCACTTTACTGAGGGTAATACCCAATCACTTCTAGGAAAATGGCAAGTATAGCCATGGGGTGTATTTTGTAGATAATCTTGATGTTCTATTTCGGCTTCCCAAAAGTCTCCTTCAGGAACTAACTCGGTAACGACAGGCCCAGGCCATAAACCTGATGCATCAACATCGATGATTGTTTGCATCGCTGTAGTCTTTTGTTCAGCTGAACAGTAATAAATCGCTGAACGATATGAAGCCCCTAAGTCGTTTCCTTGTCGATTTTTTGTTGATGGATCATGGATCTGAAAAAATAATTCAAGGATACTGCGGAAACTAACAATATCATTATTAAAAGAGATTTCTATGCCTTCGGCGTGATTACCATGATCTCGATAAGTGGCGTTGATAACGTCACCGCCGGTATAACCTACCCGGGTTGACATAACTCCAGGAAGTTTGCGTATAAGATCTTGCATTCCCCAGAAGCAACCGCCAGCTAAAATAGTACGTTCAATTGTCATTTTGATAAATCCTCTACTTGATCAACGTAATCACCATAGCCATTGCTGACTATCTCATTACGATGAATAAAACGAAGTGATGCTAAATTAATACAGTAACGTAACCCGCCTTTACTTGTGGGTCCATCTTTAAATACATGCCCTAAATGGCTATCACCATGCCGTCAAAGATTATACGGTAACACACCTAGTCAATTTCGTAAGAAATTTGACTAACCACTATAATGATTAATACTGCTTTTGTTCCCAACATTAGAAATTGAACCCCAAGTAGATATTTTCAACATCTATTTCAACTTCACTAAAAGCTCATCTCAGGGACATGCTCTGGTACTTCGAGTTCACCATCGGTCAACTTCACTATTTCTTCAATACTCACCCCCGGTGCTCGTTCAAGTAAGTGAAATTTACCGTCTTTTATTTCAATAAAGGCTAAATCTGTTAATACTTTTTTAATACAAGCTTTACCTGTTAATGGCAAGGTACAATTTGCTAATAGTTTAGAAACGCCATGTTTTGAAGCATGCGTCATGGTAACGATAATATTATCTGCACCAGCCACTAGATCCATTGCCCCACCCATGCCTTTGATTAGCTTGCCAGGGATCATATATGAGGCAATATTACCATTGACATCAACTTCAAAAGCACCTAAAACGGTTAGGTCAACATGGCCACCACGGATCATGGCAAAGGACGCTGCAGAATCAAATATTGACGCGCCTGTAGCCATAGTGACGGTTTGTTTACCGGCATTAATTAAATCAGCATCAATTTCATCTTCAGTGGGAAATTGTCTCATACCGAGTAAACCATTTTCAGATTGCAGCATAACCTCTATGCCATCAGGCACGTAATTGGCGACTAAGGTTGGAATACCAATACCTAAATTTACGTAATAACCGTCTTTGAGCTCTTGAGATACTCGCTGTGCTAGTTGGTCTCTTGAAAGTGCCATAAGTTATATTGCCTATACTGAAGGAGTCGCTGATGGACGTGTTGTGCGTTGCTCGATTGTTTTTTCAAATGTACCTTGAATCACTCGATTGACATAAATACCTGGCGTATGTATTTGATCGGGGTCTAACTCCCCGAGGGCGACAATTTCTTCCACTTCTACCACGGTAATTTTTCCTGCCGTTGCCGCTAACGGGTTAAAATTCCTTGCCGTTTTTTTAAAAATCAAATTACCATAAGGATCAGCTTTCCACGCTTTAACAATGGCAAAATCCCCTTTGATTGATTCTTCAAGTATGTAATGCCTACCATCATAGGCTTTGACTTCTTTACCTTCAGCAACAGGCGTACCATAGCCTGTCGCAGTATAAAATGCAGGGATACCAGCGCCTCCCGCTCGGATTTTTTCTGCCAAAGTTCCTTGAGGCGTTAGCTCAACGTCTAGTTCACCACTCATCATTTGAGCCGCAAAATGCGCATTCTCGCCGACATAAGAGGCAACCATTTTTTTTATCTGTTTATCAATCAATAAAATGCCTAAGCCATCATGGGTTGTGCCACAATTATTAGAAATAACCGTTAAGTTTTTAGTCCCTTTGCTTTTGATTTCTTTAATCAAATTTTCAGGAATACCACATAAACCGAAACCTCCTGAAATAATGGTCATGCCATCTTGTAGGCTGGCCAATGCCGCTTCATAACTAGAAACAACCTTATTAAATCCAGACATATTATTTATTCCTGTTAACTACCACTCAATTGGCTAGTCATGCTTAAAAAACAACTTGAGTTTAATAATCCTACATGTTTATATATTTAACAAATTTAAATATTCTAATCATTAATAAGTAAATTAAATGAATGTTACGTTAAAGCAATTGCGTGCCTTTGTTGCTATCGCTGAGTCAGGTAGCTTCGCAGAAGCGAGTGAACGGGTGCATCTTTCCCAACCGGCACTGAGTATCGCTATTAAGAATTTTGAAGATTGTATTGGTGGAAAATTGTTAGCGCGTTCAACAAGAAAGGTCGCATTGACCCCGGAAGGGCATCTTTTTATTCCAGTAGCCAAGCGGATGATCGCTGATTGGGATGAAGCCTTTACCGATCTAAATAATTTGTTTTCCCTGCAACGTGGAAAATTAGCGATTGCTGCAATGCCTTCCTATGCAAGTACAGAGTTGCCGATGTTACTTAAGACTTTTCGAGATAATTATCCTCAGGTGAACATAAAAGTTCACGATGTGATTGCCGAAGATACCGTAGCGATGGTTCGCACGGGTAAAGTTGAATTGGGCATAACTTTTGATCCTGGGCTATACGATGACCTAATATTTGAACCACTATTTACCGACCAATTCATCGCGGTTATCCCAATCGATCACCCGCTATGCTCACATTCTAAAATATCATTGGTCTTGCTGGCGAAGTTTCCCTTTATCTCAATGCAGCAGCCGTCAAGCATCAGAGCGTTATTAGATAATTTTTTATTGGAACAAAATATAAAGTTGACGGCTGAATTTGAAACCAATCAATTCGCGACTATTGGGCAAATGGTGCATAGCGGCTTAGGTGTTAGTGTCATGCCGGCCTTGTATCAAAAACAGTTACTATCTATTGGCGTTGAATGTCGGCCTTTAAAAGCCCCTGCAATTAGCCGGCGTGTTGGTCTTATTACCCGAAAACGTTATCCATTATCATCGGCTGCTCAGGCGTTAATTGATATTATAAAAGGTCAATACTGACAATGTTAACAGTGACTTTTTTAATGTGGCTGACTCGATTAGTTTCTTCATGCTTAGAAGGTTGCTATCAATCAACTCTCGATATAATCGCAACTACAGATATCAAGACTAATTCTTTATTGATAACCAGTAATTAAGATTGTAATTAGGTAGTTAACAAATCTATTTAACA
>CAWVSL010000025.1:0-39692 GCA_963933115.1 uncultured Colwellia sp.
GCTAAAATTTCATCTGGAATAGGTTGCAAGCGTTTATCTTTGTCTAAGCACACCATCTCTATATCACCAATAACTGCAGGTTTTTTAGCATTAGGGCGCCACACTTCTTGTCGCCACAAGGTTTTGTACTTACCGTCAAATTGATAAGAGGTACGAATGTCACATATTTCAGCAAACTCAACACCATCTTGAAAGATCATATTCGCTTTATAAACAGCAAAACCTAAGCCTTTTTCTGCCCACAGTTTAGCAAGACGTTCACTATCGATAACATGCTCACGAGCACGCTCAAAATATTTTAAAAAATTAGGATGATAAACCACACCCGAATGGTCGGTATCTTCATAATAAATCTGTACAGGGTGATGATAAATTTTACTCATGAGATGTCTACTTTTCTTACATTAATAACATTAATCACTTTAACAATGATGTTTTAAGGGCCTTCATACCTTGTTCAATACTAATAAGGGGTTGGTAACCTAGGTCTTTTTTTGCCGCCTCAATATTAAAATAATGACTGGTGGATAATTGACGAGCAAGAAAACGCGTCATCATCGGCTCTTCCTTTTTAGCTAAAATATAATAAAACCATTCTAACAAAGCCCCTAAGCCAAAGGCTAACGAAGCAGGAATTCGTTTTGTTACTGGTGGTAAATCAACACAGGCTAAAATATTATTGAGCATACTAGCCATGGTAATGGGCTGATCATTACTAATAAAATAACTTTTACCCGCACAATTTGTATTTATTTTAATGAGATTAACACCGGCTAAAATATGCGCATAAGCTGCATTGTCTATATAAATAGTATCAACAAACTTATCTGTTGTACCCAGGAGTTTTAACCGGCCTACCCTTGCCCGTTCAATAACTCTTGGAACTAAATGCGGATCTTCAGGGCCCCAAATTAAATGAGGCCTTAATGCGACTATTTTTAATTGTTCACTGTTGGCGCTAAGCATCATTTGCTCAGCAATAGCTTTTGACTCAGCATAGTAATTAAGGAATTTTTCCGCATAAGGCTGAGATTCATCAATACCTTCTTCATCAATACCTGCAAAGGTCACACTGGGCGTACTGGTATAAACCATATGTTTGATCAACAATTCTTTACAGGCTTCAATTATGTTGGCAGCACCATCAACATTAGGCCGATAATAGTCACGCTTACTGCCCCACACGCCAGCTTTTGAGGCAACATGAAAAACAAAATCACAACCTTGCATAGCTGTTTTTAGCGAGTCAACGTCACAAATATCACCTTGCACCATAGTAACACCCATCTGCTCTAGATCAGGATAGCTGCCTCTGGCAAAGCCGGTAACCTTAATATTAACCGAACGCAACATATGACAAATAGCTTTCCCTAAAAAGCCCCCTGCCCCCGTGACAAATATATGGTCAACGTTAGTAGCTAAATCAGCTAAAGCTGTGGATAGGTGTGAATCTTTTAACATAGAGATTATATCTCACTCCTTTAGGTAAAGTTTAATGCCAGCAGACATTAATCTGTTATTTTTCAATCTGTTTTTGTGCCCATAACGCTAATTTTTCTCTAAATATCTTAGCATTGTGACGAATATCAACAGGAAAGTCAGGATGAATCAAAAAATCAATAATACTGCTACTTTGTTGATGAAGAGCACCAATCTCTTTAAGTTCATCAAATAAATGCTGTTGTGCCTCTTTACTATTTATTTTGACATCTTGGTTAAGTTCAACGCACAGTAGAGGGCTTGTAACACCTTGTACTTTTATGCCGACTAACGCACTTCGCTTGACCGCTTTGTGGGTATTAAAAATCCGTTCACAGGGGATTGAGAATAAAATATGTTCACTTGTTTCAACACGGTGGGCTTTTCGCCCGCACATCCATAACAACCCGTTCTCATCAAGGTAACCTAAATCGCCCATTCGGTGGAGATAGTCAATTCCAACGTCATGACTTTCCTCGCCAGTGAAGACGCTATTAAGCATTTTGGCTTGGGCGGTTGCATTTGGACGTTGATAATATGCTTGGCTCACCATATCGCCTTTAGCGACGATTTCGCCAATGGTATTAATCGGTAAAGCTAACTCATCATGCCAATGCGCTATATTTTCATCCGTGATAGCAATAATAGCAATATCAACACCTTTTATTGGTAAACCGACACAAATACCCCCACCATTAGCGGTTATCTCTTCAGTGGCTAATAATGCTCTACTACCAATTTTCGTTAGTGGCAGCGCCTCTGTTGCCCCATAAGAGTTGATGACCTCAACCTCTGTATTGAGTATTTTACCGAAACATTTAATTGAAGATAATGTTGCTGGCGCACCTGCTGAAATCACTCTTTTTAAACTCGGAATTTTATACGGCTCACCATCAGCCAAACGGCTTATCTGGCTTAGTTTGTTAGCGGCTTGTCCAAGGACTTCAAGCAGAGCAGGATTGGCAAATAAATTACTGCATTGATATTTTTTAATGGCCGCAAAGATAAAGTCAGGGTTAGCAGTGATTGGTTTACTGGCATCCATATCAGGAATAATGGATGCCATACCCAACGCTGGACCAAATAATGAAAATAGTGGGAAAGTGGCTAAATCGCGCTCACCAGCAATAATACCGTAATCATTTTTTAAAGCCCTGATTTGTGCTTCAAACATTTTATGGCTATAAACGACACCTTTTGGAATACCTGTGCTGCCGCTGGTAAAAAGTATCGCCGCCATTTCATTCTCTGCCAACCTAACCATTGGATAAGGCTTATCGGCTTTATCGGCGACTTTCAGTAACTGTTTAAGGCCAACACCACCCAATAAACTAGCACCAAAAAAACGAGTACCACCGACGGTCAGTAAAAACTTGACACTATTTTTACCCCAAGAAAAAAACTTACGGGCGATATGAGCTTTCGGAATACCGATAAAAACATCAGGAGCAGACTCACTAAAGCATTGCTTGAGGTTTTTTACTCCCATACCAGGATCAACTAAAATAGGGACAATACCCGCTTTGAATAGGGCAAACGTTAGAATAAAAAAATCAATACTTGGCGTGACCATAAGCACCGCTTTCATGCCACGTTTAATGCCGTAGTGATTAAGTGCAAAAGCAAGTTCATCACTTTGGGTATGTAAATCACTGAAATTAATTTCTTGATAGTTGAGGGTTGTAGCTAATGAAAAGGCTGGCCGCTGAGATTGTTGGACCGCAACGGCTAATAAGTTAGGAATATTAATAGCCGCTTGACGTAAATGGCGTGACAAGTTGGCCGTAGTGATACCGCCAGTTGTTACACCATCTTTTTTAGTCATTTGCAGAACCTATTATCGTCTTAGCTTCCAGGTCGTTAACAAAGTTTGTTACTAATGGCACCACTTCCTCACTAGCGTCTTCCAAAATATAATGACCACAGTCTTCAAAGGTATGTACCTGTGCTTGCGGGAATTTTTCTTGCCATACAGCTAGAAAGTGTTGATCAAAAACAAAATCTTTTAAGCCCCAACAAATCATCATAGGGAGTTTAGTAAAATGAGGTAAGCACTTCTCGATATCACTGACCAACTGATAGTTTCTATCATGAGGTTTGAGGGGGATATCTTGAATAAAACGCAGCGTTGAAATACGATTTTTCCATGAGTTAAACGGGGCAACATAGGCTTGACGAATCTCTTTTGTCATTGCTTTACGTTTAACACCAATAAACGAAGCAATACTAGAAAACGCATTAAAACCTCGAACCAAAATAGTCCCCAACATGGTATTTCTGCCTATAGCTAATGGCAAAGGAAAAGATTTACCCTTAGGTAAGTGGAACGCGGCTGTATTTAAAATCACTAACTTTTTAATACGGTCAGGATAACGCGCAGCATAACCCATGCCGATCATGCCACCCCAGTCGTGAACCACTAGCGTTATATTTTTATCAACGGCTAAATGGTCTAGCAAGGCTTCAAGATCATCAATGCGTCTCGCTAAGGTATAGTCGTAATCTTCATCATCGGGTTTATCAGAAAAACCACAACCGATATGATCGGGCACAATACATTGATGACTAACACTAAGCGTTTTGATTAAGTTACGATAATAAAATGACCAGCTTGGGTTACCATGAACCATAACAACCGGTTCACCGCTACCTTCATTGACATAATGATATTGTTGAGAATTTATCTCAAGAAAGTGACGTTTAAAAGGAAATAACGTCGCTAAGTTTTGATCCGACATTGTGCTGCCCTGTATTGAATAAAATGCATATGAGAAATGTGACTTAAGATAAAATGTAAGTAATAACTTACCATTTAAGTCCTAACATCATGCAATTTAGGCCGCTACCAATGCCTAAGAAACTTACGTTATCACCTGTTTTTAAAAATCCCTGATCATGTGCCATAGCAGCAGTAACCGGCAGGGATACTGTCCCCATATTACCGAGTAGTTGATAGGTGGGGTATTCTTTATACGTTGGGATACCCAGTGCTGTTAGTACTTGCTTTTGATTCGCCGCACCCACTTGGTGACAGATAACTTTATCAACTTGCTCGGTCATCCAATCACGTTGCTCTAAAAAATGCTCCCAAGTATCTTTTGCAAGCGACACGCCTTCTTTGAGCAGAGTAACTGCGTCAGTGCGCATAAATTCACGAAACAATTGAGGCCCCACTTCTTTTAGGCCCCACTGACATAAACCATTGTGCTCAGGAGCCGATAAATGACTCGCTCCTAATAGTTGATGATTACGGTCTGTTGTTAAGTCAAAGCTACCATCGGTCAATAAAATGGCTACCGCACCACTACCACCGGTTAATGTTGCCAGTGATTGAGCATAATTTTGCATACTAGGGTCTGCCAACATATCATCAATGGTCACATCAACGATATGACGAGCTGATTCACAAGAAACGACCAAGCCCGCTTTAATTTGACCTAACTCAATACGATTCGCAATATCTAAAATACCTGACAATGCGCCTAAACAAGCATTCGAGATATCATAAATGGCGGTCTCTTTTGATACCCCTAATTTTGCTGCAATACGACAAGCAGTAGCCGGTTCGTGTTGATCACGGCAAACGCCGGTATAAACCACAGCACCGAGATCACTGACAGAGATCCCCGTTTCTTTTATTGCTTTTTCAGCAGCAGCCAAGGCACCATCTGATAAAATGTGCTCTTTAGGCCACCAACGACGTTCAGTAATGCCAGTTAAAGCGGCAAGTTGACCCATAGGTATACGATATTTTTGATATAAAGGAGCTAATCGAGACTCTAACGCATTGCTAGTGATTACTTCAGGAGCTAATTCATACGCTAGGCTATTAATAAAAACGCGGGTATATTTCATGGATAGGGTTAACTTTCTCGTTTCAGGCTATCAAAATTCAGTTTACGTTACTGACAAATGACCTAATTTAAATGGCGAATGAGTGATTACCGCATCATTTGACCAAGAAAAGGCGGATCATTCAACATAAATGATACCTGAACGATAAAAAACAGCAAACAGGGTTTACGCTTACAGTGAAAGATGAAGTAAATAACAGGCTCAAAATAAAGTCTTTTTGATTTAAAAAACACCCCTTAATGATATTGTTTCATATTTTATATTAGTTTACTTAAAACAGTATTATTTATGATTATTTTTAAAGACGCGATGGAGACCATATTCGGTTTATTAATTAACTCGCCTATAATAACCTTTACCTACTTGGCTTTATTATTTTTTGACCTTTTATAAACTATCTTTTACATCGATAAATACAATCTTCTATAAGTTTTTAAATGTTAGTCAGCACATATTTTTCTGCTAGCAGTTTATTGACATCAGTATTGGGTGCGTCTGCTATAGGACATGAAAATTCTTGAGTAGATCGTGTTTACTAGTCAATGTGGAGGTATCAAATTTTTCTTTATACGTGAACGGCTATATAAGCCATGTCTATATGGCTCGTTCTGACTATCTTTTAGTTCGCTGTTAGGTTTTTTTCTAATTAATAAAATACATTAAAAAAACTTCTCTCGGCTACTGTAAAAACTAACGCTATATTTTTTTTAATACTCTAGCAGGATTACCACCTATCACCACATTGTCACCAAAACTTTTTGTAACAACCGCACCCGAGGCAACAACCACATTATGACCTAAGGTTACTCCTGGGTTTATTGTTGCATGGCCACCAATCCAGCAATTATCACCTATAGTTATCGCTTTACCGTACTCTAAACCACTCGCCCGCTCTACCGGGTCTATAGGGTGTGTCGCTGTATAAATACCTACCTGAGGTGCTATAAAACAGTTGTTACCAATACGTACCTCAGCGACATCTAAAATAACGCAATTGAAATTAATATAAAAATTTTCACCCACATGAATGTTGCAGCCATAGTCACAATTAAAGGTTGACTCGACATGAATTAGATCACCGGTCGACCCAAACAATGACTTTACTATTTTCATTCTTTGATCTTGCTGATGCGCACTTGTTTGGTTCAACTTTTCGGTTGCCAAACGAGCGTTAAAACGCAATTCAACAAGCTCTGAATCATTAGGATTATAATATTGCTCTGAAAGCATCTTTTCTTTTTCAGTCACTTGCTACGTACTCCCCAATTATAAATTACTGATAACCGCGACCCAAAGAGATTCGCTAAGCGGTGTTTATTTTATATATCTTGTTGTTCTATATTACCGAGTGACAAATAACCTTGATAAAACATCATAGACCTAATGCTGACAATTATTAAAACGTTTATTTCTTATACCAAAACATCGATACCATGATCTTGGCTATCTCTTTAGGGGGTCGCCCTAATGATTGAATCATCCCTGTTGGGATCGTCACACTATTAAGTTTTTTACTCGTCCAGATATGTGCCTGAGGTTTGAACGTAAAGGACGATAGTCGGTTGGCTACAACAGCCGTAGCGCCATTAAGCGCAGCTATTTTTACATAGAGCGCTGTTTGACAAAATAGACAAGAATAGTGAGTTTTGTCAAAGCCACTATCGCCCTTAATGACTGTCATATGGGTTTGTCCATCAACACTACACGCTTCGGGCTTAAAGAACGCCAATTCAGTATATGGCAGACCCGAAAAATGTCTACAGTCACTGCAATGGCAAACTAACTGTACTACCGGCTTTTCATTAATGTGTAATGCAAGTGCACCACACTCACAGTAGATAGATGTCTTTGTTGTTGTCATATTTCCCTCTCTGCCATCGACTATTCAAATGCCTAATGAAAAACTGTTACGTTATTATTGATTAATAAACTAAAACGAATGTGCCCATTCATATCATGCCTAATAGCTAAGTCTTTTATGTTGCTTGGGTATTGGGGACTTTGATAAATCAATTTATTGGTGATTTTATCTCTAATCTCAATATGATTACTTGTAGAGATAATTTTATTTCTACAAGTACTATCAGCAATGAAACACGTCTGAAGTTCTACGCCAAAAGAGTTTTCAGATTGATAGCCAGACAAACCCAAAGTAAGCGTTTCCTTTTCCCAGTTTAACCCATCAACAATGTCATACTTAGTAACATTAGAGCCCTCTTCATTTAACTGATAATAATTGAAGATAACTTCAACTTGCTCATCATCATCGTATTGAATAAATTGAACGTTTTGATTTAGAGGGATATTTAAATTATTTCCCCAGTAATTAAAATCAGCATTGTTGAGTACTGTCGATAGTAGGTTATTTTCTAATTGATAAAATACATAAGTACTTTTATCTAAGAATATCTGAAAGGAGAAATGCTCTGGAGAACTCATTAAACTCCCGAAGTTAGCGTTAGTAAAATCGCCAGTGGCTTTATTGACAATATAAGCTATTTCATTCTCTTGAATAAGGAGGCTTTCTTTCGTTAGTGTTATGTCTGTGTAGAATGACGTATCAATGCTATTGCTCCACAGCATCACCCCATCGCTGTCATATCTTGCTATACCGCCATCATAAACAGGGTAAGGCAGAGAAGCGTAATAAAATAATTCATCGTTAACGACTTCAGTCGTAAGAATATCACCGCCAGCCCAACTATCGTCTTTGCCAAAGTCTACCCAATGACTAGCGGCATTTAATCGAATAGCCGCATCGGTTTTATTGACCGTCACCGTATTGTCTTGATGATATTGCGCGATATTAACAAGACCTTCATAATCGTAATCAAAGGTCACCCCTGAATATTTTTCAACTAGATCATTGCCTTGAAGCGATATAGCTGATAATCCTTGAGTATTAGTGTGAGTGCCAAACGCAAGTAATTCATCAACGCCATCACCATTAAAATCTATTACCGCTAAAACACCATGGAAACCAAAGTTTGTATTGTAGTCTTCAAAATTAATATCATCAGGTATAGCTAAAGGTATTTTTGAAATGTTGCCATCACTATCAATATTTCCTAAAAACCACTTATCATTTTGCAATGATTGATATTCTGCAAAAATGACTTCTTGGTCAATATCATTATCAAAATTACCGACAAAAAATCGGCTTTCAATTACGGTTGGCAATGAAACTAACGAACCCTCGTCAAACTTATAAATATTATTTGACGATAACAATAAGCAGCGACTTCCAGTTTTAACTAGCTGAATATCTTCCCCCTCGTTTACCGTTTTAGTAATAAGATTTCCAGTCTTTAAAGAATAAATTTCATTTGAGGTTATTACATCATTAACACCATCTTGGTCTATGTCACAATAGCCAACATGTTCACCGTTAACGGCTTCTATAATCCTTTCTAATGCAAAGCTAGCGAGGTCATAACTATGAACTTGACGTACCTGACCATAATTTAAATAGGTTGATATAGTCATTTCTATCTCACCATCGCCATCAATATCATCAAAGGTAAAATAGCCAAATTTGTTGTTGGTCGATAATTGATTATTCATGGTCACCACCTGAGTGAGTTTCCCTGAATCACCATCTTCCAACCATAAATACCAATAGTGTTCACCATTGATAAAGTTTTCAGTCGCAAGAAAATGGTCAATGATGCCGTCCTTATCGACGTCATATGAAGCCGCATAGCTGTAACCATCGGCTAATGATGATTTTGCTAATTTCACATCAATAAGGTTATTGTCATTTAAAAAAGTATGGCTCGAAAATGTATTGAAAATGTCTATAGCGCCCAATAATTGTTCTTTACCTTGATGAGCAAAAACTTGTTTTGAGCTACTCCAATCTGTAGGTAATATATTTCTAATATCTTTGAATGCATTATTTTCTATAAAGGAAGGAGCGCCTGTTACTGGTAATACCGAAGACATAGTTGCTGTCTTATCGCTATTACTAACGGCTATAGCAAAGTTAACATTTGTGGTGGTACCAAAGTCCATAATATGAGCGGGCCAATGGATCTTCCCATCAACATCTATAGACATACCAAAAGGGCCATAAACCATATTATATTCAAATGGACCGTCATATTCATCATTATTTAACGAAACTTGACCGCTAGCGACAGTATCGACTGACACTATATTTGTGTCCAAAATTATTGAAAAATCAGGGGCTGATTTTTCAATAATAATAAGGGTAGTTACACTATTTTCAAGCCCTTGAGCGTCAGTTACGGTTAACTGAACTGAATACTCACCAGGTAAATCAGCAGAAAAGTTAGGCGATGCATTATTTTCAATAGTCCAAGTAGCATTTACTGGGGCGCTTGTAATTGACCATTGGTAGTCAAGTAAATCAAGATCTGGGTCTGAAGACTCGGTGGCACTGAGCGCAATATCGCTCATCCGTTCACTTGAGGCTATTGATGCTGTTAGCGCCGCTCGAGGTGCTTCATTGACATCATCAAGAAAACTTTGAGGAATGTTATTCAAGTCAATAATTAATGGGATACTCTCAGGGCCTATATCTATGTTAAGTTGTTTTCCTAATAATACTGATATGAATGCGGTATTTTCAGCGTTCACAGTCAACTCAAAACCCATTAGATTAGAACCATATAATTGAGTTGTATCAAGGGCTAATTTACCGTATTCAGTCGATAAAATTTCACCTGAGTAATCGATACCATATCTATCTCCCCATGTACTTACTTGAGCGATAAAATTATTGAAGTAAAACTGTTCATCCTCTTCATTGGTTAATAATATTTGATAGGTGGCTTTATGCTGAAAGTCAGAAACATTTGATTGTCTTACTTGAATATAACCATTTATATTGAGGGTTTCACCGCTTGCTCTATCAACCATTGTAAGATCAGGGATAATATTCATATCCATTAGCTGGCTGTCGTAAACACGAGTGACATACAAGTTCAGTAAACCATTAGCGACAACACCACCTTGGACACACTGGTTATAAATGACTTCTAAATGGGTTAACGAAACCTCTTTAACTGAAGCACTTCCGCTTAAACAATTAATATCACTATCTTCATTGGATCCTTCTCCATCGTCCGGATGTATGAGAAAATACTCATAAACATCCGCAAAAGAAATGACATGCAATAAATCAAAACCAATGGTTAAATCTAATGCTAGCTTAGCCACTTGGTTAGAGCCAATAGGCTTTAACTCAGTGGTTCCAGTATAATTTGGTTTTGTTAAAGTGATTGAAGTTAGATCTTTAGGGGCTGGCAAAGTATTACTATTATCTCCGCCACTGCCACCGCCACATGCTGTTAAAGCACAAACGATAACAATAGCGATTGAGGGCGTAATTAAGCATTTAAACACAGAAAATCCTCTTATTGACAAGTATGAAAGTTGAGATGCCATTATTAACGGCCATAGTAACTTGTTGAAACAAAATAGTGTTACAACATTTATGCTTTTTTGATGATTTTCATGATCATAAAAAATAGGTAAGGAAATTTCTTTCGTTTAAATAGTTTGTTCTTGGCATAGTTTACTATTAAATATATTAACGATATAAAATAGCCTTTAATGTCGATGGCTTCGTGTTGCCGACAAGCTAAGCGAAGCTTGTCAACGCTATAAATTGTCTGTTTTTATAAAAAGGACGTTTTGAATAGGACGGGCTATAAAGCAGTCACTATCATATGAAAAGTCTATAGAGAATTAACGATTTATTAAACAATAAAAAAGCGGATTAAAATAGTTTCCTATCTTAAATCCGCCACATCCAATTTCACTTATCACACTTGTTTATTAAACTTTAGCTGTTCAATTTAGCCGTTCACTTTAGCCATTAACTAACACACCTTAAATTAAGACTTCTACGCTATCGCCAGTTATACGTGTTTCATATGAACGTACCGATAATGCTTCATCATCTAAACAGGTGCCATTTTTCAAAATAAAACGTTGCTTTAATAAGGGGGATGCAACGTAAATTTCGCCGCCCTTGTCACCAATTAAGCCCCGGTACAATACATTAGCTTTCCCAAAAGGGTCAAAGTTATTAATGGCAAATATTTTGTCATCACCCACTTGGAAAATAGCGACTTGTTCCTTATTTTCTAGTAAAGCACAAACACCCGAGTTTTTAACTAAATCGCTTTTCTGACAAATTTTTTGCCATTTATTTGCTATCGTCATTTTAATATTCCTTAAAGCGTTTATTATGCGGTTATGTCAGCTGATTGAATGATCACACCATACTTTTTCTCATCACCTCGCGCTGGACGAATTTGCTCTCGTTCAGTAACAAATTCAATGTTGTCATCAATAGCATCAGAGTTAACAAACTGACGAAAACGCTTTAATTGATGAGGGTCTTCAACCGTTGTTTTCCATTCACATTGGTAGGTACCAACCACATTTTCCATTTGTTTTTCTAACTCATCGTTAATACCTAAATGGTCATCAATAACAATTTTTTGCATATACTCTAAACCGCCCTCTAAGTTTTCTAACCATACCGATGTCCGTGTTAAACGGTCAGCCGTACGGACATAAAACATTAAATAACGATCAATATATTTCACCAGTGTTTCATCATCTAAGTCGGTAGCAAATAAGTCGCCATGCCTTGGTTTCATGCCGCCATTACCACTGACAAATAAGTTCCAGCCATTTTCTGTGGCAATAATACCGATATCTTTACTTTGTGCTTCAGCACATTCACGTGTACAACCCGACACTGCAAATTTAATTTTATGAGGCGCACGTAAACCTTTGTAGCGGTTCTCTAAGGCAATCGCCATGCTCATACTGTCTTGCACACCAAAACGACACCAAGTGCTTCCAACGCAGGATTTAACTGTCCTTAATGACTTACCATAGGCATGACCTGTCTCCATACCAGCAGCAATTAATCGCTCCCAAATATCAGGAAGTTGCTCTACACGAGCACCAAATAAGTCTATACGCTGGCCACCCGTGACCTTGGTGTAAAGATTATATTTTTTAGCAACTTCACCAATAACAATCAGTTTATCAGGTGTTACTTCACCCCCTGGCATACGCGGGACCACTGAATAAGTACCATCTTTTTGCATGTTACCTAGGTAAGTATCGTTAGTATCTTGAAGCGGTAAATGATCGGCTTTTAAGACATAATCATTCCAAACAGAGGCCAGAATTGAACCCGCGGCAGGCTTGCAAATTTCACAACCTAAACCCTTACCATGCTTAGCGATTAAGTCATCAAAGGTTTTAATTTTTTCTACTTTTACAATATGAAAAAGTTCGGTACGACTGTAAGCAAAATGCTCACAAATATCAGTGCTAACTTCAACACCACGTTTTGCTAATTCAGTGTCAGTGATTTTTTGAACTAAAGCCGTACAACCACCACAACCAGTTGTCGCTTTAGTACAAGACTTAACGCCAGCCATATCACATGCGCCACCATCAATAGCACCAAGGATGTCGCCTTTAGTAACATTTAAACATGAACAAATTGTCGCCGTATTAGGCAGAGCATCAACACCGAGCGTTGGTTTTTCACCTGAGCTTGGCAAAATCAAGCCCTCTGGGTTTTTAGGGAGTTCAATACCATTTAAGGCGAACTGTAGTAATGAATCATATTCACTTGTATCACCGACAAGTACCGCACCTAATAAAGTTTTTCCATCTTCGCTAACGACGATTTTTTTATAGATTTGATCGGGTTGATTAGAGTAAACATAGCTCTTACATCCTTGGCTACGAGAATGTGCATCGCCAATTGACCCCACATCAATACCCATTAGTTTTAATTTAGTGCTCATGTCAGCACCGGTAAACTTTTGCTCACCGCCAATAATATGGTCAGCCGTGACTTTAGCCATTTTGTAACCCGGCGCCACTAAACCAAAAATAAAGTTATTCCATAGCGCACATTCACCAATGGCGTATATGTTTTCATCAGAGGTTTTACAATTATTGTCAATAACAATACCGCCACGCTCACCAATCGCTAGGTCAAACTCTCTTGCTAAGTTGTCGTAAGGACGAATACCTGCTGAGAATAAAATCACATCGGTTTCTAAATGGCTACCATCAGCAAAAACCATACGATGGTTACAATTTTCACCATCTATAATTTCGTTCGTTGCTTTTTGAGTATGGACTTGTACGCCAATACCTTCGATCATTGACCGCAATAAAGCGCCACCATCTTGGTCTAATTGTACCCCCATTAACTGTGGAGCAAATTCTACAACGTGAGTTTCTAAACCCAACTCTTTTAACGCATTAGCGGCTTCGAGCCCTAATAAACCGCCACCCACAACAACCCCGACTTTACCCGAGTTTGCCGAGGCTTGAATTTTTTCAAGATCTTCAATAGTACGATAAACTAAACAATGGTCACGTTCTTTACCTGGAATAGGCGGTACAAATGGGTATGAACCTGTTGCCATAATAAGTTTGTCATAGGCATAGGTTTCACCCGCTTCAGTAGTAACAGCTCGACCCACCTTATCAATATGAATGACTTTAGCATCTGTAAAAAACTTAACACCAATCTCGTCATAATAAGCAGGTGTTGTCATGGCTAAATCGTCGGCAGTTTTACCGGCAAAGTATTCAGACAAATGCACTCGGTCGTATGCTAAGCGCTCCTCTGCTGATAACACAGTAATTTCATAATCTTTGTACTTAGCCATTTCATCAACAAAATGATGGCCAACCATACCGTTGCCAACGACTACGATTTTTTTTAATGGGGAATTGGTACTAATACTCATCGTTATTCTGTCCTACTTTAATATTCATGCCGCATTAACGGTTGTCAGTATTTAATGAGCAATGCAAACACCGTACCATTGAAACTAACCCTTACTTTTCAATAGCTTAACTTATACCTATTGTCATTACAGCGTACCAATGCACTAGAAAGTAGAATAATAAGCACAATCACAGTGCGATATTATTAGCGGGTAAACGTTATCAAACGCTTTTATCAATAACGTCTATCACCTCACCAAAACAGTGCGATCCGCGCTAAAAAATGCATGCAACCTTTGAAGTAAGGCAAACTAAAAATCTGATAATGCGCTGCTATAGCCGATAAATAGGGGTATTTATAATATTAAGTAAAATGGCATATAACCTGCAATGTCTTGGCATAGTTCCGACTTATTCGCCTTTTATTAAAACTGTATGAATAAAAAAAGTGAAAGTATTAAGAGACCTGCCATGAATAATAATGCCGTGTTAAACGTTATCAAACCATCCTTAGTTATCGTTGGAAATGGAATGGCAACAGGTCGCTTGTTAGATGAGATAACTAAACGCAGCCCTAACAAATTTAATATTACTGTTATTGGTAAAGAACCTTATGGCAGTTATAACCGCATCATGCTCTCTGCTGTATTAGCTGGCGATACAACACTTGATGCTATTATGCAAAAGCCACCTCAATGGTATGCAAAAAACCATATTACATTGATGAGCGGTTCAACGGTAACCAAGATAAATAAAAACGCTTGCATCATTAAATTAGCTTCAGGCGAACAACTTCAATATAAACAGTTAATTCTTGCCACAGGTTCTCGCACAGCAAAAATACCGACTAAAAATCAAGATATTTCAGGTGTGTTTAATTTTAGAGACATTGATGATACAAAAAAAATTCAAGCCTTTGCTAGCGCTAAGCCATTAAGTGGTCAAACGAACAAGGCTGTTAAACAAGCGATTGTCATTGGCGGTGGCTTATTGGGTTTAGAAGCTGCCTATGGTTTAGCGCTAAGTGGGGTTGATGTCACTCTTATTCATCGTAATCAATGGTTAATGAATCGCCAATTGGATAAAATTTCAGGTGATATGTTACAAAGCATTATGGTGCAAAAAAACATTAAATTTGTATTAGGCCACGAAGTGGCAAACTTTGAAGATAACGGCGCAGCAGATAAAAGACTAACCGGGGCGCGATTAACAAACGGCCAAGTTATCCGTGCACAAATAGCCGTTATTGCCACCGGCATTACCCCTAATAAAGAATTAGCGCAAACAGCTAATCTCGACGTTAATCGCGCAATACTGGTTAATGATTATATGCAAACAAGTGATCCGGCCATCAGTGCATTAGGCGAATGTTGCGAGCATGAAAATGCCACCTTTGGTTTAGTAGACCCTATTTGGGCCCAGTGTATTACGCTAGCTGAACGTATCTGCCATAACAATAAGGTAGCATTTAAAAATGCCCCGGTGCCCACCAAATTAAAAGTATCAGGTGTCCAGCTCTTTTCAGCCGGTTTGGTTGAGTCGTCAGATAAGACAACCAGCTTTACCTTATTAGATAAAAAATCGCTTATCTACCGTAAAATCATTACTAAAAACGATAAAATCGTCGGGATAGTACTACTAGGTGATGTGAGTTCAGGTATGCGCTATTTTGAGATGATGCAGCAACAAATCAGCGTTAATCAAATGATGCCAGCACTCTTAATTAGCAATGAATATTTTGTTGACGAACCGGTTTTGGTTAACAAAGAAGCTAACAATAACATCCCGCTTAACTTATTTACTGTTTGAGTATTTCATGACCACAGAAATTATTTTTACTGACAAACAACCGACTTCATCACATACAAAAAATACTACCTGCCCATATTGCGGTGTCGGTTGCGGTGTTGAAGCCACCATTGAGAACGATAAAATTGTTGATGTTAAAGGTATTGCCGATCATCCGGCTAATTTAGGGCGCTTGTGTGTTAAAGGTTCGTCCTTGCATGACACCCAAGGTGACCATCAGCGAATATTAACGCCCAGATTATATGGCCAAGAAACCTCATGGCCAGAAGCAACCTCGGCAATAGCAAAGCACTTCACAGAGACTATTGAAAAATATGGGCCTGACTCAGTCGCTTTTTATGTGTCGGGGCAGATACTTACTGAAGATTACTATATTGTTAATAAGTTAATGAAAGGCTTTATTGGCAGTGCCAACATTGATACAAACTCTCGATTATGTATGGCATCAGGCAGTGCCGCTCATAAAAGAGCCTATGGCGAAGATGCCATGCCCGGCTGTTATGAAGACTTTGACAGCGCTGAAGTTATTTTTATTATTGGTGCTAACCCCGCTTACGCCCATCCTATTATTCATCAACGCATTATTAAAGCGCGCGAAGATAATCCTGAGTTGAAACTCGTTGTTATCGACCCAAGAAAAACAGCAACAGCAAGAGACGCTGACTTACATTTACCATTAAAACCAGGCAGCGATGCTTATTTTTATAATGGCTTATTAATATACCTCGCTAAAAACAATAAACTTGATCACCACTTTATTACTCACCATAGCCAAGGTTTTGAGCAAGCATTAATGGCGGCTCAACAACAATTTAGCAGCTTGGCCGACGTCGCCACCGCTTGCGACTTACCCGAAGCTGACTTACTCGCGAGCTATCAATTATTTGCTAATAATGAAAAAGTTATCACTGTTTTTTCGCAAGGCATTAATCAGTCGTCAAGTGGCGTTGATAAAGGTAATGCCATTATTAACTGCCATTTAGCTACCGGTAAAATAAGTAAAGAAGGCATGGGGCCCTTTTCAATTACCGGCCAACCTAACGCCATGGGGGGGCGTGAAGTGGGTGGTTTAGCTAATCAACTTGCTGCACACTTGTATTTTGAAGATGACAAAGAAATTGACCTGGTTAAACGCTTTTGGCAAGCACCCAATATGGCAACACAACAAGGCTTAAAAGCGGTTGATATGTTTAATGCTGTTGACGAAGGAAAAATTAAAGCGATTTGGATTATAGCAACAAGCCCGGTCGTGAGTATGCCTAATGCCAATTTAATAAAACGTGCTTTAAAAAAATGCCCTATGGTTGTTCTTAACGAATGTTATGAAGGTTCTGATACGATTAAATATGCCGACGTCATCTTACCTGCAACTACTTGGGGAGAAAAACACGGTTCAGTGACTAATAGTGACCGAACAATATCAATACAACGCGGTATGGTCACAGCACCTGGTGAAGCCAGAAATGACTGGCAAATAGTGTGTGAGGTTGCCAAAAAAATGGGCTTTAAAAATGCCTTTGATTACAAGCACTCAGTAGAAATATTTAGAGAACATGCGGCATTATCAGGTTTTGAAAACTCCCATCCAACTACCGTAAATAGAAGTGATAATGACATTTATCGTGTCTTTGATATTTCAGCTTTAGCACAGATTAGTAATGAAGCCTACGATAACTTTACGCCAACAAAATGGCCAATAAATATTAATAACCCATACGGCACTCAACGTTTATACAGTGATAATGTCTTTACCCATAAAAGTACAAAAGCTAATTTTATTGCAATAACACCACGACTGCCCTTTTATGCACCAACAGAACACCAAGTTATAATGAATACCGGCCGTATTCGTGACCAATGGCATACCATGACACGCACTGGTAGAGTAGCAAAATTGATGACTCATACTGATGAGCCTTATATTGATGTTAACCCAAAAGATGCAAAGCGCTTTAATTTAGCCGCTAACCAATTAGCCGTTTTAAGTAATTTAGATGCGCAGTATATTGGCCGAGTAAATATCACAACGGATCAGCGTATTGGCGAAATATTCGTTCCGATAAATTGGACTGATACTTTTTCAGCTTCGGCCGTTGTATCGGCATTAGTTCACCCTATTACTGACCAACTTTCAGGCCAACCTGAATTTAAACATAGCCCGGTCAAGATAAAAGCTTTGGCAACGCATTGGGCGGGTTATCTGTTATCAAACCAAGCGATAGAATGTACTCAACACTATTGGACTAAAATCAAATTAGCTCAAGGGTATAAATATATATTGGCTGATACCAACCCTTTACTAGCCGATGAGTCGATGATTAGTCATTTATTTCCACAAATTGATGACTGGCTAGTGCTCAAAGATGATAAAAAAAATACCTTGCGTATTGCTGGTTTTGTTAACAATACCCTTGACTGTTTTTTTGCAGCAAGCACTGATTTAACCACGACACTGAGTTCACATTATCTCGAACAACAATTGACTGAGGAACACTCATTAGCAAGACGTTTTACCTTGATGTCGGGTTTAAGTCATGATGGCCGTGGAGAGGTTGGCCCAATGATTTGCTCATGTTTTCAAGTAGGCGAAAAAACCATTAAAGAGGCCATCAATTCAGGTCAATGCCACTCTGTTGAATCATTAGGACAATTATTAAAGTGTGGAACTAACTGTGGTTCTTGTATACCTGAATTAAAAACCTTGTTAAACGCGGTTTAATGTAAATAAATTCAGTAAGTAGGACTTTAAGAGCGAAAGCGAGAACAAAAAACCATGTCGACGACTAAGTATAAAATGATCAAACAATAAACAGCGCTAAAAGTGCATTTATAAATCGGTTACCTCTCCTTTATTGATAGCGCCACATCATCTATAAAGTAAATATCAGTACCGTCATTAGTTACCCCAGCATTGAAAAATATCGCAATTTTTTGATGATCTTTATCCGCCTGTTCGGAAAAGTCAAAAGTATAATTCACCCATTCATCAAGCCTTGAAACATAGATATCTTGTTCAGTCTCAGCAGAGTTTCCTCCTTCCAATTTCACTTTTAAAAGCCCCTTAACAGGTGCCATTAATTGCAGACTAAATACATTATGACTCGACAAATCGATAGCCTGATTAAAGTCAATAATCAAGGCATCCCATTGGCCAGAAGGATTAGTATATTGGCCGACATATTCACTTGGGTTACCAACTGAGACCGTTGGATTTTCAACTACCGTAATACTAGAAAGTGACCTTAATTGCTGACAATCAAAATCATTAATTATTCCTGCTACAGCAACGTTTTCAGCACATCGATTCATCGGGATGTCGGTTACCAAAGGCCCCGCGATGGTTAAATTAGTGCCTTCAACAGCGTCGGTTATTTTATTGTATTCTTGTTCAATCAATGCCATGAAAGGAAGGTATATGTTTTCTTCAATCATAAAGTTTCGGATTTCATGGTATACCCCGCCCATGAGGGCTAAATCAGTTAATACTTTGCCATCCCAAGTAAGTAAAGGGGCAATATCAAATGTACTGGTATGGTAAGACTCAGTGACACCATAATCTCCCAACATTTTATCGTATGCTAATACATTTCTAAACCAACGTAACCCAGTGTTATTTTGACTTATCTGGTCTGCGAGCAACATCGGGAAAGTAGCATACGGTGCGATATGACTGGTAACCACACCCGCTTCAGAGGCAACCGATTGAATGCCCAGCAATGAAATATAATCGAAGGCGGAATTGACTGAGGCAAAAAAACCACGAAACTGATTCCGATTAGAGAAATCAGCTCTGACTTTCTCTCCATTTAAAAATAGCTCACGAGCCATAGGGTAATCAAAATAAGGTAAAACTAAAAACTTCCACTGCTCGTGGGAAGAAAATGCCCAACCTTCAACAACGGTTACTGCCTCGCCTGAGGTTTTATAATAGTTGCGAGTGTTGATGAACTTGTTTGCCCACATAGCTTGTTTTTCAGTGTTTGATAAGTCGGGGCTAAAAAGCGAGATAAACATAACCATCAACTCGCCTTCAAAGGGATCAGTCAAACCATAGCTGTCTTTAATATAATTCAACTGCTCAGGGGGAAGCGAGTGATCTGAATGACCGTTTTGGTCGATGAATTGGCTAATACCTGAAACAACATTGCGTTGGGGGTCAAAAAATATAGTCTTAGCATTGCGGGCCATGAGTTGAAAGCGTTGCTCGTAACGACTAGCTAAGTCATTATAACCTAATTGATAGAGGGTTTTATAAACCAAAAATATCGACCAAGCCAGTTGACCATTATCTAAGGCGGGTAGCCGGTCTTCCCAACCTGATAGGGGATAAACCTTAACACCCTTGCCCCTATCTTCTGATATAAACCAGGGGAGAAAACCACCAAAGGCGGGGAACTCGAGGTTAAATTGCTCATAGGAAGTGATTTTTTGTTCAAGTATAGTAAGTGCTCTAGACCTTGCTGTTACCAAATCATCGGCAGCAATTAAAAGTAGGCTGCGTTCATTATTTAACAACGCTTTAGTTAATACATTGATGTGCAATGACTCCTTAGAGGCTGCACTAAAGCGGCTGGGAGAGCCTATCGGGTTTAAATTACTGCTGTTAAGTTTGACCCCATCATGGGTGAGTGCGGTAACTTCATTAACACCGACTCCCATTTGGACGAATTTGGACTCTTTAGATAAAATATCATTAATGTAACTTTTATCTTCAGCGATTTCAGCTTCTGACAGTTCACTCGAAATTGAGGTTACTCTGATGGTAAAGTCAACAGTATTTGACAGCCCTTGTTCATCAGTGGCCGTTATAGAAATGCTGGTATCACCCGCATTTGAAACCGATGGAATGCCAACAACAGTTGTTTCCAGAGAGTTAAACCACAACCAGTTCGGTAACTTATCTTCTCCCGTTTCTGTGAGGCTAATCACTAGGGGACCTTCGTCACTGAAACGTCCGATGAGATCTCGTTGAAAAAAACTGGCCGCATCTACGGTTATATCGTCAAAGTTTATTTCTATCAACGGCGCTAAATTTACAGTAACCGTGGGGGGAATGGTTGTGGTTGTGCTGGGACTAACAGAGTCTGAACCACCACAGCCTACCAAGGTAAAATAAAGGGGTAGCCAGATAAAATTAAAGAGGACTTTTAACGAATATTGCATTTAAATAAAGTAGGCCTTAGTGTCATTACCAATAATATATAACGATTCCTTTTACATTTCTCTTTAAAATTATCGATTAGCCAAAGCTACCTTGCGAATGTACCCATTGGCAACTCGACACGCCATTACTCAAGTTTGAACTAAAAGCCGATGCCCATAACGTTCAACCGAACACGGAGTAGATACATATCTGAGGTAATGTAAAGAGTTGAGCCGTCATCACCAAACGTGCAGTTGGAGGTGAGTTGTGTGGTACTTAATGAACCAAGATGTTTGCCGTCAGGACTCAAGATCATCACCCCCTTACCTGGGCCCGCAACATATAGACGCCCTTGCTGGTCGACCGCAAGACCGTCACCCCATGAATCAAAGAAGACCTTACCTTTGCCAAGCTCGCCGCTTACTTCAACTGGGTAGACCATAATAACCGGCTGGTTATCGTCAGAATTGGCGACATAAAGCAGTTGCTGGTCTGGCGAGAAAGCAATGCCATTGGGTCGAGACAAATTGTCAATAAGCAGCGTCACCGAACCGTCAGTCGCAAGCCGATAAACCCCTTGAACCCCTAGTTCCTTGGCCGGATCGTCTACTCCATGCTTCAAGCCATAGGGTGGGTCGGTAAAGTAAATATCGCCATTGGAGCGCATAGCCAGATCATTGGGTGAGTTGAAGCGTTTTCCGTCTAACTGTCCAGCAAGTGTTTCAAATTCAGCTTTTGGAGCATTTAAGGGGCTAATAAGACGAGCAATACGGCGGTCTCCATGTTGAGCCAGCAGTAAATGCCCTTCCCCGTTAAGCAAGAGACCGTTCGAGCCAGACTCGCCACCTCGCATTGTTCCCCCAGTATAACCGGCAGGCTTTAACCAAAGCGACGGGCCCGCATTTTCACTCCAGCGATAAATTGCATTATTTGGAATATCAGAATATAGGATCGACTGAAGGGCCGGCACCCACACAGGTCCCTCAGTCCATTGGTGTCCATCTGCCAGAATTTCCAATTTGGTCCCTTGAGGAACGATGTCATCAAGTCGTGGATCAAGCCGGATTATACTGCCAATCACAGGGAGTGATTGCAACGCTGAGTTCTGAGCAGTTTTCTCTGTTATACCACAGGAGAAAAGGCCAAACGTCAAAGTGAGAGTTACTAGCAGTTTAGCCATCTTTAAGACCTCAGTTTGTTAATGTGTTGCTTAATCGCTATCTTAGCAGCTATACCCATCTGACGTATTAACACATATCATCAAACGGATTGGTTTTAGGTAAATCAATTAAGTGCTCAAAGCCCGGCATATTAATACTATCAGCGGTCAGCTCTAACTGACTATCATCAATTAAACCCTCACCAAATTTATAGATAATATTAAATTGTCCTAAATCAGCACTTTCTTGATAATTTTTCTGCGCTATTTCAACATTAATGAGTTTTTCATTATAATCAGCCATTGCTTTTACACCATGACGTTTAGCTAACATAGACAAACTCACTGAGGGAGATAGAACGGTTGCAGTGGCATTGTTACCACCAAAACCTTTTGAGTTAATAAAGGCGATGTCCATAGCGTCACACTGCCAATGTTTAGTAGCAATATGTAAGTGTTCATCAAAAACATCAGCAGCCACTTCATCAATAGTCGTAATACCAGGCATAATATTGTGAGCAAAGACACCTAATGCCATTGCCATTTGATCGCCACTTGCAGGCCCTATGGTATGACCAACAAATGCTTTGGGTGCAACAACCGGCCAAGCATCAATAGCGAAAGTTTCAGCGATACGATGATAAATATGTGACTCAGTTACCCGGTTTTGTGGTGTTGATGAACCATGAGCTAAAATAAAGCTCCGCTCTTTTAAGGCTTTGTCACCTAGAATATTTTTTGCTAAAGCCACTGACTTTGCCATGGTAATATAGTTACCAGGACCTGGTGCGGTAATTGACTTTTTAATACCGTCGGCATTAATAAAAACATCAGGCACGGAGCCTAATACTTTAGCGCCGAGTTCTAATACTAACTCATCATCCATAAGCACAATAAACTGTGCACCTTCACCAATGGTAAAACCACAATTATTACCAAAGGGGCGACTGGTACGGCGATGATCCGCCTTATCCATTCCATCTAACTTTTTAAGTCCTTCTTCATTAGCTAATGCGCCCATATTACCAAAACCTTCAACAATCTCAGGGGTAATTGGCGCCTCCGCACTGCCAACAATAGCGACACGAATTCTACCCGCTTGCATATCTTGCACTGCTGTTTTTAAGTTATATAAAAAAGTGGCGCAAGCACCAGAAGAAGTAAACGTGGTGCCAACGCTACCGGTGACATAAGCATTAATAAAATCTGTCGTCATGGTATTTAAACCCAGAGCTAAATTTTTGGTTGATACTCTATCGCCTTTTAAACGACTTCGCACCAAACCACCCAAACCTTCGCTTTGCATTTGACCGATAACAGAGGCTGAATAAGTGCCCACTTCATCAGGGCTGATTTTTGCCATAATCTCAGACCAAGCAAAACCCGTTGAATGAATAGCATCAGAGGCTCCAAAAATTGTCGTTTGTAACCCGCGTGGTTGATAGCGACTGTTATAAAGTTTAGCGGGTTCAAATCCTGTTGGAAGCTGGCCTGCCGCTTTTATTGGATTATCACGATAAGCATTATGTTTAATCTCAATCTCACCAGGAATTTCAACTTTTACTCGACCCGCTTCTAAGTCAGTAACTAGCCAAGTTCGTGGTAATGGAGAAGGTAACTCTTTGCGCTTGGTTTCAAAGGTGATGTTTTGCTCGCCATTAGTATCACTTGGCGATAAGGTCATTCTTTGATGCCAAGGCGTCGCATCAACATCAAAATGATTTTTTTCAATTTTACGAATTAATGTTCCCTCAAGAATTTGTTGGCCAAAAAGCGATTCAATATCTTGTTGAGCCACGGTGTTACCATCTTGATCCATTAACTGCCCCTCTTTAAAACTGACTAATTTCATTAAAGAAGCTAAACCTAAAAAGGTTTCTTGACGAGCTTCATTATTAAGACTGTCGATAACAATACGGCGAAAACCTTGATGAAAAGAAGTACGGCCTGAGGCATTAACGCCACCCATACCGACAATAAGAGGTAATGAAGTCATAAAAAACCTTTGAAGAATATTAAAGAATAAAAATAAAACGTATTAAAGGTATTCTAACGCATAAAAATAAAAATAAACGGTCATTTCAGCCAAAAAACATGCTATAAAGGACAGGCCTTTCGATTTAGTACAAGAACTCATGCCGATAAAAATAAAACAGCCAAAAATGGTAAAAGTGGCTCTGGTCCTTTACGATGAAATGTTAGCAACCAGTGTCAGTTTACCCGTTGAAATGCTACGTGCTGGTGAAGCATTAGCGCTCAAAAAAAACAAAAACAACCCTAAACTTTCTATTCAAATGGTCGCAGAAAACAATAATGCCGTTACCACCAGAGCTATTATTCAATTGCAACCTGATACCGCAGTAACGGATGCAAGATTACCCGACTTTGCCTTTATCCCAAGCCTATGGCGAAATCCTAGACCGATACTAAAAAAGCATCCTCAAATGATCGCTTGGTTAAATAAAATTTGGCAAGAAGGGGCAACGTTAATTGGCGGTGGAACTGGCGTTTGCTTTATGGCGGAGTCTGGTTTGTTAGACCACCATCCAGCAACAACACATTGGCATTACGAAAAACAATTTAAACGTAATTACCCATTAGTTGATCTCAAACCTGACTTTTTCATCACCCAGTCAGATCGCATTTATTGTGCTGCTAGTCTTAATGCTCTGGCCGATATCATAGTGCATTTAATTGAACAAATTTATGGCAAGGCAATTGCTCAACAAGTTCAAATGCATTTTTCACATGAGATACGTAAACCTTACAAGGAACAAAGATACCTCGAGGGTAGTGTCGACAGACACCCTGATGAACTCATCGCCCAAATTCAGTTTTGGATGAGTAATAACCTTAATTCAACCAATTCTTTAACCGATATTGCTGAACAATTTAATATCAGTTCACGTTCGTTAACCCGGCGGTTTAAAACCGCGACAGGTATCACTGCAACTAAGCACTGGCAGCAATTACGTATTGAAGCAGCTAAAGAACTATTATCTTCTAGCAATCTCTCTATTCAAGAAATTGCCTACCATGTTGGCTATCAAGATTATGGTCATCTAACTCGGTTGTTTAAAAAAGCCTTAAACTTAACGCCAAAAGATTACCGAGCGATGGTACGAAAAAAATTATTTAGTTAATTAAACCTGTCGACAGCCTACCTTTTTTTATTACTACTTATTGCTGCTTTTATCAATGCTGAACTACTCAGGTTAATTATTTATCTCATACTTAGCTGCTTTACCTTTTGCTGGTAATGAAGTTTTAATAAACTGACGTAAGTCCTCGTTGGCTTTTTTTAAATCTTCCGAACGCAAATACATCATATGACCGCTACGATAGCCCTTAAAACTTAATCTATCTTTCATTTTCCCACTAGGGTCAAGTTGCCAAAGAGTGTATTTCGCATCAAAGTAATTAGTTGCACCATCATAATAACCTGACTGAATAACCACATTTAAATAGGGGTTTTGAGCCATAGCTAAGCGTAAATTTTCACCTGTGTGATTATTTGTTCTATCCCAAGGATGAACATCGCCGAACATATTATATTTAATGTCCGTTTTATAGTTTAACTCGGTACGCATATAGTCATTAATGGCTGGCGTAAAGGAGTGCAGCCAAGAAGTGAGTTCGGCATTGTAATCAGGAGAACTTCCGGTGTCTTTCTCATCTATCCCTAAATATCTTGAGTCTAGTCGACCAATGGTTTGTCCCTTGTCACGCAATAACTCTTTCCAGAAAAAATTATTAGAAATATCTAAATTATTTTGTATGACCGCTTCAATACTAATACCTGCATAAGCCGAAACTTTTTCAGCTATCGCCTGCTTCTTATCTTGAGAAATAAAACCACCCAATGCCAAAGCAGGTAAATATTCATTCAAGGTAAATTGTTCAACTTCTGGTAATAACTGTTCTAGGTCTTTATTCTGTAAATTTTTATCTAGCATGCGGTGATGCCATGCTGCAGCAGAAAAATAGGGTAATCGGTTCGCTGACTTTATTGCTCCATCCCGTTTTAATCCTATATCAGTTGGTGAAACTAAAATAACACCATTAACATACATCCATTGACGAGCTTGCAGCTCTAACGCCAGTCCTGAAACACGGGTTGTACCGTAACTTTCACCAATTAAAAATTTTGGTGAGCGCCAACGTTCATTGCGACTGACAAAAGTATTGAGCCATTCAGCTAAATATTTAATATCAGCATTGACGCCAAAAAATGTTTTTGTCTGCTCTTCTTTACTGAGATAGTCACCTTTTTTGTTTTTAAGCATTCGTGAATAACCGGTATTGACTGGATTAACAAAGACAATATCAGCAACATCTAATACCGAATAATCATTAGTTTTCACCCCATAAGGCTGCAGTGGATAACCTTCATCATTAACATTTAATACCTTGGGTCCCGTATAAGCAACGTGCATCCATACCGAGGCAGAGCCGGGGCCACCATTGAATGAAATTAACAAGGGACGATTAGCAGCATGGTCTTTAATATCACTGCGCTTATAATAAGTATAATGAAGCGTGGCTATAGCATCACCGTCATTATTCCAAACAGGCTGAGTACCGACTGTCGCGGTATATTCAATATCATTCCCCTTGATTGTTGTTGTATGTTCGGTAACAACCTTAGCATCAATATCAATCGATCGGCTGTAACTAGTCTTAGCTTCTTCATTCGCTAAGGCCAAACTTGGCGTGGCTTGTAACAGAAAATAAAAGGGTAAAACAAAAAATTTGGCTAGCTTCATTTAGAAGTCTCCATAGAGAAATATTGAGTAATTATTGCGTATTCTGAGTTCAGCTAATTATTATTAGCTGAAGTTTTCTCTGATAAATCAATGTAATTAAAACAAAGAATTATTTAATCATAACAAATACAAAAGACAATGTTAGTCTTAACCTTTAATTAAGCTCAACGGATTATAGTCAAAGCTAGGAAACTAAAAAATGAGCAGCGCACTAAAAAACATTACCGTTATTGATTTAAGCCGAATTTTAGCAGGCCCTTGGGCATCACAATTATTGGCGGATATGGGGGCGGAAGTGATTAAGGTTGAGCAACCAATCAAAGGTGATGACACCCGTTTTTGGGGACCTCCCTTTATTAAACCGGCAACAACAGAGCAGCCACCACAAGCCGCTTATTTTCATTGCGCTAATCGAAATAAACAATCAATTGCAATAGATATTACTCAAAGCAAAGGTCAACAAATTATAAAAAACCTCGTTGCTAAAGCCGATGTATTTCTCGAGAACTTTAAAGTGGGTGGTTTAGCAAAGTACGGGCTAGATTATCAAAGTTTACAAAAAATTAACCCTCAATTGGTTTACTGCTCCATTACCGGTTTTGGTCAAACAGGCCCAAGCGCTAATAAAGCCGGTTATGATGCGATGATTCAAGGTGAAGGTGGCTTAATGAGTATTACCGGTGATCCCGAGGGTGCGCCAATGAAAGTAGGAGTGGCGGTTGTTGATATCATGACCGGTTTATATAGTAGTAATGCAATTTTAGCGGCGCTAATGGCCCGACATCATACCCATCAAGGCCAACATATTGATATTGCTCTGCTCGATGTTCAATTGGCAATGTTAGCAAATCAAGGGATGAATTATTTAACGACTAAAGAAAATCCACAACGCAGAGGTAATGGTCATCCAACTATCGTACCTTATCAATGTTTTGCTAGCCAAGATGGTAATGTTATTTTAGCTGTTGGAAATGATAAACAGTTTCAACGTTTTTGCCAGGTAGCCAATTTAGCCGAGTTGAGCAGTGATAAACGCTTTGATACTAATGAACAAAGAGTGATAAACAGAAGTAAGCTTATCCCTTTGCTTGCTGAAAAATTAGCACTATTTCCAAGCGCATGGTGGATCGAAACATTAGAGAAAGTGGCGGTTCCTTGTGGCTCGGTCAATACTGTCGAGCAAGCCATTAATCACCCCCAAATTCAACACCGTAATATGATTAAACAGCTACCAAACAGTGACGGGCAAATGATTCATACCATTGCCTCTCCTATTCACTTTTCCGAAACACCACTGCAATATCACCGAAGTGCACCAAACTTAGGCCAAGATAGTCAAAATATTTTATCTAAAACGTTAGGTTATAGTGAAAGTGAGATAAAACAGCTTTTTAAAGAAAGTATTGTCGGTTAATAATAGCTAATACCTTCCCTAGATAGTCATAGCCAGATGCCTTTAAGTAATCGTTTTGTTACTTAACACTGCAAATAAGGCAGTAAAAAGAGGGAAGTTAGAGCCCTTTTCGACTTTTTTTTATCCAACTCTTGTTACTTCTCTCCCCCTGCGGCAAACTATAGCTATAAAAATTTACCCATTAATACTAGAGAACGCCATGAGCGAAAAATCAGCAGCTACCAGTCAAATTAGTCAAATGTTAACGATGCAAGATGCAATGAATTCACGAGTGAGTGAAACATGGCGTACTAATGGTTACCAGTGGTATCGCGCCATTTGGGTAGAGTGTGCTGAAATGTTAGATCACCACGGTTGGAAGTGGTGGAAACATCAAGAAATTGACGTTGCCCAAGTTCAGCTAGAATTAGTGGACATTTTTCATTTTGGTTTATCACTACGATTAATGACAGGGGCAAGTGTCGAAACGATTAATGAAGAGTTAGTCAAAGAACTGACACAAAACACTCAAGAAACTGACTTTAAAGTTGCCTTAGAAAACTTAGCTTCTGCTGCGGTAAGTGAGAAGCGATTTGATGCCGTTGCCTTAGCTGATTGTATGAAGTTAATGAATATGGATTTAGACGAATTATTCCGACAGTATGTTGGCAAAAACACCTTGAACTTCTTTCGCCAAGACCATGGTTACAAAGAAGGGACTTATATTAAAATTTGGCATGGTGAAGAAGATAATGAAGTCTTAGCCATTTTAGTTAATCGCCTTGACGCTAGTGCAGCTGACTTTCAGCATCAACTTTATCAAGCCTTAGAAGCAAAATATCCAAAAGCATAGCGTTGAGTTGAGAGCGAATATGCTCAGATGTTATTTCGATTAGCTAACCGAGCTAATCGAAATATTAATTAAACTCATGTTATATCAATACCTATAGTATCTCTGGCACAAATTATGCAAATTCCTTTTTACTAAAGAATAGCGTCAAGAATTTGAATCACCGGAGATGTTCATGGAACTTATATTATTTGCCTTAATAAGCTTAATTGTTATTGTCACAGTCTTAGCGACTCGCTTAAGTGATAATAGCTTCCCTTTTCCCTTTGACAGTAAAAGTTCAATATTTACCCCCGCGGAAAAAAACTTTCAAAATCTTGTTGAGCAGGCCATGGGGCCAAAATACCGTATACTTAACCGGGTAAAACTAAGCGATGTCGTTACTATTCGTAATGGCGTATCCACTCGTGCTAGTCAGGTTGCCGCGACTAACGCCAATACCAAATACCTAGATTTTGTGATATGTGACCGCACTAACATGAAACTATTAGGGGCGATAGACTTAGTAGATACTCAAGGCAAAGGCTATAAAATAAAAAAAGATTGGTTTGTCAGTGGCGCACTTGAAGCGGCGGTTATTCCTCATATTCGAATAAAAGTAAAAGCTAACTACACTATTGATGAAATCAGAACTTGTATCAATAGTCGCCTACTAGGTAACAATACACCATTACCCAAAGTTAAAGGTAAAGTGATACCAGCACCTATGATAAAAGCCAGACCACGTAATGTTGGAGCAATAGCAACTAAGGCCACTAAAGAGCAAATAGCACCTCAAATGGCAAGACAAAACCCAGCGAGACAAGCCATTGCATTAACTAACTAACATTAATTAATTAATTTAAAAAAATTGCCTGTTGTTATTCTTCTTTTCAATTCACTTATAAAAAGTCAATCAATTGTAGAGAATGTCACGAGATTTTTAAAACGTCTCAGGCTATAATTGCTCTCTTACCAGAAATACCGACCACAGGAAATACTATGAAAGCAGGCATAATTGGCGCAATGGAGCCAGAAGTAGCAATTTTAAAGGCTAAACTTGAGAACAGTAAGACTGTCAGTTATGCCGGTTATACTTTTTATCAAGGCCAATTAAATGGTAATGATGTGGTTATTGTCCAGTCGGGAATCGGTAAAGTAGCGGCTGCGTTAGCCACAGCCATGCTCATTGATAAATTCCAGCCTGATTATGTGGTTAACACGGGCTCTGCCGGTGGTTTTGAACAATCACTTAAAGTGGGTGATATTGTCATCAGTTCAGAAGTGAGGTATCACGATGTTGATGTCACCGCTTTTGGTTATGAAATAGGGCAACTCCCTGCAAATCCTGCCGCTTATATTCCACACCCTACTTTAGTTAAAGCAGCTAAAGATGGGATATCACAACTCAAAGATACTGATGGAAAGGGTATTCAAACCTTGATTGGCTTAATCACCACTGGTGATACGTTCATGACTAAAGATGACGATATCGCCAAAGCGCGTGCGAACTTTCCAACAATGGCAGCAGTAGAGATGGAGGGAGCAGCGATTGCTCATACCTGTTATCAATTTAACGTCCCCTTTGTCATTATTCGCTCAATGTCAGACATTGCTGGTAAAGAGTCGCCAACCTCATTTGAAGCCTATTTAGAAACAGCATCAGTAAATTCATCACAACTGGTTATGAACATGCTTGATGTTTTGCAGGGACAACCATTATTATCTTAAAATGATAACAACTACCGCAATAAACTTGCCAGCCATGAATGATTTTAGCAGTACAGTATTACTGCTTTTCGCTGTTATTTTAATCAAAAGTTTAATCATGCGAACGGTTAGCCATCAACCCTTTACTTTTTTTAACTTCTATTGCCAAAGACTCAGTCATAAAGTAAATAATGCAAAAAATCCAGTGAAACAGCAAGTCATTGACGGTGCTACCGCTGTTGTCATCACATTGTTACCATTAATGATTATTTTATCGCTATTTGAGCTTTTTATTGAAGTAACTTGGCTCTGGCAAGCCTTTTTACTTTACCTTGCTATCGGTCCGTTTAACGTATCAGCAAGTAGTAAATCAGTTGCACAAGCGCTAGTCGCCAATCAAAATTATTTAGCAAAACAAACGCTACAGCCTTTGTTGTTGAGAGATACTGAGCAGTTATCAAAAATAGGCTTAAGTAAAAGCTGTATAGAAATGCAGTTACTCAAAACAATGCAGCAAAATTTTGTCGTTATTTTTCATTTTTTAGTCTTTGGGCCACTTATCGCTCTAGCTTACCGGCTATTACTTGAAATGCATTATAGTTGGAACGTTAAACAAACTACTTTTAGTGCTTTTGGTAAACAAGTGAATATCTTGGTTAACCTCTTGCAATGGTTACCTGTACGTTTATTTACTTTAATGATGTTGTGCATTCATTCCAAACAAAATTTATTGTTGTTTTGGCGATTAATTAATGGCAAGATTTTTCAATTAAATAATGATATTGCGCTTCATTGTTTAGCACTCAATTTACAGGTTAGACTCGGTGGTGTTGCTATGTATGGAGGGGTAAAATTACAAAAAGTCAGCTTTAATGATCAAGCAAGGCAGCCTGAACCAACTGATATTATTCATGCCAGTACTCAGTTAAAGTACACATTAATGATTTACAGTGCCATGTTAATCATTATTGCCACATTGAGCTTTTTAGTACAATGACCTATTAACTATATTATTTTTTTCAACTCATTTACTAACTTTCTTTTTACTTTGGTAAAAAAAGAAGTCTTTAAGTCACATAAAAGCTCCTTGTTCTTATCTATCTCTGCAATGAACTGGGCAACCCATTCAATGTTTCTTTGATTACCCTGTTTTTTTGTAATTTGCTCCTGAGGTATCTTAGTTTTATCTATTTTACAGCCGACAAAACTCGCAATATTTTCTAATGAATCAGCTAGATTATTACAAATATCATCGAAATCCATTTCGATATAATTGCAGCCATTAGCCGCTAATGTATATCTCCATGAGGAATTATCAAGAATGATATTACGAAGAGATTCATCAATTTGGTTAAAATCATATTTAGGGTCATTACACACCCGCTTTTGACCAGCAATCCATTCTCCTGTCTGACTTGCTATCGATAATGATACGGCCTGTTTCAATACATTTTCTCTCGATAACAAAATATAATATGCGTCGGGGAAATACTCTAGTACTTTTTTGAAGCCGCCAAACTGCTTGATGTGAGAATAATGTATTTTTATTCCAAACACACCATTAGTCGATGTTCTCCGCTTTTTAAGCTCCGCTATGGTTTCTTGTAAATCAGCCGTTTTTAGTTTCTTTTTCCATTCATTGAAATTTGCAAGGTTCGCGTATTCCAAAGGAAACCCAAAGGCTTCAGTTTTATGCAATGCATGTCCTAGCATATGACTACCGCATCTTCCAGTAGATGCGATTATCAAAATTTTAGAGGGGTTTTCTACGATTGGAAAATCATATGCCTGTGAAAACTGATCTTCATATAAATTCATTTGGTTACCTTTAATAGACTTATATCTAAAGACTGACATCAAAAAAGTTAAGTCCAAAATATTGGTGTATCAATAATATAAGGTGGCGACTAACATGTAAAACAATATTATTTTTATTGACTTTCATACCCATAAATATTACTGAAGTCACAAAAAGTAAAGGCTAAAAAATAATAAAATCAATTAATTAAGAAAAAAGGTTAATCGTATTGCTTAATATATATAATGGAGTACGTTTATCGTACTATGCTTTTAGTTAACGGTTGACTCTATATTATTTGATATGAATATAACCAAATAAAAGTAGAAAAGGCTAGGTGTATGTTAACTGAGTATTGGTATGAAGAATATCGGTTGGTTCAGGCTGCCTGGCCTGATCATTAAACTGAGTTTTCGTTACTTAACACCATTGTAAATAGCGATACCACCAAAACCACCTTGTAAGTTTAGTGCCAAACAATGCAGCGCAGTATCACTATACTGCTATAAACAATGCATCAGCCAACAAACTAAGAGCCGAGCTGTATTGGAAAGCATTGAAAAAACGTTAAGCCTCAATTCCCCAGCCATCGCTGTATCCTGAGAACTTAATTACCATTTGTTCAAACGCAGTTTCTTCTTTAATTATATTGTCATAACTTGGTACCATCACAAGGGTACAATCGACATCCCAGACATTGGGCGTTTCATCGGCATGAAGGTTTACTTTTACCTCAGGCAAAGTTTTATTAATAAAGTCAGCCATTGCTTGTGCTTGTTCTTGCTGTTCGAATAAATGAAAAAACACCACATCATGTTGCTGTGTTAGATCAATACCCGCTTGGTGCATTTCAGACAATACCTGGCCTGTTTCGTCGTTAGGGAAGCTCATAAAACCTTATCTCTACTCATGTAATTACACCGCGTTATTTTTATTATTATAACTACTATTTAATTGAAAATACACAAGTGCGCTAATCAAAAAATTCATATTAATTCAACGTCTAAAGTTTCTTACCAAATATTTCCCCCTCGCATTAACTTTTGACCAAGCCAGGATTTAGCATACGGTTAACGTTAAGTTATGGGATGATAAATTTATTGTCGATAAAAGCGGTAGAGCGATATTTTTCTTTTGGTAGATCTATTGATTCATAGTCTTATAGCAGCCCTGCACTTTACTGCCTGGTTCATACAATAGACGTTGCTTATTGTTGTTACAGCTTAAGGATACAAAGCTAACATCAAAGATATCGCTGACTTTATTTTATTATTCATCTGCCGAGAGTTGTCTTGGATATCAATATTAAGAGGGTAAACACTGCGCCAAACTGAACGCTGAGTTTGGACATCAATCAAATCAATAATTAAATTCCCTGCTGTTGAGTCCCAGTTTTTTGTCTCAGACTGCCAATTACTTGCTCTTAAGCAATAGGAGCAGTAGAGAACACTTTTATTATATTGTGAAAGGCTTTTACGTTTTTTACTGATTAGATGATAACTGACAATGACATCGGCTTCGTCAAGGTTGCTGTATAAAAAACCTTGTTTTTCCATCGACTGCTCAATCGCTATTTCAATACTATTTCGGGTCACATAATCAATCGATTGCAGCACAACAAAGTCAGAGTTCCTGTTATGCATGCTGTAGCTTTTTACTTGGCTAAAATCAAAACGTGTTTGATAAACCGCCCCTGCTTGTTTGTTAGAAGAACAAGCCGAAAGAAGTATGAGTAATAAGCAAAAAGTTAACTGTTGCATTGAAGCCAAAGGATATTCAAAAGAGCTTTAGCGTAACAAATGGCAACAATCATAGCTAGAGCAAAAATAGATGAGCTAATGACTCACACACTCAATTTTGCGATACAATCAGAGACAACAATTGCGCCAGCAGAAGAAACGTTCATCGAGTTGCCCATACCAAACATCGGAATATGGATAAGAAGGTCTGCTAAAGCAACAATCTCATCGCTCACTCCCTTTTTTTCTGAGCCTAAAACAAACGCTATCGGCAAGGTATAATCAGCGATTAAATAACTCATTGAGGTTTGGCAAAGCTCAATAGCAGCTATTTGATAACCTTGATTTTTTAGCTGCGTAACGACCTCTACACTCGATTTTTTTTCTTCCACAGTGACCCATTTTTGCGTACCAATAGAGGTTTTTCTTAATTTTTTAGCGTTGATTGCTAATTCACCACATATCACAAGTTTTTCTAAAAAGAAGGCATCACATAACCGCACCATAGCGCCGATGTTATGGCTGCTTTCAATACCGTCTAAAATAAGTACAACTTTATTTTTTTCTCGTTTAACAAAGTCGTCTCGTGAGGGTTTTTGTTGCCTTAACTCTTCGGTACTGAGCTTACTCAATGGCTTTTGCCTATTTATTCATTGATAACTGAAATAATAAAATAAAGTGCTGAACTAAGTTTCATTGGCACTAAATTCCGATTAAACACCATGAGCGTAATCCAGATAATTACCGCAATCGTATTCTTACTTTATGGTCACTTTAGCAAATTTCCGTTTGCCCACTTGATAAATAGCTTGAGAACCACTAGAGATCATTAAAGACTTATCCATCACTTTTTCACCGTCAATCTTTACCGCACCCTGCTTGATCATACGAAAGGCGTCCGAAGTACTCACTACTAAACTCGCTTCTTTGAGTAAATTAGCAATCGCTATTTCACCACCCTCGGCAGTAATAGCTAACTCAGGCATATCATCAGGCATTGCACCTTTTTGAAAGCGATTAATAAATTCATCATGAGCACCCTGTGCCAAAGCTTCATCATGAAAACGCGTAATTAATTCTTTAGCTAAATCAATTTTAACATCACGAGGATTCATACCTTCCGCTATTTTAGTTTTATAGCCCTCGATTTCTTCAATCGGTTTAAAACTTAATAACTCGTAATAACGCCACATTAAGTCATCAGAAATAGACATGATTTTACCAAACATTTCTGTTGGGCTGTCAGTAATACCAATATAGTTATTTAAAGACTTAGACATCTTTTGAACACCGTCTAAGCCCTCAAGTAATGGCATCATCAATACGGTTTGAGGACGTTGCCCTTCTGACTTTTGCAGCTCGCGCCCCATTAATAAATTAAATTTTTGATCTGTACCTCCTAGTTCAACATCAGCTTCTAATGCGACAGAATCCCAACCCTGCACTAATGGATACATAAACTCATGAATGGCAATTGACTGACCGCTAGCATAACGTTTTTTAAAGTCATCACGCTCCATCATACGAGCAACTGTTTGGCGTGAAGCCAGTTTTAACATACCCGCAGCACCTAACTTCTCCATCCAAGTAGAGTTAAAAGCAACGGTGGTTTTTGCTGGATCAAGAATTTTAAACACCTGATCTTTATAAGTTTCAGCGTTAGCTAACACATCTTCTTTAGTGAGTGCCTTACGGGTAACGTTTTTACCTGTTGGATCACCGATCATACCGGTGAAGTCACCAATCAAAAAAATAACTTCGTGACCGAGTTGTTGAAACTGACGTAGTTTGTTAATTAAAACGGTATGCCCTAAATGTAAATCCGGTGCGGTTGGATCAAAGCCAGCCTTAATCTTTAAAGGTTTACCTGTTTTAAGCTTTTCTAATAACTCATCTTCTACTAAGATTTCTTCTGCACCACGTTTGATTTCAGCAAACGCTTGATTGACATCGGTCATTGACCTGACTCCACTTCTCAAATAACAATTGTATTTTCAATTAATGGCCGAATTCTACTGCACTTTAGCCCTGACTTAAAAGCTTAAAATTAAAACAAAGGGTATTTTTTGGCTAACTTTTGGTATAGTAAACGAAAGGCATCGTAATTCCGCACGGTAAAACTCGCAAAAAAAACCGGTAAATCATTGAAAATATTAAAAAATATATACGTGCAATTACCCAAAAAGCACAAAATCATCATTAGCTCATTCAGTATTTTATTAATGCTGATCTTAATTGTTCCTTCAGAAAAAGCGACCGCTAGTCGCCAAAATGATCAAACCAACCATCAAATAGGTAAACGCTACCAACTTTCTTTATCGACAGAGGATTCAATTTCAACAAAATCAGCTACTGCTAGCACTGTTAAAAATTCTCAAATTAAAAAACAAAAAATCACAACCATTGAGCCAACTAACAAGGCTTGGCAAACAGCTAAAGTTCGCAGCGGAGATTCATTGGCAAAAATATTTAAGCGTTTTGGTTTTAATGCCAGTACAACCTACAACGTCATTAATGCTGAAGGTGAACATACCCAATTACTTAAAAAATTAAATGTTGGCGATCACATCCGTATTGCCAGTAACGATAAGCATCAACTGATTGGATTAGAATACCCATTATCAAAAACTCAAACCTTACATGTTAATTTAACAAGAGAAGGTTATCATTCATACAAAGAAACAAAAACAGTTGAAATTAGAGAAACTTTTGCTTTTGGTATAATCAAATCTAATTTTTGGAGTGCAGCAATTGAAGCCGGCCTTGAAGATAAACAGATCATCGAATTAGCCAATGTTTTTGGTTGGGATATTGATTTTGCGCTGGATATTCGCAAAGGTGATAGTTTTCATGTTATCTATGAAAATCGCTACATCGATAGTGAATATATTGGTCCAGGAAAAATATTAGCGGCAGAGTTTGTCAACCAAGATGATGAATTTCAAGCCATTAGATTTAGTGATGACATGTTTTACACCCCGGATGGTAGAAGCATGCGTAAAGCTTTTTTACGCGCACCTGTAAATTTTAGATACATTAGCTCAAACTTTAAACCTAAGCGCTTTCATCCAATTCAAAAACGTTGGAAAGCACATAGAGGAACTGACTACAGAGCGAAAAAAGGAACCCCTGTTGTTGCTGCAGGTGATGGTAAAGTGACGCATTCAACCTACAATCGATACAACGGTCATTATGTCTTTCTTCAGCATGGTAATGGCATAGTCACTAAATATTTACACTTTTCTAAACGTGCTGTTAAAAAAGGTCAGCGCGTTAAACAAGGACAAGTTATTGGTTATGTTGGCTCAACCGGTATGTCCCAAGCTTCACATTTACATTATGAGTTTTTATTAAATGGTGTTCATCGTAATCCCCGCACCGTTAAATTACCTGATGCAAAACCCATTAATAATAAGTTTAAAGTTGAGTTTTCTTTAATTTCAGCTCAACGTTTAAACGATTTACTTGGTTCAAAGCAAGCGTCATTAGCTATGCAGTCTTCATCAATAAACCAACAAGTTGTTGCGACTCAAACTGCCGATGACTAAGCCTTCTTATTACATTGGCTTAATGTCTGGTACGAGTGCCGACGGTATAGATCTAGCGTTGGTGGACTTTTCTCAAAACCAAGCCAAATTAATTAATAAATATTATCAGCCCTATGATGATAGAACCCATCAAGCGATCACCTCACTTTATACTAGCGGTAGTAATGAGATAGACAGAGCCTTTGAACTTGATGTTCAACTTGCCCATCAATTTGCTGATGCTATTACTGAATTTCTCAAGCAATGTCATTTATTAACTAGTGATATTATTGCCATTGGTAATCATGGACAAACTATTCGCCATCGCCCAGAGTTGGCAAATAATAAAAGCAAATCCGCATTTACCTTACAAATAGGTTGTAATCAAACTTTAGCTACACTAACAAATATCAGAGTTGTTGGTCAGTTTCGTAAAAAGGATATCGCCTTAGGAGGGCAAGGAGCACCTTTAGTACCGGCATTTCATCAAGCTTTATTCACCTTACTTGACGACGCTCATCAAAAAGACATTTTTGTTGTAAACATCGGTGGTATCGCCAATATCAGTTTTTTACCGTCAGTAACCAGTCATCAAGGTATTATTGGTTTCGATACTGGCCCAGGCAATGCGTTAATGGATGATTGGTATCAACAGCATCATAAAGATTGTCGTTATGATAAGAATGGTCATTGGGCCGCACAAGGGCATGTTAATCAAACCTTACTGACACAGTTATTAACCGATAACTATTTTCATCAACCCGCGCCTAAAAGTACTGGCAGAGAAGCCTTTCACCTTCACTGGTTACAACAAAAATTAACTGGTTTTTATCTTACGCCAGTTGATGTTCAAGCAACCTTGGCGATGTTAACGGCAAAAACAATTTGTGATGAGATACTAAACTACAGTCAAGCAGCTCGAATATACCTGTGTGGTGGTGGCATACTAAATAAGAATTTATGCTCTGTAATTAACCACTTACTTAAAGAAACGGGTCATGATTTTGAGTTATTAACAACCGATGATGTCAATATTGATAGTGATGCACTTGAAGCCATGGCATTTGCTTGGTTTGCTTTCGCCTTTGACCATCAAATAGTCGGTAATATCCCTGCTGTTACCGGTGCTAGTAAAACCGCAATACTAGGCACTAATTATCTTCCTTAAGTGACTTTATTTTCAGGTGAAAACAAAATAATAGCTCTCAAAATAATGCCCCTTTATTAGATAAATATTAAACCACACACTACAATCGTACAAAAAGTGAACTAATGTTATCTGTTATTGTCTAATGTATTGTACCTTAGTAGCATAAATGTAAAGGAGGAGGTATGGAGTTTAATGACATACGTATCGGCATGAGTTGTGGCAGCAAAAAAGGGAGTGGTGTAGTCACTTGGATAGATGGTTCAACACGTGCCATTTATATGTCTGATACAAAAAATGAGAACAACTTCGAAGTTTATATAGAAGATATCATTGAAGATCCCCAAGCTCATAATAGAGATGACACCTATTATTAGTTTATTAATCCACTTAGATATTCTGTCGATATTTTAAAGCACCTTCACGGTGCTTTTTTATGGTTAACGCTAATCATAATTTAAGGTATTCATACGAAGTGGTGAGTTCATTTTCTAATAAAGTGACGTATTTAGTCTACTTCTATTATTGAACGTATGGCTATATTTATTACCGTAAATTAACAAATTTGGTATACCATTGTTATTTAT
>CAWVSL010000026.1:0-39422 GCA_963933115.1 uncultured Colwellia sp.
GATAGAGATAGAGATAGAGCTATTTTACTTTTACCTCTTAACAGGTAAGAGCATTTCCTGAGTGTATAATATCAATGTCTATCATCGTCCCTTATTCAGGTAATTACCTCTTGGGGTTTTCTTTATACATACGGTCGATGCGAATAATGTTTAGGTCTAAGATGTCCTGCTCCGTTAGCTCTGGGTTATTGGCAAGCATCCATGCCATGTAACCATCAGCAGTCGATGTTTGATAAATATCGCTAAATGATGGCCATTTAACATCAGACTTTTTATTCTTTAACTCTGCTAACCTTTTAGTATTCACGATAACATCCTCCTCTTAAGTATTATCAGGCAGCTTTCTCAATTGGTATTTTTAATTTAATATCAATGAGTTTCCTGTTAATACTTAAAATAAGTTTTGTACTGTTAACTGATGCTGCGTTCGTTTACTTCAATACTTTAATTATAGCTCATGATTATAAGTTACCACCCATCAGCTCAAATATATCAAAGGTAGTACCCGCAGCTTGGTTGACAAGTTTATCTTAGGCTAGGCGCCCCCTTTGTATAAAATTTAAAACTAAAACTTATCATGACAAAGTCCGAGATTTTTTTAGCTTTATCTGCACCTTTAGCTATGAATAATCATAAAAGTCAATCAATTCAAAACTTCATTAACCCCAGCTACTTGTTATCATGATATTATTGAAAATATAATAATAAATGATTCGTTCTATCGCGCTTAATTGAGAAGTTTCTATGCATGACAAGTATTCAACAGAATTAGACTTACCCGATATTCCTTTAAACTCACCTACTCTTCCATATGAGAAGCCTGAAGAAAATGTAAACTATTGGATTGCCGATAATTTTTTTACTGAGAAACAAGCCACAGATATTGCTAATCGCTGTTATAATAAATCAAAGTGGAAATTAGGAAAGCCCTACACCAGTGAACTATGGCCAGGTATGCGTTCTAAAAATGCATTAAAGAAAAAAGAGCTTGAGTTGGTAGAAGCGTGGATCAAACAACAAATTATTAACGATAGTATTTGGATTGCAGAGTCAGAGGATGTAGTTGTTGATACTAATACCGCGATCTTAGTTGGTGGCGAAGAAGGTGCGGCAAGGCCTCATGTAGATAACCGTAAATTATGCCGATTTGGTGCGGTACTGTACCTTAATAAACAACCGGCCCCTCAATCAGGTACCTCTTTCTATCGCTTAAAGTATGCTAATGGGGCTGCTGGCGGTAATACCGTCAATCATCCTTATCTAAATCTTGTTGATGCTCTCAATACAAAAAGCTTGCCTCCAAGTGCTTGGTATGAAGATATCAGTATTGAGAACAAATTTAATCGACTCATTCTTTTTAAAGGCAATATAGCCCATAGTGCTAGCGGATATTTTGGTAAAGAAAAAAGAGAGAAGAGACTCGCTATTACCTTCTTTTATATGGCTGATGACTAAATAAAATTATCCTTAATAAAAATATTAAGTCAGCCGTTGTCACAAAAAAATTGAAGGCTATTTAACTTCAGTCTGCCTAAAGAGTAGTCTGTCAATTAATCGAATAATAAAAATTAGTATTACGGGTGTATATACCAAACGATATACGATATGTATAAATTAATTTAAAATATATGTTTACAATTATTTTCTCTTAAAAATAAACTGAATGATGTAACTTTTATCCATAGCTGTAGTTCATAGTATTATGACCGTTAAACAAATTATCACTAACTATTTAAACTCAGGGTTTATTAGTACTGATCCTGTGGGTAAAGAACAGCAGGTTATAGTGGCTAATTTATTTTGTTTTAGTGCCCAATTAATTACCCTAGTGTTAGGAGTAAGTGCCCTAGTCCGTGGCGATACTATATTCGGTGGAATATTATTACTGACTTGCTTCTTATTCTTAATCCCTACGCGAATTCTAAAGTACGGCCCCGCTAAAACGTCCAGTCGTTATGCGTTCAACTTGATTCAAATTCTCCTGGTTACCTTGATGCTTTTCCTCATATATTCAGGAGGCTATCAAAATACGGGCCCTTTATGGATATATATTCTTCCCCCCGTCACTTTCTTTTTTGGCGGTCTACTCAAAGGTTTGCGTAATCTTGGCATATTTGTGATTATCGCCAGCCTATTATTATTTTATCCCGATGAACGGTTGCTTGTTGCAACCTATAGTGATGTATTTAAGTTGCGCATGCTTTATTCTTTTATCACAGTAAGTACTATATTTGCCTTTTACGAATATGGTCGACAAGTCACCTACAAACGTTTACAAAGCTTAATGAATGAAGTTGAGCAACAAGCAAGACGGGATCCTTTATCAGGATTGCAAAACAGACGAGGTATGCTGGAAAAAATCAGTTATGAACATGAGCGTATAAAACGTAATAAAGAACTATTGACAGTGATGATGTGTGATGTTGATAACTTTAAGCAAATAAATGATAAATTTGGCCATGACACCGGTGATTATATTATTAAAGAGCTCGGCAGAGAATTTATTGACTTAATAAGAAAAACAGACGTTGTTGGCCGTTGGGGTGGGGAAGAATTTTTGTTTTTACTCCCTCAAACTAGTGAGCAGCAAGCTTATATATTGGCTGAAAAACTACGAAAAAACATCGCTACAACAACGTTTACTCACCAACAACACATATTACAGTTAACGGTTAGTATCGGTATATATCAATTTGAACAAGGAGATACTATAGATCAAGCGATATCACTTGCCGACAATTATTTATACCAGGCAAAAAAACAAGGCCGAAACATTACAATAAGAGGTAGTTAACTTGAGTAACTCATTTAATTTATATTGGTTACTCAAATCTAGTTAGCATAAAACGTCATTTTAATAACATAACGTTTTGCGTCACATGCTTTATATCCACAGCTATTTAATACCCTTTAGAAAGAAAAGTTACGACTTTTACAATTTATCTAGCAGTAACGGCTTAAAATCAGCAACAATGATATGCTAAATGCTGCTAATTAATGTCTCGAAAATTAGTCTGCAGATATTGGCCTATATCTGTGATAGTTTACTCCAAACAATATTAATAATATAAGCATGCACACTACTCATTATATTAATTAGACTTATAGAGCCTAAATAACCGTGAAAATAGATTTTATTGATAGTATAAATGATATCAGTGCCATTGACTGGCAACGACTCAATACAAGCTCTAGCCCTTTTTTAACCTATGACTTTTTTAAAGCAATTGAAGTCAGTGGCTCAGCAAGTAAAGCTAAAAGTTGGCAACCTCATCATATGCAAATAAGTGACAACACTAACGTAGAGGCCATTCTCCCCTTGTATATTAAACATAATTCGTGGGGAGAGTATGTCTTTGATTGGGGCTGGGCTGAAGCCTATCAAAATAATGGATTGCCGTATTATCCTAAGCTAGTTGGTACGCTTCCTTTTACCCCAGTAACCAGTGATAAATTAATATCGACCACTTTTTCTTATAATGATGCCTTTGCGCTATTATCTAGGCATTGTCAGCAACACTCATTTCATAGCTGGCACCTTTTATTTTGCCCGAGGGTAAAAGAGATACCCGATGATGTTTACCTTCGTCACACTGTGCAATTTCATTGGTTTAATCGAAACTATTATGACTTTGAAGATTTTATCTCAACCTTTACTAGCCGTAAACGTAAAAACACCCGTAAAGAAAGGTTATCTATTGCCGAACAAGGCATTAGTATAAGACAAATAAAAGGGGTTGATATAACACCCAAAGACCTCACTTTCTTTTATTTAACTTATCAATTAACCTATTTAAAAAAAGGTCATCAGCCACACTTAAGTATTGATTTTTTTCAAAATATAATAGCTAGTATGGCAGACAACATATTATTGATTATTGCCAGTAACCAAGATGAAGACCTAGCTTGTTCATGGTTTTTTTATGATAACGAACAATTATATGGCCGATATTGGGGCTGCACTCAATATGTTAAGAACTTACATTTTGAACTTTGCTATTACCAAGGCATAGAATTTTGTATCAAACATAAACTAGGTAGCTTTAATCCAGGAACACAAGGTGAGCATAAAATACAGCGGGGGTTTGAACCTATTCTGACCAACTCCTATCATTGGGTACAGCACCCTAGCTTTAGAAATGCAGTAAAAGATTTTTGCCAACAAGAACGTCATCAAACTAAAAATTATTTAAGTCAATGCCAACAAGCTCTACCTTATAAAAATTTTGAGGAATTACTTTCTCGGTCAACTGTGTAGTAATGATATTCTGTTGCGCGTGGCAATAGTATGTTAACAGATACAAGCATTCTCACTCTTGAGTGCAGACTTTACCTAGACACGAAATCTCGCCTATTCATTAAAATGCTATTCTCTAATATAAAGTAATGCTAATTTATCAGGTGAAAAATATAATAAAATAATATTATGATGAAATACGTAAATCATACGGATTAAAAATCATTTTATTTCATTACCTTGTAAATATAAATATTGGGAAAAAGATGATTAAACAAGTAATAGAGACATCAGATGGTTATCAACTACAAGTGTATGTTTGGCCAAATGAGCATGCTAAAGCCTGGGTACATATTAATCATGGTATGGCGGAACACGCTGCTCGATATGAAGACTTTGCCACAGAGCTTGTCGCAGGAGGTTATGCCGTAGTTGCCCATAATCATCGCGGACACGGCAACAGTGAAACAACCAAATTAGGGTGTTTCGCAAAGCAAGATGGTTGGCAAAAGGTATTATCAGATTTAGATGCCGTCCGTGACGCTATATGCTCAACAGATGTACCCTTTTACCTTATGGGCCATAGCATGGGCTCCTTTATCGTTCAATCTTACTTGAGTGTTACTCATCGAAAAGTTGATGGCTTAATTTTATCGGGCTCAAATTTTCAACCTGCTTTACTAAGTCGTGCAGCTAAAGTGGTTGCTAAAATTGAACAAATAAGAGTAGGAAAAACACGTAGTAGTGCCCTACTACAGTTCTTATCGTTTGGTTCATTTAATCAAGCTTTTAAACCCAATAGAACAGCTTTCGACTGGCTTACTCGGGATACTATACAGGTAAACAAATATGTAGCGGATCCTCTCTGCGGTTTCGCTTGCTCAACAGGACTTTGGTATGAATTCATGAGTGAATTAATTAAGTTAGTTAAACCTGAAACGCTTAAAAAAATACAAACCAATTTACCGATATTAATACTAGGAGGTTCTATGGACCCCGTCGGGATGATGGGAAAAGGATTACCTAAATTAGCCGATGCTTATAAAGACGCAGGACAAAATACTGTCACGTTAAAAGTTTATGACAATGCCCGACATGAGATACTTAATGAAACAAACAATCAGCAAGTATATAAAGATATAATCACTTGGTTAGATTACCAGCCAAAATAATTATGGCCTCAACAATTCACTTATTTGTATTAAACTCAGCTATGGCCATCAAATATACCGATGTTCATAGCTGCCTTAGCTTATTGACTCAGGGTACCTTCTGCTCTGAGAAAGCAATATCGTTTATATTAACCACAAGTATATTATGTACCCTTTATATCCCTTATCTAATCGTGATTAAAATAAATAACTTAGTTTATAATGTCTTAAGTTCAAAATTTTGGTAATGTAAAAGCCAAATAGCGTAATCCCCTTAAAGACAAAACCGGCATAAGTCAGGATGTTAGAAATGGGAAAAAATCATATTTAAAATAGGTTATTATGAAACATCTACGAGTATATGTTCAAGAAGAGATAGAGGCAGCGGCTACTAATGTGTGGCAACTTATCCGTGATTTTGGCGAAATAGATGCCTGGGCTTTGGCTGACGTCGTCAAAGTTGAGGGTTCAGGTGTTGGGATGATAAGGCATATTGAGTTTAACAGCCAAAAACTCGTTGAGCGTTGCGAGGCTTATGATGATACTCAGATGAGTTTCTCTTATCGCCTGCTTGAGTCGCCTTGGCCGATATCTGATTATGTTGCAACCGTGGTACTCACCTCATCAGGTCCTGATAAAACACTAATTGAGTGGTCGTCACTTTATCAAGCCATTCCAGAAGAAGTTGAGTCGACGCTTAAGTTTATCGAAAGTACTTACCGCAACGCTTTTATTGCCCGCTTACGTAAAACCGCAACAAAATTGTAAGGGAAAGCGCCAATATAAAGATAATAATAGCGCTCATTATTATTTATTTAAATTGAACTCTACTATTCATATCTTAATTTACATATGTTTCTTTAAAGAAGCATATGTAATACCTCATTCTAAACATCGGCATTCACTGATAAATTTTATAACTGGCTACTTTTTTCATTAAAGGAATTAGGCACAGTTAATTTTGAATAACAACATTAAGTCTCTGAATACCAAATTCTTGTTAATTGAATATTAAAAATTAACACTTCAATTAATACGCAGGTAAACTTCATTATATTTCAAACAATAAATAGTGACATATAAAATTTCAGCAAAAAAAACCGCTCAAATATATGAACGGTATTTGTTTTTTAAGTTACATCTTAATATTTACTTACGACGAGAACTCACGAGCAAAACGAGCAGCAAAGAGAACAACCCGATACTGCCACCACCGCTAGAAGTCGATTTAGGTTTTATAACGACCGGTGGCGTAACTACTGGCGGCGTAACTACTGGTGGCGTAGTTGAACCTCCTGCTGGTGAAAATATGACATTACGCAAAAATGCTTTATCATTGAGGTCTGTTGATGCCCCATCTTTTTTGTATGTCCATATAATTGAGTGCTCCCCAGAGGACAGACTTATATTCTCTGTTTTAAAATCTACATCTCCAGAAATAAAATCTATAAGCTCACCATCAATGTATAAATATAATGCATCATATGGATCCGCAGGGTCATCGACATTAGCTTCTGACGATACAGACCACTCAAAGTCTAATTCACCCTCGCCACTAAGGGTGAGCAAAGCTATACTTTCTTGATTATCACTGACAGTGCCACTTTGAATACTACTTGTGCCCGGAGTAGCCAACCAAGACGCTGCTCCACCGGTGTACCATTTCATAACTGAGTCATCACTGCCTAGCTGAGTCGTAATTATTTGTGATGGTGCAATAGTTACCCCCTCAACTTTAGCTGAGCTGAGAAGTAATTCTGCATTATCACTACTAATAACAATATTAGCGCTGTGTGAATTTGCTTCAGCGGCACTATAGTTTACGGTTAATTCACACTCAGCACCGGAGGCTAGGATTAAACAGCTATCAGCCATCAAAGAAAAAACATCATCACCTTCTACAGAAAAATTTAGATTAGCATCAAGTAAGGTGTTATTGACGATATTCAATTGATAACTTTTAGTACTTTCTTGAGCGGTAATACCAAAGTCATAGTATTGCTCTATGGCTATCCCCGACATCATACTATTAACCCAACCAATAAATTTAGCTGTACGAGCATAAACTCCAGGATAGCCTGCTGCCGCACAACCAGCGCCCCAACTGACAACACCAACTTGTTGCCAGCCCTCGTTAGTATTAATAATTAAAGGACCGCCACTATCGCCTTGACACGAACCTTTTCCACCGGAATCGACAGCAGCACAAATCATTCCACTTGTAATTCGATAACCATCACCTAAAACAGATCGGCACTCTTCATTGGTCATTAACTGTAAGTCTACTTGATGTAAAATGTCAGGAAAATCTGAAGTTTCACCATCGCCAGGTTCATAACCAACACGTCCACCCCACCCCATAACGGTTGCAGTAGCGTTGTCAATGGCAGATTGGTCTGTTGCTTCTGGGCTAGCTAGTGTAATAGCTTCATTATCAACACTCTCAACGAGTTCAAGTAAGGCTACATCGTTGTCAAATGAGAAGTCGTTATAATCGGGATGCATATAGATACGTTTTACCGCTATAGCATTTGCTGCACCGTTACTTAGGTCATATTCACCGACATTAATTTTAAGACTTGAGGCATATTCACCATCAACACAGTGAGAAGCGGTTAACACCCATTTATCACCTAAAAAAGTAGCGCCACAACTTGATGACTGTGACAAGCTATCACTTACAACATCAATATTAGCATTAAGGCCTAATTTGGCTTTAAGCGTATCGCCATCAACTTGAGTAACGGCAACAACAGGGATTGTACCAGCGAAGTCTTCGCCTAAGGTTCCAGCAATAGTACCGTCTACATTGTTATAAATGATGACGCCAACACCACCACCTGCTTGACAATTATTCGCTTTCTCTGAAAAATCAATATCACCACGTTCAATTAAACAGACTTTATCAGTAGCATCGCTACACGTATTGTCACCGATACCACAATCAGTTAATTCACCACTTACCGTCCCCTCTGGACCATAAGAAAATGATTGGCTTTCATAAGTTACACCATCAACAGTGAGTAATGTTGTAACACCTTGAAAAGTATAAACCAAAGCTGACATCCATGGCCAGGCTCCTTCAGTGGAGACTTCACCACCGACAATTTTAGGTTTAATCGGCAATACGCTGGAGTCTGCAAAGCTATTTGCTGACAACGTTAGTGCAACAGATAATGCTGTGTATAAAATTTTATTCATGATTAATCCTCTAACAACAGTTCTTATTTATATTATGCGAACTTAAAGTAATTATAATCATCTCTAAATCAGGTCTTGATTTATTAAAAAAACATGAACTGGCAGTGATAATAATTGTTAATATTTTGTTATCTACCACCCTAATTTATCCTATTTAAATCTGTAACGACAACAGTAATATTAAAAAACGTAATAAAAATAAGTTTAAGTTAAAATAAATGAGATAAATCAAAAATTTTGATGAGAATATAGTTAAAAATACTGCTACTAATAGGCTATTTTGTCGAACTATTGGTATAATTAAGATAGAAAGTTGACTAAAAGAAGTTAAAAATGAGCTATATACCCATTGAACAATTAAAAAATGCTTGGATCTTTAGGCATAAAAGCTTACCGATTAGTGGAAATGATCTAAATAAAATTAAGCCAATGTCAGAAACTAGAGCAAATATAGTGTGGGACACTTTTATTAGTAAACAAGTTGATCACCCCGACTTTTTCAAAAAAGGCGATTGGCCATTTGATAAAAGTTCATGGTTAGAACAGGGGAAATGGGAAACTATCTGGGATAGTGAAGAGGAAAACTTACCAGAATTAATTATTGAACATTTGCTCTGGGATAATAATACAGTGGTCTACTTTTGTAGTGGCCGTAATAAAGTTATAGAAACTACTTGGCTTGTTTTTAAACGCTGTTGGAAGAACTTCTTGTTTATCGATGATGGTCCACTATTGATTGGCAAAAAACGTAAAGAAACAGTGCAATTTAATGCCAACGGTTTATTTAAAACAGGCCTGATGAAGTAAATGACAACGACTTTTCATCGCAATAATCGTCATAAAAATGGCTATGACTTTGAACGTTTGTGCTTAGCTCATCCGATACTCAAGCAATTTATTATCCCAAACAAGTATACCCAACAACCAACCATTGACTTTAGTCATAATGACGCCGTCGTTGCCCTGAATTGTGCGTTATTGAAATCTGACTATCAAATAACAGAGTGGAAAATCCCTTCAGGGCATTTATGCCCCCCAATCCCGGGGAGAGTGGACTACATTCATTACCTTGCTGATTTACTTAGAGATAATACAGATAGTACAGACAATCTCACAGTAACACGTAACCACAAAGCATCTACAGTGTCTTTAAAAACTGTTTGTGTATTAGATATAGGAACAGGAGCGAGTTGTATATACCCTATATTAGGTCAAAGGGAATATGGCTGGCGCTTTATTGCTACCGATATTGATCCTAGTTCAATACAAGCGGCAAAAAACACAATTGACTTAAACGAAGGCTTGAGATCTTCGATTGAGTGTCGATTACAAAAAGAGCCTAATAATATCTTTAAGGGAATAATTGAGCCTACTGACTTCTATCAGTTAACTATGTGTAATCCGCCGTTCCATAAATCATTAAAAGACGCACTGGATGGGAACCAAAGGAAATGGAAAAACCTTAATAAGGATTCTAAGAAAAATAAAGATACATTAAATTTTGGCGGACAAAAAGCAGAACTGTGGTGTGATGGTGGTGAGCTCGCTTTTATCAAAAAAATGATTAAGGAAAGCAAAAATTATTCCCAACAAGTTTTATGGTTTACTTGTTTAGTTTCTCAAAAAGACAATTTAAGAGCCATTAAATTTTCGCTAAAAAAGCTAAAAGTAACTGAAATTAAAGTGATTAAAATGGCTCAAGGTCAGAAAATTAGTCGCTTTATTGCTTGGACATTTCAACCAAACAACATTAATTAATGGATAAATTATGTTCAGACGATCAACTAAAGCCCTCGTTATAGTATTAACTTTATCTTTAACGGCCTGTTTTTGGCCAGACCAAGCAATAAAAAATACAGAGAATTTCATTATTGGCCAGAAGATAGATAAAGCTAACAAGCATTGGAAAACCCAATTACCTAAACCAGAACTATTAAAATTTAGTGAGGATAAAGTCTATTATTGGGATCTACAAACAAGTCAAGGTGAGTTAACTATTGAACTTTATGATGATGTTGCCCCCATGCATGTCACTAGTACGATTTATTTGACCCAGTTGGGTTTCTATAACAACCTAACCTTTCATCGGGTAATTCCTGGCTTTATGGCGCAAGGTGGTGACCCCATAGGTAATGGTACTGGAAACCCGGGGTATAAATATCAAGGTGAATTTGAGATTAACACTGGGCATAGTAAAGCCGGCGTTCTAAGTATGGCAAATTCTGGCCCTAATACTGATGGCAGCCAGTTTTTTATTACGTTCAAAGCCACCCCTTTTTTGAATAATCGTCATACCGTATTTGGTCAAGTCATAGGTGGCTTAGATGACACATTAAAGAAAATAGAAAAACTAGGTCAGCGCAATGGAAAAACAGCAGAAGTAATAAAGATTATTACCGCTACAATAAGAGTAGAAGATAAAACCACTCAAATTAAGAAGCTGAGCCCTTGAGCACTAATCAAAAGTATTAGTGTCAATTAAAGGCACTTTGGGTAGGCCTAAACTTACCCGGGGGTTTATTACAATTTAATTTAAGTTAGAAGCAATTTAATTAAATTGCATATTCAATGGCGAACCTTAGTGAGTGTTCTTTGCCGCCTGAAATGATACCTATTATAAATACTCCCTCTCATTTCTATATTTTTACCTAAACGATGAATACCGATAAATGGGGGACCAATACCGAATAACTCTCCCCGATATACTTTATTAGGAGACTAAAGCTCTGGTATTCAACAATAGCGTTAATCTTAATGTAAACTTTGTTTCAATTTTATTATCTATTATTCACCACATTCATAGAGTAAAACATAGAAAAGGTTAACGCGTCTAAACGACTTTTTTTAACGAATAAACCACCAGAAACCTCCTGTTATTTACTTTAGGGTGTTTCTCGGTCTCCATCTGATACGCACGAATCAATCAAATATTAATCGGGTTAAGTTAATATCTAACACCCTTAAAATTTATAAGCGTCTAGAGAGAAATCGTCGACTCACCACGATCACTGACATTATAAAATTATAACCTTATATTTTAGAAACTGATTGGCCATAAGCTTTATGCTCGGTCAATAAAGTATGGTGATAAGCAAACCTTGGGTGTATTTAAATTTTTATTAGTGGTCATTTAATTACTCTAAAGGCTAATTACTCTTACTTACATTTGTTTAAAATACTCAACTACAGACAACATGGCCTTTTTAATAAATATAATCCTCAAATATATGTAAATTAAGTTGATTCTTTAATCACATAGGTATACTGTACGCCTATACAGTATACCTATAGATAAACAAACAGATACATAAGTAAGGATGAAGAACATGGCCGCAATCAATAAAGAAAATATTAAGACCTTAAGCTTAAGCCCTCTAGTTATGGATAATAGCCAACCTTGGTTTAATATTAAAAACATTGCTAGTATCAATCAAATCCCCACAATCTATGACACTGTTTGTCGACAACACCAGCATAAAAAGAAGTGGATTCTGATGATAAATCCTGAAGATGAGATGTTAGAAAATTTAGCTAATATTGAAAACATCGATACCACAAAAATTTTACGCGTCAGTATAAAAGATAATACTTTTAGCTTAAAAAGTATCAAAAACATATTAACTCAAGGTAATTGTTCAGCAGTCATACTTTCAGATACTCATCTTAAAGTTGACGAAATATCCGAGCTGAGTAATTGTGCTAGACAAGGTAAAACTCAGTGTATTGTTTTGAACACAGCCATTACCTTGCACTAAGAAAATCAAGTTGTGATAAAATATTCAAAATGATTAAAGAAATAGTTTTATGTTTTGTCACTGTGGTTCAAATGAGCAATTAGAAAGCTGTTGCCTAGCAATAATAAAGGCTGAAAGACAGGCCCAATCACCCGAGCAACTAATGAGGTCTCGTTTTAGTGCTTATGTGATGAAAGATGCCCAATATATCTTTGATAGCTACTCACAAAAGGTCCAAAAGTCTCAGTCAATAAGTGATATAAAAATTTGGGCTAATACTTGTCAGTTTATAGAGCTGGTAATTCATCACATGTCCCCATTTAATGATGACAATTCAAAGCTGCAGTCTGCTACACCTACTGTTGAGTTTACAGTACATTATTTGATCACAAATAAATTGTATAAAATGTCTGAAAAGTCTCGTTTTATTAAAGAACCTTTAACGATATCAAATGATACAAATGACGGCTCTCATTGGGTATACCTTGATGGTGATGTTTATCAACAGATAGAAGTTGGAATAATTAAACGGAACGACTTATGCCCATGTGCTGTAAATAAAGCTAAAAAAAACGCACAAAAATTTAAGAAATGTTGTGGAAAATCATATTAAGTAGACTATTTAAGGCAGACTACCTTTAGCGAATGGTTAAATTAGACATTAAACGGAGATTCATGTGCCACAGAAGTCTCTATAGCATCTAACCAAACGTTTGTATTGAAACCTAACTTATCCCTTACCACATTGTCTGCATGCTTTATTTGACAATGTATTGATGTATTACTGATCACATCACTTGAGATGTATTTATTATTATCACGAAATGCGATTGGCTGAGGTTTTAAGGCATTCTCAAGGTTAATGCTTAATAATTGATGATTGACAATCATTTGTGCTTGGTTAAAACACGCTAATTTATGAGGTACTTTAATTGAAAGAGAGGCTTTCTCGGGGAGATCAAATTCTTTTCTCAATTGTTGTTCACTAACCTGAAGGCTGCTTGATTCGATATCAGGTAGCTTAAATTGACTATGCTCACTCACATCTTCTATTAGCATAGCCATCATGAGTGAAAAGTCAGATCGTCGTTCACTATGAATACACTCGCCAAGTTTTTCAGCTAACTGTAAATCATTAATCGGAAGGTTATTATTGAGATCAATTTTCACTAGATAACGCTCATATTTGTATATATGAGCTGTATCGGCAAAATTTATTAAAACTGAACAGTTATTATCTTAATAACTGTTGTTGATAATAACGATACAGCACAAAATACATAAAAACATACCCGTTTGTCTCCATCATAATTAACCCAGCTTAAAGTACTAAATAAATAAATTAATGGAGTAGATACTTTTCAAACTTTATATATTGGTAAAATAATGGCTACGTTTAAGTGAAACGCCCTCAATCGAAAATAATTATAGTTAACTCAATGAGTTTTACTCTACTCGACTAGACTTTTCTGCTAGCATTTGTACAAATTCACTCAAGAAATATAGTCTTAAATGAAAATCATCTCTTTTAATATAAATGGATTACGTGCGCGCCTTCATCAATTACAAGCCATTATTGATAAACATCAACCAGATATCATTGGGCTGCAAGAAATAAAAGTTCATAATGACGCTTTTCCAATAGAAGATGTTGAAGCGATGGGTTACAAGGTTTACTTTCATGGCCAAAAAGCGCATTACGGTGTTGCAATGTTATGTAAGAAAGAAGCCGACCATGTACAAATGGGCTTTCCAAGTGATGATGATGAAGCTCAAAAGCGGATGATTATGGTAACGACGACAAATGATCAGGGTGAAAAAGTTACGGTATTAAATGGTTATTTTCCACAAGGAGAGAGTATACATCATGAAGTTAAGTACCCTTACAAACGTCAGTTTTATCTAGACTTGATGAAATATCTAGATGATAACCATAGCCGAGATGAAAATATTATTATCATGGGCGACATTAATATTTCTTCAATTGATTTAGATATTGGTATCGGTGAACCCAATAAAAAACGTTGGCTACAAACAGGTAAATGTAGTTTTCAACCAGAAGAACGTCAATGGTTAAAGACTTTAATAGACTGGGGTTTTACTGACACCTTCAGAGCAGAATACCCTGATGTCAATGATAAGTTTTCTTGGTTTGACTATCGTTCAAAAGGTTTTTTAGACAACCGTGGCTTAAGAATTGATGTTGTTTTAGCGAGTTCCTCAATGGCTAAGAATTGTGTCGAGACAGGTATTGATTACGAATTGCGTGGTATAGAAAAACCGTCAGATCATGCCCCTATTTGGTCTACATTTAAATAATGACAATGTCGCTAAACTCGAAAAGCCCATTGGCCAATTATCAATGCCCACTCTGTCAGCAATTATTGATTTTTACTGACAACAGTTATCGATGTGATAACAACCATAGTTTTGATCAAGCAAAAGAAGGTTACGTTAATTTATTACCGGTACAACATAAGCATTCAAGAGATCCCGGTGATAATAAAGAAATGGTAAAAGCGCGGCGATCATTTTTAGATTTAGGTTTTTATCAACCGCTGGTTAAAGCGATTACCAACCTACAGATAAAATACAGTTCAACGAACGCCATTATATTAGATGCAGGTTGTGGTGAAGGTTTCTATACTCATCAGCATAAACTCGCGACAAACCAAGTCTATGGTGTTGATATAGCTAAAACGGCTGTGAAAATTGCAGCTAAACGCTACAAATGCTGTTCTTTTAGTGTTGGTACCTTGTCCAACTTACCTTTTCAAGATGAATTTTTTGATTGGGTCTATTCTATTTATGCACCGATTCTTGAAGATGAATTTAGTCGAGTAATTAAAGACCAAGGTTACTTATTAACAGTGACACCCGCTCAGAATCATTTATTTGAGCTCAAATCGTTAATCTATAGACAAGCGAATAAACATGATGTCAGTAAGACTCCAATTAAACAGTTGAAATTAATTGAAGAGATAAACCTTAATTATCAAATGAATTTTGATAATGGACAGGATGTCATTAATTTATTAGCCATGACTCCTTTCGCCTTTAAAACTTCAGAGGATCTTTTACAAGCGTTAAAGGCTCAAACTTCATTTAACTGTCAAGCAGACTTTATGATACGTTTATATCAAAAAACTTCATTAACTTAAGTAGTTTATAGGTGAGAATAATTTTTATAAGAAATATTTAATAACTGGGCTAAATCTAGATAGCGAGGCCTGTGAACCAATAACTTAATATTGCCGCCCTGCTCATTAATTTTTGCTACACCTTCTTTATACCAAGATGATAATGAAGGTGGTAAATGTTTATCTGCCTTTAATCCAAGCATTACCAAAGCTTGCAATGGCATACTTAAAATAAATATACCGTATGTTAGTGCTTGAGGTAAAATAGCAATCGAGCCAAAGTAGAGCTGACCTATAATACTTAATAAAGCGAGACTAGGAAAATAGCGATAAACGAATCGACTTACTTGAATAACACGATAATCTTCAAAATAAACGCTAAACTCGGACTTTTCTGGCCAAAGTTTCATATATTTTTGACCTAACTGTACTACTTCAAAGATATTCATACTCATAGGCCTTCATTATTTGTTACCAACACAATCTACCTTATTTCCTAACGATAGCATAATTTCACCTAAAGTTTTTAATGACTAAGTAAAATAACTTGACCTTTATTGTAACGAAAAATCAGCTAATGATGAAATAACAATCGCGTTGAGGTGAAAATGAATTTTTCAAGCCAATGAGACCTTCTATGATTAACGTAATCATAGATCGATTAGTCTTTAGTATACAAAGGTAAAATCGACACGATTAAAAAATGCAGCTTATTAACAAATCAACAGATTCGTTGAACCCTTTAGTTTAATCGTGTTTTTGGTGATAACTGCTACTATTAATTAAAATCATTCAAAAAACGAACGGGTCATTTTTAAATAACAATAACAGTCACTTAACTAAGTATATACAATTTATACACAATGATACACACAGTTTATGTGGATATCATTGATTATGGTAGTCTGTACAAAACTACAATACCGAAGTTAACATCATGTATTATTTGGCTATATTTTATAGCAAGCATTTATAGAGTTAAAAGTAAAATATAGGTATAGTAATGAAAACAAGTTTAAAGTATGTGTGACATATGTCTAAATTAACATTGAAGTTAATTGGAGAAAATTTTTCTATTCATCGCCTAGCCGCGAACAGTGAGATCCCTAAAGTGGTTTTTACTGCGCCTATCTACTTTATTGCCAAAACTTACGATGAAATTTCCATCGTACTTCCCAGCCACTATTCGTTAACCACTGATGATGTTGAAACCGATTGGCAAGCGTTAGAAGTCTTAGGTCCATTAGATTTTTCACTAACAGGCATTTTATCTGATATTGCCTCTGTACTTGCTAGTGAAAAAATAAGCATATTTGCAATATCAACATTTGATACCGATTATATTTTAGTTAAGCGTAATACTGTTGAAGCAGCTGTTGGCGTATTACGTTTAAACCATTATCAAGTAATAACAGAACAATGAAAATTGATTAAACTAAGGAAGAACATGGTTACTCTCTATGGTATTACTAACTGTGATACAGTAAAAAAATCTCAAAAGTGGTTGCAAGAGCAAAAAATAGAATACACTTTTCATGATTTCAAAAAGCAAGGTTTGTCTCAAGAATTGTTGACAGCTTTTGTAAAACAAGGTGACTGGGCGACTTTATTAAATAAGCGAAGTACCACATTTCGTCAATTACCTGATGTGGTTAAAAACAATTTAACCGATGACATTATGTTTAATGCAGTAATTGACCAGCCGACCTTACTTAAACGTCCATTGTTACAATTAAATAATCAACTATATTTAGGTTTTAAAGAAGTACAATATCAGGCGATTTTTAAAGCAACATAATAAAGAAAATCAACACAGAGTAGATTAAATTGAAGAGTATTACCGAAAATAATTTAAACAAACACCTTAAATCAGTAGAGCTTAATGTTATCGAATTAGCCTGCGAGTTGATATCTCGTCCCTCGGTCACACCTGAAGATGCTGGCTGTCAAAAACTAATAGCTGAGATATTAAGCGAATCAAACTTTTCTCATGAATCTATGGTATTTGAAGATACCACTAATTTATGGTCTAGACGAGGTAATACAGGCCCAGTTTTTTGTTTTGCCGGCCATACCGATGTCGTACCACCAGGTAACTTAGAGCAGTGGTTTACTCCACCTTTTGAGCCAACTATACATGATGGAAGGCTTTACGGTAGAGGCGCTGCCGATATGAAAGGTTCTATAGCCGCAATGTTGGTAGCTACAACTAAGTTTGTTAAAAATCACCCTGACCATAAAGGTTCAATTGCCTACCTGATCACTAGTGACGAAGAAGGCCCTTTTATTAATGGTACAACCAAAGTAATTGATACCTTAGAGGCAAGGAATGAAAAAATCACTTATTGTATTGTTGGTGAACCCTCTAGTAGCAATACTATAGGAGACGTCATTAAAAACGGTCGCCGCGGTTCAATTTCGGGTGAGTTAACGGTCAAGGGTAAACAAGGTCATGTGGCCTACCCTGAGCATGTTATAAATCCTATTCACCATGCTATGTCCGTATTAGCTGAACTAAGTGAAATGCATTGGGATAATGGTAATGAGTACTTCCCACCTACCAGTTTCCAAATATCAAATATTAACTCAGGTACCGGGGCAACCAATGTTGTTCCTGGTGAGCTTACTGCACTATTTAACCTACGTTATAGTACGGAACTGAACGATGACATTATTGTTGAACGAGTCACCAAACTACTAGATAAGCATAAGCTAAATTACCATATCAAGTGGACATTTAACGGAAAACCATTTATCACTGAGCCCGGTATATTTTTAAATTCAGTAAGCCAAGCTATAGTCGATAGCACCGGTATTAAACCCGAAGTATCAACCTCTGGTGGAACGTCTGATGGGCGATTTATTGCGCCAACAGGAGCTGAAGTTATTGAACTTGGACCCTGTAATAGCACCATTCATCAAGTTAATGAATGTGTTGGCTGTGATGAACTCATAAAGTTGGTTGATATTTATTATCGAAGCTTAGAAAAGGTCCTATGTTAAAGACAATATTAATAAGTGGATTAAATATACTTAAATGAATATTGAACCCAAACTATTACACTCTGAGCTAATAGGGCAAGAGAGTAGCCACATCCATTGGCTAAGTGATAAAGTAGGCATTCACCGAGATATGGTTAATGCCTATAAAAAAATGCAAGCGGCTGCGGCCAAAGAACAGAATATTGACTTACACATAGCAAGTGGCTGGCGAGGCTTTGAACGTCAGCTTCAAATATGGAATAACAAATTTTTAGCGATTACAGACGTAAAGTCTATTAATGGTGAAATAATTAATATTAGCCAGTTTTCAGATCACGATAAAATAAAAACCATCTTAACTTTTTCGGCCATTCCTGGAGGAAGTAGGCACCATTGGGGAACAGATATTGATGTCTACGCCCCTAACCTTTTATCAAATGATGATACATTGCAGTTAGAAGCATGGGAATACAGTGATGTAGGACCATTTGCAGTATTAACTAAATGGCTTAAACAAAACAGTGAGCGTTTTGGTTTTTATTTTCCTTACGATTGTTACCGTGGTGGCATTGCTCATGAGCCTTGGCATTTATCATACGCCCCATTAGCGGATAAATTCCAAAGACAATTCAGTGTTGAATTATTGGAGAATGCTATTAAAAACTCATCAATTGAAGGCAAGTCGGCAATTCTCAATCATCTTAATGAAATTTATCAAAACTTCATTATCAATATTAATCTACGTTAGAGAATAAAATGAATAACTGGTTAACCGTAGCAATTATTGTTCTTGTTTGTGTGATTATGATTGGAAATTTTAGTACTTTTCAAAAAAATGCTAAAACCCCATTACGTAAAAAAAACTTGAATGATTTGAAAGAAACGTTACCGAGAAGCAAAAAAACAGACCATAAATTGCCAACCGTGAAACAAAAAAACTCCGACTAGCGGAGTTTTTAATTTTAGAGCCTAATTAAATTTTAATCGTCTTACCTACTCAAACTTATAGCTCATCATCTTTAACATTAATAGACGTCTCTGAAAGATAATCCCGGCTCCATCACGTCAAATAAACGGTTTAATGTTTCAACTGGAAGTACTTTACCGTTCACATCATATATTGTTAACGCTGTTTGATTATTAATTTTAGTTAATACAAATTGATACTTTGCATCGACTAAATCAACAACAGGCGTATTTTCGCCCCAAAGCTTATCCCATATACCACTTTCCGGTCGAAAGAAATCGACATAATAAATCTTTTTAGTCTCATTCAAGTCAGTGATAACAAAACCATACTTTTCAAAGAAAACGGGTAAATTTGACCAAAGATACTCCATTTCCATTTCAATTATATAAGCCGCTTGATCGACTGGGTTTTTACCGATCGCGACCATTTTTTTGTTGGCACGCAGAGTCCGAATTTCTTTTTCCTCTAAACGGTACAGATAGTCAACTTGACCAATAATTTCATTGACCATTGCCATTTCAGCACGTTGTTTGTCTATTGGATTAATAGATTTCCCACCACCTTTTTGATCTGTTTTCATATAATCAATAAGCGATACTTGCAAAGAAACACTTCGGCCATGAGGCTTAGCGATCAATTGATAGCGATAGCGAATGCTTTCAGAGGAGTCAATTGATTTAAAAATCCAACCTGACTCTGACTCACTATTAAACCAATCAGATTCAAAAATACCTGTTTCACCTTCAACTCGGTTTAAACCAACATTTGAAGAGATCAATTCATTTGTCAGGGCTAGTTCAATAAATGGTAATAAATCTCTATCTTCTAGAATTTTATCAAACCAAACAATTGCATCTTCAGAGTTAGCAATGACACGTGATGAGGCAGCAACAGGTAAAACAAGTGATGGAGCTCTAACGTCAAGATACTCACCTATTGGGCCATTATGGTTAATATCATCAGAAACTTGGAAGTCTGCGTGTTGTTTTGGAACATCCATTCCCTCTGGTATAATTATCTTTTTCGCTTCTGAGGTTTTAGCATAGGTAAAACCTCCAACGGCATGTTTATTATCAACACTACTACAACCGGCAACAGTGAGGGCCAACAAAGAAAAAACGGCTATACGATTCATCAATACTCCAGAGAAAATAAAAATCTAAATAATTTTATGCCAATACATTCAAATAAACATAAGTAAATAATAATAAACATTGGCAACTTTGATATAGGCAAAGTCAATTAGTTCCAAAAAAATTAATCATTTAGAAAAAATTAAACAATAAAAACCATAGTTTAAGTAGCGCCCCATGGTACTTGCCTGTTTTTACAAACACAAGACGTCAATGACTTTTTATTTATACTGCAGTATAAATAAACAGATAAGGTTGAAAGGAGCTACTCGTAGATATATTTTTTAATCAAAGATAGATACAATGGCTTCTCAAAAAATTATATAGGCCATTTAAATGTCGCAATATTTAGTATTAACCGCTATGGGAGCTTGTAGAACAGAGAGTGTTAGCGAATTAACTAAATTAGTCAGTGAATGTGGTTGTAACATTATTGATAGTAGAATGGCTGTTTTTGGGTTAGAGCTTACCTTTATTATGTTGCTTAATGGAGATAACCGGTCAATAAACCAAATTGAAGCTAAATTACCGGCCATTGCACTAGAACTTGAGCTTATAACCATGATGAAAAGAACTTCTGGTTATAAATCTCAAGAATTTACTCAACATTATCATGCTGAATATGCAGGTATTGACCAACCTGGCCTTCTAAAAGCTAGTACCGCTTTTTTTGCAAACCGTGATATTTATATTTCATCACTCACGTCCGATATTAATCCTCAAAACAATATCATGACTGCTCATATACTATTTTCACTTACCCAAAATACCAGTATTGATGACTTAGAAAGTTCATTCTTGCAACTTTGTGAACAGATAGGTGTACAAGGTTGTATTAAAAAATCCACTTCAAATTTATTATAAATCAAGGAATGTGCCCCATGAAGACATTAATCGCTGGTGATAGAGCTCCACTTTTTGAGTTACTTGATCAAAACGGTGAAATAATTAAGTTATCTGACTACCTAGGAGATAACGGTCAACAAGTATTAATTTATTTTTATCCTAAAGCAATGACACCTGGTTGTACCGTTCAAGCACAAGGTTTACGTGATAGTAAATCCCAGTTAGAGCAAGCTAATACAATAGTATTTGGTATCAGTCCTGATGAACCAAAACGTTTGATTAAATTTTGTCAACGGGATGAATTAAATTTCACGTTATTATCTGACGTTGATCATAAAGTTGCTGACCAATTTGGCGTTTGGGGTCTAAAGAAATTTATGGGAAAAGAATACGACGGTATTCATCGTTTAAGTTTTCTGATTGGTACTGATGGTAAAATAGCTCACGTATTTAATAAATTTAAAACTAAAGACCACCACCAAGTGGTCTTAGACGTGATTGATAACTAATCACATGATGGCTAGAAAATGAGTGAAGCCATGACAATATATCATGGCAATTTATAGCTATTCCACCTAAAAACAGAACCTCAGAACTAAGCAACTGTTTCAATTTTTGTTGAGTTCCAAGCATTCAATACCGCTTTAACCAATGTCGCTAATGGAATTGCAAAAAACACGCCCCAAAAACCCCATAAACCGCCAAAAAGGATAACAGCAATAATAATGGTTACTGGATTTAAGTTTACCGCTTCCGAAAATAATAAGGGTACGAGTAAATTACCGTCAAGTGCTTGAATAATTCCATAGGCAAGCATAACGTAACCAAATTCACTAGAAATACCAAATTGAAATAAAGCGACTAGCATCACAGGAATTGTCACAATAGTTGCCCCCACATAAGGCACAAGAACAGAAAGCCCCACTAGCACACCTAATAACACGGCATACTGAAGGCCCAATACGACAAATGCGATAGTTGATGCAATACCGATAACTAAAATCTCAATTAACTTACCACGTATGTAGTTTAAAATTTGCTGATTCATTTCAATACTGACTTGAGTCGCCATTCTTCGCTCTTCAGGTAAGTAGTGAGCAAAACTTGTTAACAGCTCTTTCTTGTCTTTTAAAAAGAAAAAGACCATAAGGGGGACAAGTATAAAATAAATCATCAGGGCAACCAAATCAGAAATTGAATTAAGAGATGCTTGAATAACAACCTGACCCCATTCCAGAATTTTTTCGTTAACTAAGCTAATAAAGGTTTCTATCTGATCTGCTTTTATAAGCTCAGGATACTGTTCAGGTAAGGTTAGTAGGTAAGATTGCCATTGAGTAATCATATTAGGCACCTCTTGAAGTAAATTACTACTTTGTCGCCAGATAGTAGGTAATAAACCTAAAGTGGCAATAAGTGAAAGTCCAACAAAGCCTGTAACAACAATGATCACTGCCGCTAATCGAGAGAGACCAAGGTGCATTAAACGGTTCACTGGCAGTTCAAGTAAAAATGCTATTGCTAAAGCGACAAAAACAGGCATTAATAAATCACTGAATAAATAAACAAATAAAATTAAGCAACTAAGGATAATAACGAGAGTGACGGCATGGGGGTCAGAAAATTTACGCTGATACCATTGACTTAAATATTTTACCATATGAAATAAATACCTGTTTAATTAAAACGTTAAAGATGACTTTTAATAAGTAACTGTAATACATCATCGTTGAGAAATTGGGGGGTAAACTGATAACCTTTTTTGGTCAAAAATTTGGGGATATCTTTGATTGAGCTTTTATCACTTATTTGTAACAAACAACTATCTCCTTGTTGCATTTTTTTTAAAATCACACGCATTTTAACTAAAGGCAAGGGACATTTTTCAGTTGTAGCATCATATTTATATAGCATACAAAAAACTTTGGAAATAACTATGGTTTGATTATCTAATTTGCGACAATTGATTACAATCAATACCTAGTTTATTTTGATAATAAATTTATAATTGCTCGATAACGTACTAAATGAAACAACTACAGTTGAAAATAAATTATTGATGAGAGGTACCAATAATTTAACATAAAGTTGTATTTATAATTGAGGGGCTTAATGTTACTTTAACAATGACCTGGTACAAGATGAAATATTAATTGGCACTAACAGTATCATTGATTTTGGCATTACTCTTATCAAATTATAGGAAAGTGTATCTCGGGTTGATTAAACATACTTTTAACTTCATCTAAAAGTTAATTAATAAATTAAAGGAATCTTTTGATATTATTACCATCAAAAGATAAAGCATCACTTGATTTCGCTCAAAATAAGCAAAAAATCGCCAAATTAATATTTTGTTAACATACTCGCAATTAGCCAACTCAATAATTGGAAAACAATTTGTTTAAACTAAAGCCTTTGATTTTGGCAACCACATTAACAACATTATTAGCCGTCCCCTGTTCTTCTGCAGTAGAGACTAATAAAAACAAATTACCTGAGATTGGTGCTGCTGGTATTAGCGTATTATCTATTGATAAGGAACGCTTAATTGGCCAAGCCATGATGAAGCAACTTAGAGCATCTCAACCTATCATTAACGACCCTATTCTGATTGAATATATCAATGATCTAGGTAATCAATTGATAAAAAATGCTCAAGACATAAATTACAGTTTTGAATTTTTTCTAATTAAAAATAAAGAGCTCAATGCTTTTGCATTTTTTGGCGGACATGTGGGTATCCACAGTGGTTTAATAACAGCAGCTGACACTGAAAGTGAGTTAGCCTCTGTTCTTGCTCATGAGATATCTCATGTAAGCCAAAGGCACCTTGCAAGACGACTTGAGAGTCAAAGTCAAAGCCAATCATTATCAATGGCGGGGTTAATATCCGGGGTATTAATATCGTTAGTGAATCCGACTGTCGGCTTTGCTACCTTGATGGGTAGTATGGCATTAGGTCAACAGGCAAGTATTAATTATACCCGAGGGAACGAAAAAGAAGCCGACCGAGTAGGCATCGCTTTGCTATCAGCCAGCGATTTTGATCCTCAAGGTGCACCTGACTTTTTTAGCAAAATGGCGGCAAAATATCGTTATAAAACGACGCCACCGCCAATGTTACTAACTCACCCTATACCGTCTTCAAGAATAACGGATGCAAGGCAAAGGGCGCATAGTTTGCCTGCCCGTAATTTACCAGCAAAGTTAAGCTTCGAGTTAACGAAGTCAAGAATTACCGCAAGGTATGAAAGTGATCCAAAATATAATATTAAACGTTATCAACGTCAACTTGATAAGAAACTTTATATTTTAGAAGAGGCTGCTAATTACGGTTTAGCGATTTCGTATTTTGAAAATAAAGACTATATTGCCGCTAAAGTCATCTTAGAGCGTTTATTAATTGCCGATAAAAACAACCTTTTTTATGTTGATGTATTAAGTGATGTTTATATTGCCCTTAAACAATTTGATCGTGGCATTAAAATGCTTAAAGATCTCGATTTATTAATGCCTTATAATCAAGTTGTTACTTTAAATTATGCCAGTGTTTTACTGTCTGCAAAACAATATGAAAAATCAAGCCAAATTTTACAAGATTTTTTACTGGTTAAACCTGATAATTTTATTGCTTATGAGTTATTAACTGATATTTATAAAAAACAAGATAAAACAGCATTGATGCACAGTAGTAAAGCAGAAGTACTCGCAAGACTAGGCGCATATTCCACTGCTATTGATGAGTTGCAAACCGGTTATAACTTTGCTGTAGAGCAACCTTTGTTACAAAAACGAATTAAGGCAAGAATATTACAATTTCAAGCACAAGAAGATAAACTAAAGCGCTTATAAAAACAGAAACATACCCTGTATTAATCTAATAACAAGAGACAATCATGTTAACAATTTACCATAATCCTCGATGTTCAAAAAGCCGTGAAACGCTACAACTGATTCAAAAAGCCAATAAAGAAGTAACTATCGTTGAGTACATCAAAAACCCCCTTAACATTGAACAAATTAAAGCTTTATTAAGCCTATTAAATATATCACCTATAGAAATGATGCGTACCAAAGAAGAAGAATTTAAAGCACTTAGTCTCAAGCAAGCAAACGATGACCAACTTATATATGCTATGGCGACACATTCTAAACTGATGGAACGCCCTATTGTTACTAACGGCAGTAAAGCGGTTATTGGTCGTCCACCTGAAAATGTTTTAACATTACTTTAGTAATAACTAAATCATAAAGCTTTCCTAATACCTATAATTTAGCTGATATAATTTATCAGTAACAATGAGTAAACTAAAATGAATAAACAACAAAGTATAAGTACTAAAAACTTAAAAACTATCACTTTAATTAGCTACTTTTCGTTATTGCTTTTTATGCCCTTATGGTTGATTTTTCTCAGCCCAAGCAGTGGCTTATCGCCAGCGCTTTCTCTCGTTATGTTTACTCTACCGTTATTATTTCCTTTAAAAGGTTTAGTCCAAGGAAACCCTTATACTTACGCCTGGTCAAGTTTTATTATAATGATATATTTCTTACACAGTTTAACGACTTTGTGGGTATCTCCAAAAGACATGCTATGGGCGTTAATTGAATTATTTTTAGCAACCGTAATGTTCCTTGCAGGCAGTTATTATGCTAAATATAGAGGGCAAGAATTAGGTTTAAGTATTAGAGTAAAGAAGGATAGTTGATGAGAACTGATAAAAGTTTAAATTACATCATTAATCAATTTAAACGATCTCTATTGGTTTGTGTGTGTTTCTTGTTGTTTTCCGCATGCAATGACTCAGTAGTATCTGACGTAGAAAAAATTAATACTGTTAACAAGGAAACAATGGTTAATCAGTCTGTTAACTTTTTTTTATACTTTCCAAACAAAGTAATTACTGATATTAAATGGACTCAAACCTCCGGTCCTGTAACAGTTTTTTTAGCTAATACTAGTAAAGTTATTGCTTTTACACCTTCTATTGCCGGTGAATATCAATTTGATGTTTCATTTAACAATAATGGTGAATCACAACAACTAAGCCATTTTTTAACTGTATTAGATGAAGTGAGCGTTATTAATGCTAGATTAGATCACGCTGTTTTAGAACAAAATAATGTTTCCCTTCGAGCAGAAATATCAGCTGACATTGCTATTGATAGTATTAGTTGGGAGCAACTATCTGAAGAAAAAGTAACCTTTATTGAAAATGGCTTGTCCGTTAATTTTGAAGCACCGAGAGTTGATAAAGATACCTTGTTAACCTTTGAAGTAAAAGGTACCGCAAACGGAATTCTTGTCAGTGACACTGTCACTATATTGGTTGAAGATAGTGACCTAATTAAAAATAATGCCTACTTTAAAGACCGCAAAGCGTCCACTTTTCCTTATGACAATACCGGCCCTTACGCTCAAGACATCGTTAACTGTGTTTATTCAAACCAACTGACAAGCTCATGCCCTCTCGAAAAACTTCCTTTAATAGCACATCAGAGCCTTACACCAACAGTTGAAGACATCATGAGTCGGGTTGTTGTTTCTCACCGGTGGATGGGTGATAGATTTAGAGATTTTTTATTACATAATGATAATAATAATGATTTTAAAAACTTACTTAGGGCAACTACCGCTATTGTGATTTCTTATGATGTTCGCCCCTCTTTTTATTGGGCAGCAACGGGGGCAATATATCTTGACCCAAAGAATTTTTGGTTATCACCCGATGAAAGGGATACCATCAATGAGTCAGCTGATTATCGAGCGTCTTTTGGGCGAGAGTTACAATTTACAATGCCTTGGCGTTATATCAAAGATAATGACTACGCCACTGACTATCCCTCTGAGACTATTCGTATTACCCGTAATGAAAACGACGGTTTATATCGTTTAGCGTCATTGCTTTACCATGAACTAGCACACGCGAATGACTTTTTCCCAAAAACAGAATGGTTTATTCATGATCAAAGTTCACGTGTTTTGGATGCCGCCTTAAGCACTAATTTTGAGTCTGATAATTTAGCTATTGCCTACCCATTATTTGGTGATGAAATCTATGCTTTGGCTCAAGTTAGCTTTTCTGGTGAAACAGCTACAAGCTTTCAGAAGTCATATTTACCCAGTGATATTAAAGATTTCTTCAAAATAGAGGTCGCCAATGATTATTATAATTACTCTTCCCCAAGAGAAGATTACGCGATGCTTTTTGAAGAACTGATGATGCAGACAAGATATCAAGTTTTAAGGGATACCGCAGTAACCAACCTTCCAAGTGGTGAGAATACTTCTATTCGAGATTATATTGTCGCTTGGGGACAAAGAGGACGAATTGGTGAGACCAACATTAAAGATAGGGTAGAGTTTGTAACCAAAAGAATATTACCAGAATTTGAAAGTGCAATGATAATTGCAAATCTGCCACCACCTATTGCTATGATCGAAGGTGACGACTGGTTAGATAACTTATCCATTAGCCCTACGGTTACAGGAAAGGATAGTAACGTTAAAGCGATGAACGCTGACAAATTCAATAGTCGGTTATATCCAGGTGTGACTGGAAAAAGAACTTATTATCACAAAGAGTTACCTGAAAATTAGTATGTACATAAAATACTAATGTTTGAGAGGAAATACCTGGGGAAATTCACTAGCCATAAAGACTATTTTTCAAGAACATCTTTAATGAAAGGGATAGTGATTTTTCTTTGCTCTATAATAGATGCTTTATCAAGGACATCAAGTGATTCAATTAGGCTGCCCATATCTCGAGATAATCGATTTAATAAAAACTTAACCACATCATCTGATAACAATAAACCACGCTGTTGGGCTCTAAATTGTAATGCTTTGATCTTTTCTTCATCGGTTAATGCTTTAACTTGTTCGGTATAGCCCCAAGTTAAACGAGAAACGAGGTCAGGTAATGTGATACCTAATTGCTGAGCACTTTGGTTACCGGTAATAATTAAGCGTTTATTTTGTTCTAGCAGGCGATTATACAAATCAAATATTGCTTGCTGCCATTGTGGCTCTCCAGAAATTACGTCGATATCATCTAAACAGATGATATCGATAGATTCTAAACCATCAAGCACTTCAACAGCCAAATGCTTAAGCTCTGAAAAAGACAAACATAAGGAAGATTTACCTAAAGAAGCGGCATAAGCACTGCAAGCATGTAATAAATGTGACTTGCCGACACCTTTTAAACCAAAAAGGTAAAAACTATGAGGTGTGTGCTCTGTGGGTGACTGATCGTTAATAAAATGCTGAAGTTGAGCAACAATCCCTTGGTTAACTGTGGTTTTATAACTGCTAAACGTTTCATCATCAGGTAACTGAACAGCTAACGCCAACTGAGAAATTTGGCTCATGGCTTGCCCCAATAAAAAACGGGTACGGTATTAGCTGAGTCTTTAGCAAAGGGATCACTATATTGTTCAAGCTGATTATCAAGCTTTAATGATAACAATAAAGTTTGTTTTGAACCCAGTAAGTCAAGTTTAAAGCGTCGGTTACTCCCATCAGCACTTAATAATACCACAGAGTTAACTACAGAAAGATCTAGTAAAAAATTGGTTAATGCGATGTATTCATTCATAGACTCAATATTAGTGACATCAATTATCAATTCATCATTTGCATATTCAGACAAAGCGTAACCTTGATAAATAACATCGGTAATATCAGAAAATGCGTTTGTTAATAATGATTCGCTGTCACTGCCCTGATAATTTTTCTCAGAAGATTTATTAACTTGCGCACCTAACAGAGACCAATCTAATACATACTGCTGGGGATTATTTAGCGTATCACAAAGAGGTCGACAGTCACCTTTGACCTCAATGTCTTTTAACAAACTAGAATTTGAAATTCTGATAACAACCACTGCGTCTGCTCCATAACGTTCTGATGCCGCCATTATAGGAGTAGAAAATTTCCCCCATAGATCAGGAATCACAATTTGGGTTGCATCGGTAAAGTCCATTAATGGAATAATAACGGGCAGTCCACGCTTTTCTGCCAGGCTTAGAACTAGTGATGGTGCATTAGAATGGCTTGACTCAGATAATATTTGACGAGAAAAAAAATCTTCTTCAACTAACCAAAAAAGTACCTTAGGACGTAACCTTCCCCACAAGGGTAATCGGGCTTTTTGTAATAACTGATTGATTTTATTTTCGTCAAAACTGGCAATTAAAAATAAAGATTCCGAATTATTAGCAGGAACAGTTTCTATCGGTAAGGTTTTGGTTTCTGCCCGCGAATAACTAAACTGAGAAACATAAAGACGAGGATTTTTTAGTGCTTTTTGTATTAGTGCATTGGATAAAACAAATTTTTCACCCCCAACTTTGACCAACACTGTCTGCATTGTTTTTTTTAGCGCACTACTTCTTTGAGATGAGTCTTGTGAAGTAACAAGTACTTTTGCCTGATATAAATCTTTAACTTCAACAGCATTTACCCAACTCGATAAAGTAAAAACAAGAATAACGCAAAAAACAGAACAGTTTTTAAACATATTTAATAAAAGCAAGCCGAATAATCAATTTCATAGCCGTGATATTACTTGTTTTTGGCCAATAATAAAAATAATTTCTTATAAAGATTTTATCCTCGGCCATGCGCTGTTAGAATACGGGCCTTTAAATACTGTCGGTAATTTTTGAGGTTTCTCGTGAGCAAACAAAAACAGTCCTTAAGCTATAAAGATGCTGGTGTTGATATTGATGCTGGTAATGCCCTTGTTGAAAACATTAAAGGTGCGGTAAAACGTACAACTCGTCCCGAAGTTATGGGTGGTTTAGGTGGCTTTGGCTCAGTTTGCCAATTACCCACAGGTTATAAAGAACCTGTTTTAGTCGCAGGCACTGATGGTGTAGGTACTAAACTACGATTAGCGATTGATTTAGCTAAACACGACACCGTTGGCATTGACCTAGTCGCAATGTGTGTTAATGATCTAATAGTACAAGGTGCTGAACCTTTATTTTTCTTAGATTATTACGCAACGGCTAAATTAGATGTTGATGTGGCCTCCGCTGTTGTTGAAGGTATAGCTGAAGGTTGTGTAAGATCTGGCTGTGCATTAGTTGGTGGTGAAACGGCTGAAATGCCAGGTATGTACCACAAAGGTGATTATGACATTGCTGGTTTTTGTGTCGGTGTTGCTGAAAAGTCTCGTTTACTTGATGGCAGCGAAGTCACTGCTGGTGATCAAATCATCGCCCTTGGTTCGTCTGGTCCACATTCAAATGGTTATTCACTTATTCGTAAGGTATTAGAAGTTAATAATACTGATACTGATGAGTTACTTAATGGTAAAACCATTGGCGATCATTTAATTGAACCCACTAAAATTTATGTCAAGTCGGTATTAGCATTACTTAAAGATGTTAATGCTCATGCTTTATGTCATATCACTGGTGGTGGATTTTGGGAAAATATCCCACGGGTTTTACCTGAAGGTGCTAAAGCTGTTATTGATGGAAGTTCATGGCAATGGCCTGAAATTTTCAACTGGCTTCAAGAAAAAGGTAACATTACGACACATGAAATGTACCGTACTTTTAATTGTGGTGTTGGTATGGTTATAGCCGTACCTGCAGATAAACTTGAGCAAAGTATCGAGTTATTAAAAGCACATGGTGAAGATGCTTGGCATATTGGTGCAATTGAAACAGCTCAAGATAACGAAGAACAAGTTGTTATTAACAATAGCACCGGAGTTTAATGAAGCGATGCCAGGATTACAGTCAAAGCGAAGTCGAATTGTTGTATTAATTTCTGGCGGTGGTACTAATTTACAGGCAATTATTGATGCCTGTAAATCACCAACATTTCCTGGCGAAGTTGTTGGTGTGCTGTCAAACAAACCCGATGCCTACGGTTTAGTTAGAGCAAGTAACGCTGATATTGAAACAATGTCATTATCTCACAAGGATTTCGACTCAAGAGAAAACTACGACCAAGCAATCATTGCTAAAATTGACTGTTTGAAACCAGATCTAATTATATTAGCTGGCTTTATGCGAATATTAACCGCAGATTTTGTTAATCACTTTCAAGGTAGGTTAATCAATATTCACCCTTCGCTATTACCTAAGTATCAAGGCTTGAATACCCATCAACGAGCCATTGATGCCGGTGATACCGAACATGGTGTGAGTGTTCATTTTGTTACTGAGGAGCTTGATGGTGGACCGGTGATCTTACAAGCTAAAGTCCCTGTTTTCCCTGAAGATACCGCTGATGATTTAGCGAAACGAGTACATCAACAAGAGCACCGTATTTATCCACTCGTGGTAAAATGGTTTGGTTTAGGTCGTTTAACAATGGCTAACGAAAAATCAGTATTAGATGGTGATATTTTACCCATTGCAGGCTATGCTAACGAAGATTAGTCTTTGATTCATTTAAATCGATTATAATATAATCTATATTTTTGATAAGGTAAGAGAATGTCAACACTTAAATCTTTTAACCATCTAATTCTATTAGCTTTATTTGTTGGCTCGCTGCCTTTTACGCAAGCCAACGAAAAACCCAGTGATGAAATATCTAATCCCCTCATCGTCCAACCTTTTCTTGCAACCTATAGTATTCTTCATAAATCAGATCCCGTTGGAACATCGACTAGAACACTTAAAAAACTTGTTGATGGCAATTTCGAGTACAGCTACCACAGTAAGATAAAATGGTTAATATTTTCAGATAAGCGTCGTGAAACCTCTATTTTAAAAGTAGACGACAATAAAGTTATTCCAATAAGCTACTTATATAAACGTAAAGGGACAGGTCGAGATAAATCTTATCACTGGTCATTCGATCACAATGAATCAACGGCAACAAACATTAAAGATAATCGTACTATCAAGCTAGATATTACGAACGGATTACAAGATAAATTGAGCTATCATTTACAACATAGAATCAATTTAATTAAAGCTTATGAGACCCCTGATACAGAAGATATCGCTAAGAAAAATAGTTTCTCTTATTCGGTCGTAAGTACATCAGGGTCTATCAAAGATTATGTTTATCAAAATGATGGTGAAGAGGAACTAGTATTACCTTACGGCTTAATTAAAACAGTAAGGTTTAAACGTGAAGTTCTTGAAAAAAAACGCGTAACCTATGCTTGGTTCGCGCCAGAATTAGATTTTTTACTGGTTAAACTTTATCAAGTCAAAGCAGGTGTTGAACAATTTGAAGCACAATTAACCACCTTGACTGTTAATGATGTTATCACTAATGACTCCTCACTAAAAAAATCAACCACCGCTAACGACTGACTCACCTAAACAAAATAGATGCCATTGCCCTGCTTTCATTTTATGCCAATGTTCATTGTCGGTTAATGGTCTAGTAGCAATAATCGTCACGACATCGTCAGGTGTAGTCTCTTCATTAAAATTCACCTGCATTTCAGCATCAATTAGATTGGCGTTACCAAAAGGTGCACGGCGTGTAATCCAGTGTAAATGATTTGAACAAAAAACAAATAAGCTTTCACCATCAGTTAACGTTAAATTGAATACGCCCAAAGCATTTATTTTGTCAGTTAACAGAGCAACGAAGGCAAATAGGTCTTCCTTGTTGGGCTCTCTGTCTCCAAATTTATAGTGAAGTTGATCTAATAGCCAGCAAAAGGCATGTTCACTATCTGTTGAACCGATAGGTAAATGCAGTTTAATAGGCAGTGCTTGATAAAAACCATTTAATTGACCATTATGTGCGTAAGTCCAATTTTTACCCCACATTTGCCTTACAAAGGGGTGGGTATTTTCTAAACATACCGCGCCAGAGTTTGCTTGACGGATATGACAAATAACAGTTTCACTTTTAATGGGGTACTCTGTAACTAATCGCGCAATTGGTGAATGAGCACTTGGTGTGGGATCTTTAAAACTACGACAGCCCTTACCTTCATAAAAAGTAACACCCCAGCCATCTTTGTGAGGCCCTGTATTACCACCTCTTTGCATTAAACCACTAAAACTAAAACAAATGTCAGTAGGTACATTAGCGCTCATCGCTAAAAGTTCGCACATAAAAATCTCTTAAAAATAATATTTACATCAACATAAACCAGAAAAATAATTATATACTTAAATGAATGGAAAATGCGTAAGATATTTAAAAACCTTACATGTTACTCACTTATCCGTTTGGTATTAACACCTTAATAAGGATTTTTTATGGAATTTATTATCTGGTTTATCAGTGCATTGGCTTTATGTTGGTTCATGGCTTACCACAAAGCCTCACTATTGACGTTTACTATTTCCTTTATTGCTTTACTGGCCATTGGTAGTTTTCTTAATATTACCTCATTAATCAGTTGGATTATTTTTACCTTAGCTGCCTTAGTATTCAATATTGTTGAATTTCGTAAAAAAAATATTAGTAGCCCTTTGTTGAGCTTATTTAAAAACATTATGCCTGAAATGTCATCAACCGAACAAGAGGCATTAGAAGCTGGTACCACTTGGTTTGATGCCGATCTTTTTAGAGGCTCGCCTGATTGGAAGAAACTACATACCTATCCTCAGCCTAAACTCAGTACGGACGAAAAAACTTTCATTAATGGTCCTGTTGAAGAGTTATGTAAAATGGTCAATGACTGGCATATCACTCATGAGCGTGCTGATTTACCCCCCAAAATTTGGAAGTTTTTAAAAGAACATAAATTTTTTGCGATGATAATCAAGAAACAATATGGCGGTTTAGAATTTGGTGCTTATGCTCAATCTTGTGTTTTACAAAAGCTAACCGGAGTAAGTAGCACACTCGCCAGTACGGTTGGCGTCCCTAATTCGTTAGGTCCGGGTGAATTATTGCAGTATTACGGCACCACAGAGCAACAAGATTATTACTTACCTCGTTTAGCCATGGGTGATGAAATCCCCTGCTTTGCTTTAACTAGTCCAGAAGCGGGATCTGACGCTGGCGCTATTTCAGATGTTGGTATTGTCTGCAATGGCGTATTTCAAGGTGAAAAGATGTTAGGCATGCGCCTAACTTGGAATAAACGTTATATAACACTTGCTCCCATTGCTACTGTTTTAGGACTTGCATTTAAATTACAAGACCCTGATAAACTTCTGGGTGAAAAAAGCGACTTAGGCATTACCTGTGCTCTTATTCCAACTAACCTAGAAGGAATTACCATTGGCAGACGCCATTTCCCATTAAATATAGCCTTCCAAAATGGCCCAACACAAGGTGAACAAGTATTTGTCCCATTAAGCTTTATTATTGGTGGTGTTGAAATGGCAGGCCAAGGTTGGCGAATGTTGGTTGAGTGCTTATCAGTAGGTCGCGCTATTACCCTACCTTCAACTAGTGCTGGAGGGATAAAATCAATCGCTTTAGCTACGGGTGCATACAGCCGAATTAGACGTCAATTTAAATTACCTATTGGTAAGATGGAAGGTATTGAAGAACCCTTGGCACGAATTGGCGGTAATGCTTATTTGATGGATGCGGTAACTACTATGTCAACAGGTGCCATCGATTTAGGCGAAAAACCCTCGGTAATTTCAGCGATATCAAAATATCATTTAACAGAAAAAATGCGATCATCTGTTATTGATGCCATGGATATTCATGGTGGCAAAGGTATTTGTATGGGTCCTAGTAATTATTTAGCTAGAGCTTATCAAGGCGCACCCATTGCCATCACAGTTGAAGGAGCAAACATACTAACTCGCAATATGATTATTTATGGTCAAGGCGCTATTCGCTGTCACCCTTATGTTCTGGCAGAATTACAAGCCGCAAATTGTGAAGATGAAGTACAAGCCTTAAGTGATTTTGATCATGCATTATTTGGTCATATCGGCTTTGCATTAAGTAATATTTTGCGTTCTTTTTGGTTTTCATTGACTGGAGCCAAATTACTACCAACGCCTTTTAAAGATGAAACACGGCAGTATTATCAGCAGCTCACCCGTTTCAGTGCTAATTTAGCAATGTTATCAGATATCTCAATGCTATCGCTTGGTGGCAATTTAAAACGAAAAGAAAGGCTGTCAGCCCGTCTAGGTGATATTTTAAGTTATTTATATTTAAGCTCAGCAACATTAAAACGTTTTAATGATGAAGGTAGGCAAAAAGCAGATTTACCTTTGGTGCAATGGGCATTAGAAGACTGTTTATTTAAAACCCAGGAAGCTATAGACGAATTAATTAACAACTTTCCTAATAGATTAATTGCTGCCGTATTACGTTTAATTATATTACCGTTTGGTAAACCTCTTTCCAAGCCTTCAGATAGACTGGATCACAAAGTGGCTCAGTTTTTACAAACCCCATCAGAAGCAAGAACAAGGTTAGGTCAAGGACAGTATTTAACCCCCATGCCAAATAATACCCTAGGTATGCTTGAGCAAACACTAAATGACATTATCATCAGTGAACCCCTTTATGAAAAAGTTTGTCGGGCTGTGGGTACTAAATTACCCTTTTATCAACTGGATAAAATTGCAGAAGCCGGTTTAATCGCAGGAGCAATTACACAGAGCGAAGCTGAGCATCTCAGAAAAACAGAAATAGGTAGAATGGCTGCTATTAATGTTGATGATTTTGCTCCTGAGGAATTGTCTTTAAATCTAACTAACTAGACTAGTTTAATACAGATTTAAAGACGTTAACAGGTTTCCATCAACAAACTGCCATTAACTTTCATCAATGTCATTGCTTTCAATTTCGTCTGGTGTAAGTGTTTTTTTCTTGCGTAGAATCGGCATGTTGCCTGCTTCCTTAGCAATATGAAAGGTTGTACTTTTCGACTTAAAAGGTTTAGTTGACTTAGCCTTTCCTTTATTTTTGTCGTTATCATCAGAAGATTTTTTAACTTTTTCAACTTTTTTGGGTTTCAAGCCTTTAAATTTAGCTTTTAATCCCTCGACAATATCAAAGCTGATGGTTTGTTGTAATAGACCCTCAACATTTTTAAAGCTTAACCAATCTTTAGGGCCAACAAAAGAAATAGCATCGCCTTTACTCCCTGCACGACCCGTTCGGCCAATACGGTGAACAAACTCTTCGGTATGTTTTGGCATATCAAAGTTAAAAACATGAGAAACATTAACAAGGTCTAGGCCTCGAGAGGCGAGATCAGTAGTCACTAGTATTTTCTTTTGCCCTTTACTAAAACTGTCCATAATCTGATTACGTTGACTTTGAATCAACTCACCACTTAATGCGGCTGCACTGATGCCCTTTTCAATAAGTAAAGTAGCCAAACGTTCAGTATCACTTCGTGTTGCAGTAAATATAATGACTTGTTGATAGGAGACATTCGCTAAAAAGTGTTCAAGTAAGGCTTCTTTATGCAATAAATTGTCGGCTAAATAAAAACGTTTAGTAATATCTTGGTGCTCGGTATAAGCACTACCAATGGCAATACGCTTTGGTTTTCTCAACAAGGTTAACGCAAAATCATTAACTTGTGCGTGATCAAGCGTAGCTGAAAACATCAGCGTTTGACGTTTTCGATGATCGGCTGCCATATTTATTTGGCTTAGTTGCTTAGCAAAACCTAAGTCCAACATACGGTCAGCTTCATCAAGAATTAATAACTCTAACCCATTTAAATAAAAATGCCCTTGAGTTAAATGATCAGCTAAACGACCGGGTGTCGCCACAATAAACTGCGGGTCTTTCTCTAACGTTTTTACTTGATCATTAAAGTTTTCGCCACCTAAAATTAACACGGCTTTAAATTGAGAAGCTGAGGTAAACATACGTAATTGACTATAAACCTGTTTTGCTAACTCACGGGTTGGCATTAAAATAAGAACACGGGGATCTTTTTTACTCAAGGCTCTATTTTTAGTTAGACGCTGCATTGCAGGAATAATAAAGGCTAAGGTTTTACCAGAGCCGGTTTTAGAGGACGCAATCAAGTCGTGACCTGACATGGCTGCGGGTATTGCTTGCTGTTGTATTTCTGTAGGCTCAGTAAAACCCAAATGTTCTACCGTCGACATTAAACCGCTATCTAACCCAAAATCACTAAACTGCAAACTACTCTCCTAAAACTTATTAAATATCACTTGGGCTATTATAACCTGTAATAAACGACTTTCGCCTAAAGTATTTACCTGTGGTGAAATAACTTTAAACGAACGATACTGTTCAACTATTAATTAACCTGTACCCTAAATCAAGGTCTGGCTATAAATGAGTGATTAGCTGTTAGCAATGCGCTGTTCAACAACCGCTAAAGCAAAGTCTATACGAGCCAAAACTTTATCTTTATCTAACAATGCCAGTGTTACATCTAAAGAAGGTGAATTACCGCCCCCGGTAGCTGCAACACGTAATGGCATACCAACCTTACCCATACCAACAGCCAACTCTTCAGCCGTATCGTTAATAGCGGCATGAATTAACTCAGGTTTCCACTCAGCTAATGCAGCAAGTTTAGCTTTCACTAAAATCAATGGCTCTTTAACCACAGGACGTAAATGTTTTTTTACCGCTTTTGGGTCTAGTTCATCAAAGTCTTCATAAAAATAGCGGCTAATCTCAGCCATTTCTTTTAATGTTTTAACCCGGTCTGCTTGAATCTTGACTAATTCAGCCAATGCAGGGCCATTGTCGACATTAATACCCTGCTCATTCATGTGCCAAGCAAGGTGACTTGCAACATACTCAGGGTCCATTGTTTTCATGTAATGCTGATTAACCCATATCAACTTGTCGGTATTAAAACCTGAAGGAGCACGGTTACAATCTTTGAGATCAAATAACTCAATCATATCTTCTCGCGAAAATATTTCTTTATCACCATGCGACCAACCTAAACGAACGAGGTAATTTAAAAGTGCTTCAGGTAAATAACCATCATCACGATATTGCATCACACTAACCGCACCATGACGTTTAGATAAACGTTTACCATCGTCACCTAAAATCATGGGGATATGTGCAAATTCTGGCAAGGTAGCACCTAGCGCTTTAAAAATATTAATTTGCTTAGGGGTATTACTGATATGATCGTCACCGCGAACGACATGCGTTACGTTCATATCCCAGTCATCAACAACAACTGTTAAGTTATACGTAGGTGTACCATCAGAGCGCGCTATGATTAAATCATCAAGCTGTTCATTACTGATCGTAATATCACCTTTAACCATATCCTTAATAACAACATCGCCATCAATAGGGTTCTTAAAACGAATAACAAAAGGTTTATCTGATGGGTGATCGGTACGGTCTCGCCATAAACCATTGTACTTCTCTACACCACCTTCAGCTTTAGCTTGCTCACGCATAGCTTCAACTTCTTCAGCGCTACTAAAACAACGATAAGCATGGCCACTTTCAATTAACTGCTCAATAACTTCTTTATAACGATCAAAACGTTTTGTTTGAAAATAAGGGCCGTGGGTCCATTCAAGGTTTAACCAGCTCATACCATCCATAATGGCATCAACAGAGGCTTGAGTAGAACGCTCAAGATCAGTATCTTCGATACGAAGGATAAAATCGCCACCATTTTTCTGGGCATATAACCAGCTATATAATGCAGTACGTGCACCACCAACATGTAAGTAGCCAGTTGGGCTAGGAGCAAAACGCGTCGTTAAAGTCATAAAAGTCTCATTATCAAAAACATGAAATTGCTTTAGAAAAGCATTCTCGTGTGTAAAGTGTGTCACTTAAAAATTAGCGCTATTTTATCAGGGTAATTGAATTGATAGCAATTGAATTGATGAATTGAGCAATTATCAATGAAATAAAGGGTAATAACAAAAATAAAGAAGATGATAAAACAATCAAGCTGTTGCATTTTAAAGCAGTTAGGTACCTTTGCTACATTTTTTGCAAAAAAGTGCTTGGTTTTTGTTGACAGGTTTTTCGATCTCCCTATAATACGCCCCACTGAAACGCACACTGTTATGCAGTTTTCGAATCGGTAAATTTAGGATTGGGCGATTAGCTCAGTTGGGAGAGCACCGCCCTTACAAGGCGGGGGTCACTGGTTCAAGCCCAGTATCG
>CAWVSL010000027.1:0-39287 GCA_963933115.1 uncultured Colwellia sp.
CAAGAAACTATTTCAGACCTGCCAGAGCTGAACCCGGAAGATTTAGCAGAACTGCGCACTTTAGGTGAAATTATTAGCTACATGCAAGGTAAAGTGTCGCCAACTGAACCAACACCTCCTGGCGTTAAATCACCGTTACCTGTTGCCGAGCAAACGGTTGAAGTTGTGGGGAACTTTAAAGGGGCACCGAGTGCTAAAGTTGCATTAATGGCATTATCATCAGTTAATAAAATTAGTGAAGATGCTAAAGGTGCTAATGCGTTAATTGTTGATGATGGCAGCGGTGCAGCTATCGCTTTAAGTGCAGAATTACTTAAAGCGGGTTGGCATGTTACCGCATTAAAACCTAACTGGGTTGTTTCAAGTTCAAAGAAAACATTCAGCCAAGCGGTTAATGTAATTGAAATTGGTACCAATGATAAAACGCTTGATGAAGCTCAGATAAAACAAATTATCGAGATTAATGCACCGCTTGATAACGTGATCTATTTACAAGCCAATCATAACATTAATGCGATTCAATACCCTGAAGCAGCAAAACAAGGATTAATGTTAGCCTTTGTTTTAGCTAAGCTTTGTAACGTTAAACTCGCAGATAAAGCCCGTGCTGCATTCATGGTAGTTACCCGTCAAGGTGGGACATTAGGTTTTGCGACTACAGAAGGTTTACAACCAGTTAAAGCAGATATTAACGCTGATCTAGTGCAAGCCGGTTTAGCTGGATTAGTGAAAACAATTAATCACGAATGGAATGCTGGCGACACCAACGTTTTCTGTCGCATCGTTGATTTATCAGCTCAATTAACCGCAGACAAAGTGGCTACTATTATCCGTGACGAGTTACTTGATATTGATACAGCAACGGTCGAAGTCGCTTACGATACTGATAATTTGAGTAACACTATGGGTGGACGTTTAACATTAACCGCTGTTACTACCGATAGCTATTCGCTTAGTGCGAGTAATACGATTGATAATAACTCAGTATTTTTAGTTAGTGGCGGCGCAAAAGGTGTGACGGCCCATTGTGTTATTGAGATTGCTAAACAATATCAGTCTCGGTTTATTTTACTTGGTCGTTCATCATTTGACGTTAACGAGCCAAATTGGGCAAACGGTATTAGTGAAGAAGTTGACTTGAAAAAAGCGGCAATGCAAACACTTATCGCCGCAGGTGAAAAACCAACGCCAGTAAAAGTTAGTCAGTTGGTTCGCCCAGTTTTAGCTAATCGCGAAATTGCACAAACATTAAATGCAATTAAAGTGGCAGGTGGTCAAGCGTATTATGCAGCTGCAGATGTTACCCAAAGTGACAGTGTTGATGCTGCGGTTGGGCCATTAGTTAAAAAGCTTGGTCAGGTAAGTGGCATTATTCATGGTGCAGGTGTCTTGGCTGACAAATTTATTGAGCAAAAAACCTTAGAAGAATTTAATGCAGTTTATCGTACTAAAATCGATGGCTTGTTATCACTGTTAGCGGCCACAAAAAGTGAAAATATTAAACACTTAGTTTTATTCTCTTCAGCGGCCGGTTTCTATGGTAACTCAGGTCAGTCTGATTACTCGATGGCTAACGACATTTTAAATAAAACGGCTTATCGATTTAAAGCGTTAAATCCAAGTGCTCAAGTGTTGAGTTTTAATTGGGGTCCTTGGGATGGCGGTATGGTCACACCTGAACTTAAACGTATGTTTAATGACCGAGGTGTTTATATTATTCCTCTTGATGCTGGTGCAAAGTTATTGGTAAGCGAATTGGCTGCCAATAGCAACCGTTGTCCTCAAATTCTTGTTGGTAATGACCTATCTAAGGATCGAGCAGGTGTAAAACTGTTAAAAAAACGAGGATGTAGTCGCTTAAACGTGAGTGTCACTAAAACACTAGAAGCAGCTAACAATGCCTTTTTAGTAGATCACACGATTGGTGATGACCAAGTCTTACCAACAGTGTGTGCTATTGCATGGATGAAAGATGCTGCACAAGCTGCTTTCGATGGTTTTGCTTACCAAAGCTTAGCTAATTATAAGTTGTTCAAAGGTGTCATATTTGACGGTAACAGTCATGGCACTCAGGCTTTTGACTATCAAATCGATATGACAGCAACATTGATTGAAGAACCGTTAATTGGCGATAGTTTAATTGTTGACTCTAAAATTTCAAGTGTTAACGAAGAAGGCAAATCTGTATTTCATTACGGCGCACAACTAACGTTAGTCAGTCAGCCTAAAGCCATGCCAAAAGTGTGTTCTGAGATTAATACCACTAAAATAGGTGAGAGTGCTGCACATCTTTATACCAATGGGACCTTATTTCATGGACCAAGTTTGCAAGGAATAACTGAGATACTCGAATGTAACGATCAAGGTTTATTATTACGTTGTCAAGTGCCTGAAATTGCTGGTATTAAACAAGGGCAATTCCCTATGGAGGCAAGTAATATTTTTGCAAACGATATCGCTTATCAAGCGATGTTGGTTTGGGTGAAAAAACAACTAGGTTTAGGTAGTTTGCCTTCAAGTACACAAACGTGGAAGGTATATCGTGAAGTCGCTATTGGCGAACGCTTTTATTTACAACTTAATGTCGTTAAAAGCTCAGGTAAAGGTAAGCAACGTGGTTCATTGGTCGCTGATATTCAATTGATCAGTGAGACAAATGAAGTGTTGAGTGAATTAACGTCAGCTAAAGTCACTGCCAGTGCTAACTTAAATGATTTGTTTTTACCTAAAAAAGAACCGCTAAAAGCACCTTATCCAAAAGTTGAGCTAAGTAGAGAATCGGCTTAATGGTGTCAGCAAACCTTAACGGCAGTTACCATAGCGCTATTATCGGTATGGATGCTCAATTTACTAATCGAGTAAGTGTTCAAGGTAATATTGATCGTGTTGAACGTGCGCTTTACCTTGGTACAATACCTGGTAATGTTGTCAGTAAAATTATCGATGAAGAGCAAAATCATAGACCGGCTGAAGAAAGTGACTTTACTCAGTTTAGTATGGAAAACTGTCAACAAGCTGTTGATCGCATGGCCACCGCTAACCAGTTAAATAGCTCAAATATATCGGTTATTATTGTTGATGAAAATACAGTTACGAAAAATGACGTAGAACAAATAGGTTCATCAAAAAAAACAATGGTCGTTAACTCTTTAGCCCAAGCACTACTGGTGCTTGAGCGTTTAGTTGAGGGGAATAAACTTGTTGCGCTTGTCGGTGTTAACTCAGATTTTATGTGCTGTGGGATATCAAACAACCAGCAAAATGAAGCATTCACATCAACCATTAGCTTTGATCAAACATTTAATAGTTACCAAGTTTGTCATGGAATATCGGCCTTGTTATTTGCATCGAAAGCGTTTGTTCAAACAACTAACTGTTATGTTTATTCATGGTTAAAAGGCCTTGCTGTTGGCGATAATATCAAACAAACTATTCAATCAGCGTTAAAAAATTCAGCGGTTAATATCGCCGATATTGGTTTACTTGAAGTTTCAGCTTTAACAAATCCCCAGAGTGTAAAAGCTGAATCATCGGCTTTATTATCAATTTATCATAGCAAGCAGCTAACCACCGCAATATCTTGTGCACGAAGTGTTAGTGGTGAAGGAAAAGGTTTTTCACAAGTATTAGGTTTATTGCGGACGGTTATTGCTTTGCAGCAACGTTATATTCCAGCTATTACTGATTGGCAGCTTCCTCAAGCTAATGAACTTTCGTTATGGCAAGCGTCAAACTTCTACCTACCAACAGAGTCACGACCTTGGTTTCCACATCATGATGGCAGTGCTCATCTTGCTGCTTATAGCTGTTTAGCGGCTAATGATGAATATTGCCACGTGGTGCTTCAAGAAGCTATTCCAGAAAATGAACCGACGAGCACAGATGAAAAAAAGCCGGCTAACGATATTCGTTATAACGGTTTTATCGCCTGCAGTGATTTAAAGATGGTCTTGGTAACGGCTAATTATCAACAAAATTTATTGGCAAAATTAATTGAACTTGAACTTGAACTTGAACTTGAGCATGATCATCAACAGCTCCACACCATTGCTTTAAAATATTATCGCCAAGCCCAAGCATGTATGGGCCGTTACACCATTGCTCTGTTAGCTGACTCAAAAGAAGAATTGCTTAGAGAGCTTCAATTAGCAAAGTTGGGCATTGACTCAGCGTTTGTAAGCAAAAAAGAATGGCGAACGCCCAAAGGCAGTTATTTCACGCCAGTGCCGTTAAACAAATCATTAGATGATGATCAAAATATTGCATTTTTATACCCAGGCATTGGTGCAACTTACGTGGGTTTAGGGCGAGATTTATTTCATCTATTTCCTGAGATTTATCAAGATGTCGCTAATTTAGCCGACGATATTGGCGCCAGTTTAAAAGATACCTTACTCAATCCCCGCACCATCATTCGACCAAACTTTAATGCTCTTAAGCAACTTGATTTGGATCTGCGTGGCAACTTAGCCGGTATTGCTGAGGCCGGTGTTGGTTTTGCTTGCGCCTTTACCAAAGTATTTGAAAAGGTATTTAAAGTAAAAGCTGATTACGCCACTGGATATTCGATGGGAGAGATCAGCATGTATGCCGCACTTGGTGCATGGCAACAGCCGGGATTAATGAGTGAACGTTTAAGCCAGTCGGATACTTTTAACCACCGTTTATCCGGTGATTTACTCACTTTACGAGAACATTGGGGTCTAGACTCAGGAACCCATGACGAACTTATCTGGGAAACATACACCATAAAAGCAACACTTGATGATGTCATAGCCGCTAGTGAGGGTGAAGATCGGGTCTATTGCACCATTATTAATACCCCCGACAGTTTATTACTGGCAGGCTTTCCCGAAGATTGTCTTAGAGTGATTAAAAAAATGGGCGTAAGAGCTATGCCACTTAATATGGCAAATGCTATTCACAGCGAGCCAGCCAATAAAGAATACGCTGACATGGTTGAACTTTATACGATGGAAGTCACACCTCGGATAAAAACCAAAATGTATTCAAGTTCCTGCTATTTACCGGTACCACAATTAAGTAAAGCTATCGCGCACAGTGTGGCTAAATGTTTGTGCGAGCGGGTCGACTTTCCAAGGTTAGTCAATACCATGCATGAACAAGGTGCGCGAGTCTTCATTGAAATGGGGCCTGGACGTTCATTGTGTAGTTGGGTTGATAAAATTCTCGATGATGACAAACAGATTATTGATTACGGTAAAGCGCAAAAACAACACCTATCAGTGCCTGTTAATGCTAAGGGTACCAATGACGAACTAACTTACTTTAGAGCTATTGCTAAACTGATTAGCCACGGGGTAACGCTTGATCTTTATACCTTATTTAATGGCTCTATTATCGTAACAAACTAATAAAACTGTCGATTGAACAAACGTTTGACCATGACAACTAAGCACTCTCTTTAGAGGAACATATGGAAAATATTGCTGTAGTAGGTATTGCTAATTTATTCCCGGGCTCAAGTGGCCCTGAGGAATTTTGGCAACAATTACTTAAAAAACAAGATTGTCGGAGCAAAGCCACCAGTGAACAAATGGGTGTTGACCCTGCAAAATATAAGGGAAAGAAAGGTGACACCGATAAGTTTTATTGTGTACATGGTGGCTATATTCGTGATTTTCATTTTGATACCAGCCCTTTTACCCAAAAAGAAAACGGCTTAACTGCCGATTATTTAAATCAACTAGATGAACTCAATCAATGGGCACTTTATGTGACTCAACAAGCATTAACAGATGCGGGTTATTGGGGTAGTGAACAACTTCAAAAGTGTGGCGTGATTTTAGGTAACTTATCGTTTCCAACAAAATCGTCCAACCACTTATTCATGCCCTTATATCATCAAGTCGTTGATAGCGCGTTAAAGCAATTGCTCAATACAGACTTTCAATTAAGTCACTTTTCATCGACGGCGATAGCCGAGACTAATATCCATGCTGATAATGGCTTAGTTGCCGGTTACCCTGCTGCATTACTCGCTAAAGCAGCGGGTTTAGGTGGCACACATTTTGCCATTGATGCTGCCTGTGCGTCGAGTTGTTATTCGGTAAAATTAGCCTGTGATTATCTTCATACCGGCAAAGCTGACATGATGTTAGCTGGTGCGGTTTCTGGCTCAGATCCCATGTTTGTTAATATGGGTTTCTCTATTTTCCAAGCGTACCCAGCAAATAATATTCATGCGCCCTTTGATAAAAAATCAGAAGGTTTATTTGCCGGTGAAGGCGCCGGTATGATGGTATTAAAACGTCATAGTGATGCCGTGAGAGATGGTGATAAAATTCATGCGATTATTAAAGGAGGGGCATTATCTAACGACGGTAAAGGTGAGTTTGTTTTAAGCCCAAATACCAAAGGTCAGGTACTGGTTTATGAACGTGCTTATGATGATGCTAACGTTGACCCCCGCGATGTTGATTACATTGAATGTCACGCAACAGGTACGCCAAAAGGAGATAATGTAGAGCTTACTTCGATGGATACATTCTTTAGTCGATTTCCTCGAAAGCAAAACAATAAACCGTTACTCGGTTCAGTAAAGTCTAACTTAGGGCACTTATTAACCGCGGCAGGTATGCCTGGCATGATGAAAACTATTTGGGCACTTAACCAAGCTAAAATTCCAGCAACCATTAATTTAAATGAACCCCTTAGTTCAAAAAAAGGCTATTTAGGTGGGGAGCAAATGCCCACTGAGACCGTTGCTTGGCCAACGTCAACAACTCAGCTAAAGAGCGCTAAACCCAGAATTGCTGGGGTCAGTGTTTTTGGCTTTGGTGGTTCAAATGCGCATTTGGTTTTGCAGCAACCAACAGAGCAATTAGAAAGTACGGTCAAACAAGTTAACCCCAGAGAACCCTTAGCCATTATTGGTATGGATGCACACTTTGGTGGTGCAGAGAACTTAGCAAGCTTTGACCGTTTAATTATTGATAATGCCAACACCTTTAGAGAGTTGCCGACCAAGCGTTGGAAAGGTATAGAACAAAATGTGCAAGTAATGGATGCTTTATCATTAAATAAAGCGCCTCGTGGTGGCTATGTTGAAAACTTTGATATTGATTTCTTACGTTTTAAAGTACCGCCTAACGAACAAGACTGCTTAATTCCTCAGCAATTAATGATGATGAAAGTCGCTGATAATGCGGCTAAAGATGCTGGTCTGAAAGAGGGGACTAATGTTGCCGTTTTAGTCGCAATGGGTATTGAATTGGAGCTCCATCAATACCGTGGCCGTGTTAACCTAACCACACAAATTGAGGACAGCTTATTGCAACAAGGTATCACCTTGAGCGATGAGCAGCGTTTAACCTTAACCAATATCGCCAAAGATGGTGTGGCTTTTGCCGCACAGCTGAACCAATATACTAGCTTTATTGGTAACATTATGGCCTCACGTATTTCGGCATTATGGGACTTTTCAGGTCCGGCGATCACTTTATCTGCAGAAGAAAACTCGGTATATCGTTGCGTAGAGCTTGCTGAAAATTTATTTCAAACATCAGATATTGATGCTGTTATTATTGCAGCGGTTGATCTAGCCGGTTCTGTTGAAAATATTACCCTGCGTCAGCATTATGGCAAGGTATCAATGGATGCCAGACCGTTGCAAAACGTTTTAGAGCAAAAAAATTGGTTAGTCGGTGAAGGGGCCGCTGCTTTTGTTGTTAAACCTGAGTCGAAGGTTAGTGAAGTACAGATATATGCCACTATTGATGCGGTAAGTTTTGCCAGTGGTAAGGATGAACAGGCCATCAAAAAAGCGGTAGCTCAGTCACTAGCGCTTGCTGGAATTGACGCCGCAGCTATTAATAGCATTGAAGCTCATGGCAGTGGTTTTCCGAGTGAAAACCTCGCTGAGAGCCAAGCATTACGAACTGTTTATCCAAACACAGCGATTAGCACAGTTAAAAGTAATGTTGGCCATACCTTTAATGCTTCAGGCGTTGCAAGTATTATAAAGTCGGCTTTGGTTCTAGATAAAAAAAGTCAAGCTCATATCCCTTCCTACTTAGCCGTTAATGGTCTAGGTAAAGATGAAAGTTGCGCCCACCTTATACTTTCTTCAAGTAAAATAGCACATCAAACAGCCCCGCCATCAACAGGCAAGCAGCGCCCGCAGCTGATAAAAAATATCACCTTGGGGGGAGAATCAATCGTTGATGCTATTGTAGAAAAAGGTAATAGCTCAGTAATGAGTTCAGAGATGACCGTAATTAAAAAAGCTTTTTATACTAAGACATTACCTCCGGTTAATAAGCCAGTTAGGTTAAATAACATTCAACCTAAAATGGTTGCCGTCTCTCAGGAAAAACGAGTCAACTTAATTAACACTCCTACTCAAGTTCACGCAACTATTGCTATTGGAGCACAAGTGAAAACTAATCAACAACAGCTCAATAGAGGTAAAGTTACCTCTAAAGCGAGTAAAGAAATTTATCAAGCGTCAGCGACTCACCAAGCATTTCTAACCAATCGTCAAAGTGCGCAACAACAAATTGCTAAGCTCATCGAACTCCAAGTTCAGGTCAGTGCAGACCTGCCAGTATACTTATCAACACAGAAAAGAACTCAGATGGCCAAAGCTGCAGTTAATGATGAACAATCGGCCAATGATAATGGCTTTAAAATCAGAGGACCCAAAGGATATCACTATCCAGCACTGCAATTAGAGAATCGTTTTAATCAGCCTGAAAGCATTATTTGGGACACTGCTGATTTAGTAGAATTTGCCGAAGGCGATATTGGCAATGTTTTTGGTGAAGAGTTTCGTATTATCGATAGTTACGCTCGTCGCGTTCGATTACCCTCAACCGACTACTTATTAGTTTCTCGCGTGACCGAACTTGAAGCAACAGTTAATGAATATAAAAAATCGTACATGTGCACTGAATATGACATACCTGTTGATGCGCCATTTTTAATTGATGGCCAAATTCCATGGTCGGTATCTGTTGAGTCTGGCCAATGTGATTTATTATTAATTTCATACATTGGTATTGATTTTCAAACCAAAGGTGAGCGGGTCTACCGATTACTCGATTGCGAGTTAACCTTTTTGGAAGAAATGGCCTTTGGTGGTGAAACCCTGCGTTATGAAATTCATATCGATGCTTATGCTAGAAATGGCGAACAGTTATTATTTTTCTTCCATTACGACTGCTTTGTTGGCGATAAAAAAGTACTGATCATGAGAAATGGTTGTGCTGGCTTTTTTACTGATGAAGAGCTTGCCGATGGCAAAGGCGTTATTCTTAATGATAAAGATAAAGCACAACTGACTAATGCTAAAAAGACGTCATTTACACCATTAATGCAGCGCAGTCGCGATCAATACGATTATGATGACATGTTAAAATTAGTTAATGGGGATCTTGCTGGATGTTTTGGCCCAGCTTACGATCAAAAAGGTCGTAATCCGTCACTTAAATTTTCATCAATAAAGTTTTTAATGATTGAACGCATTACTAAGGTTGAAGCTGCAGGGGGTCATTGGGGCTTGGGTTTATTGGAAGGTCAAAAAGACTTAGACCCGACTCATTGGTATTTTCCTTGCCACTTTAAAGGTGATCAAGTGATGGCAGGCTCACTGATGAGCGAAGGTTGTGGTCAAATGGCGATGTTCTTTATGTTGTCATTAGGTATGCACAGCAATGTCAATAATGCCCGTTTTCAACCGATGCCGGGTGAGTCACAAACAGTACGTTGTCGCGGCCAAGTGCTACCACAACACAACACACTGACTTATCGCATGGAAGTCACGGCAATGGGTATGTTGCCGCAACCGTTTTTAAAAGCCAATATTGATATTATCCTTGATGGAAAAGTGGTGGTAGATTTTCAAAACTTATGTGTGATGATCACTGAGCAAGATGGTCATTCACCTTACCCAGTAACCTTACCTAGTAATGTTGACTTGATAAAACCTAACACTGAAGTCGACTTGAGCAAAGTCAATAAAGACGCTATTAATTCAACTGAGGTTAATATTAATATCGGTGAGCTAGATGAACGTGGCATAGCCCCTTTTAAAAATCCTCATCGGCCATTAATGAAAGTTATTTCAGACTTAACAGCGCCAAAAGAAAAAGGGGTTACGCCCATTCAGCATTTTGAAGCCCCCCTCGTCGTAGGGCAAAACCGAGAACCTAACCAAGTGCCTTTTACCCCATGGCACCTATTTGAGTTTGCTACGGGTAATATTTCAAAATGTTTTGGTCCGGACTTTGATATTTATTCAGATACAGTAGGGAATGGTCGTATTCCACCTCGAACCCCCTGTGGTGATTTACAAGTAGTCACCCAAGTGATTGAGGTACAAGGTGAGCGATTAGATCTTAAAAAGCCATCAAGCTGTATCGCTGAATATTTTGTGCCAGTGGATGCTTGGTACTTCACTAAAAATAGCCATGAAAGCTGGATGCCTTATTCACTTATTATGGAAATTGCCCTGCAACCCAATGGTTTTATTTCTGGCTACATGGGGACCACGCTTAAGTACCCTGAGAAGGATTTGTTTTTCCGTAATTTAGACGGTAGTGGTGAGTTAATTAAACACATGGATTTACGAGGTAAAACTATTGTCAATAAGTCTGTTCTGTTGAGCACTACTATGGCAGGCGGCATGATAGTGCAAAGCTTTACCTTTGAGCTTTACCTGAAAAATGAAACAGGTGGTCAGAACGACTTATTTTATAAAGGGACTGCGGTATTTGGTTATTTTGGTGCTGACGCGCTAACTAACCAATTAGGTATTGATAATGGCAGAATTACTCACCCTTGGTTTATTGATAATCCTACGCCGAAGTCCAACATTGAGGTCATTGATTTACGTAATCAGTCACTCGCACTCTATCAAGCACCCAGTGATAAACCTCACTATAAGTTAGCGGGTGGCCAATTGAACTTTATTGATACTGTTTCAATTGTTGAGGGCGGTGGTAAAGCGGGTATTGCTTATATCCATGGTGAACGTACTATTGACGCCACTGATTGGTTTTTCCGTTATCACTTCCATCAAGATCCGGTCATGCCAGGCTCTCTAGGGTTAGAAGCGATTATCGAAATAATGCAAACCTACGCATTGAGTAACGACTTAGGCGCTGACTTTACCAACCCCCGTTTTATTGCGCCAACGACAGTGGTTAAATGGAAATACCGTGGACAAATAACACCGTTGAATAAACAAATGTCGTTAGATGTTCATCTTACCGATATCATCAAAACCACCTTACTTGACGGTAGTCGTGAAGTGCGTTTAGTCGGTGATGCCAATTTATCAAAAGATGGCTTACGCATATATGAAGTCAAAGATATTGTACTGTCAATTATTGACAGTAAATAGTGCCAAATAAGAATAATAAAGCGGCTAAATTTAATTTTAGTGGCGAATAATAGGAACAAAGATGTCAAATTTAAATTTTAGTTATGCCAATGCGATTGACTGGGCGTGGAAAGTTGATAGCCAGAATATTAAAACAGATAGCAGTTCAATTAAAGCCAGTTTAATGGACTTAAACAAAGCGGTTTATTTAGCAAAAGTAAACAATGAATTTGGTCTGGCAAACGGGGTATCAGCATCTGGCAATAATGACGTCTTAGCTTTCGCACAGAGGTTAAGGCCTGAGGACTTAGGTGACCCTGCTTATAAAAAACAACACGGTGTTCAATATGCTTATCATGGCGGAGCAATGGCCAACGGTATTGCCTCAGTTGAATTAGTTGTTGCCCTTGGCAAAGCTGGACTTTTATGTTCCTTCGGTGCAGCAGGTTTAGTACCTGATGCCGTTGAAGATGCGATAAAACGTATTCAAGCAGAACTACCCAACGGACCCTATGCCGTTAATCTAATACACGCACCTGCAGAAGAGGCGTTAGAGCGAGGAGCGGTTGAACGGTTTATCAAGTTAGGAGTAACAACGGTAGAAGCCTCCGCTTATTTAGCGTTAACGGAGCACATTGTTTGGTATCGCTTGGCCGGTCTGTCAAAAAATACCGATGGCAGTGTGCATATCGGTAATAAAGTTATTGCTAAAGTTTCTCGAACAGAAGTGGGTCGGCGTTTTATGGAACCCGCTCCACAAAAATTAATTGATAAATTATTAGCCCAAGGCAAAATAACTCAAGAGCAAGCCGAGCTTTCAAAACGTGTGCCTATGGCCGATGACATTACTGCCGAGGCCGACTCAGGAGGACACACCGACAACCGTCCTTTTTTAACCTTACTGCCAACGATTATAGCTCTGCGTGATGAAGTGCAAGCTCAATATAACTTCTCACCTGCGCTTAGAGTAGGCGCTGGTGGCGGCATTGGAACACCGGAGGCTGTTGTTGCCGCCTTTAATATGGGTGCGGCTTACATTGTGTTGGGCTCAGTTAACCAAGCTTGTGTCGAAGCGGGTGCATCTGAATATACCCGTAAACTTTTAGCTAACGTTGAAATGGCCGATGTGACAATGGCGCCCGCAGCCGATATGTTTGAAATGGGCGTAAAACTGCAAGTAGTTAAACGTGGTTCAATGTTTGCTATGCGTGCTAAGAAGCTTTACGAGCTATACGTTACTTATAATGCCATCGAAGATATTCCAGCAGATGAGCGTTTGAAAATAGAGAAACAAATCTTTCGTGCAAATCTTGATGAGGTTTGGGCCAGTACTGAAGCCTTTTTCCATGAGCGTGATCCTGAAATGTTAGTCCGTGCGCAAAGTAGTCCAAAACGTAAAATGGCCTTGATTTTTCGTTGGTATCTAGGGCTAAGTTCACGTTGGTCAAATATTGGTGAAAAAGGCCGTGAAATGGATTATCAAATTTGGGCAGGACCTAGTTTAGGTGCTTTTAATAGTTGGGTAAAAGGCTCCTATTTAGAAGATTACAGTCGTCGTTGTGCGGTTGATATAGCATTGCATTTGCTGAAAGGTGCGGCCTATTTACAGCGTGTTAACCAACTAAAATTACAAGGTGTGAGCTTGACTACCGAACTAGCAAGTTATCGAACCAGCGACTAATATTTACTGACTGTGATTTACCGGCTTTAATAAACACATAAAACCCCAAAACATGGTTTGGGGTTTTATGTGTTATTTTGTTAAATTAGCTAATGGAAAAGAGATGACTTTACTTTCTATTTATCATCAGGCATGAACGTTATTGAATAAATTAACCGATGAGTCATTGAACAAAACCCTAATGATAGAACGTAAACCTTTGAAAAATCAGTTGTCATTTAATGATGGTCATACGATAAAAAAATAATCTAATCTGTTTTATAACGAGGCTTTATTTGTCTAGTATTCGACATGAACCTGGTTTCTACCCGAATTTTTCGCTTTATATAATGCTTTATCCGCACGAATAAATAAGGCATCAAAATCTATATCCGTTTCTGTCATCGATACGAGGCCTACACTCACCTGTATTTTTGTTTTTTCAACATTAAGCTCATTGACTAAATAATCATTATCAGCATGACAAATACGTTGGGCAACAACCTTTGCTTGCTCTAAACTGGTATTAGGTAATATTATTGAGAACTCTTCACCGCCAATTCTGGCTAGAATATCTTCTTTACGCAAGCTAGGAAGAATATTATTACCTAGTTCAATCAATACTTTATCGCCAATAGGATGACCATATTTATCATTAATCTCTTTAAAGTGATCAACATCAATTGAAATAACAGCTAAATTTAACTTATGACGTTTAGCTCGGCTAAGTTCTCTAACCGCATGTTCAAAGAAATATCGACGATTGTATAAACCCGTTAATGGATCAGTATTGGCTTGTTTTCTAAACTGTTCTTTTAATTCATATAACTCAGTGACATCCGTTGAAAAACCAATCATGGCTTGTGAGCTTTTATTAAGTTGATACGGCATCTTCGTACTTAGATAATGGCGTGAATTACCATTAGCATCTTGAGCAATTTCGTGAATCGTTTGTTTTTGATTAGTTTCGAAAACAAGTTTATCTGATTGCCAAAAATGGTCTGCCATTTTTTGGCCGATAACATCAGAATCTAGTTGTCCAATAATGTCTTTGCTTGATTTACCAAATAGTTCGGCGGTTTTATTGTTAACATAATGGAAATGACGCTGCTCATCTTTCATATAAATATAAGCATCAACATTATTTAATACCGCATATAAAAGTTTATTTTGGTTATTGACTAAGTTTTCTAATTTTTTTTGTTTAGACGAATTAAAAGTAATAGTGGGCATACCATTATTATTTATTTCATCTTCAAGTGCCTGGACACGGACCAGTAACTCCTCTTTTGATAGCTCTTTATAGGACATAATAATCTCTTGCATAGAGTGCTTGGAGCTCAGGTTAAAATATATTCTACCAAGTATTTATAGTTAAATTGAGAGAGTACTTGGTATTAGATAACAAGTACTCTGTTTATATTGTATACATTACACGGTTCTCTGCCTAAACACAGCTTTTATATTAATTACTTAGAGCGACGTGATTCTTTATATTAGGGGGCGGAATAGTTTGAGGCCGCAGCTCCTATTTTAAATAATAAGCGCCCACACTTTTGCACACGTTAAGGTAGTCAGTTGGGATCTGTTGTTAATAAATAAACCTAACACCTTAGATTGGCGAAATATTATTCATTAGTGGTTATAAAGGACTAAAAAACCCACTTAAAATAATTGTATTGGTTTTGATGACTTAGGTTTTAATAAAAAATAAAGGATATAAAAAAAACGTTACCTATTTTTTGATAATCCTTTATTAAAAGTTAAATAGAGGTGTGTTAATAAGGACAAAAGCCGTTATATTAGTTAACCAACTTATTGCCTTTAAGGGGTGTTATATTAAAAATCATTTAAATAAAGTAGGTGTTTGTGCAAAAAATTAGCGTAAATGATAAAATGCAAAGCGATTACTTTTATGAGTGTGTTGCTCCTCACGGCAAAGAATTCGATCCTTTATTTACACCAGAATTAACACCTAAAGAAATGCTTGAATTAGGTGTATTTGGTGGCAAATATATGAATGACTGTAAAAGTGAATTTCCAGCTGATTGGTTTTTAAATGCTAAGCTAAGTAACGTTAAAGACATCAGTCTTAATTATTTTTCAGTAGATGCTTCTCAGCCTCTGAGTGAGTGGCTAAAGAAGGGCTGGATTCATCCACAAGACCCACGGGGTTGGTTTCAGTGGTATTGTCGTTATTTTATCGGCAGAAGAACAGCTATTGAAGATCAAAGACAAATAAAACGCTGGAGAGCTTTTACTCGTCACGCGGGTGCAGTGAGGAAGTTTTGCGAACCCTATGACTACCAATGCAGAAAAAAGCAAAGGCAAGCATTGTTTCACTGGGCTTACGATGCTCGAAATATATAAACACTAATAAATAAAAGCACTGAAAAATGGAGTGGCTTTACTGCCAGTTTTTTAGATATTATATGGCTAGGAGAATATTTTGTTTAACTCGATCCATCATGTCGCCATAATTTGTTCAGATTATAAAAAGTCTAAATATTTTTATACTACAATTTTAGGTTTTACTGTCATTGCTGAAAATTATAGAGAAAAACGAAAATCTTATAAGCTTGATCTTAAATTACCCAATGGCGATCAGTTAGAATTATTTTCTTTCCCTCAGCCGCCGAAGCGGCCAAGTATGCCTGAAGCTTTAGGTTTAAGGCATTTAGCTTTTAATGTAGATTCGGTAGAAAATACCTGTGATTATCTAGTCTCAAAAGGAGTCGCGGTCGAAGCTATTAGAATTGACGAATTTACGGGAAAAAAGTTTACATTTTTTAATGACCCTGATGGCCTTCCGTTAGAACTATATGAGAAAAACAGTCTATAACAAGAGCTTCAAAGGTGAAATTTATTTGGTCTCTTATAATGCGTTCAAAATTTAGCCAGCTGTATAACCCTGACTGAAAAGACAGGTTGTTTTTTAAGGAGTCTATAGTGAATTACGATGATGTTTTATCTTTTTGGTTCAATGAAATACCGCCCTCTAAGTGGTGGATTAAAGATATTCATTTTGATGCCCTTATTACGGATAGGTTTTTAGCTTTACATGAGCAAGCTAATAACGGTGAATTATTTCAGTGGAGGAATTCAGCTAGAGGACGTTTAGCTGAAATAATCGTGTTAGATCAATTTTCGCGAAACATTTTTAGAGGTTTACCTAAAGCATTCTCATCTGACTCTTTAGCGTTAGCTTTGTCTCAAGAAGCTAAGGCTCTTGGTAAGGATGATGAACTAAATGAAGTAGAGCGAAGCTTTCTTTATATGCCATATATGCACAGTGAGTCTTTGCGTATTCATGATATTGCTTTAGAGTTATATAAAGAGAATGGCATCCAATCTAATGTAGATTTTGAAATAAAGCATAGAGATATTATTGTAAAGTTTGGCCGGTATCCTCATCGAAATTTGATATTAGGTCGTGCGTCAACAGTTGAAGAAATTGCGTTTTTAAAACAACCAGGGTCTTCATTTTAAAGTCATATAACAAACTAATGAACAAGGGCGGAAACAGTTAAATATTTTATTTATCAATTTTTTAGTAAGTTATTGCGACGTTAATGGTATAAATAAGCATAATGATTTATTTAAAGTAAGTCGCTAACTCAAAGGTAGTGTAATGAAAAATAGTGTAACCACTAAATCGAGCTCTTACTTCAGTATGGCTCTGATTATGTTTATAGGCTTAATTTATAATGTGATTGAACAAGACTTTTTTGGCTCGGGAGTGTTTTTAATTTCATCAGTCGTCTTTGTGTTAGTCGCTGTAATAAAGGGTCGCCCTTTGTCGAAATCAACTAAGAGCGATTAGACAGCTCTAAAACAATCAAATAGCAATAAGTCCACGAGTTTCTAGTCAATTCAGCATTTTAGTCGCCAATATTTAGCTAGTTAATTGCCTACTAGGTCAAAGTGTTCAACAAAGTTAATAGGCATTTTGGATAAAAAATCAAGGTAAAAGCTTTTCGAGTTAAAGAAAAATAACAGAGGGTATAGCGCAGATATAATAAGACATTAACTAGCTGTCGACCTTTCTATAATCTGGCCATACTTTTTATTAATGCTTAGCGCTTAGCTTGAAATTAAACTCAGTCTACAGAGGTTATTGATCGATTTTACTAACTTAACAGGGGATAAATAAGTTAAAATAATAGCCTGTTATTTTAGCTTTGAGCCTTTTATATTAATGACCACTGCCACAACGCCAGCCAACTTTAGCGAACTAGGTCTTATTCCCCCATTGTTAGCTCGATTAATTGAGCTCGAATATCAGCAGCCAACGCCAATTCAATCGCAAGGTATCCCTTGTGTATTAGCCGGACGTGACTTAATTGCTGGAGCAAATACCGGTTCGGGTAAAACAGCCACCTTTGCACTGCCGATGTTGCAGGATCTTTTCCAGCAACAACAGACTGAAAAATCATTAACGAGTCATAATAGTAGCAAAAGTAGTAAAGGTAACTATGCTACTGGACTGATCTTGGTACCTACGCGTGAACTCGCTAAACAAGTTGCTGATAGCATTAAATCTTATGCCGTACATTTTAATGGCCTGATTAAAACAGTTGCTGTTTTTGGTGGGGTATCAGCAAATACCCAAATGCTCGCATTACGTGGCGGCACTGATATCTTGGTTGCAACACCCGGTAGATTGCTTGATTTGATTTCAAGTAATGCCATTAAGCTTGATCGGGTTAAAACCTTAGTGCTTGATGAAGCCGATCGGATGTTAAGTTTAGGCTTTACCGATGAACTATCTTCGCTGTTAAGATTATTACCAAAGAAAAAACAGATTTTATTATTTTCAGCGACTTTTCCTGAGCAAGTCAAAGCGTTAACCCAAGAGTTACTCAACGACCCCGTTGAAATACAGTTGCAAAGTGCTGATGCTAGCACCTTAGTGCAACGTGTTTTTACCGTTAATAAAGGCGAAAAAACGGCGGTGTTGGCGCATTTGATTAAGCAGCATCAATGGCGACAGAGCCTTATTTTTGTTAATGCCAAAAATAGCTGTAATCACTTAGCCGAAAAACTTTCAAAACGTGGTATTACCGCGGAAGTCTTTCATGGAGATAAAGGTCAAGGCGCTCGTAGTCGTGTGCTTGACGCATTCAAAGCCGGTGAGGTGGAAGTGTTAATTGCAACTGATATTGCCGCTCGTGGTTTAGACATTGAAAAACTGCCTGTGGTCATCAATTTTGATTTACCGAGAAGTCCAGCAGACTATATGCACCGTATTGGTCGAAGTGGCCGTGCTGGAGAAGTAGGCTTAGCATTATCGCTTATCGATCATGAAGACTACCATCACTTTAATGTCATTGAAAAAAAGAATAAGGTCTGGCTTGAACGTGAGCAAGTCACCGGTTTTGAAATCGATGAAGTTTTCAGTGAGGTATCGTTGGCCGTGGATAAACCGATGGCAAAGCCTGAAGGTAGTGGTAAGAAAAAACGCAAAAATAAAGAGCAAGTTAATGCAGATATCTGGTTAAGACTTTAGATATCTGATTGGCTAAGAAATAATGGTAAACTAATTGAAACGCTAACTGTTTTTTGAGCTGAATTTCCAACAGACACTTGGTTTTTTAGACGTTAATCAATTATTACCATTAACGATATCTAGCCTGTTATTAAACCATTATCTATTTTGATAATATGAGGAACCATAAAATTTGAATCAATTAACTGAGAAATCTATTGGTTGTCCTTACTGCGGTGAGAGCATTAAGGTTCTAATTGAACCCTCTGACATCGAGCAGCAATATATTGAAGATTGCCAGGTGTGCTGTCAGCCGATAAACTTCCAAATTTCTGAAAGTGTCAATGGTGACCTTTTAGTCCGTGTTTATAGCGACGATGAATCGTTTTAATAAACATATAACAAGTCGTTAACGTGACACATAGCGAATGATTTTGTTCGTGCTTAACTATTTTAACCAACTATTGATTAGTCGCCTAATGCGGTGATAATTTTAGTGGGTAGATATCCTCAAAGGAAGATGTTTTTATGTTTACTGGTATCGTTCAATCTATTGCGCAAATTATAGAAGTTAGTGATAAAAATGGTATTAGAACTTTTGTTCTAGAATTTGAGCAAGATTTTTGTCACGAATTAGAAATTGGCGCCAGTGTGGCGGTCGATGGCGTCTGCCTAACAGTGACTGAATTATTGTCAGAGGTTAGAGTTAAATTTGATGTGATGCTGCAAAGTTTATTAATTACCACCTTAAGTCAATATGAAAATAAGGCCTATGTTAATGTAGAAAGAGCGGCTAAAGATGGTGCTGAAATTGGCGGTCATCCTCTCTCTGGGCATGTTGACTTTAGAACGCCAATTGCAAGCATAAATCATATTGAAGAAAATTACTGTATTCGCTTTAGTTTACCTAAAGAATGGAAACGTTATATTTTCCCCAAAGGTTATATCGCATTAAATGGTGCTAGTTTAACGGTTTCACAAGTTGATAAGAAAGCAGGCTGGTTTGAGGTTTGGCTGATCCCTGAAACACGAAGAATGACGACTTTTGAAGCGAAGACCGTCGGTGCTAATATTAATGTTGAAATTGAGCGGAGCACACAGGTTCTCGTTGATACAGTTCGCGATACACTTGAAGAACACTTAGGGGATATACTGCCCTTATTTGAACGCCTTTTGAGTGAAAAGGGTATTGATATTGATGCGCTAGGGAACCGCCAGAAGTAATTGATTAACTAAAAGAACTCATCAATGAGGTTGTTGATTACTCTTTTGACTAACTTTAGCCAACAATTTTTTGTCCATCATGTAGGGCATTATTTACATAAAGGTTTATGCGCATGAATATCAATGCAACATTAATTGGTGAACTCGCTTTTTTTTCTATATTTATTGTCGGTGCCTTAAGCTATTACTTAGGTAAACGTAAAACGTCAACACCTAAGAGAGTTGCATTATTAGGTGTCGTATTATGTATTACGCCACCGCTTAATATTGTCTACTTAATCGTTTTGATGTTAAAAAATGACCTCGTATCAAAGCCAATGACTGAAAAATCATTATAATTTTTTATGGCTCGCTGATCAGAAGACAAAAAAACCGTTAGCTATTTTCGTTGTTGAACATTTTAGCTAACAAAATTTTACCCATTATTTGGGTGTTAACGATACTGGAGATTTTGTGAAGTATTTTGCTTACGGTTCAAATATGTCACTTTTAAGATTGCAAGAACGAGTGCCAAGTGCGGTAAGAATTGGCCTCTTTTTTCTTAAAGAACATCAATTACGTTTTCACAAAGCCAGCAAAGATGGCTCAGGAAAGTGTGATGCTCACCAAACAAATAATATTGGTGATGAGGTCATCGGTGCGCTTTTTGATATCAATGAAGATGAAAAGGTACATTTAGATAGAGCCGAGGGTCTAGGTCATGATTACGATGAAAAAGTTGTCATGGTACTAAGTGACACTGGTGAAGCCTTTGAAGCATTAATTTATTATGCAATTGATACTGACTTATCGATAAAACCTTATTCTTGGTATCTCAACCATGTTGTTACTGGGGCAATTGAAATAAACGTGCCTACTCAATATCTTGATATCATTCAATCCATAGAATGTGTTGAAGACCCTGATGAAAAACGAGACGCTAGGCAGCGGGCTATGTATCGCTAATCAAAGCGTCAAATAGAAAAACTGCAGTGGTCAAGCGACTCAAATTTTTACTTGTAAACTGTATTTCTCTCTAGCACCTGATCCTAATATATCTAATGTAAACCCGTCTGTTTAAAACTTGAAAATTTTAAAAGTGCCTTAAATTACAGTCCCTTATCTAAGTGCGAAAATAATGTGCACCAATTTCAGTGATTTGGTAGTCTCAGACTTTGCATTGACCCTTTTTTTGGTGACTAAATTAAGGTCAGATCCAGCGAAAAAAAAAGTAAATGTTGGGTATGGCATATTTTTATTATTATGAAAACAAGGTTGAAAAGTTCTAAGTGTCGCGCTTGCTTTAAACCAACCGCGCAGTTATTCTGAGCTCATTTGATGAGTAATAGATTGAAAATATTAATATGAAAAGACAGTCTACCTTCCCGATAATTCTTGATGGCGGAATGGGGCGTGAGCTTCAACGTATGGGTGCGCCTTTTCAGCAACCCGAATGGTCAGCTCAAGCGTTAATCGAAGCCCCACATTTTATCTCTCAAGTACACCGTAGCTTTATAAATGCCGGTGCTGAGATTATTACCACAAATGCTTACGCATTAGTGCCATTTCACCTTGGTGAAAAACGCTTTTATGAGCAAGGTCCAGATCTTATTAGCTTAGCCGCTAGGCTGGCACGAGACTGTATCCAAGATAATTTAGACCTGTTGGTCGCTGGTTGTATACCGCCAGTGTTAGGTTCCTATCGACCCGATCTATTTTCAGTCGAACAAGCAAGGCCAATACTAGAGCTACTAATAAACAATCAAGAGGCTGATGTTGATATTTGGTTAGCTGAAACGATTTCGTCTATCGCAGAAGCCTCAATGATCAAGGCGCGCACAGCTCTGACAAATAAATCAACGTGGATTTCCTTTACCGTTACAGATGTAATAAGCACTGAGTCGACTCTGCGTTCAGGTGAGTCTGTTTATGATGCGGTTAGCCAAATTGCAGGACAAAATGTCTCAGCGATCTTATTCAATTGCAGCCGTGTAGAAGTCATGGAAACCGCACTGTTGAATGCTAAACAGGCGTTATTAGCTAAAGGCATTGTCAAGGATGTCCAACTAGGGGCATACGCAAATAATTTCCCTCCGATTGGTGACCTGCACGAAGCCAATAACAATTCTGGAGTTTCTGGGGTAAGAGATGATATCCCCCCCAAAAAATACCGTGAATTTGCATCGTTCTGGCTTAAGGCTGGAGCGTCTATTATTGGCGGATGTTGTGGGGTTTCACCCGAACATATCAAAGAATTAGCTGAGCTTAAATAATCGTTTACTATTGACGTTAAGTCTTGGTTTTAAATTCTCAATACCCTCGAACAATGATGAAGGGGTAGCTCAACTTTTATAAGATTAACTTCTAGTCAACAGAATACTGTCTAGTTACCGAGCGTTTTTGTGTCACTTGACCAGATAATATATATTGATAGACTTGTTTAGCTGCACAATAAGATTAGGAAACACTAATAATGTTAACGGGTAACAAAATTTTAATAGTTGATGATGACGAACTGACCCGTGAGGTATTGAGTAGTTATTTTGAAAACGAAGGTTATGATGTTTTATGTGCCAGTACCGCTGAACAAGCTGAAGAACTATTATCTATTGGCAGCGTAGATCTCATTTTGCTTGATATTCGAATGCCGGGTAAAGATGGTTTAACGTTAACCAGAGAACTCCGCATTAATAATGAAGTTGGTATTATTTTAGTTACGGGTAGTCAAGATGAGGTTGATCGATTGATTGGCCTCGAATGTGGTGCAGATGAATACGTTACCAAGCCCTTTAACCCTCGTGAAATTTTGGCCAGAGCTAAGAATCTTATTCGCCGTGTAAGATTATGCCAACAGACATTAAACGTTTTAAGTGATGCCTGTATATTGAAAAAATTTGACCGCTGGCAGTTGCATCTGGTTAGGCGCCAACTTATAAATGAACAACAAGTTATAGTTCAGCTAACAGAAGGTGAATTTCAATTACTAAAATGTTTGATCGACCATGTTGGCAAAATTATGAGCAGGGATCAAATCCTTGACCAGATGAGGAACCGAGAGTGGGCTCCTAATGATCGCACCGTTGATGTATTAATCGGCAGATTACGCCGTAAGCTTGGCGATGACTCAGCGAATCCACGCTTAATTTTGACCGTTCATGGTGCCGGTTATTTATTCACCGCAAAAGTTGTTGATGTCGTATGAAATCACCTTGGTTATCCTGTTTATTTTTGACCTTAACCGGTTTTACTTTGCTGCTCCAATCTCATCAAGGCCAAACAACAGAGTTAATCGCATGTGGTCATCCTTATTATCCGCCAGTCTCTTGGCTTGAGCAGCAACAGTTAGTCGGTGTTGCACCAGCGGTCGTTAAACTGATTTTTGGTGAACTCGGTTATCAAGTAAAGCTTGATAAATTAGGTAATTGGAAGCGCTGTTTGACAGAAGTTCAAGCAGGACATGCCGATGTGGTAGTAGCAGCTTACAGGATAGCTAGTCGTGAGTCTGACTTTGACTTTAGTGAGCAACATATCGTCGCCGATCCCATTGGCGTATTTATTAACCAAAATAAAAGCAACAACTACCAGTCACTTAATGATTTAAAAGATAAAACAGTGGGTTTGCTTTTTGGTGACAGCTTTGGTGACAGTTTAGATCAGTTTATTGTCGACCATAATCAGATAGAGTATGTCTCTGAAGGCGAGCAAAATTTAAAAAAGTTAGCGCAAGGTAGAATTGATTTCATCCCCTTAGGTATTTCTAGTGGTAAATTACAAACGCAAAAATTTGGCTATAGTCAGCAAGTTATTGCCGCCCCTTTTAAGTTAGAAACTGAGTATTATTATTTAGCTCTGGGTCGCCACAGTAAGCTCAAGCAGCATTTACCTTACATTAATCAACGTCTAAACGAACTTCATCAAACGGGTAAAATACAACAGCTAGTCACTCAATACAGCAAGCTCTATCTTGAGACCTTGACCAAGGCAGACTCACCATGACTTTTCCTAATAACCTAAGTTTAGGTCGCTTGATTCGTTACCCTAAAGACCATCCGTTAAGTTATCGTATGATGGTTTATATTACCCTCTGTAGTTTTGTTTTTATTATGCTGTCTGCCGCATTACAAATTACCTTAGATTATCGTCGAGAGATGCGAAATATCGATCAACAAATTAACTTAATTCATACCAGCTATATCGCCAGCTTAGCACGCAGTATGTGGGATTTTGATCAGGCACAGCTTGAATTACAACTTAAAGGGATTAAGGCGCTGCCAGATATCATTAGCCTTGAGCTTAAAGACCATACGGATAAAACGCTGATTCGTTTGCCTGAGTTATTTGTTGATAGTAACTTAAATGTCATGAAAACAAGTGTTGAGCTCAGTATTTCTAAAAAGGAGGGGGGCAGGGTTAATAATAATGAACAAGCCAATGTGCGGCAGTTGGGAACACTCATTATCGGAACTAATCTAACCACTATCTATGCGAGATTATGGCGCACTGGCTTTACTATATTATTAAATCAGACATTACTTGTTGTACTCATCATGCTCGTGATCATCTTCATATTACAACAGCTAATAACTCGGCATCTCGAAAGTATGGCAAGCTTCAGTAAAGCAATCGGCGACGGTGAACTTGAAGATCCCCTCACGTTAAGCCGACGACAACCCAGTTCCCCTGACGAGTTAAATCAATTGGCTAATGCGCTTAATGAGATGCGGCTTGCTATTCGTCACGATATAAAACGACGTGAACAGGAACAGCAAGCCCTTCGTTACAATAGAGATCAACTCCAAGAAATGGTAGAACGTCGGACCATGAGTTTGCAGCAAGCTAAGGAAGTTGCTGAGGAAGCTAATAAGGCCAAATCACAATTTCTCGCGACTATGAGTCATGAAATTCGTACGCCAATGAATGGTATGCTCGGCATGATTCAACTATTACAAAACAATGAGCTTGCTAAATCGCAGTCTGAACGAGTGAAGATATTGCATGACTCAACTGAAGTATTACTTGAAACCTTTGATCATGTATTGCAATACGCTCAGCTGGAAGAGGGGAGTTACGTTTGCTCAAAATCTTTTTTCTCACTCGACCAACTACTCCATAGTATTATCAGTTTGATGCAGCCTAACGCTGATGAAAAAGATTTAAAGTTAAAGCTAGATGGTTTAACCACCGATGTTTGCTTTTATGATGCGGCAGTTAGCTTACGTCAGATTTTAACCAATTTATTAGCCAATGCGATCAAATTTACCGATCACGGTGAAGTATTGCTCCGTGTCACTGATCTTGAACACCATGATAATAAATACCGTTTACGGTTTTCAATCCATGATAGTGGTATTGGTATTAAATCCTCACTACAGCAGCATATATTTGAACGTTTCACCCAGGCCGATGAGTCTATTACTCGTCGCTTTGGTGGAACTGGTTTAGGGCTTTCTATATGTCGTCAATTATGTCAAGAAATGGGTGGTCAAATAGGTGTTGAGAGTGAGCTTGGGCAAGGCAGTGTTTTCTCGGTTGAGGTAACGCTGGAAGTAGCTAAAGCCAGTGAATATAAAGCTAAAACCCTGTTACCTATATTGCCAGCCCTAAAGATTCTATTAGTTGAAGATTTAGAAATTAACCAACAGGTGCTGCTGGGTTTGCTTGAACAACACCAAGTTAAATTGGCTGATGATGGTTACAAAGCGATAAAAATGGTTAATAAAGAAACCTTTGATATTATTCTGATGGATATGCACTTACCTGGAATAGGTGGCTTGGATATTAGTGCGAAAATCCGAGAAAATCCAATGTCTTGTAACTATAAAACGCCAATAATTGCTTTAACTGCTAGTGTTCGTCCCGATGATATCCAGGAATATTTTCATGCTGGATTACAAGATGTGGTCGCTAAACCTGTCAAGCAACAACTGTTACTAACGGCTATAGAACGTGCATTAGCCAGCGAAGAATCCAACCTTTCTATAGTGGCTCCCAAAATAAATATTACCAGTGAACCCTTGTTACTGGATCTGTCAATCATTGACACTCATTTACAAATTTTAGGCCCAGAAAAATTGGCAAAACTGATGCAGACTTTTTGTAATACTCATCAAAAAATTTGGCCAGCCTTGCAACTGAGTATAGTAAGTGACGACCATTACGAGGTAGAACAACTAGCGCATCAACTTGCGGGTGCCTGCGATATGCTAGGCTTCGCAAAAGCGAGTTACTTGTTACGCCAACTCGAACAGAACGCTAAAGAGGGTATTATTGCGTCAGAATCAGCGCTCATTATCCAACTTGAGCTCGTTATGAGCAAGAGTGTCGATAAGGCGGCTAAATGGATATAGCTTATTTTGAAATACAAAAGCTTATTACCTTAAATACTCATCATCTTTAAGTAACCCCCTCCTTAATTAGCTAGGTATATTGCCTTTTTATTTTTCATTTACATTTTTTTACAAACTATTTATTCTGAGTTTACATCTATCCTTTATTGTTAGTAGATAAGTGGGAAATAGCTCAAGTTTTTGAAATATTGCTTACTACCTGAAACCCTTACAGGAGTATAAAATGACTAAGAATAAGAAAGTAAAGCCCAGCTTCTTTATGGCCATATTACCAATAATATTGACACTATCATTATTGGCTATTCAATTATTCTATTATGGTGACTTTACCCCCCATATACCGCTAGCTATTGGTATTGCGATTACGGCAACATTAGGCTGGTTTCGTGGTTACAGCTGGGATGATATCGAAAAAGGGGTGATGCATGTTGTCCGTGTTGGGCTTCCGTCTATCGCTATTCTAATGACCGTTGGTATGATTGTTGGTGTCTGGATTGCTAGTGGTACGGTACCGGTACTGATTTTTTATGGTCTTAAAGTATTAAATCCTGAGGTGTTTTTAGCTGCAGGTATGCTTTTGTGTGCAGTTGTATCGGTGTCTTTAGGTACCTCTTGGGGGACAACGGGTACAATAGGACTTGCCTTGATGGGTATTGGTTCAGGTTTTGATATCCCAATGTATTGGACTGCTGGCGCTGTAGTTTCAGGCGCCTTTTTTGGTGATAAAATATCACCACTCTCAGATACTACTAATTTGGCACCGGCAGTAACGGGAGTCAATCTATTTGATCATATTCGTAACATGATGCCGACAACCGTTCCAGCGATGCTTATTGCGCTGGTCATTTATTTATTTGTCGGCTTCAATTTTATTGGATCGAATGAGGTCGATTTTTCTAAAATTGAAGCCATTACCAATGGTCTAGAAAATAACTTTAATCTGTCCTTGTTCGTCTTACTTCCACCACTATTGGTTATTGTACTTGCGTTAAAAAAAATGCCGGCACTTCCTTCGTTGTTTGCCGGGGTAATGTTTGGCGCTTTACTGGCGATATTTGTTCAGGGTGCTTCATTGCATGAAGTTTTCAACTTTATGCAATCAGGATATAAGATTGAAACAGGTGTTGCTGAAATAGACGGTTTGTTAAATCGAGGGGGTATTCAATCGATGACATGGGTTATTACACTCGTTATCATTGCGTTAGGCTTCGGTGGTGCGCTTGAACGAACCCATTGTCTGGATACAATTATTAGTGTGTTGCTTAGTCGGGTTAAATCATTTTTTGGTTTACAAGCCGCTGCTACCAGTACCGCTATTGCTACCAACCTTGTAGCTGGCGACCCTTACCTTTCTATTGCCTTACCGGGTCGAATGTTTGCCTCTGCTTATGTTAAGCGAGGTTACTCAAAACTAAATTTATCACGTGCTGTAGAAGAAGGTGGAACTTTGATTTCTCCTCTAGTGCCATGGAATGCAGGTGGCGCTTTTGTTATCACAGCATTGGGTTTGGGTATCAGCGACGGTAATATTGAAAATCTACTTTATATACCCCTAGCATTTGCGTGTTGGCTATCCCCACTCATTGGTCTGACTTATGCCGCATTTGGACACTTTTCACCGAAGCTTTCTGAGCAGGAATTAGCTCGATATAACCTTGAAGAAGAGGGTAATTCTTTAGATGAAAGTGCAGAAATAAAGACAGACTGAGTCTCCATAATAGAAAAGCTTAACAATATAATTATTTGTTCTCACTGCACATCAGACTCATCTGTTGTTATGCAGTGAAGAAAAAGATTAAGTAGATCATTAATTGTTACACCCGAGATCTCAGTGAGTCAGGTCTCCTTATTTATTCATCATATATTTAGAAAAAGGTAAGCCCATGCAACAATATTCAGGTTTCGGTTTATTAAAACACTCGTTAAGTTACCACGAAAACTGGCAAAGGGTGTGGAGTAATCCTACCCCTAAAAAACATTATGACGTCGTAATTATTGGTGGTGGTGGCCATGGTCTAGCTACCGCCTATTACCTGGCTAAAGAACACGGTATTACTAATATAGCGGTGATTGAAAAAGGCTATTTGGGCGGTGGTAATACCGCCCGTAATACCACCATTGTCCGTTCAAACTACTTATGGGACGAAGCCTCTCATTTATATGAACACTCCTTAAAACTCTGGGAAGGTTTAGCCCAAGAACTCAATTATAATTTGATGTTTAGCCAACGTGGTGTGCTAAACCTTGGCCACACATTGCAAGACATGCGTGACATTGAGCGACGCGTTAATGCCAATCGTCTTAACGGTATTGATGGTGAAGTACTGACCAATGCCCAAGTACAAGAAAAAGTGCCTATTTTAGACTGTTCTCAAGGCGCCCGTTATCCTGTTATGGGAGCGTCATGGCAGGCGCGAGCAGGTACAGCTCGACACGATGCGGTTGCTTGGGGATATGCTCGCGCAGCCGATGCCTTAGGGGTTGATTTATTGCAGCAAACTGAAGTCACCGGTATTCGTCGCAAAGACGGTGCAGTAGAGGGGGTTGAAACCAATCGCGGCTTTATTTCCGCGAATAAGGTGGGGAGTGTGACTGCGGGTAACTCAAGCCTTATCGCTAAGATGGTGGGTATGGAATTACCGCTTGAGTCACATCCACTACAAGCTATGGTTTCTGAGCCATTAAAACCGATTCTAAATACTGTCGTTATGTCCAATCATGTCCACGGTTATATCAGTCAATCGGACAAGGGTGACTTGGTCATTGGCGCAGGTATTGATAGTTATTTAGGTTACGGTCAACGTGGCTCATTCAATGTTGTTGAGCATACCATTGCCGCTATTATTGAAATGTTTCCTATTTTTAGTCGGGTGCGACTTAATCGCGCATGGGGTGGCGTTGTTGATACCTGTCCTGACGCTTGCCCTATTATTTCTAAAACGCCAACCAAAGGCCTTTATTTTAACTGTGGTTGGGGTACGGGTGGTTTTAAGGCGACGCCTGGCTCAGGTCATGTTTTTGCCCATACTATCGCTCACGATGAGCCACATCCGTTAGCGAAACCCTTTAGTCTCGACCGATTTTCATCGGGCGAACTTATTGACGAACACGGCGCAGCCGGTGTTGCCCACTAGAGGAAGTTATTATGTTACTTATCCATTGTCCTTATTGTGAAGAAATGCGCGAAGAAGAAGAGTTTAACCCGATAGGACAGGCACATATCGAGCGGCCACTCACTCCCGACGACTTAAGTGATGAGCAATGGGCCCATTACTTATTTTTCCGTAAGAATCCTCGTGGGTTACATCACGAATTGTGGTTGCACGCCCATGGTTGTCGAAAATATTTTAATATGACTCGGCACACGGTAACGTATGAAATTATGGCAACTTATAAAATGGGTGAACAACCCAGTGTTACCCCAAGTGAAGAAGGCTAATCATGAACCAAATCAATCGGATAACTGCAAGTAGCCAGTACATTGATCGCAACCAGCCCCTAACGTTTACTTTTAACGGTAAAACGTTTCACGGGTTTGAGGGTGATACCCTAGCATCCGCTTTGTTAGCCAATGGTGTTGACGTTGTTGGACGCAGTTTTAAATATTCTCGTCCTCGCGGTATCATTACCAGTGACTCACAAGAGCCTAACGCCATTTTTCAAATTGGCTCGACACAGGCGACCACTATTCCCAACCCCCGTGCGACACAAACTGACCTTTATCAGGGCTTGGTAGCGAGTTCTACTAATGGCTGGCCTACACTTGACTTTGATTTAATGTCAACAGTTGGCAAGCTCGGTGGTGCAATGATGCCCGCTGGCTTTTATTATAAAACTTTTATGTTCCCTCAGTCGCTATGGATGTCTTATGAGCATTTGATCCGCAAAGGCGCTGGCTTAGGCGCTAGTCCACAACAACGGGATCCAGACAGTTATGATAAAATGCATCATCATTGTGATGTCATGATTGTTGGTGGTGGTCCTGCAGGTTTGTCGGCGGCATTAGCGGCCGCATCAGCAGGTGCAAGGGTTATCCTTTGTGATGAACAAAATCAATTAGGTGGTCACTTATTGTGCAGTAAACAGCTTATCGATCAGCAAGACCCCAGCAAATGGGTCGAACAGGTTGTTGCTCAATTAGTGGCAATGGACAATGTGATGTTATTACCTCGCAGTACCGTTTTTGGTTATTACGATCATAATTTAGTTGGTATTAATGAACGTCGTACCGATCACTTAGGCGAGCACCAGGGACAAAGTACCCGTCAACGCTTGCATAAAGTGAGAGCAAAACAGGTGGTTTTGGCAACAGGCGCTCATGAACGTCCCCTCGTTTATGGCAACAATGATGTACCAGGATGTATGCTGGCGAATGCAATTTCTACCTATATTAACCGCTATGATGTAGTGCCGGGTAATAAATTGGTGTTAATGACAACCAATGATAATGCTTATAAGACGGCCATTGATTGGCATCAGGCCAACCGTAAAGTGGTCACTATCGTTGATACGCGAAGCTCGTCCGATGGTGATTGGGTTAATCAGGCAAAAAAGCTAGGGATCAACATCATCTTTGGCCATGCCGTTATCGACGTCAAAGGAAGTAAGCGAGTAAAGGGTGTTGATATTGCGCCTATTAATCCAGCTAATCATAGTGTAACGGGCAAGGCGACATATTTTGCTTGTGATACGGTGGCCAGTTCTGGTGGTTGGAGCCCCGTAATCCATTTATCTTCACATACGGGATCTCGTCCTGTTTGGCAAGAGGATATTGCCGGTTTTGTGCCAGGTGCAACGGTACAAAAGCAACATATTTGTGGCGGACTTGAAGGTGTTTACGCTTTATCCCAAGTGATCAGTGATGGCTTTACCACTGGCGCAGTCGCTGCAAAAGCAGCCGGTAAGGGTGGGGGTGGTTATAAAGAAGAATTACCACAAATAACAGATCCGAAAGAAGCTTCTTCAATGGCTTTGTATCATATCCCTCACAGTAAAAAAACCAGCCGTGCACCCAAGCAATTTGTTGATTACCAAAACGATGTTACTGCTGCGGGTATTGAGCTAGCTAACCGAGAAGGCTTTGAGTCAATCGAGCATGTAAAACGTTATACCGCATTAGGTTTTGGTACCGATCAAGGTAAGCTAGGGAATATTAATGGTATGGCGATAACCGCTAAGTCGTTAGGTAAAACGATCCCCGAAACGGGTACAACGATCTTTCGTCCCATGTATACCCCAACAACGTTTGGTGCTTTAGCAGGTGCTGATGTTAAGCATTTGTTTGACCCCGCACGCTTTAGTGCCATGCATAAATGGCATCTAGACAATGGCGCCGAATTTGAAGATGTCGGTCAATGGAAAAGACCTTGGTATTTCCCACAACCGGGTGAAACTATGCAGCAATCACTGGAGCGTGAGTGTTTGGCTACCCGCAACAGCGTTGGTATTCTAGATGCGTCAACCTTAGGTAAAATCGATATACAAGGGAAAGATGCGCGAGAATTTTTAAACCGTATTTACACCAACCCATGGAGTAAGTTAGCCGTTGGCAAATGTCGATATGGTGTAATGTGTAAAGAAGACGGTATGGTTTTTGATGATGGGGTTACCGCCTGCCTTGATGACAATCGTTTTATTATGACGACAACGACGGGGGGCGCTGCGGGTGTATTGCAATGGTTAGAGTTATGGCATCAAACTGAGTGGCCTGAGCTAGAAGTTTACTTCTCAACAGTGACAGATCATTGGTCAACGATGACAGTATCAGGCCCTAATTCTCGTAAGGTGCTAGAAAAAATTTGTGATGTCGATGTCAGTAACGAGCAGTTCAAGTACATGGACTGGATAGAAGCTGAAGTGGCCGGTGTTAAAGCGCGTATATTCCGTATTTCCTTTACCGGTGAACTCTCTTTTGAAATTAACGTTCAAGCAAACTTTGGCATGCATACATGGCAAGCGGTAATGGCGGCCGGCAAAGCTTTTAATATTACGCCTTATGGTACTGAGACCATGCATATATTGCGAGCAGAAAAAGGCTTTATCATTGTTGGCCAAGACACCGATGGCTCGGTGACCCCACAAGACTTGGATATGGATTGGGTGGTGGGTAAAAAGAAAGAATTTAGCTATATTGGTAAACGCTCTTGGAGCCGACTTGATAATACCCGCAAAGATCGTAAACAAATGGTGGGCTTGAAACCAATAGATCCTAAGGTAGTATTACCAGAAGGCGCACAAATCGTTTTTGATAAGCACCAAGCGATCCCGATGACAATGGTTGGCCATGTTACCTCAAGTTATTACAGTGCTTGTCTGGGACACTCTTTTGCCTTAGCCGTCGTTAAAGGCGGGATTAATCGCAAAGGAGACCATGTGTTTTTGCCCTTAAGTGATGGCACCACAGTTGAAGCTGAAATTTGCAGCCCGGTATTTTATGATCCCAAAGGAGACCGTCAACATGTCTAATTCAATCCATCTAGAGTCACCACTACACCACGCCCAGCTTGAGCAATTAATTGGCCAATCAAGTACCAGTGGTATTGTCTTTCATGAGAAAAAATTATTGGGCCACCTTAACTTACGTGGTAACTGTGCCGATGCGGAGTTTTTGGCAGGTGTGCAAGCTGTTTTAGGGCTAGCACTGCCAATCAGGCCTTGCAGTAGTGCTTTGAGTGATGATACGCAGATAATGTGGCTAGCACCGGATGAGTGGTTAATTATTGTTGCTTCAGGTACCGAAACGGATGTTGAACAAAAACTTCGTGGTGCTTTAAAAGGGCACTTTGCTGTTAGTGATATTAGTGGTGCCCAAACCCTGCTTGAGTTAAGTGGTCGCCATGTTGTCGACTTAATGAAAAAGTCGACAGGCTACGATTTACATCTTGAGAATTTTCCTATTGGTAAAGTTATTGGTACCACGTTTGCCAAAGCAGGGGCTCATATCCTCCGTGTTAGCGAAGATAAGTTTCAACTGATTGTCCGCCGAAGTTTTTCTGACTATATTTGGTTATGGATCCAACATGGCAGTCAAGAATATGGCCTGAGTATTGTCTAATACATTGGCTTTAATGCATCACCCTTTGACGTATTAATAGGTTATACCCTTGATCATAAAGTCACTGAGTTTAAGTTTTTTATATTCAGTGGCGTGTTCAATTTAAAGTAGGATCGAAAATGCCTGACACCAACCCCGTAGCGCAAACCCACATTATTACCGCAGATTGCCCTAGCCAACCAGGCACAGTAGATGTCGTAACGCGATTTTTATATGAGCAAGGGTTTTATATCAGTGAGATTCATTCGTTTGATGATACCGCGGTAAATCGCTTTTTCATAAGAATAGCGTTTAGAGCCGATACGGCTACCACATTTGACCAAAAAGATTTTTGCCAACAATTTGAACAACGTGCCAGTGAATTTCAGATGCAATGGCAGTTAGCATCAAGCACATATAAATCAAAAGTGGTGATCATGGTGTCGAAGCACGATCATTGTTTGAATGACTTATTATACCGTTATAGAACGGGCGACCTTATGATCGACATACCCGCGATTATCTCCAATCATCCTGATTTAGAAGAGTTGGCAAAATGGCATGGTATTCCCTATTACCATCTACCGATCTCTAAGGAAACTAAGACTGAACAAGAAGCTAAGGTTTGGCAGATCATTCAAGACTGTGAAGCTGACTTAGTGGTATTAGCTCGTTATATGCAAGTGTTATCAAGTGAGATGTGCAAAAAGCTATCAGGTAAAGCGATAAATATTCATCATTCGTTATTACCGGGTTTTAAGGGGGCTAGGCCATATTACCAAGCTTATGAACGTGGTATTAAATTAGTGGGCGCCACGGCACATTATGTTAGTGATGATCTTGACGAAGGACCAATTATTAGCCAAGGCGTTGAAACAGTTGATCACGTACACTACCCTCAGGATTTAGCGGCTAAGGGCCGTGATATTGAGTGTTTAACTTTGTCGCGGGCTGTGCGTTGCCACATTGAAAACCGAATTTTTATGCATGGCAAAAAAACCGTAGTCTTTGCTAAGTAGATTAAATATTTTATAGTGTGCGATTATCTTTAGTTAATCTAGCCATCGAATTTTGATGAGGTCAGCTCATAGCACCATATCATTATTCTTTGGTTGCATATCAGATGAAGATAATTATTTGGCTATTGGACTCTAAAGCGCTCTTAATGGAATACTTAGTGAGAATAGTTATTTCATTAAGTAGAATCTCAACAGCTGTTGACTGACTCGTATAATAGTATGCTCTCAGGTCTAAAAAAGTCATAAGCTATTGGTCTAAAATAGTTTAATAAGACTCAACTCCCCCTTTTTGTACTGATATAGTGGATTCAGCAGAGGAATTCTCGCTATGTATCGTTTTTTTCGTTAAAGTTTTAGCATAAAAAATATTACCCATTATTAGGGCCTCGACATTAGGTAGGATTACAGTTATGGATTATCAACATATCCCTAGGCAATCGTTAGGTTTTTTTCCAACACCGTTAGTTGAACTGACCAAGTTAAGTAAAAAACTTGATGGCCCTAGGCTATTTATGAAGCGAGATGATAATACCGGTCTGGCACTGGGTGGCAATAAAACAAGAAAGCTTGAGTTTATTCTTGGCGATGCACTCGCTCAAGGTGCTGACACTATAGTTACCGCAGGGGCTCAGCAATCAAATCACTGTCGTCAGACTGCTGCTGCCTGTGCTAGCTTAGGGCTTGAATGTCACCTTGTTTTAGGCGGCGGGGCGCCTGATGTCATTAATGGTAATTTGTTATTAGATAAAATTTTTGGATGCCAGATTCATTGGGCAGGAGAAAATAGAAAAGGGGAAGATATCCCCAAAATTGTTGAGCAACTACAAAAAAAGGGAAAAACGCCCTATGTTGTCCCCTATGGTGGCTCCAATGAATTAGGTGCTTTAGCCTTTGTTAAAGCATTAGAAGAGCTGGAACATCAGCGCCAAGAAAGCCAAGTGTCATTTACACATATCATATTTGCATCAAGCTCTGGTGGAACACAAGCCGGGCTGATGCTTGGCAAAAAAATAATGGGCGCTTCTTATCAGATAGTTGGAGTAAGCATTGATAAGGGGGAGAAAGATAACGTTGCCTTTGATCAGTCTATACTCTCTCTTGCTAATCGTACGGCGACACTCATAGATGTTAATCATGAGTTTTCAGATGAAGACTTAATACTTAACACTGACTATGTTGGTGAAGGTTATGGCGTGATCGGTGCTTTAGAAAATGAGGCCATTTCACTTACCGCCCAAACTGAAGGCATATTATTAGACCCTGTTTATACTGGGAGAGCTATGGGAGGGTTAATTGACATGATTCGTTCAGGCAAGTTCAAGCCATCAGATAGCATTTTATTTTGGCATACCGGTGGCGCGCCAGCGCTCTTTGCTTATGCTAATACTTTAGACTTTTAAGTCTTGTTTACAATATTCACCAGAGGATAGCGGGTAAATGCAAAAATATAACGTAGGCATTATAGGAGCAACAGCGGATATTGCTAATGCACATATAGATGCGATTGATTTTTTAGATGACTTTATCTTAACTGCTGTCTGTGATCTCAACGTAGACGAGCTGGCTACTCGGTTTAATAGTAGGACTGATGTATTACAAACAACAGATTATCAAGTTCTTATAAATAGTGAAGCAGTAGATCTGGTTATTTTGTGTACCCCTAATCATCTTCATATTCCAATGGCACTGGATGCGTTAAGAGCAAACAAACATGTTCTTTGTGAAAAGCCTATGGCGATAAGTATTGCTGAATGCGATGCAATCATCCAGGCGATAAAAGACAGTTTAGCCACTTTTGTTGTTTCTTATCATTTTCAATTTTTCCCAGAAGTCCAATATTTGAAGAAGCACTTACCTTCATTCGCACCAATAGCTAAGTTTCGATTTGAAAGTAGCGAAGACTTAGGGGTATGTAAGCCTTGGCACTTTGAGAAAAATATTGGTGGGGTTTGGTTAGACTGGGCACCAAACGCTTTGAGTGTCTTACGTCAAATTATTTCACCCACTGAGCTATCCTCCTTTGAGATAAAAAATATCGAGTTTTCAAGCTGCTTTGATATGGTTATTGAAACCCGAGCTAATATCGAATTAACGATTAATAATATCCCTGGTGAGCTGCTTATTGATTGGGAAGCGGATGAAAATATTTTTGTTGCCATAAGTACATTCTGGGACGAAAGTGGCGTTAAAATAGAATTGGATCATGCGACCAACCAAATGTATGTTAATGGAGAAATGGTCTACCAAGGGATCGACACTCGATACCGTGATGTTTACAATGAACTGATTAACAGAATAACATCAGCATCAAGTAATATAAGTGATGCTGACTTTGAAACAAAGTTGATTTGTGAAGTGTTTTCCCAAAATATTTAAGAGGTTACCTTCGACTTACGACTGCTTAGAAGGAGAGATAATATCTGTCTATGTCAGCATTAATTTCCTATCAAGCTAACATTTGCAAATAACCCTAGTAAAGTCGCTTCGCCAATTGCGGCGAAGTATTTGAGCTTCCCTTGTTTAAATTAAAACGGGCCTGTTGTTTGCTCTGGATTTTGCCAATCACTCCGCCATACATTATTGCCATGCACATAATAAATGTCATTGTTATGAAATACTGCTCGATCATTCCAGCCAGAAATATAATTATATTTGTCATTGTTATTATTCTCAGCTTTTACCTTACCTTTATCAATTAAGGTTGCACTGGCGTCGCTACTAGAGACTTCAATTAAAGCTAAGAAATTTTCGGGAGACCAAACGTTATAACGCTGATCGCCCTCGCCAATAATCCTTGTTGTGGCCCAACGTTCAACGGGTAAGCTAAATCTGTGCTCTCCTGTTTCGCTAAGAAGGTAGGTTAATGCATGATAGTCATGTTCGACTGGTGTATAACTATTTTCATAAACTAACGATGATATTTCTTGTGGGTTGGTCAAGTCACTAATGTCAAAAAGGCTAACCTTAGCCCCCTCAATTATTGGTGAGCTTTCATCAGCATTGACACTGCCATCATCATTGATATCAATGACGGGTGCTAAGCGGTTAGCATCCACATTTTGTCCAATACCGAGTAATAAACTGTCTGAAATTGGATGTAAATAAGCTGAATAACCGGGAATTTCTAATTCGCCAATAATTTTTGGCGCTGTATTGTCAGTCAAACTAATAACATAAAGAGGGTCAGTGTCTAAAAAAGTCACTATATAAGCATTGTTTTCATAAAAACGAACGGCTTTAATATCTTCCTGTACTATGCCATCGCCATTGACCTTACCAATAGGCTTGCTATTAACATCATTGGGTAGTTGAGCAATGAGACTGAGTTCGTTGCCGTTTTGCGTCAGCACGTTAAGCTGGTGTTTAAAACCTTGTCTTCTATCTCCTGAGGTAGTGACTACACGTAAAAAGCTTTGCTGTTCACTAAAGCGTAAGTTTGACATTTGCCAATTAAAACGGCCTTGTAAGGTAGCCGATGCTTGGTAGTTAATATTTAAACTATCAACTGAAAACTTATGAATAATGGACGTTTCTGCATTTTGACCATCAGCATATTGATAATCAGTACCATAGAGATATATCGATGCTGGCGTGGCATATAAACCACTGGCTTGGCTATTAATACAGGCTGAAACCATATTTTCTGGGTTGCTTATATCGATGGCGGTTAGCGTAACTATGCCATCAAAACCGTCTTTTTCAGTCGCGTTTTCAGGGATGTAGCAATTGCTCGCGCTAACTAAAGGTTGTTCAATGCCATTGATGTCAGTATATTTAGGTAAAATTTGTTCGATAGTCAGGTTATTGATTAATTTGTAATTGGCAAGTTTGTCTTCATCGCTTTCAACATAACTTAAGCCATCAACTGTTGGGCTATAGCTGCTAATGATGTATAAAACATTACCGACACGCCGGCTATTAATCACATAGCCATCAGCTGTGAAGGAGGAAGTCACTGCTGCGTTTAATGGGTCATTAACATCGACTATGGTTAAATTGAATTTTTCCTTCATTGGAAAAAATTGGTCAGCGACTATGTTAGAAGTGAACACATCATCTGTATATGAATAAATGGAAGATAATACGGCTAATGTACCGTTATTTAAGTATAGGCCATTAATATCATTGGCTTTGCTTTCATTAATCATAATATCAGTATGGGCCTCAATGGTACCATCGCTCTTGCGCCGCATGACTCTTACGGAAGTTTTATTTTGTTCATCGCCACTAATACCCTCTTCAGTAAAGGTATAAAAGTCATATTGATTGTTAGCAATAAATAGATATTGACCATCATATTTTATTCGGTCACCTTCTGCGACACCGACCTCTTGACTATTTGTCGCTGAAAAGTTCTCAGTACTCGAGTCAGCGCTAGCTTCTATCGGTATCGGTTGAGGGCTTAATGCCAGCGTCTCATTAATCATGTTATCTTGACTACGCAGGTATATACCATTTTTGATATGTTGCTCAAAGGTTGTTTGAGCATTTTTTGATAGAGGGTTTAATGACATTGATAATGAGTTTAGTGGCGGTACTTCTGTCAATTCATTAATGACATTTACATCGACATCGACACTTGTATCAAGATCACTGCTACCACAGCCAAAAAACAGCATAAAAAAGGCTAATATAATCAATCTTTTGTAAAACATAATTTTCCTTATTTTTGATACCAATAAATATAGGTTGATTTCCATAAAACCTGTTGATAAATGTAACTAAATTATCGACTTTAAATAATGTGAATTTCGTTAGCCAACTTAATCATTCGTACTTAAAGTGCTAGAGGTAAAGTTTTAGGTAAAGAATCAACTTTAGTACTAACAACATTGTGGCTATTGCAGCCAGCGAGTGTGAGTAAAATAATGAAAAAAGTAGAAGGTAACGCTTTTTTATGAGTCGATTATCTAAGATAAAGTAATATAAATTATCTACTTAGAATAAAGTAATTCGAAAAAAAGTCTATTAAAATTAATGTGGGCATTTAAAGTAACTTATAAAGTAGAATAAAAAGCCAAGGTACTGAAAATTTACTTTACGTATTAAAATGCCACCAAGCTCAATTGAGTTTTCTAATATTTATCACTCCGAAAAACTGGGTTTACACGCATCAGTAAATCGTATGTGCTGATAAAAACAAAAACAAAAACAAAAACACAATTAATTGAAATAGCTATGGCAAATTGA
>CAWVSL010000028.1:0-36762 GCA_963933115.1 uncultured Colwellia sp.
AGGTTAAAGAGCTCTTAGGTTTTGAACCTGAATACCGAATTCAGCAGGGAATAGATAAAGCCATGCCTTGGTATAAAAAATTCTTAACTAAATAGCTTTATGCCTGTTTCATTAAGTTTATAACCGGTTATCTCTATTTACAATAGTCTCGAAGTTGGCGGGTCAGACACTCAGTGAAAACCTTTGGCTAATACTAAAGGCTTAGTAAAATTTCTTTGGTTGTTGGTCAGTATTGACAATATCAAGCCTATTTATCATTGGAGCGATGCAGGAGTGGCTTCTTGGTATGACTTTGCCGTTGCGATTCAAGACTTAGGTTTACAGCATGGTCTGCTTGATAAAAAAATCCCCATTACTGCAATAATATCTTCTGCTTACTCAGCCCCAGCCCCAGCCAAAAGACCAAACTTTAGCTTATTAAATTCATCTAATGCCGGCTTAATTATGGAGCAAACCCATTGGCGAGAACAATTAGACAATTGCTTATTACAAATGCGGGTAGATTAAGTACTGGATATATCATCGTATCTATTCAATAATACGGTATATTACAAGTGTTTGTGATTTCAGTATTAAATTAAGGATGAGAATGAGTAACAAAATAACTAAAGCGGTAATCCCGGTAGCCGGTCTTGGCACGCGCATGCTTCCCGCTACAAAAGCAATCCCCAAAGAAATGTTGCCTATTGTTGATAAACCTATGATCCAATACATAGTCAATGAATGTGTTGCCGCGGGTATTAAAGAAATTGTACTAGTGACTCATTCATCTAAAAATGCCATTGAAAATCATTTTGATAAATCATTTGAATTAGAGACCACACTTGAGAACCGAGTTAAACGCCAGTTACTTGATGAAATTCAAGCGATTTGCCCTAAAGACGTGACCATTTTACATGTTCGTCAAGGTGAAGCAAAAGGGCTTGGCCATGCAGTATTAAAGGCGCGTCCTATTATTGGTAATGAGCCTTTTGTTGTCGTACTTCCTGATGTGATTTTAGACGACGCGACTGCTAATTTAGAAACTGAAAATTTAGCCGCAATGTTAGCACGTTATAAAGAAGTGGGTGGCTATAGCCAAATTATGGTAGAGCCGGTGCCTATGGAGCAAGTGAGTAGCTATGGTGTGGTTGATTGTGGTGGATACGACTTAGCTCCCGGTGAGTCGAAAACTATGACGGCAATTATTGAAAAACCTGCCATTGATCAAGCGCCTTCGAATTTAGCGGTTGTTGGTCGTTATGTGTTGTCTGAAAAAATTTGGGATTTATTAAAAATGACACCACCAGGTGCTGGTGATGAAATTCAGCTAACCGATGCTATTGCTATGTTGATGGAAAAAGAAATTGTTGAAGCATTCCATATGACAGGTAAGTCCCATGACTGTGGCTCTAAATTAGGCTACATGAAAGCAAATGTTGAATACGGTTTACGTCATCCTGAATTAGCTGATGACTTTAGAGCTTATTTGACTGAGATAATGGCTTCATAGCCTTTGCTTTTTAAAACAATAACGAGTGATGATGGTTTCATATACCACCATCACTTTTTCTTGCTTTATTAAGCCGGTAAGTTCGCTAACGGGATAGTAGCTGCCCCGAAGCTTTTTAACCTTGAACATACTGATACAAAGACTTTAATACTTTCATTTTCTGCTCATTACTTTCATATTCATGCACTAAATTCTCAATTTTTTGCATAAACTCTTCAATGCTTAATAAGCCTTTTTCACCATACTGTAGTTTATTAGTACAATACTGCTGCCATTTTTGTTGTTCTTCACTGTTTAGCGTGTACGGGTAATTTCGCGCTCTATAACGAAATAGCATCACCGCTAAGCGCTCATCTTGAAACTGAAAAGGGTGACTGCCGAGTTGCTCAGGGGGTAATTCACGTAAAATATCCATTTGTGCTTTATCACCATGAGAAAAGAAACTGCCACTATATAATGCTTGCTCCGGATCTACTGGAGTTGAGTTATCATACTCAACCGCAAAAACATCACTGAGCTTATCTCGTAAATTATCATGTGCTTTTAATAACGCTAAATTTTTCAAACATAACTCTCGGGGAATACTAAGCCGCTTGGCGTTCTCCGGTAACAAGGTTTTTGCTGGCGCGATAACGGGGCACTTATTTATATGAATAAGTTTGACCGAAATAGGTAACTCATCAGGCGCTAAGTCGTCATGTCGGGTATATAAACGTGTCTTAATCTGCTCACTGGTCAGTTCAAAGAGCGGCGTTGGATCTTTGGCTAAGTCGACAACGATCACCGCATTTTTATTAGTGGGATGATAACCAATAGGGGCAAACCAACTCGTACAACCATGATCCGAAGAAACCTTAGACGAAGTATGAACAATAGGTGTCATGTTATAGACATCAATTAATTCCGCCACTTGTCGTTTATTTTTTAAGTTAAAGATAAAGTCGTAAAGTTTTGGCTGTTTGTCTTTAATCAGCTTTGCCATCGCAATAGTGGCGTAAACATCACTCATGGCATCATGTGCCGCTTCATGGTCTATACCATTAGCCTTGGTTAATAACTCAAGCCGAAAGCTAACCACTTGTTTTCCATCGCGCTCAACAGTAGGCCATTCAATACCCTCAGGGCGCAATGCATAACATGCTCGTACTAAGTCGATAATATCCCAACGGCTATTACCATTTTGCCATTCACGAGAGTAGGGATCATAAAAGTTACGATAAAATAAATAACGGCTAACCTCATCATCAAAACGAATACTGTTATAACCGGCAACACAGGTATCAGCCTGACTAAAAAGGCCATGAATACGCGCGGCAAATTCTGCTTCAGACAAACCCTCACGCTGTGCCTTTTGAGGAGTAATACCGGTAACTAAACAAGCTTCAGGTTGTGGTAAATAATCTTGTGGCGGTTGGCAATAAAAAACTTCAGGCTCGCCAATAATATTAAGATCTAAGTCGGTTCTTATGGCAGCAAACTGCGATGGCTTATCAAATTTGGGTGCGATACCCCAAGTTTCATAATCATGCCAGAGAATAGTGGGTTGATGAGTAGAATCTTTTGACGACGTGTTTTGTTTCATTTTATCCATGTAAAACAATTTGTTTATGTTTGTTAAAACAGTATGGCACAAGGTTTGGGTCAGCGGAACATCAGAGATTAAATGCCCATGCCACTTAAACAGGTTTAATCACTTTACAATACTGCTACCGCTAAAATATAAGGTTAGCCCTAAACCTCAAGTACTCAGCCACTAATATCATTTGACTCTAGCATAAGCGAGAAGCAAAATCTTAATTCTTTCAGCTGGTTAACACGGTGAAGTTTGAGTTTGTCTTAAAGGTAAACCTAACCATGAGACTAGCCTTAATAGGAACTCATAAGAGCATTATAAAGCCATTTGTTTGGCAATTACCGCATGATTAAACAGGCGTTAAATAGTTAGCTTAATACCCTTGTTATAAGTACTTAAACTAATTTTTATAGTAAGTGGCGGCGTTAATTGAAGTTTTTTTAGATTATCCGGTGACACCAAGGGCGTGAATGTTATTATTAGCTTAACGACGAAAAAAAGATAACCAGCGAACCAACAAATGAACTTTTGGAATGGCAATAAATCCCCAATTCGCCAACATTATGAACTAGACATACTGCATTGCTTGTTAACGGCAACAGAAAAAGAATTTGGTCAGTTTACTCTTCATAACGATGTAACCGATTATCCTCTTGCTGAAGATGAAGGGAATGTTTTTAATACCGGCACCGATATTTTAGTGACTGTTGCCGGCAATACTAAATTTGCTCAACATCATAAAATTATAATACCTCAAGCTATTGCCAAAGGCTTATTGGGTTATCGATTATTGATCATTAAACAAGACAAGCGAGACAAATTTAAGCACATAAACACCGCTAAACAAATGCAACAATTAACGGCAGGTATTCCAGCGACTTGGGCTGACGCCGATTTATTTAGAGCGAATAACTACGCTGTTTGTGAAAAGGGAGTATTTGGCGAGGTTTTTCAGCGTTTAAAGAATAATGAATGTGATTATGTGGCATTGGGGGCAAATGAAATAGAAGAAGCTTTTACTACCATGGCTGAGCCATTAGGTGACTTGGTCATAGAGCCAACATTGATGCTTTATTACCCTTTTCCATTAGTTTTTTACCTTAACCCAAAACAAGTTGAATTAGCTGCCCGTGTCAAAGTAGGTTTGCAATACATTACTAATAATGGCCAGCTAGACGCTATTTTTAATAAATATAATGGTAATATTGTTGAACGATTATCGTTAAAACAACGAAAAATATTACATTTAAATAACCCGATATTACCTAATGAAATGCGTGATTTCAGCCCAAATTTATTGGGTAATAGCTAAGATTATACAGCTTGAGCTAAAGACTCGTGTGATGATTTGAGCATTAATATTGGAGTTTACTCATTATCATCACTCACTCATAACAAGCTTAATAGCTTCTAGGCCTTTTTTTAGACTCGTTTCATCCGTCGCGTAGTTAATACGAATACACTGGTGTTTATGCGGCCAATCGTCCTCAATACTAATGAAAAAATTATGCCCAGGGATAATATAAACGTCTTTTTCTTTTAAGCGTTGATAAAGTGCTTCACTACTTATTTTCGCATCTTTAAACCAGAGCCACATAAAAAATGCACCTTCTATTTTATGTAAATAAACCTCCATATCACCAAAAATCTCATTGAAAAGACGTATTGCTGTTTGCGACTTATCACTATAGTAAGGCTTAACGACATTTTCACACAGACTGAGCAGTTCTTTATCTTTAATCATTCGGGTGAGTAACGACGGCCCTAAGCTGTTAGGGGTTAGGATCATACTGCCATTAATACGACCAAGGGCTTGAATAATAGCTTTATTGGCGATAACAATACCCGTACGTAAACCGGCTAAACCTAATTTTGATAACGACATGCACAAAATAATATTAGAATTCCAAGTGAGGCTAACGTCAGTATATATACAGCCAGGAAAGGGATAACCGTAAGCGTTGTCGACAATTAATGGAATGTTATGTTTTTTAGCGAGTGTATCTAGTTGTTTTAATTCCTTGTCGGTAATGACGTTACCCGTGGGATTGGTTGGTCGAGAAACACAAAGCGCGCCAATAGAGTCATCTGATACTAATGTTTGAGATACGGCTTCAAAATTAACAACATACTTAAATTGTTTTGACTTTGCTGCGGTAGCTAAAATCTCAATGTCAGGCTTAATCGCGATAAACATATCTTCTGCTAAACCTTGGTCAGCATAACCTACATATTCAGGTGCTAGCGGAAATAGAATTTTTTTGTGTTTACCATCAGGCATCTCTCCTGCAAATAAGTTAAACAACACAAAGAAATTTGCCTGGCTACCATTACTCAAAGCGATATTATTTTCGTCTATATCCCAAGCATAATTTTCATTGAGTTTGTTGGAAAGTGCGACACGAAAGTCTTCATTACCTTGGGGGTGATCGTAAAGTCCAATGACTTTATCGATATGTGAACTAGCAATGAGCTTTTGTAACTCGCTAACAAACAATTTGTTTACCTCGGGGATAACGGCCGGATTACCACCACCCAACATAATGATATTAGGGTTTTTGCTGTTTTTTGCGTTACCTAAATCTTCCATTAATTGGCTAATACCATTGGGACGAGAGAATTTTGCGCCAAATTTTGATAAGTTCATACTGCTTACAATATTTGATAAATATAGCGCCTAAGTATATCTTAAATCAATTGCTGTCGCCTATGTAATAGCTCTATTATGTCGATTAAGAGCCACGCTGATTGGGCATATTTTATCCATAAAAGGTGGGTAATAATTTAGTTTAATTGGAATTACTTTTCCGCTGGATTCATTTATAATACCTTAATATTAATTATGTTGGCTTATTGGCTATTTTTTATAGAAAATTTTTATAATTAGATAGAGGTTTTGAAGGTTAATGGCAGAGAAAGGCAGTGAACTAGATCGTATTAAACTCAATAGTAGTGAAATAAATAGTGGTTATAACGAGCAAGGGTATTTTGTTATTAGAGATTATTTTAATGCCGATGAAATTTTATCACTGAGAAAGGTGATATTAAAATTTCATCAGGGTTGGAAAGATGACAACGGCACTTTTTATCAGCAAGAAGCGTTCAACTCTTCTTTAATTACTGGCAGTAAATACTTAGCAGTTGACGATAGAATACGGCTTTTTAATTTTATCAGTTCAAAAAAAATTATGACGGTGGTTGAGTCGGTAATCCCCACTAAGCCTGCGTTTATGAATACCCAATTATTTTTTGACCCCTTTAATCACCAGCAAGATAATTTTTGGCATCGAGACTGTCAATACGACCATGGTGTTGAACAACAAAAAATAGCAATTACTGACACTCAAGTAGTGCATCTTCGCGTGCCTTTGTTTGACGAACTCGGATTAGAGCTAGTACCAGGTACTCATAAACGTTGGGATAGTGACGAAGAGTTTGATGTTCGGTTAGAGATAAATAACCGGGTGAGCAGTGACAACCTTTCTACTGGTAAAAAAATTAAGTTGGCCGCAGGCGACTTATTAGTTTTTTCCGCGGATATGATCCATCGCGGTTTATATGGCTTAGACCGATTAGCGTTGGATATTTTAGTTTTTGACTCTTCCGCCAATTTTGTTGACTATGTCGATGACGACTGTTTACCCGACAGTACAATGCTCGATAACCTTGACAATCCCCGGTTATTTCTTAATACACTTGAGTTAAAGTCTCAGCGTTAGCTTGGCAATATGTCAGCTCGTTATTGTCAGCGAAGTGGTTATAATTATTCAACGCTTATTCGCCCATTATTGCCATACTGACCTTAGCCGATATGTTCTTGGTTAATATTAAGCAAAGGATTCAGTATCTTTAGTAGTTTTTTTAGCTTTTTTTCTGAGCTTGTTCAGACAGCTCAAAGTCAAATTCATCGGGAAAAATAACAACGCCTTCTTCTTGATTAGGAAAAACAACGATAGCAATTTCATCAGTTTCTAAACCCGGTGTCCACCGACTTTGCCAGATGCTAAGGCTAATGGCTTCAGCTTTACATTGGCCCCAGTCATCGGTAATCCAACCTTCGGCAAACACTTTATTTGGCCAAACGGGTACGCTGTCACCGTCTTCGGTATTCAACATCATACAACCTTGCTCGTCAACCAAAATCCAAATTTCTTGGTGTTTTATCACTTCTTCAAGTAAATACTTAAAGCGTTTTTGTTCGTCGTATTGTTCAATCGTGGCAATTAATTCAGGCGTTAACGTCATAGTAGTCAGTTATATTAGATAGTAGGAGACTATAGTACAAAGATATCAGTGGGGGAACAAATGATATCTTATTAACAGTTAGGTTTTATCGGTACTTATTAACCTTTATTAAGATTTGTTTTCTAATCTTAATAAGTTATTACTTTGATCGATATGAAAATCAAATAACCGTAAATAGTTCATTCCTAGTAGGCCATCATTTTTTTGATTCTTATAAGGAATAACGGCAAATAGTAGGTTATTTAATTGATAGCCTTGCAGGGAAAATTCATCAACTTGATAAATACGGCTATCGACCTCGCCGCCTGCGGTCGTTAACACGATATCTTCAATATACTTAACCTTACTTTGCGAGACCAACTCGTCAAAAACACTTTGAGATAATACCGAAATACTGGCACCCGTATCGATTAACAAATTCACAGAAAAGTTATTATTAATGAGGCCTTCAACAATAAAATGATCGCCATTACGGATGAGTGGAACCATCACGGGGCGTTGTAAGGCAAGCTCAATGGCACCAAGTAAACGTTGGGCTTTTACTTGGTAATTGGGCTGTTCTATCAAAGTAGTCAAGTGTTGGCGAGCAAAAGAGTATTCACCCAGTTGAAATTGTGCTTGGGCTAACGCCCATTGGGCTTGAGGGCTATTGGGCACCATGGACAGCACCTCTTCGGTAAACTGAGCCAGTTCTAGCCATAAAGCTAGCTCAAATAAGCGCTTTATTTCATCACGAACTAAGGCTTGAGCGTAATTCAAAATTTGCTGTTGTAAGTCCAAGTCAAAGGTGTGGTACTCAAGGCTTAAGGCTTTTTTTATCGCCAATAATATTTGTTGTTGAGCGAGTCTTAATTTAACCACCGCCCGTAAAAAATCTAAATCATCGGGAGCGTAAGCTAAAAAAGCATTAATGGCGTTTTCTGCTAATAAATAGTGTTTATTTTTTAATAACTGCATGGCATTACTCAACCAATAGCTTTTTAACGAAGACAGGCGCATTTGATCTTCTAACGGTATTTCATAGAGTAAATTCGACGCTAAAAAGTATTCTTGGGCGTCGATCGCTCTATGAATGATCTCTTCTAAATTTTTGACTTGTTGGTGGGGGGGCTTAACGCCATCATTTGCCGATAATAACATCGGTAAGCTATTCACTAGGGCTTGCGTCTTGTCTGCATTTACATTTATTACTTCTGTTGATTCTGTTACCCGTGATGTCTTTGGCACGCTGAACGCACTTCTAACCAAGTCACTGAAGGCGGCTTTAACAATACTAGGCTGTTTTATAGGCACTAATAAGTAAACATTTAAGCTTAGTGAAGTTATTAGTATTGTTAGAAAAAGAAATCTCCACATATGCCATCCTCATCAATAGATCATATTGATAGTGTCGCTAAAATTCAAGACAAAATCTACTAGGGATTATTTTAAATTTACTAATTAATAGGCTGAGAAAGGCTGAGAAAGTATAAAAATAGGGGGGAGAATAAATTGAGCCCCTAGCCATGGCGCTTTAGTTGATATGTCAGGTTATCGGCTTCGGAGGTTTTAATTGTAACTTTAGTAATACGGTATAATTTTATAAATTAAATTAGGTATAAGGCACCAATGTACTATAAAGAATAATTTAGCGAACAAAATATATTTAGATTTAGCTAGGCCGAGAATTTAGAGGAGTTGTTCTTTTGAAAGGCAATAGGTAAACGAGAGCATCTAGCTTACTCGTCTACCTAGTTTTTTATGTGCTAGTGTTTAAACAGCAACAACTTTATTTGCACATGGGCCTTTTTGTCCTTGACCTACTTCAAATTCAACCGCTTGGCCATCAGCCAATGTAGCGTATTCACCGCCGGCTTGAATTTCTGAATGATGAACAAATAAATCTTTACTTCCGTCTTCTGGAGTAATAAAACCGAAACCTTTATCTGCATTAAACCACTTAACTATACCTTTACTCATAACGTTCTCTTTATCTTGGGTGAAAAATATAAATCTGATTTGCTATCACCATTACAAAATCAGAATTTGAATTTTAGAACTATCCCTACCAGTAAATAGTATTACTGATTAGCGATGTATACTGTTTACACATTTCATTTTAGCGACCTTTCGCACTATAGCAAGTAAATCAGGTGAAATATCATGAGGTCTACCTTGATTAACTTGTCAGCTATCGCTATTTTAAATAGCTAACTTACTAAAAGTTGATTATTAAATTATTGATAAATATGGTTTACTTGTCTTTTTAGACGGTATTTCCCTGTATACACTAGCTTTTTGTTAACGCAATATGATACTTATTTTAAGGTGTAAACTTTATTACGTTCCTTCTTTTTTGACTTAATTATTCAATAGTTAAGTTCAATAGTTAAGTCTGGGTTGATTAATTCATTGAGCATTATATTGTCTGACAGTGCAAAATCACTTCTATTTGATAAAATAACTCAGCCAATATTCAAAACCACTCTATATAAATGATTATACAGTGAATTAAAGTGAGTAAATAGCCTTGGACTTACTAATATTATATTTAACGATTACAATCCACATGAGAGTTATTCATTGATAATATTTTATATTGACTCCTAGGGGATTTTTATAGGTCGGTGAAAATCCTCTTCAACTTATCAACGGCCTATATTAATAGTGGTTAATAAAAGATTTTGTTACACTGCGCGCCATTAATTATTTAAGCATCTTTTTAAGATCCAATTTAAAAACCCAAGGGAATACACTATGAAAATCACCGATAAAACTGTTGTTCAGTTTCATTACACGTTAAAAGATGAAGCAGGTGAGCAACTTGAATCCTCATTTGATAGCGACCCTTTAGCTTATTTGCATGGTCAAAAAAACATGTTAGTTGGTGTTGAAAATGCATTAACAGGTAAAGAAGTTGGTGATAAATTCAGTACTACTTTACAGCCAGAAGATGCGTATGGTGAATATCAAGAAGGTGCTGTTCAGCGTATTCCAGCTAAACATTTGCAAAATGGTACAGCTACTACTAAATGGAAAGCGGGTATGGTCGCTGCTGTTCAAACTGAACAAGGTCAACGTCAAGTTACTGTAATCAAATCAGGTAAGTTTATGGTTACTGTTGATATGAACTCACCTCTTGCTGGAAAAGTATTAACCTTTGATATTGAAGTAGTCGATGTTAGAGCCGCTTCGGATGAAGAGGTTGAGCATGGTCATGCCCATGGTGTTGGCGGCCACAAGCATTAGTTAATTAATCATTAACGCTGACATTTATGATTGTTTTAACACTACTCTTTATAAAATTTTATTTTTTATGCTTAAGTCATACTTAGGTATAAAAGAATAAAATAGATAAAACGAATAAAAGTATAAATTTTGCATCTTTCGTTAATTACTTATTATTTTTTGATCTTTTAATAGGATTTACAATGAAATTATCAACATTAAAACTAACTATATTATTTCTGAGCTTTATATCGCTAAGTCACTTATCTGTATCTGCTCAAACCCAAATAATTTATGCAGGCCAATTATTACAAATTCCAGGTGAAGCTCCGCTAAATAAGCAAACCTTAGTCGTCGTCGATGGAATAATCACTTCAGTAAAAAATGGTTTTATTAGTGTGAAAGTAATTGATAAAGATGCTCAGTTGATTGACTTATCGCAAAGTTTTGTGATGCCGGGTTTAATGGATATGCATGTTCATTTACAACACGAGTTAGGTCCTAAAAACGATAGCCAAGCATTAAGAATGTCAGATGCGGATGTATTAATGGCGAGTGCTCATTATGCTGAGAAAACCTTAATGGCAGGCTTTACTACTGTAAGAGATTTAGGTGCTAGTCCTGAACAAATGTATGCGCTAAGAGATGCCATCAATAAAGGTTGGGTAAAAGGGCCAAGAATAATTGCTTCAGGCAGTGTTTCTGTAACCGGTGGTCATGGTGATGTTGATGGCATAAGCCCAGAGTTACTTGAATTGCACACGGCAAAAACTATCTGTGATGGTCCTTACGATTGTCGACGAGCAACTCGACGAGCAATAAAGTTTGGTGCAGATGTCATTAAAATAACATCAACGGGTGGAGTATTATCAGATACTAATACCGGTACTGGACAACAAATGGCCGATGATGAATTAAAAGAAGTTGTGGATGCTGCACATGCTCTTGGACGTAAAGTTGCTAGTCATGCACATGCGGCAGATGGTATTAACGCTGCGTTGAGGGCTGGGGTCGATAGTATTGAACATGGAAGTTACGCCAATAAAGAAAGTATTAAACTGTTCAAAAAATCGGGCGCTTATCTTGTTCCTACACTAATGGCTGGAGATACTGTGGTTAATTTAGCTAAAACGACTGATTTTATGTCTGATGCGATTAAAACTAAAGCGATTAGAGTGGGCGTGGATATGATCGCCAACTTCAAAAGCTCATACAAAGGCGGCGTTAAAATCGCCTATGGTACTGACAGTGGTGTTTCTCATCATGGCAATAATGGCAAAGAAGCGGTATTAATGGCAAGAGCAGGTATGAAACATAGTGATATATTAAAATCTGCCACCATAAATTCAGCTGATTTAATTGGTATGAGTAATAGCTTAGGCACACTAGAGGTTGGAAAATTAGCTGATATTATTGCAACAGATATGAGTCCGTTAAAAGATATTAATGCACTATTATCGGTAGGTTTTGTGATGAAGTCCGGTGAGGTAGTCAAAAACTTGCACTGAAAAAAAATCAATGAACAAATGCCGACCAATTAGGTCGGCATTTTTGTATCAAGCTATTAATATCAAATAGGTTTCAAAGAATTTCTGTTGAAATTTAGTTTGAATTTAGTGAATAAAAATAAAAACAAGATTGTTAAATAATTGAAGCCCCCACCACTTGAAGGTTTTTGGGGCGAGATTACAGATACTGTAATATTCTCTGTGGTAGATGCTCCTCTAAAATCTGTTGCAGTAAATTCAAAAGATAAACTAGTGGCTGTTGAAGGAGCAATAAAGGTAGACGTGAGTTCATTAGATGAAGATAAATTGACGCTATTACTGCCTATTTGCCTCCACTGATAAGTCATCTCATCATTCTCACTGTCACTTACATTGGCAATTAGATTGACTCTTTGAGTGGCGTTCACTTCAAAGCTCTCGGATAGAGTTACTGTCGGTGCTTGGTTATTTTCATCATCAGCAATGGTAATTATTATTTGACTATTTTTACCTAATTGACTGTCATTGACACTGGATAAAGTAACTATAAATGTTTCTTCTATTTCAGACTCATCATCATTTATTAAGTTTAAGGTAATCGATTTATTACTATTATCATTTGCCTGCCAAGTTAATTGGCCGGAGCTTTCCTCTACATCACTATTAACTGTTGCTGTTTGCGAAACAAGCTGATAGTTAAATGAAGTAACGTCACTTGGCGCTTTAGAAATACTAACATCAAGTATTATGACTCCTTGGTTTTCTGCAACTTTACGTTGAGATAATATAAAACTGGCAGAACCGGTATCTATTTTTCCTGCTAAATTAACTGTTAGGTAGCTATGGGTAGATAGTGTTGCTGAATTTTTCGGATCGTACAAACGTACATAGAAGCTTTCGGCTAATTCCGCTTCACTTTCTTGCTCATTAATATCAATAGAAATGGTTTTTTCTGATATATCTCCATTTGACCATTCGATAACACCTTGGCTAGCAACATAATCTACATTTTCTTTTGCACTACCGGCAATGATTTGATAGCTGATACTAGTCTCTAATGGATTATTAATACTTGCTATTCGTTGTACTGGGATATTAAGTGTTTGACCTTGTTCGGTATTCATTTTGTTACTGGTAAAACCTAGACTTCCTTGTAATGAAGTTTTGGTATTGTCTTTAATAATATAAAGACCACTATTGATATCGCTAACTAATATATTACCCGAGGGTAAGTAAGGGTAAACGCCCCAAGCACCATTAAAACTAGGGTTATCACTTGGTGTATAGGTATCAAAGAAACCAACCTGTTCAGGAACCGCTGGGTCACTTATATCTAAAACGGTTAAACCTCGTTCATAGTTAGACATGTAATAACGATTACCACGAACAAAACCATTATGATCAATTGCCCTTGTTGGACCGGTCCATTGCCCAACTTGAATAGGGTTTGATAAGTCAGTAATAGAAAATATTCTAACTGTTGAATTTAATCCTGAGTTTTTTTCATCAAACTCATCATGTACCAGAATAAATTTTTTATCTTCGGTGCCCCAACCAGAATGAATATATTGGCTAGAGGCTGGAACATCTGAATAACTTGCCGTGCTTAGAAAAATACTTTCCTCAGGATCAGTGATATTCCATAATTTGACTTCATTTTCATTAAAATCAATAAAAATAGTACAGCCAGTTAGATTATCTGGACAGCGATTATCGTTAATTGTTAATGATGCGCCATCGTGTGTATAACCACTACCAAAAAATTTGTTTTCTAATGGCGTAAGTGTCGTTGGATCTGTTAATGAATAGCTATGAAAAGCGCCGTTGTATTTATTAGCGCCAATTAGTTGTAATGTAGGTGTCACGTTAGGTAAGGCTAAATTAAGGGTATGATCAAGGTTAGAAATATAAACATTATGGGCAACAGAAACCGCATTATTTTTTTCTGTCAAGCTAACTGAGTGCGGTAGATTATTTAAATTAATAATGGTGATATCATCAGACGCATTATCAATAGTGGCATAAGCATAAGCTTTATATTCATTATCGTTGGTATCGAAGTATTGGTAGACTTTTACATCACGCCAACTTGAGCTCTTTCCAGCAATAGTGCCAACTTCTTCAGGTGAACTTGGGTTCGTTACATTGATAACGGCAATACCGTTTTTTAAACCAATTAATGCGTATTCTGACCCATCATTTAAATCAACATGGCCCCAAATATCATTAGCTGCAGTAGGTGTGGATGAAAAGTCGCCAAGGGGTATATGAGCAAGTAGGTCCATATTTAGACAATTAAAATCACCGGCCTTGTTGTCAACACAGTTAAGGTCGGTTTGTTTTTTTGATAATTTAGCATAGCTTGATAGCTTTGACTTTAGCTGTACTTGTGAGGTGTTTTTACCAAAGCTATCTTCTGGTTGTTCGAAGGTAGATATGCCATCAGCAATAATATTAAAGCCTTGCTGTCTTAAACCGTCTGCTAATTGAGAAGGAATATTCTTTAGTTTGGTGATATTTGAATGTGGACTTTGTGACTGGTAATGATCAAATCTATTATAGCCACCCATAACAGGTACTAAGGCACTTTGTAAATAAAATAGCTCATTAACTGAGTCAATACTATAAGAGCCGGCAGCAACCAAAATTTTGTCACCCTTGTTGGCTTGTTGAACCGCATATTCAATCGAGGCGCAAGGTCTAAGGACATTATCGCATAGACCGGTATTGTTACCGTTTTCAGCAACAAACCTTGCTTTGTCATGCTCAGAATGAGCGATAACTTGGCCTGTTAAAATGAAACTAATCGTTAATATCAAGGCTTGTACTATTTTACTCATCCAGATATGCTCGTTATTATTTATGTAAACATTCTGTTAACATAACAAAAATTTGGCTCTTTTGAAATAAATTACAAACCGTTATATATATTACTGTTTTTTATTATTAATTTAGACGTTTATTGAGGTAGTAATGAATATTAAATTGAGTCTTTCTGATGCCTTGCTGCATGGTATTATGCTTTTGGCTATTCTGCTGCTTATCGGTTGTAATGATGTAGAAGACATCGACACCTTAACGTTTATCCCAAAATATCAAAATACCCCGCTAAAATGTTCATCGTCTTTTAACCACCAAGGTAAAACTTGGCAATACTCCCAGTTACAATTTTTTATTAGCGAAATTGAAGTGAAAAACAGTGATGGGCAATGGCAAACTTGGCCGTTATTAGAAAATAAACACCAGACTAGTGGCGTCGCCCTATTAGGAGAGTATTGTCAAACCAGTAAGTTGAAGCATAAATTAAAACAGGAAAACTGGCAGTTATTATTTGAACAAGCTATTGATGTCAAAACTTTTAGTCAACTACGTTTTACATTAGGTGTACCATTTGTATTAAATCATCAAAACCCACTATTACAACCAAGTCCACTTAATGTTCCTAACATGTTCTGGATTTGGCAGACTGGACATAAGTTTTTTCGTCTAGACATGAAAGAAGTCAATGAAGTTAAACAAAAAGATAATTGGCAGTTTCATTTAGGGTCTACAGGTTGTAAGGCTCCAAGCGCTTTAAGAACGCCAAAAGTGCCTTGCAGAAATGGTAACCAGACAAAAATAATACTGGATATAAAAGAAAGTAGTAAAGAAAATTCACTTGAAAGTATTGATGTAAATTTAGAACAGTTATTTTCAGGACTTATGATCACGAGGAAAAACAGTTGCCAGTCGGAGTTTAATAATAAAAGTTGTTTAGCACTGTTTAAAAATATTGGTTTAGTAACGTCACCGTCGCAAGATCTATTTAAACTCACCAAGATCACAGAACCTGAAAGTATGAGTCACTAATTAATGATTAAAATGCCTACTTTGTCTATATTTTTAACGTTAGTATTCGTTATTTTCATTTCCCTCAGTGCTTGTAGTGAAAAAGGGTCAGTAACGTCTGATTATCAATGGCAAATAATTAAAGGTTTTCCAAAACCAGCAGTACCTGTAAATAATGGTATGACTGAGGCAAAAGTAGCGCTTGGGCGAACCCTCTTTTATGATGAAAATCTATCAGCCAACCGAACTCAATCTTGTGCAAGTTGTCATCAGCAGGCCTTTGCTTTTGGTGAAAATATCGAGCATTCAATTGGCAGTACAGGCCAAGATCATCGCCGTAACGCACCAGTATTGGTTAATATTGCTTACAATAAAACCCTTACATGGGCTCATGATAGTCTAACAACTTTAGAGCGACAAATTCTATTGCCTATGTTTGCTGAAGCGCCAATAGAGCTAGGAATAACAGGTAATGAAGAGGAAATATTAGCTCGCTTTACAACCGATGAGTATCGGTCTCTTTTTCATCAAGCTTTTTCTGAGCACCGGTTTAAAAAATTTACCAAGCAGGAAGTCAGTTATGATCTCATTGTTAAAGCACTGGCAAGTTTTGTACGTAGTTTAATTTCACTGCAGTCTCCTTTTGATCAATATGCTTATGCTAATGATGATAATGCAATATCGGCGTCAGCTCTTCGAGGTATGTCATTATTTTTTTCTGAGCGTTTAGAGTGCCATCACTGCCATGGAGGGTTTAATTTCACTCAATCAACGAGTCATGAAAAACAATTAATTGATCGCAGACCTTTTCATAATACTGGGTTGTACAACATTAATTTAGAGAGTGTTAACTCAGACAATAATAAAGCGGGGTATCCTAGTCATGATATTGGCTTAGCAGAAATATCGTTACAACCAAAAGACAATGGACGGTTTAGAGCACCAACATTAAGAAATATAGCCGTGTCAGCACCTTACATGCATGATGGCAGCATAAATAGCTTAGCAGAGGTCTTAGATTTTTATGCAGCAGGTGGTCGTAATATAACCGAAGGTAAAAACCAAGGTGATGGTAGAGTAAATCCACTTAAAAGTCCATTTATCAAAGGCTTTGAAATGAATGCGCAAGACAAGTTAGACTTAATTGCTTTTTTGGATACTCTAACAGACCCGTCATTTTTGACTAACCCTGAATTTGCCAAACCTTAATTTTTAATTGTTTTTTGTTTATAATTAAGCTTTAACAATCCTGTCGTTAAAGCAACCCCCGTTAATATTAACGCATAACCAATGATCATCCATTGGCTAATGGTTTCATCTAAAAACAAACTCCCCCACAATAAACCAAAGGCGGGGATCAAATAAGTGACTGACATCGCTCTTGCTGGTCCCAAATTAGCAATTAGTCTAAAAAAGATAATATAGGCAATACCCGTGCAGACGACACCAAGTAAGACCACTGATGTAAACGCTTCGCTGCTAGGCATAGTCGTTGGTAAAAAGAATAAACTGATAGGGATTAATGTCAAAGAGGCTGATATTTGGCTACCTGCAGCCAGTGCGATAGGGTTAATGCCACTCAGATATTTTTTAGCATAATTGGCAGAAAATCCATAACAAAATGCTGCGATTAGTACCGCAATTGCTGGTTTTATCATATTCGTTTCATTAACAGTTACTTTGTCAAAAACCAAAAAATAAACACCAACAAAGCCAATGAATAGTCCCATTGAGGCACTGAAACTTAGTTTTTCTTTTAACCATAAGTAAGCAACAATAGCGCCAAACATTGGCGCTGTTCCATTGAGTACCGATGTTGTCCCTGCTGCCAGTGTTAATGTGGCGTAGCCAAAAAGGACAAACGGGATCGCTGTATTTAATTGTCCTACAAATAACATTTTAAGTTTATAGCCGTTTAAGGCTTTTTGTTGTTTAGCGATATAAACTAGAGGTAATAAAAATAAACTGGCGGTTAACGTGCGTAATGCCATAAAAAGAAAAGGGCCAAATTCAGGACTACCAATTCGCATAAAAATAAATGAAGCCCCCCAGATAGCGGCAAGGCTTATTAATTCAATTAAATAAATCGGCTTCATGAGTTCATCTCTTGACGGGCATTAGGGATAATTTCGATATTGATCACAGTGATTTCAGTTAAGGAGTTCATTTGCCATTGGATGTTAAATTGGTAAAGGCTCATGCCATAGATTTTTTCATCTATCTTCTTTTTTTTATAAGCAGGGCGGGGATCTTGCGCCAGCACTTGGTAAATAAGCTGTTTTAAATCTGGGAATTTTGACTGATATATGGTTAATTTCTGTTCTACATTATCACGTAAATTTACTGTCAGCTTGGCACTTGGCTCAGCTTGAGCAAAACCTGCATGTGCGTTGTCAATACTGTCGCAATAAGGAATATAGGGTTTGATATCAACGATAGGCGTACCATTGAGTAAGTCTAAACCTGATATATTAATAATGACTTGCTGCTGACCATTAGCTGATTTTTCTTGGTGAATGCTATCAAGTTTAACCACTGACATACCAAGAGGGTTTGGTCTGAAAGTAGATCGTGTTGCTAACACCCCCAACTTTTTATTACCGCCGAGTCGTGGTGGTTTTACTAGCGGTTTCCAACCTTGCTTTTGGCTGCCGTGAAATATAAAAATTAACCAGAGGTGGGAGAATTGTTCCAGACCACGAACTAGCTCAATATTATTAGCATCACCATGCAAGTATATTTGCCCTTTTGCTGCGGTAACTAAACCGGGCTGACGGGGAATAGCAAATTTTTCTTGGTAAGGTGAAATAACGCTGCCAATAGCGTCTAATTTAACTTCAAATGTACTTTGGTTAAAAACATTGTATTGCAATGAATCGCTCATTAGTACTTATTCGCAGTGCGAGTGGCTTCAGTATTTGTATAAAGCTGATAAGCTTTTCCGTAACAAACCAAGGTTGATAGGCAGTGTTTTTTTTGGGGTTGCCCATTTGCACTTGTTGCGTCTATGGTTGCACAGCCAGTAAATATTATCGCGTTTGCTTTTCGCTCAAATGCTTGTTTACGGGCATTGGTTCTGGCATTTATTTCATCAGGCGCGGCATGATGAACTTTTAATTGGCAATCTTCTCCTTCAACTAATCCAATAAATTTATAACGTTTAGTTATTTGCTCTTCACTTTGATAAATAGTCACTTTAGCAGGAGAAAAGTAGTCTTTGAAATTAACGGTGTCTAAATTTGTTGATACCGACAAGTTACTATTACAACTAGTGAGCAAAAGTGTGGCAATGAGAGTGTTAAATTTTATATATATATTATTTGTCTTTTTCATTTTTATTTCTCAATACTCAACAGTCGTTTTGAGCCTTTCACAGCCATTCAATAATGGCTTAAATATAATAATTGGTAGAATCTTTTTTATTGAATTAGATATAAGTGACTCCAATTCATAATCGTTAACATTCATTGGGCTTAGTATAAATTGCACAGCACAAAATCTATAGTTAAGATAAACGGTGTCGGTTTTGATGCAATAACAGCATTAAATAATATACCATTGAGATGTTAATACACTTAACTAAATACCCACAACGGAGTCTGTATGTTTGAAACAGACTTTACAAGGAGTAAATTTGGCCCTGCGTTTCGTTCTACCAATAAAAACACTGACGTTTATTTTACCTAAGAATAAAATTCTCGTTTATCGATGAACGCTGAGGACCGAAGAACGGGTGCAGGCTGCCAGTTATGCTGTTTTAACGGCGTCCCATGCCCTTAAAAGTGAAGTGGCAAGCATCTCAATATCTCCCCTATCAGTAAGCTGTGAAATGATAGAGATTCTAAGGATCGATTGATTTTTCCATTTTGCACCTAGGACAAAATTTTGATTTTCTTCACGAATGTTTTTAATTACTGCCTCTGTCAGCTGATTTCGTTTTTTAAGTGCTTCATTTTCGTCACCAAAAGCAATAGCTAGCTGATTTAATACCACCTGGTTTAGAATTCTGATCCCCGGCGTGCTTTTTAATTGTTGTTGCAATAGTTTGGCGCAATCATGATGGCGACTGATCATTTCTACTACACCCTCACGTCCTAACGCTTGCAACACCGCCCAAAGAGAAAATCCCCGCGCTCGCCGTGAAAGCTCCATACCAAATTGGCTAGGATTGCGGCCATCATCGGGATCACTGACCAAATAGCTGGCAGAAATATCCATGGCTTGGCGATGTGCCTGTGGATGTTTGACTATGGCATAACCGGCATCATAAGGAACCTGCAACCACTTGTGACCATCGACAGTCCAGGAATCTGCTTGTTCCAGCCCCTCCGTAAGGTGTGCAAGCGAGGGTACCGCCCGTGCCCAAAGACCAAAAGCACCGTCAATATGGACCCAAGCATTATGGGCTTTACAACGTGGAATAATTTCATTGAAGGCATCAAAGGCACCAGAGTTGATATGACCGGCTTGCAAGATCACAATTTTGGGACCGTGATTGAGCTCCATTTTTTCTTCAAGATCGGCTGGCAGCATACGGCCTTGATCATCAACCGCGATATAAACAAGGTTTTTGCGCCCAAAGCCCAGATACCTCAGATCTGAAAGAATAGTGGCATGAGCCTCTTTACCCAAAAAAATCTGAATGTTGGGTGCACCAGTCAGACCTTCGAGTTCAAGATTGTAACCCTGCTGATGCAAGACGTCACTGCGAGCAGCACTTAGGCAAATAAAGCTTGCCACTGTGGCTCCTGTGGCGAAGGCAAATGAGCACTCTGGGTCTAAATTGAGGAGCTCTAGTACCCACTTTGCTGATACTTCTTCAGCAATAGCCGCGGCCGGAGCGGTTTGATGGATAGCGGCATTTTGCCCCCAGGCAGAGGTCAATATATCAGCTGCCACACCAATAGGATGGGAGGCACCCTGTACCCAGGCATAAAAATTTGGGTGGGTGTTATTGACTAGCCCGTGTTCAGCGGCCCTGACTAAATTCTCTATAATAACTTCGCCATTGATGCCCTTATCGGGTAAGTGACAGTCAAACCGTGCTCTGAGTTCAGCCGTAGTCGCTGTTGGAAATGCGGGTAGTTTTTGTCCATCTTCACGCCATGCTACTGCATGTTCAAGCGCTTTGTCAGCTGCGGCTTTGAATTCTTTTTGACTGGTCATGGCATGTCTCTATTAATTACTAGTCTATTCGTTGATGCTCACAACACTAACTGAATTCATTGCCAGATTAAACTATTGGGGCTAAATAAAAAAATTGTATATTTTGATGATTTTATCCAACAGATAATTTCAATTATCTCAGGAAAAAAAAGCCATATTACTTATATATTGCTCATCTGTTGAAGCATTATCCGTAGATGTAAACTGAAAATTAAAACAATACGTTGTTTGTTAAAAATATTTATTAAAATCAACTTATATCATAGTAAGTGAAAGTCGCCAGAGATTAAATTTTCACGTTAACATCAAAGTTTCAGGACTTAATTGGTTTAGATAACTGGCTTATATTGATCTAATTGCATCCCATGACCGTAATAGAGAGTCTCTGTCAATTACTTAATTATTAGGCCATGTTAGAAATACTACCGGGGTTACTCGACAAGTTAATTTATTATGGATAAATAAAAAAATTGTATATTTTGATGATTTTATTTAACAAGTAATTTTAATTATGTCAGAAAAAACAGTCACCTTACTTATATGTTGTTCATCTGTCGAAGCATTATCCGTAGATGTAAACTGAAAATTAAACCAATTCTTTACTTGGTTATAATACTTGACTAAATTAGTCGGGTATATACTTGAGTAAATTACTCAGGTATTATAAATCACTTGAAGATATTAAAACTGTTGACCATATTTTTGTACTGTTTGGATTTACTTGGATAGACATTCCAGTATTCATTTACGGTATTTAGGACAACAAAATCAATGAGGAAGCAGAGTATGAGTGAAGAACTTGACCAAGCGTTATCCCGTAAATACGATGCTGGGTTTGTCTCTGACATCGAGTCTGAAACTTTTCCAATTGGCTTGGACGAAGGCGTCATACGGCGCATATCAGCGATGAAGGACGAACCAGAATGGATGTTAGAATGGCGTCTGCGCGCTTATCGCAACTGGCTGACTATGGAAGAGCCAGACTGGGCTCATGTCGATTACCCAAAAATTGATTTCCAAGCCATCTCATATTACTCGGCACCTAAGAGTATGGCAGACAAACCCCAATCTCTTGATGAAGTAGACCCTGAATTATTAAGAACTTACGAAAAGCTAGGTATTCCCTTATATGAGCAAGAAATGCTCGCTGGTGTTGCAGTAGATGCCGTCTTTGATTCGGTGTCTGTAGTAACGACGTACCGAGCAAAGTTGGAAGAAGCAGGAGTGATTTTTTGCCCTATATCTGAGGCCGCCCATAGATTTCCTGAACTGATAAAGAAATACCTTGGTAGTGTAGTACCTCGCTCAGATAATTACTTTGCAGCCCTTAATAGTGCGGTATTTACTGATGGTTCTTTTGTTTATATTCCCAAGGGCGTGCGCTGTCCAATGGAACTTTCTACTTATTTTCGTATTAATGAAGAGAATACGGGGCAGTTCGAACGTACCCTCATCATTGCCGATGAAGGCAGCCATGTAAGCTACTTGGAAGGTTGTACCGCTCCCCAGCGAGATGAAAACCAACTACATGCCGCGGTTGTTGAACTCGTTGCTATGGATGACGCCCAAATCAAATACTCCACGGTACAAAATTGGTATCCTGGTGATGAGAACGGTAAAGGCGGTATCTATAACTTTGTCACCAAGCGCGCTTTATGCCACACCAATGCTAAAGTTTCTTGGACTCAAGTAGAAACCGGCTCAGCAATTACTTGGAAATATCCGAGTTGTATACTCAAAGGTGATAACAGTGTCGGTGAATTCTATTCGGTTGCTTTAACTCGCGGTATGCAGCAAGCGGATACCGGTACTAAAATGATCCATTTGGGTAAAAACACCAAATCGACTATCATTTCAAAGGGCATCAGTGCGGGTAGAAGTAATAATAGCTACCGTGGTTTGGTCCATATGGGTCCTAAAGCTGATGGTGCAAGGAATTTTACTGAGTGTGATTCACTCCTTATTGGTGATCGTTGCGGCGCTCACACCTTCCCTTATATTGAGAGTCGCAATCCCTCTGCCATCGTCGAACATGAGGCCACTACTTCCAAGGTCAGCGAAGATCAGTTATTTTTATGCCAACAACGAGGTCTTGATGCGGAAAAAGCCGTATCAATGATCGTTAATGGCTTCTGTAAAGAAGTGTTCAAAGAACTGCCAATGGAGTTCGCCGTAGAGGCGGGCAAATTACTTGAAATCAGTCTTGAAGGCTCAATAGGATAAAATTCATGCTTAAAATTCAAAACCTGCACGCCAGTGTCGAAGAAAAAAATATACTTAACGGTCTTAATTTGGAAATTAAACCCGGTGAAGTACATGTTATTATGGGCCCCAATGGGGCCGGTAAAAGTACCCTAGGCTACATTTTGTCTGGCCGTGAAGGTTATCAAGTGACTGAGGGCAAAGTGGACTTCATGGGTGAAGATTTACTGGAGATGAAGGTAGAAGATCGAGCAAGAAAAGGCTTGTTTTTGGCTTTCCAGTATCCGGTAGAGATCCCCGGTGTCAGCAATATGGCATTTATGAAAGAATCCGTAAACGCTATCCGTGAGCAACGTGGTGAAACACCATTGACGGCTGCTGAGTTTTTGAAAAAAGCTAAGGCAGCTTCTAAACAAGTGCAACTCCCACTAGACTTCCTCAAACGTGGTGTCAATGAAGGCTTTTCTGGTGGTGAAAAGAAACGCAATGAAATTATGCAGATGATCCTGCTTGAGCCAACTTTATGCATTTTGGATGAATCAGACTCTGGTCTAGATATTGACGCGTTGCAGGAAGTCGCTAATGGTGTCAATAGTCAACGCGATGGCAAACGTAGCTTTATTGTTATCACGCACTACCAACGTCTGCTCGATTATATCAAACCTGATCATGTCCATATTTTAGCCAATGGTAAAGTAGTCAAAAGTGGCGACGCCTCCTTGGCACTAGACATTGAAAAAGAAGGTTACGTATTTTTAGGGCAAGATAACGACGAGGAGAACAATACATGAGTCAGTGGTTGCAGCAGGTCATAAAACGTGGCCAGGCTATTGATGATTGGCTCAGCCCACTTCGAGTTGAGGCCTTAAAGGTACTTAGTAAAACAGACTGGCCAAATCGTCGAGTTGAAAACTGGAAATATACCTCACTGGCTCCCTTAGAAGCGCTGGAGCTATCGGCTGCTAGCCCTGCAGAGAAAGCTGTCATTGAGAGTATAGAAGGCCTAAATAGCCTAGATCTCCTTTTTGTCGATGGTCAATTACAAAATGATCTCAGTTTACTGTCTTTGTCTAAAGGCTTGCATATTAGCAGTTTTCAAAATGCGTCAGTTAAACAACAAAATGTGGCCAACACACTGTTTGCTAAAATAAAACCGCAGCGCCACCTATTTGGTTTGGTAAACGATGCGTTAGCGGAAGATGGATTAATAATTGATATAGATGCTGACTGTCAGATTGAACAGCCGATTCGCGTTGTTAATCTCAGCAGTGACGGTCAAGAGTCTCATCATCGTATTTTAGTTCGCTTGGGTAAAAATGCTAAGGCAACAGTAATTGAACAAGGGCAAGGCGAACAGCCAAGTCTTAGTACGAGTTTTGCTGAGTACGAAATTGGTGAGCAGGCTTGTCTTGAGCACTACCGTATGGCAATGCATACTGACCAAGCCCTTCATATTGGCGGCTGTCATTTCAGTTTACTGCAAGAGGCGAAGCTTAACAGTACACTTATCGCTTATGGCAGTCAGTTGTCCAGAATGGATATAGATATAATTCACAACGGTGAGCATGCTAACGCTAAATTTAATGCTGTTTACTTACTCGGTGAGTCAGAACAATTCGATCTGCACAGTACGATTGAACATGTAGTGCCCAATGGCACAACAGAAGAAAATGCCCGAGGAATTATGGGTGACAAAGCCAAAGCCGTTTTCAATGGCCGCATTCATATTCACCGTGATGCTCAAAAAACCCTTGCACAGCTCAATAACCGTAACCTGTTATTGTCCCGTCGCGGTCAGATTAATACCAAACCTGAGTTGGAAATCTATGCTGACGACGTACAGTGTGCTCACGGTGCCACTGTTGCTGAAACTGAAGAAGAAACTTTATATTATTTGCGTTCCCGCGGTATATCGCGCTCTCAGGCATTGGTTATGTTAAATTTTGGTTTTATTCAAGAACTGGTGAATCAGATGCCTAATCAACAGCTAGCACAATGGCTGAAGCCCCAGTTGAAATCACGTTTTGTGGAGATGGAAGTAAAGTGACTACCAGCGACAATGTACTAAATATTGATAAAATACGGGCCGAGTTTCCAATTTTGCATCAACAGATTGAAGGTAAGCCGTTGGTCTATTTGGATAATGCCGCTACCACCCAAAAACCGCAGGCGGTAATACAATCGATAGTTGATTTTTACAGCCAGTGTAATGCTAATGTCCACCGCGGCGCGCATCAACTTTCCGATGAGGCTACTCGCCGTTATGAAAAAGCTCGAGATACAGTCGCTAGCTTTATTCATGCCAGTAATCCCAAGGAAGTGATCTGGACTAATGGTGCTACCGAAGGGATCAATATTGTTGCCAATGGCATGGCACAGCGTCTTAAAAATGGCGATGAAGTGCTTGTCACCGAGATGGAACATCATGCCAATCTAGTGACCTGGCAACAGGCCTGTTTACGCAGCGGAGCTCGATTGAAAATTGCGCCTATCCATGATGATGGTACCTTAAATATTGAAGCATTTGCTTCTCTTTTGACTGAAAAAACAAAACTCGTTGCGCTACCTCATGTTTCTAATGCCTTGGGTACAGTCAATCCGGTCAAAGAGCTGACGGTACTAGTTAAAAAAATAGGCGCTTTAATCCTCATTGACGGTGCACAGGCTATTGCCCATGGTAGTGTCAATGTAACTGATATCGGCTGCGATTTTTATGTGTTTTCTGGCCACAAGCTTTTCGGCCCAACCGGCATTGGTGTACTTTGGGGAAAAGAAGCCGTCCTCCAAGACTGGCCGGTATGGCAGACAGGTGGTGAAATGATCGCCAACGTCACTTACGAAAGCTCGACTTGGGGAGAATTACCTAACCGCCTTGAGGCGGGTACCCCGAATATTGCTGGTGCTATCGGTTTGGCCGCCGCGATAAACTGGTTTAATCATTTGGACTTAAACGCTTTACAAGCTCATGAGCAAGCGCTGATGGCTAGTGCGTTAAAACAGGCCAAAGCCTTTGAAGGCTTAACCATTATCGGTAATGCTCCCAGTAAGCTCGGAGTATTGAGTTTTATATTAAAAGGCACTCATCCAGCCGATATCGGCTTTCTTCTTGATCGTCAAGGTATCGCCATACGTACTGGTAATCATTGTGCTCAACCATTAATGCACCGTTTAGACCTATTAGGTACAGCCAGAGCGTCTTTCTCGGTGTATAACACTTTAGAAGAAGTGGACGCGTTATTTATTGCCCTTAAAAAAGTCCAGAAGATGCTGGCATGAGGAGTGTATTATGAGTGTAGAAATTTTTACCAACAAAAATAGCGATGCTGTCACCCTGACGCAAGCGGCGATAAAATATTTTGAGTCCAAGCTGGCAAGTCAACCCGGTCATCTGTTGCGTTTGTCGAGTAAAGTTAGTGGCTGTACAGGTTATGCCTATGTGCTAGACGTAGTCGAGCAAGCAGAGGACAGCGATACGCTGATAACTGCGAGTGATAAACTCACCCTAACCATTACCGCCAAAACAATGGATTTGGTCAGAAATACCGAAATTGATTATGTTAAAGAGGGTGTTAACGGTGTCGTTAAGTTTAATAATCCTAATGCCGTCAATGAATGTGGCTGTGGCGAAAGCTTTAGTGTTAGCTAAATGCCGATATAAAACGGTGCTGTATCTTAAAGAGGTTCAATAAATGCTTCAAAAAATGGTGGCGACTGAACGGGAATGCAAGGCAAGGCGTGTGCCAAATGGCGATTTGCAGCTGATTCCCGAAGGTGAATTTGTCAATATTACCCAAGATCTTGGTGGCAACTATACAGTGACTTGGCGCGGTAATATGTTACGTATCGATGGTACCGACGCCGATGCAATAGGCCGAAAGCCTCAAATACTCGACTTTGCTATCCCTAAAGATGACCTTATTTCTGAAGATCAGGTATTCCAAGCATTGGAAACGGTCTATGATCCTGAAATTCCGATTAATTTATTATCACTGGGATTAATTTATAAAGTTTCCACTGATCAGGCTACACAGACCGTGCATATCAATATGACCTTAACAGCCCCAGGCTGTGGTATGGGACCTGTGTTGGTCGGCGATGTTGAATATCGGGTAAGTATGGTACCCAATGTCAAAAAAGTTGCCGTTGAATTGGTATTTGATCCCCCTTGGTCCCGCGAAATGATGAGTGAAGAAGCTCAGCTCGAAGCTGGTCTGTTTTTCTAGTAATAAAACTTAAGAGTCTCTGATGAATTTACCCAGCTACGAAGAAATTATTGATGATATCGCCTTTTTTGATGACTGGGAGCAGCGCTATCAGTACATCATCGACTTGGGAAAAAGTATTCCATCAATTGATGAAAACCTCAAAACTGACGATCGTTTGGTCAGAGGTTGCCAAAGTAGTGTCTGGCTATTAAGCAAAGAAGAAGACGGAAAATTACAGTTCCAAGTAGACAGTGACGCAGTAATTGTTAATGGTCTACTAGCCCTAGTAATGGCTGTTTTCAATGATAAAACCAGCACGCAGATACTCGCTTTTGATATTGATGGTTATTTCAAAGCTCTCGATCTTGAGCGCCATATTACCCCAGCTCGCGGTAATGGTTTACGCTCTATCGTCTTAAAAGTTAGAGCTATTGCCAAGGCAAAGCAGTGATAAAACCGCAGTAAAAAATCTAAAAGCCACTCCAGATCATAGAGTTTTTGGCCTTTATTATTAACATAATCTATTTACCAATAGCCTTTGCTATTCCAGTTTAATGGAGTATTCATGAGAAATACCATAGTAGAAACCGTTACAAGTGTTCATCATTGGAATGATACATTGTTTAGCTTTAAAACGACTCGCCTACCGTCCTTCACCTTTGAAAATGGCCAATTCGTTATGATCGGTCTTGAGGTCGACGGCAAGCCATTACTTAGAGCTTACAGCATTGCTAGTGCTAATTATGAAGATGAACTCGAATTTTTTAGTATAAAAGTGCCTAATGGTGCACTGACATCTCGCCTGCAACACATTCAAGTTGGTGAGCCACTGACTCTGTCGACACGCCCTGCAGGGACTCTGGTAGCAGGCCACCTTAAACCAGGAAAGCACCTCTACCTACTAGCCACCGGCACGGGGTTAGCGCCCTTTATGAGTATTATTAAAGATCCAGACGTTTACGAACAGTACGATAAAATTATTTTGGTTCATGGTGTACGCTATGTTTCAGAGCTAGCTTATAGAAAAACTATCTGTCATGAACTACCTGATAATGAACTTTTTGGTGATTGGGTTCAACAAAAGTTGATTTACTACCCCACAGTGACACGAGAAGATTTTGATTCTAAGGCGCATCAACAAAGAATTACTGATTTACTAACCACGGATCAGTTAACACAAGAAATTGGCTTACCCACTATTGATCCCAATTTTGATAGATTCATGCTTTGTGGTAATCAAGCGATGCTTAATGACACTATGGCGATTTTAAATGAACGGGGTTTTAAAAAGGCGACATCACGTGAGCAAGGTGATTACGTTATTGAACAAGCATTCCTTGAAAAATAAAAGCTCACAGTGATTTTTTTCTGGGGTTGATATATAGGTGCGTTTTACCTTTATTGTTAATGAATGGTTGAGTATATTTACTTTATTAATCCCTTTAAGCTTTGCTATTATCGCATTGGCGGCAAACGTTTATTGACCAATTCAGTTAGGTTCCAAACCAAATTTGATGTTATACCAACACTTCTTTAAAGTGTTGGTATTGGCCTTAAAGTGAAACAGGGAAGGTTAGCTCTTAACTTTTAGTGAGTTTATCGACCGTCGCAGAACATGCTTGTAAAAATGTTTCCATAAAATAATTAACCTCAGGCATATCTAACTGCAATACCGCTATTTTTGCACCTAATCGTTCTTTGACATGTTCAAACTCGGGATTATGATGATTTAACTCATCAAGTGCTTTGATATAGGCAACGAGAATATCAGCCGCTTTAACGATATCTTTATAGTCTTTATCAACATTATCTTGCACAATAATATCACTAAATATTTCTTGGAATTCATCAGGTAAGGAAGACAAACATTCTTGTTCAGCTAAAAATTCAATTTTTTTAAATTCACGAGCAATTTCAGCGTTGGCATATTTTGTTGGGCTAACAATATCTCCGTAACGTGTTTCACTTGCCTCGTGATACAAAGCGATGGTTGATACTTTATCCTCATTAATAGTGCCATTAAATTTTTTATTTCTGATCACTGCCAACAAGTGAGCCACAATTGCTACCTGGTGTGAGTGCTCGGCAACATTTTCTGGTTTTACGCAAAACATTAATGCCCAACGCTTGATGAGTGGCATTCTGAACATCCAAGCGAGAAAAGTACTTTGCATGATTAATCCTTATTTTGTTGTCTAAGTCTTTATATGAGTCTTTAAACTATTGCTGATAAGTTGAAAAAAATATTTTCAACTTATCTATCGCGGCTCTTAATTCATCAATATGAGGTAAAAAAACCAGTCTAAAATAGTTGTTTTCTTTAATATTAAAAGCGCGGCCATGCACTAATAATATTTTTTCTTGTTTAAGTAAATCTAAAATCATCTTTTCATCATCTTTAATATTGAATTTTTCTTTATCAACTTTAACAAAAAAATACAGCGCGCCCATCGCTTGATTACAAGATAAACCATCTATTTCATTAATAAGTTGATAAGCTAAATTGCGTTGTTTAAGTAAGCGTCCATCACCTTTTATTAGTTCGTTAATACTCTGATAACCACCTAGTGCCGTTTGTATCGCATGTTGGGAAGGAACATTGGCACACATCCTCATTGATGAAAGCAGTCTTAGACCTTGAATGTAATCTTCGGCATGAATCTTTGGTCCGGTAATCACCATCCATCCAGCCCGAAAACCAGCAATACGATAATTCTTTGATAAGCCACCTAAACTGATGATTAAAATATCATTAGCCAGTCTAGCTGTAGGGATATGCTCTGCGTCATCAAATAATATTTTATCGTAAATTTCGTCACTGAAGATAATTAACTGGTGTTTTCTTGCCAGTGCAATCACTTCAAGTAAAATAGCTTCTGAATAAACCGATCCAGTAGGATTGTTGGGATTAATTAACACCAATGCTTTTGTGTTAGCCGTTATTTTATTTTCAATATCTTTAATGTTAGGAAACCATTGGTTTTCCTCATCGCAAGCATAATGGATAGGGGTGCCACCGGATAATGATACCGCTGCTGTCCATAGTGGATAATCAGGAGCGGGTATTAAGACTTCATCACCATCATTTAATAAGGCTTGCATAGCCATGACAATAAGTTCACTTACTCCGTTGCCAATATAAATATCATCGACACTGACATCTTTTATTTGTTGTTGCTGAAAATATTGCATAACCGCAACTCGGGCAGAGTAGATCCCTTGAGACTCACTATAGCCTTGAGAACTAGGTAAATTGTGAATAACATCTTTTAAAATATCATCAGGAGCTTCAAAGCCAAATGGCGCCGGATTGCCGATATTAAGTTTTAAAATTTTATAACCTTCATCTTCAAGACGGCGAGCTTCTTTTGCTATTTGCCCTCTAATGTCATAACAAACGTTATTTAATTTTGATGATTTTTTAATGTTTTTCATTATGCCAAATACTCTGTGAAATTTTAATTACGTTATTCTCAAGCCATTGTTGCCAAAATTGAGTGATTTTGAAACCGTTTATTGCAAATTCTTTAGTGTGATTTATTTATAACAACTTAATCTGGTTATTAGTGATGTGATTATCTCTCTAAGGGGAACAAATTAAAACGCTACTATTGGAGGACTATAGGTCATTATTTTAATGCTTTTTTGTATTAAAATTTAAATGTGAATGGATTATATATAAGAGTTTATTTGTAGTGATTACTCTAGCGTTTATTCGCGGTCAAAAGTAAAAGCTTTTGGCGTGACCAAAAAAATTTTACTTCGTTATTTTTAGCTAGGTATGAATTTGATTTGATTTCAGTAGGGACGAGTAAAGTAAAAAGTCAATTACGGCTTTAAATACTCGATAGTATTAGAAGCCGTAAAGTAAAAGGTCATTAATTTATTTTTCAAACAAACTCATAATGTTATCAATCGCCATCATCGATTTTTCACCGGTGATACGATTTTTAACCTCAATTTCTTGGTTGTCCAAATTACGTTCACCAATAATTAATAAATAGGGTGTGCCAATTAATTCGTGATCAGCAAACATAACACCGGGACGCTCTTTTCTGTCGTCAAATAAAACCTCAATACCTGCTTGTTCCAGTTGCGTATACATCTGCTCTGCCGTTTCTTTGACACGAACAGATTTAGCCATATTCATTGGCACGATTGCTACTTGGAAAGGAGCAATCGCTGATGGCCATTTGATCCCATATTTATCATGATTTTGTTCGATAGAAGCGGCAACAATACGAGAAATGCCAATACCGTAACACCCCATAGTTAAAATTTGGTTTTTACCCGCTTCGGTTAATACACCACATTTCATTACTTGAGCGTATTTATCACCTAATTGGAAAATATGACCAACTTCGATGCCACGTTTAATAACAATAGAACCTTGGCCACAGGGGCTAGGATCACCTTCAACAACATTTCTAAGATCTTCAATGGTGTATTTACTGCAATCTCTATCCCAGTTAACCCCCGTAAGATGAACATCGTCAGTATTAGCGCCACATACAAAATCAGCTAGATGTGCTGCACTACGATCAACAATAACAGGGATAGTCATTTCCACTGGACCAATTGAGCCCGCATTACAATTTACTGCCGCTAATATTTGTTCTTCACTAGCAAATGTTAATGGTGAAGCAATTTGTGCGAGATTTTCGGCTTTAATTTCATTTAACTGATGATCGCCTCTGAGCACTAGTGCGATTATTGGCGCTTTTTCACCATCAACAGTATTACCAACGACCAATAATGTTTTAACAGTTGACTTAATATCCACATTTAAAAAAGCTGATAAAGCAGTAATGGTTTTAACATTAGGTGTATCAATACGTGTTAACGTTTGGCTTGGTGCTGGGCGGTCGCCTTTAGGGGCTAAAGCTTCTGCTTTTTCAATATTAGCCGCAAAGTCACTTGTATCACTAAAAGCAATGTCATCTTCACCTGAGTCAGCTAGAACATGGAATTCATGAGAAGCCACACCGCCAATAGAGCCAGTGTCAGCAATTACTGGACGATAATCTAAGCCTAAACGTTCAAATATACGGCAATAGGCGTGAAACATTATATCGTAAGTTTTTTGTAAACATTCTTGAGATAAATGGAAAGAGTAAGCATCTTTCATTACAAATTCGCGACTGCGCATCACACCAAATCTAGGACGAATTTCATCACGGAATTTAGTTTGAATTTGAAATACGTTTAATGGCAACTGTTTGTAGCTGTTAATTTCATTACTAACAAGTTTGGTAATAACTTCTTCGTGGGTTGGACCAAGAACAAAATCACGATGGTGTCTATCATTTAACCTAAGTAGTTCTGGACCATAATCATTTAAACGCCCTGACTCTAGCCATAAATCAGCAGGTTGAACCATAGGCATTAATATTTCGATGGCATTTGCACGTTCCATCTCTTCTCTGACGATGTTTTCAACTTTTCGGAGAACTTTTAAACCCGTAGGTAACCATGTATATAAACCTGAAGCAACATTGCGCACTAAACCGGCACGTAACATAAGTTGATGGCTAATAACCTCAGCACTTGCAGGTGTTTCTTTTAAAGTGGAAAGTAAATATTGGCTAGTACGCATTGATAGGGTTTTCCTCGGAATAAATTCCGTCAAGTCGATTGATAAAATGACGCTTAGTCTATCAGGACGTCCGTTTAGGTGTAAGTATTATCTTCTCATTTTTTTCACACAAAAAACAACAAATAACGTAATGTTGAAGCTATCAGTAAAAGTACCAATAACACTCATACTTTTAAGTTAAGCGATAGGAGATAAGTATCAGAACCAAAGGTGAGGTAGTTATTGTAAAATACAATTTATCCTGTTTATCAAAGGGGGGACTTTTAGATGAAAGTACAGAAGGGATAATGGCCAAACGATAACTAGTCAATGAGTGACATGGCAATAAGAGGAACGACGATAGTGAAGTGATTATTGCGTCCTAAATTAATCTTTTAAATTACCTCTCCGAGACGTTTGAATATGATTTTTGCTGAGTAGAGTCGTGGATAATTTAATTCTGTGTTTCTTGCTAGTGTTGTTATAAGCTTATGCAATTACACGCTATTTTTATTTACTAATTCAAAACAGTTTACAAATCAGAAAGCGCCAAGCCTTAGGAGTTTCAATGCTCAAAATTTCATCTGTAGTCTCTTTATATTTTGTGAGGGTATCTTGTATTATACTTTCGTTTTCAACCTTCTCTATTTTTGCTCAAGGAGATAGCAATGACACCGATAGCGAATCTCTTGACCGTAATTTAACAGGTTTTGAAGCACTTAACGAAGTACAACCACTTTGGGAGTTTGGCGCCGGTGGTGTTATTTTGAGTGTAGTGAATTACCCTGCGTCGAGTGAACGAAATTTTATTGCCTTAGCCGCTCCTTATATTGTCTATCGAGGGGATGTTTTTCGGCTAGGTGGCGGTAATGGTGCACGTGCCGTTGTACTGGAAAAAAGTGATTTTGAAATAGACCTCTCTTTTGGTGGTGCATTTTCCGCCGAAAGTGAAGACAACACAGTACGGGAAGGTATGCCTGAACTAGAGTTTTTATTTGAGGTTGGTCCGCAGTTAATCTATAAAGTGAAGGATTTTTCTTTTGATGACGGTGGTAAGGCTCGTTTAAATACTCAATTACAAACTCGAGGAGTTTTTTCAACAGATTTTAGGGGGCTTGACCAAAGAGGATATGTTATCGAATCAATACTTTCGTATCAACAGCGTGATGTGCTGTTTGAAAGTACTGGCCTTAATATCTCTTTTAGCATGACCTATGCCAGTGAAAAGTTACAAGACTACTTTTATCAAGTAGACTCATTGTTCGCTACTCATACCCGTAGTCAATTTGATGCTAAAGGTGGTTATCTAGGCAGTGAGTTGTCTGTAGGCCTCTCATTCCCAATGATAGAAAATATCCGTGGATTTTTTGGTGGCAGTGTTAAGTTTCACCAAGGCGCTGCCAATTCAGATAGCCCATTGTATGAACAAGATATGACCTATAGTTTGGGGTTGGGCTTTATATGGCGATTATACGAAAGTGAGACAAATGCGAGCTGGTAAAATACCGTATTTATCATGAGATAAATTTTAATACAGGTAAATTTGGCATAATACCGGCAAGTACAAGGTGTAGTTCTTAAATTTTGGTTCCTAACGGTATAGAACCGATAACTGAACATGAATCACGAAACAATATTAAGGTAAAAATATGAAGTTAGAACTAATACGTGCTGATTATCAAAATGAACAACAGAGCAAAGATTTATTGATGTTATTAAATTCATACGCCATAGATCCAATGGGTGGCGGTGAAGAATTATCAGATTATGTCAAATCAAATTTAATTCAATCGATGGCATCTCGCCAGGATATTTTTACCATACTTTGTTATGTTAATAATGAGCCGGCAGGACTTATTAATTGTATCGAAGGTTTTTCAACCTTTAGTGCTAAACCGCTGATGAATATTCATGATGTTACCGTAAAACCTAAATTTAGAGGTTTAGGTTTGAGTAAAAAAATGTTTAGTGAAGTTGAAAAACTTGCCCAAGAAAAGGGCTGTTGTAAACTAACATTAGAAGTTCTAGAAGGTAATGAAATAGCAAAAAATGCTTATACAAAATTTGGTTATTCTGGCTATGAACTTGAACCTGAAATGGGAAAAGCTATTTTCTGGCAAAAAAAACTAAAATAAAGGCACCGTGGCTTGGTATTATAAATACTAGGCCACAACGACGTTATCATTTTTAGGCGCTTAAAATGAAATAGATCTTCTCCCTGACCTTGAGCCAGATTTCATTTCATTTTCTGTTGAGTCATCGGCGATTTTTTTTGTCTTACTGGCGCTCTTTTTATTTTTTATCGAATTAGATGGTTTATCAACTTCTATTTTAATCATCGGTGCTGGCTTGCTGTTAGGATTAATAACCACCTGAATAACCTCACCATTAAATTCAACAATATCATTTTCATAAACTTTCTTTCTTTTTTGATATTCAACTTCATTATTTAATAAAACATAACCTTCGCTTATGACAATTTTAGCTTCGCCACCGCCACTTACTAGGTTTGCTATTTTTAATAATTGGCACAATGGGATAGGTTGCTCAGAAATTTCAATAAGTTGATTTTTTTTTGAATCTTGCATTATTTTCTCAATGGTATGGAAGCACTACTAAGCCTCTTTAACTTAGTTTAACACGGTAAAATGTAACTTGAAATAATGCCTTGATAAATAGGAGTTCAACCAGTTAGGTATATTAACTTTAACCACAGAGCCTTTTATAACAGATACGCAAATAGACTTGAAAGTCATAGGCAGGAAAAAGGTCTAAGAGGAAAGTTTGCAACACGTCCAAAGCCCCCCTTTGATTTTCGTCATATTTTTCATTGTGAGTTTTATTTTGAGTTTTAAACAATCAAATAGCTAACGAATTTGTTTAAGATGATGTTTCTCCGTATAATCTTTCATTAATTAATATTTGATTTTAATGAGAGAAATATAATGGTAGATAAAACTCCAGAGCACTCTGAAGTATTCAAAACATTTTTAGCGCAAGTCAAACCAAATCAAATTATTTGGGCATTACAAGATAAGGAAAGTGAAGATTGGGTAGTACTTGACTCGTTCAACTTCGAAGATACTGATGTTATGCCGTTATGGTCAAGTGAAGCCTTAGCGAAAGAGCATTGCTGTGATGAATGGGAGAGCTACTCGCCTGCTGAGATAACAATCGCCGATTGGCTCGAGTTCTGGCTGGAAGATTTAAGTAGTGACGGTGTTATTTTAGGTGTTAACTGGCCTACAGATGGAGACTGCTTAGAGCTTGAACAAGATGAATTCACTCAAGGTCTAGTTGAAATCGAAAAATTAAAACATTAAAAAAAATCCAGCCGTTATCAAAAAAATAACGGCTTTTAAATATAAGTTAATCGTCATTTAAGATAACTATTCTTTATTCAACGCCTATATTCCTTAGCGTTCATACCACCAAATATTTACGTTTATTTTCCGCTTAAGTCGCGTTTTAAAGTGATGATTAATTAAATCGTCATTACCAAAATATAGTTATGATAAGCAAGTTAGCAATGTTAAACCTTGGCAATTAGTGTTTTTAAGTCGAATGGTAAAAATCCATTTACTTAAGGTATCTTTCATACTATTACCGATATTAGTGTCAGCTTAAATGATTTCGTTGTTGCCTTGGCGTATTATAAAATTTGAAAAAGTAATGTGAAGATTATTTTAAAACTAAATTTATTGAGGTGCATTAAGTTTAGTTGGCTTTAATGTCAGGAGATTATTCGTTACGTGCGTTTACTTACTCGTTAATTCGGAAAA
>CAWVSL010000029.1:0-36242 GCA_963933115.1 uncultured Colwellia sp.
TAAATCACCACCTAAATTACGTAGTTTTTTAGTGCCAAATAATAGTACAACAATAACGGCAAGAATCAATAATTGCCAAATACCCATATTACCCATGAAAATCTCCTTTGATCGAATTTATCTGATTATAAAGTTTTCGTCATAAAAAGCACCTTTATAATGCTTAAACTCCGAGATAAAATTTTATTTACAGCTAGTCTGTTTTTAAAGACCGAATATATCTCTTTAACTGATCTAGTCAGTAATAATTCGCATCGGCTGTCTTTTTTTATACGTTAAACTACGCCATAACCACTCAAGGGGACCAAACTGATAACGCTTTAACCACCATGTTGAAAAGAATAATTGAAAGATAATAATAGCAACAACTATCAACATTTGTGGAGCTCTCGCTATTTGACCAAACATACCCCCAGCATAACCATAAAATATGCTGGTTAAAATAACTGAATGCATAATATAATTTGTTAAAGCCATACGACCTAATGGTGAAAAATAACTCAATCGACTAGCCCATTTACCTGAGCCTAATAAGCTAACAACTAGACCTATATATCCCGCAGCAGTAGCGTATTGACCCATAAAAAATAAAGTATTACCTGTTGTTAGTAATATTATTACATTTTCTGTTGATGGGTGTTGAGTGATCAACAAGCCCCCTATAGTTAATGGCAGACCTAAACCCAAACCGATACAAGCCATAGAGTTAAAGAGTATTTTATGTTGTTGATGATTTTTTAATACCCCGCTGGAGATAAACCAATAGCCTAAAATAAAAATTGGCAAGTACATGGTTAAGGCAAATATAGGTGATAACATCAACATAACCCCAGAAAATTTGATACGAAATTGAGTAGCTTGCCAATAAGAACCTCTGCTTAAAGCGTTGATTTCGTTTTCCCCATCTTTATCAAATTCTCGCTTATCAGTAACTATATCTTCTACTTGTTGGGTCATTAATTCTTGTTTTAATTCTTCTTCTGATTTCTTTTGTGCCGTCGAATCAGAGTCGATGGCGGTTGCTAATTCGGCAGGTATTTCATTCTCATTATCTTTTGATCCAAGGATTAGTGCCATTTTTTTATCAACCAAGATGGCTATGTGCTGTTCTTCCTGCCACATGTCAGCAAGTGATTGACGGTCAACAGCGATACCAAAACCAAAACCAGCAATAACCGATAACAAAGTAGGTACGGCTAACCAAATTAAACTGATTTTTAAAAATGAACGTGGATTATCATATTTTTGGAAGCCTTTACGTTTTAGTAAAAAGATCCAACCTAGCAGCATCAAACCAGCAAACGCATAATCATGTAAAATATCACCATGCCATAAAAAAAACATATGAAGCAAACCAATGACATACAAAATAGCCATGCGCCTAACAAACCAGGCACCAAAAGGACGGCCCAGCTCCTTTGCTCTGATTAACATAACGGCGAAACCCATACCAAAAAGCAAAGCAAAAATCTTATAAAACTTACCTTCAACTAAACACCTTACTAACCAACCGGCAGCATGATCTAGCCCTGTTAATTTAGGGTCAAAACTCCCCAAAGTTGACATACTGCGGCCAAACCATTCTATGTTCATTAATAATATGCCGATGAGTGCTAATCCACGTAAAATATCCATAACATCAATACGTTGATTTACTGAGATCGGAACTAATTGGGCGGGAGGGTTGCTTGGAGTTCTTCCAATAATTTTTTCTAACATGTCATTCCTTTTTTATATTTTTAATTAGAATAACTAAACCAAGAATATCGAAAGATGTTTCGATATTCTTGGTTTTATCTTATGTTTATAGTCTGCTTAACTGACGTCGGCAGGGAATTTTATTTTTCTTTCATGTTCCACAAAATATCCTGACCACCACCCATAACAGTTGTTGGCATTTGACCATTCCATTGTAATGCTTTTACGTAGTCTACTAATATCTTGTTATTTTTTATTGCCTTAGACTTTTTCTGCATCGTCTCAGCTTCAGCAATACCTTTTACCCTAATTGCTTCGGCCTGTGCTTGAGCTTCAACAGTAATCGCATAAGCAGACCCATCGGCACGCGCTTTTTCTGCATCACGTTGGGCTTCTGCAGTATTGACTTCGCGTTGAGCTTCAAGTTTTTGACGCTCTAATCGGTGTTTCTCGGCTGCGGCTAAATTTTTCTCTGTTTGTTTCGTTTCAATACTTTGAAGGTATTTAGCGGGTAACACTAAATTCTCAATTTGCACGCTATCGAGTTTGACTGGAAAGTCACCCATCGCATCAGCCAATGTGTCTTCAATCCTTGAGATAACTTGCCCACGATTTTGTATGATTTGCTCTGCCTTGAAACGCGCTAATGCATCTTTTGCTGCAGAGCGTAATCGGGGATCTAAAATACGATTTTCAAATTGATCTAAACCCCCATAGTTTTTATATAACTCGAAGGCTTCAGTGCGATTAACGGTCCAGTTTACTGACACCTCTACTTGAACTGGCATTTGCTCAAATGTTGATGCTTTTAAGGCTTCTGAATTCTTCCGAGTACGAATTTCTAATTCATTAACTGTGTCAGCAATCGGAATTTTATAATGTAAACCCGGGCTTACTTGAGTAGTGGCTTCACCAAAGCGTTTAACTATCCCCACATGACCTTCATCAATGGTGTAGAGCGCTGACCAAGCTACGCCAACAACAACAAGGCCCACCACTATTTTAATCATATGTTTGCCCATTTTCGCGGGGTCAATATCTACTGTTTTTCTACTTACGTTAGTGTTTACCATCTTTTTTCCTTTACCGACTTTAATTGTTATTTAGCCTGCACCTTTTGACATATTATGTCAACAAGTAATTAGATGGTATGCCTAACTGACCATGTTAGTTGAGTAAAACAGGATAGACCGACATGATTAATAAAGCTGCCATCGCCAGATTAAATAGACGTAAATGGCTATCATTTTTTAAGAGTCTGCGTAATTTTTGCCCTAGTATTATCCATACACTTGCACAGGGTATATTCACTAAACCAAAAACTATGGTAACCAATAAAATAGCATCAAGATCACGTGTCGGTGAGTAGATGCTCATCGCTGTTAGCGCCATTGTCCAAGCTTTTGGGTTAACCCATTGAAATAATGCGGCTTGCAAAAATGAGAATGGCTTAGCATGTTTATTACTCTTATCTTCAGGTGCCAAAGATGTCGCAATTTTAAAGGCTAAATAAAAAATGTAACTTATGCTAAAGACTTTTAATATTTGATACGTTAATGGATAACTATCAAATAACTGTACTAGTCCAATCCCGACCATTATCAACATAAAGATAAAACCAGCCGCTACGCCAAGCATCATTGGAATAGTGCGCTTAAATCCAAAAGTTGCCCCTGATGACATTAGCATTAAATTATTAGGCCCGGGGGTAATGGATGACACCAAGGCAAAAGTTGATAATGCAATAATTAGATCTGAACTCATGTCATATGCTCATTGATAAATCGTTAGAATAGCTAATTGGATAAATTAGTCTGCTTTGTTTTTTTGAAATGGTTTTATAGGCAACAATTGAACAGGTTAAGAGGCATTGGTCTTATAAAGTTTACTCTAAGGGGCCAGCTCAATGAAAATAGCTCTGATGGTAAAGACTGTTTTTTCAGCCCTTATAAATAGTTAAGATCGAGATTATAAGCCCTTTAACGATCAAACACTGTCAATGTCTTCGTATTTCTTGATGGAGTCAACAACTAATGAGCCTAGATGAACAGAGTTTAAAATAACTATTTTAAACTCTGTTTTTTTAATCAGCTAAAAATGCTTGATAAGCACTGTTATTACTCTCTTCATGCCATTGATAATCGAGTGCATCAAGGTGCTGGAAAAAATCTAATTCTTGATCATTAATTACTTCAAAGCCTGCTAATACCTGACCAAAAGCTGCACCATGATTACGGTAATGAAATAAAGTAATATTCCAATGCTCACCTAAGGTATCTAAAAACTTCTCTAATGCGCCAGGATATTCAGGAAATTCAAAGCTAAATAATCGCTCTTGCAGTAATGCAGGTTTTTGACCACCAATCATGTAACGAACATGCAATTTTGCCATTTCATTATCAGTAAAATCTGCCACTTTATAGTTTTCATTAGTTAATAATTCGACTAATTGTTGGCGTTCACCGATTTCGCCAGCTAAACGGACACCAACAAAAATGTTTGCTGGATTACTTTCATGTTGTTGATTATTCACATAGCGATAGTTAAATTCAGTAATGACTCTACCCCCTAAGTTTTTACAAAAACGGCGAAAACTGCCTTTTTCTTCAGGGATCGTTACGGCAAGTACCGCTTCTTTTTTCTCACCTAACTCACAACGTTCTGAGATATAACGCAGTGTATGGAAATTCATATTAGCACCTGAAAAAATGGCAACTAAGGACTCATTTCCTGATTTATTTTCAGCATCCTGGCTTTGGCAGTACTTTTGTAACCCCGCTAACGACAAAGCGCCTGCTGGCTCTGCAATTACCCGTGTTTGCTCAAATATATCTTTTATGGAGGTACATATTTCGTCACTGGTTACCGTGATAACTTCATCACAGTAACGCTTAATCAAATTAAAGGTGTTTTCACCAATACGTTTAACGGCAACACCATCAGCAAATAACCCCACCTGATCTAAGTCTACTGGCGTGCCAGCATTAAATGCCGCTTTTAGGCAAGCCGAGTCTTCGGCTTCGACGCCAATAACTTTGATACTCGGTTTTAATTGTTTTAAATAAACTGACATACCCGCAAGTAAACCACCGCCGCCAACAGGGATAAACACAACGTCGGCATTTGGTTGTTGTTGCAGTAATTCTTTCGCTACCGTTCCTTGACCAACGATGATATCAACATCGTCAAACGGGTGGATTAACGGCTTATTCTCGTCTTTAGCAAGAGCCGACGCTGCGGTCTGTGCATCGTTAAAGTTTCTACCGATTAAACGCACTTCTGCACCAAATCGACGAACATTATCAATTTTAATTTCAGGCGTAGTAAATGGCATTACAATAGTGGCATGAATACCTAGTTTCTTTGCTGCCAGTGCCAAACCTTGAGCATGATTACCTGCTGAAGCGGCAATAACACCATTGGTACATTCTGCCTTAGATAGATTGACAAGCTTATTATAAGCCCCTCGTATCTTGAATGAATGGACGATTTGTTGGTCTTCACGTTTTAGGGTTATTTCTTTCCCTAATCGCTTAGAAAGCTTAGTTAATGGCGTTAGTTCTGTTTCTATAGCAACATCATAAACAGGTGCTAATAAAATCTTACGTAAGTAATCAAGAGCTAGTTCATGCTCCTCAATAACATCTTTGGATTCGACTTCAGTCATTGTTCTTCTCCATTAAGCAAAGCGCGATTTCCCATAGCGCTAGCCATGTTAAGACTTTTAGTAGAGGTGGCTGATGTTAATTTTGCCATAATGTTATACGTCCAATAGGTATTAATTTTCAAGTTCGGTAATGAAGAATCGGTTGTGAGCTTTATCGCTCACACCTAATATTACGAGGCTCTGTTTGTTAATTTAACTTCTTTAATATCGATAAGTTTATTGATTTGATCGACTAAAAGTTCAATAGGTCGATCACTTCTTACCAACAATTCAATATAACCAATATGCGTTCCCGTATTTACTTTGGCAGTTATACCATCAATTAAAAAGCCACGATAACGTGTTACCTGCAAAATTCGCTCAAGTACCACTTGCTTATCATCTACCTGTATCGCTAACTGATAACGGTTCATTAAGTACTCTCCATCATTTTATCATTGCCGGTATTAGGGGGAACCAACGGCCAAACATTATCTTCTGCATTAATTTTAACTTGCAATAAATACGGGCCTTCGTGGTCAATCATCTCTTTAATTGCTTCAGAAACTTCAGATTTTTTAGTTATCTCTCGTGCTTTTATATTAAAAGCGGTCGCCAACATAACAAAGTCTGGGTTATCAGATAAATCAGTTTCACTTAAACGACCGGCAAAAAACAACTCTTGCCATTGACGCACCATACCGAGCTTTCCATTATCAATTAGCACTATTTTTACTGGCACTTGAAAGCGTTTAATCGTAGATAATTCCTGAACATTCATCATAAATGAGCCATCACCTGTAACGGTAATAACACAGTCATTAGGCCGGCTAATTTGTGCTCCAATAGCAGCAGGGAGACCAAAACCCATAGTCCCCATACCACCACTAGTCAGCCAGTCACTCGGATCATCAAAAGACATATGCTGTGCTGCCCACATCTGGTGTTGCCCTACATCAGTAGTCACACAGGTATTTTCTGGCATTTGATCACTTATTTCTTTTAGAACTGCTGGGGCAAAAATAGTTTCACCCGGATGATTATAATCCCATGCACAATCAATTTTCATCTGCTGGCATTTTTGTTGCCAGTTTTCTATTTCTAAGGGGATTGCTAACGCGGGCAGGTTAATTTTTAAATCACCTAAGATGGCAACATTAGCCAATCGGCGTTTGTTGATTTCAGCAGTATCAATATCAAAATGAATGATTTTAGCATTGGGCGCAAATTCATCAAGCTTACCCGTTACCCGGTCATCAAAACGAGCACCAACGGCAATGAGTAAATCACATTCTTGTACAGCAAGATTAGCTGCTTTTGTACCGTGCATACCTAACATGCCTAGATAATTTTCATCATTTGGGTCGACTGCACCCAAACCTTTTAAAGTAGAAACACTTGGCAAACAAGTCAGTTGAGCAAAGTCTCTTAGTTCAGGCACAGCATTTGCCATACCGACACCACCGCCAACATATAAAACAGGTTGCTTGGCTTGACTCAATAATGCGATAGCACTACCAACATTTGCGGGTGGTAATTTAACTTTGTTTTTTAATTTTGAAAAGTTTTCTAAACTATTGGTTATCTCTGCTAGTTGAATATCTTTTGGAATATCAACAAGGACTGGACCTTGTCGTCCTTCCAGCGCAATAGCAAAGGCTTCATGAAGAACCTTAGGTAATTCATTAATGTCTGTTACCTGAAAAGAGTGCTTAGTGCAAGCAAGAGATAAACCAAAAATATCAATTTCCTGAAAAGCATCAGAGCCCATAGCAGCAGTTGGCACTTGCCCGGTAATAGCAACAATTGGAATAGAATCGGCAAGAGCATCAGCTAAACCAGTAATTAAATTAGTCGCTCCTGGCCCTGAGGTAGCAAAACAAACTCCTACTTTACCTGAAGCACGAGCGTAACCCACAGCAGAAAAAGCAGCGCCTTGTTCGTGTCGACATAAAAAGTGCTGAACATCACTGTCATATAACGCGTCATAAATTGGCATAATGGCACCACCGGGGTAACCAAAAACATGTTGTACACCATGTTGCTCCAATATATCAAATAATAATGAACTACCCGTATGCTGTTTTTCTTTTGCCATTTTTATTTCCTAACTATTCAGTTGACTATTCAATAGATGAATAACGCCAAATAGTAGTCTCCTGTTATATTTAGTAATGAGAATCAGTTTACGTCAACGTAAGTTTTTTAATGCCCTAAACGAAAAACCCCCGTTCTTTTCAGAGCGGGGGTTTGTTTTAATATTTTTGCTATTTTCTTAGCTCAACAAACAACCCCGCGATGATTTTTAATAATCAGCACGACGAGAGTGTTAATAATGACTGAGTTCTTTGTTAGAAGGACTCCTGAGCTAAAATGATGCATATCTATCAGTTTCCAAAATAGTTATTAACTATTTTATTGTAAGGCTATTTTTTACTTGTACGATTAATACCATAGCTGTAATGGTTCGGGCAAGGTTTTTGTTATAGTTTTTAAACAATCAAGCTATTAATAAGTTATAAGTGACTCATTTTCATCCTAGATTCACCATTTTTTATAATCACTTACTGCGGTTAATGCCTTGATGTGTTTAAAGCCATGGCAAAAATTGAAAAGGTAATATCTAAAACATCAGCTAATAGACGTTTATCCTTCCTATATTCAATATATGCAATCGCTTAAGTTAGTTAAACTGCGCTCAAGTGAATCGCCCCGTCCGTCGATTTAATTAATTAACGTTCACAAATTTTATGATGAAGATAAGCATAGTACCCTATCTACTTCGCTTTTTAACTCTTCTTTGCTGAATGGTTTGACGATGTAACCGATGCCATCTGGTATGGGGAGGTTGCCGGATACAGATAACGTTTTGTCTCCATATGCAGTGACATAAATAACAGGTATATTATCCCTTTCTTGGATTATTAAAGTCGCTTGAAGACCATTCATTTCACCACTCAACTCAATATCCATTAAAATTAAGTCTGGCAAGTCTCGGTGAGACTGTATGATCGCCTCCTCAGCGGACATGGCAATACCAGTTACCTCATAGCCAAGCTCAGACATAATCTCTGATTCATCAAATGCAGTGATGGCTTGGTCTTCTACAATAAGTACACGTTTCTTTTTCATCATTATTTACCTTCAAAAGTAATCCAAACCGAAGTGCCACAGGAACCGTCTATACTAATTTCGCCTTTGAGCTGTGTCGTTAGTGCACCTACCAATTTCATGCCCAAAGTAGCACTTCTATAAATATCAAAACCCTTTACAAGCCCAATACCATCATCGACAACCTTCAATTCCATTTTTCCTTTAGCAGCTCGTCGTATAGTCACTTTAATGCTTCCTGAACGTTCGTCAGGGAAAGCGTGTTTTATACAGTTAGAGTACAACTCGCTGAAAATTTGTCCACAAACGATAGCGGTATCTATGTCGATATTTATTTTGTCAACCTCGACGACAGTCTCCACCTTTTGACTATTAATTCGGCTACTATCAACTGTATCAGCTGCAATCGCGTTAATGTAGTCTCGGGCGTCGACAGCCGTAACATTATCGGATTGATGAAGGCTCTCATGAATACGAGCCATAACCTTTACGCGACGTTGACATTCTTCTAGCGCTTTTCTAGAGGCTGCGTCAGGTTCAGCTCTTGCTTGTAGTGACAACATGCTGGAAATTATCTGTAGATTATTTTTCACTCGGTGGTGAATTTCTTTAAGCAGAACCTCTTTTTCTTGAAGTGAAGCTTTAACTTTTTCACTCGCACTTTCTAATTCAGCCGCACGTGCATCTTTTTCTTTGTTGGCGATGACTAGCTCCGCTGCGCGCTCATCTTTCTCTTTATTAGCGATGTCCAACGCAGCCAAACGTGCATCTTTGTCTTCGTTTTCTGAGACCAAATTTTCTTTGGCAATAACTAACTCCGCCGCACGTGCATCTTTCTCTTTGTTGGCGATAACTAACTCAGCAGCACGTGCATCTTTTTCTTTGTTAGCAATATCCAGCGCAGCCAAACGCGCATCTTTTTCTTCGTTTTCAGAAACCAATTTTTCTTTGGCGATAACTAACTCAGCAGCACGTGCATCTTTCTCTTTATTGGCGATAACTAGCTCAGCAGCACGTGCATCTTTTTCTTTGTTAGCGATATCTAGCGCAGCCAAACGCGCATCTTTTTCTTCGTTTTCAGAGACCAACTTTTCTTTGGCGATATCTAGCTCAGCAGCGCGTGCATCTTTCTCTTTGTTGGCAATAACTAGCTCGGCAGCACGTGCATCTTTTTCTTTGTTGGCGATAACTAGCTCAGCCACACGTGCATCTTTCTCATCGTTGTCAAAAACTAGCTTCTTGTTAGCAATAACTAGCTCAGCAGCACGTGCTCCTTTTTCTTTGTTGGCGATAACTAGCTCAGCAGCACGTGCACCTTTGTCTATGTTGGCTACGTCTAATTCTTCAGCAGTGGCCATATATTCTTGATTGGCCGTTTCTAGCTCTTCGGCAGTAGCCATAAGTTCTGCGTAGTTGGATTCAACACTTTTGAGCTGATCTCGATTAATGCCTCTCGTTCTATCCAATTTAGTTTCTAAAACTATAATGTGGGCTTCTAATTCTAGTTCTTTTTTCTTTGCCAGATTGGCTACAGTTTCTGCTTGCAAAGCAGCATACTCGGAAGCTGTATGAGCGTCTTTAAGCTGATTATCCAGTTCGCTTATTTGAAGAAGTAATTCATCATTTTTAGACTTATCCATAAATTTTAACACCAGCTTCAAATAGAGTCTATTTAGACCGATACTAGATTCAAGTTATCTTACATTAGCGATTTTAACAATCACTTACTACAATTAATTACCGTGATTTACTTAATATAATTAAATGGACTTTTATGGCACTAGCATCGGTTTTCAGTCGCGCTCGCGTTGGTCTTGAATCACCACTTATTAATGTTGAAGTGCATTTAGCCAATGGTTTACCTGCGTTTAACATTGTTGGCTTGCCAGAAACGTCAGTTAAAGAGTCTAAAGACAGAGTTCGAAGTGCAATCATTAATTGTGGTTATGACTTTCCCGCTAAGCGCATTACCGTTAATTTAGCTCCTGCAGATTTGCCCAAGGAAGGTGGTCGTTTTGACTCACCGATTGCTGTTGGTATTTTAGCGGACTCTCATTATTGCCAAACAAAATGCTGAGCAAGCCAGCTGGGTAAAACAAGCAAAAATACTCGCAATAGACCATTTAACTGAAATCTTCTCCCATTTTGCTCGGCAAAATACACTACCTTTTGTTGAGCAACGTAATTTGGAGCACCTCGCCGTAGAGAATGATTTGGATATGGCTGACGTTATTGGTCAACCACTAGCAAAACGATCATTAGAAATTGCGGCAAGTGGCAGTCACAATCTACTTTTCATTGGTCCCCCTGGAACCGGTAAAACTATGTTAGCTAGCCGTTTAGCTGGAATCTTACCACCGATGAGCGAAGATGAGGCAATAGAAGTAGCCGCTATCCAATCCATTAGTCATCAACAAATTAATAATCAATCTTGGTTAACAAGACCCTTTAGAGCACCTCATCATACCGCATCTTCTGCAGCTTTAGTCGGTGGTGGCAGTCAACCACAACCAGGAGAAATATCGTTAGCCCATAACAGGGTTTTATTTCTTGATGAACTGCCAGAGTTTGAACGAAAAGTGCTTGATGTTTTACGTGAACCAATGGAGTCTGGTGAAGTCACTATTTCACGCGCAATGCATAAGCAAACTTTTCCCGCACGCTTTCAACTAATAGCAGCAATGAACCCAAGCCCTACTGGATTTTATAACGACAACCGCAGTACGCCTGAACAGGTTTTACGCTATTTAAATAAACTGTTGGGTCCATTCCTTGACCGTATTGATATTCAAATTGAAGTAGCCCAACTGCCAAAAGGTATGTGGGCAAATCAAAACACGATGAGTGAGACAACTAAAGAGATACAAGCAAGTGTTTAAAGTGCAGACAGCTACAAATAACAAGGCAGGGCAAAGCAAATGGACACTTGTCCAGTAACGAGGTTCGGACCCACTGCCAATTAAGTTATCAAAACAATGAGCTTTTAGAGTTAGCCGTAGAGAAACTTGGACTTTCTACACGTGCTCATCACAAAATATTAAAAATCACTAGAACTCTGGCTGACATAGATAATACGGAAGACATCGTTCATAAGCACATCATTGAAGCACTTTCGTATCGTGCTATGGATAGAATTTTTCAGTATTTAACCGCATCTATTGCACTTTAAATTATCGTTTACTCGCTAATCGCTTCGAAAAAAGCGTTCAATAACGGTTGTGCTTTTTGTTGAGTCAAGCAACAAATACCCAGATCAAAAGGTGCAATTTCACCCACGGAATTTAAATACTGAACTCTATTTTTTACTGGGCTGTTGTCGACGACGACTTTGGGTGATATACCGATGCCACATCCTAAAGCCACCATACTCACCAATGCTTCATGCCCTGAAACCGTTGCGTAAATATTAGGTTTTCCTTGCTGTTTTTTTCGATACCACTGCTCAAAGCGTTTTCTAGCTGAACCGTGCTCAGGCAAAATTATAGGGATTTTTGACCAATCAAGTTCTTCTTCTTGCAACTGTTGCTGAACTTTACAAGCCATAGTAGGCGCGATAACCGCTAAAGGGATTTTAGCCAGGTGATGAAAATAAAAGCTATTGGACAAATTTTCCGGTCTAGCCGCAATAGCAAAATCAACAGATTGCTGTTGTACCTGCTCCATCGCATCCGCAGCATCTCCTGTCGTCAGCATAATTTCTACTAAAGGATGTTGCTGTCTGAATCTGTCAAGCAATGGCGGTAAATGACTATAAGCAGCGGTGACTGAACAATAAATATGAAGTTTACCTTTAAGTTCAGCTTGCTTTTGATCCAAAGATAATTTTAATAATTGCCATTGCTCTAATTGCTGCTCTGCAAATTTTTGTAACTGCTCTCCTGCACTACTTAGTAGGACTGAACGATTATCGCGATGTAACAGCGTTGTACCTAGTTCACTTTCCATCCGCTGAATAGCACGACTAAGTGTTGAAGGACTAACATGATGGGCTTCAGCCGTCTTAGTAAAATGTAAACTCTGACTTAAATGCTGAAACATTTTTAATGATTTAATATCCATAATGACCTACCATTTTTTTTTGTTTATTAGAACTTCAAGTTAGATTGCAAAATATGCAACACAATGATGCGAATATATCATTTTAAGCAACGTAATGGATAGTTTATTATTACTCATCGTCAGAAAGCCTGACACTTTAATACCTAATATTTATACCTAACATATAGCATTAACGCCTTGTCGTTAAGCAGGAGAATCAGATGAGTAACTATTTTAATACCTTAAGTTTGCGTGAAAAATTAGCTCAATTAGGCAAATGTCGTTTCATGAAACGTGAAGAATTTAGCAATGGCTGTGACTTAATAAAAGACTGGAACATCGTTATTGTTGGCTGTGGTGCACAAGGCTTAAACCAAGGTTTGAACATGCGTGACTCTGGTTTAAATATCTCTTACGCATTGCGTGACGCAGCGATTAGTGAGAAACGTCAATCTTGGCAGTGGGCTTCTGAAAACGGTTTTACCGTTGGCACTTATGCAGAATTAATTCCTCAAGCCGATTTAGTATTAAACTTAACACCTGATAAACAACACACGTCTGCTGTTACTGCAGTAATGCCCTTTATGAAAAAAGGCTCCACCTTATCTTATTCTCATGGCTTCAACGTCGTCGAAGAAGGTATGCAAATTCGCTCTGATATTACGGTAGTAATGGTTGCCCCTAAGTGCCCTGGTACTGAAGTACGTGAAGAATACAAGCGTGGTTTTGGTGTACCTACACTCATCGCGGTTCATCCTGAGAATGATCCTCAAGGTAATGGTTTGGCAATAGCAAAAGCTTATGCCTCTGCTACAGGTGGTGACAGAGCCGGTGTTTTGCAGTCATCTTTTATTGCAGAAGTTAAGTCTGATTTAATGGGCGAGCAAACTATTTTATGTGGCATGTTACAAACTGCGGCTGTTCTTGGTCATGAGCAATTGATTGCCCAAGGTATGGATGCTGCTTATGCACGTAAATTATTACAATACGGTTTAGCAACGACCACTGAAGGTTTAAAACATGGCGGCATCACAAATATGATGGACCGTTTATCGAACCCAGCAAAGATCAAAGCATTTGATATGTCTGAAGCGTTAAAAGTTATTTTACGTCCCTTATTTGAAAAGCATATGGATGATATTATTGAAGGCCGCTTCTCTGAAACTATGATGGCTGACTGGGCCAATGATGATGTTAATTTATTAACATGGCGTGCAGAAACGGCTAAAACAAGTTTCGAATTAGCCGCAGATTGTGATGTGGAAATTACAGAACAAGAATACTACGACAAAGGCCTTTTTGTTGTCGCCATGATAAAGGCGGGTGTTGAGCTTGCTTTTGAAGCTATGGTTGCCGCTGGCATTATTGAAGAGTCCGCTTATTATGAATCACTTCATGAAACGCCACTAATTGCTAACTGTATTGCCCGTAACAAATTATACGAAATGAACGTCGTAATTTCTGATACTGCTGAATACGGTAATTACTTGTTTACGCACGCTGCTGTCCCTTTACTTAAAGAGTTTAGTAGTAAACTAACATTAGAAGAGTTAGGCGAGGGTATCCAAGAAACATCAAACGCTGTTGATAACGTACGTTTAATTGAAGTAAATGACGCCATTCGTCACCATGGTGTAGAAGTTATTGGTAAAGAATTACGCGGATACATGACTGATATGAAAAAAATTGTAGAAACTGGCGAGTAAGCGTTAGCCACTATAATCCTAAAGCTATCAAATGGATATTTGATAGCTTTTTTATGCCCTCAACTACATTTATGAAAAAACAACGGGTATTCAGCGGTATACGTCTCTGAACAGCTTCATTAAATAACATAAGCTAGAGGCGGTTATCGAAATAAAAGTAACTGATATTTAACATAAAGAGAAACCAATGTCTGAATTTAACAATGTAACAATCACTAAAGCTGCCAGTATTCATTTTGATGGTAAAGTCACTAGCCGTAAAATTACCTTTTCAGATGGATCTGTGAAGACTTTAGGTATTATGATGGTCGGTGAGTATGAATTTGCTACTGCTGAAGAAGAATTGATGGAAATTTTAGCTGGGGATGTTGAGGTTTTATTAGCAGGCGATACTAATTGGCAAGCCATTAATGCAGGTCAATCTTTTGAAGTCGCCGCCAATTCATCTTTTAAGATAAAAGCAAAAACAATAACAGACTACTGCTGTTCATATATTGCTTAATCAATAAGTCAGTAGTCCTTTAAAAAAATCGCTATAGGATTGTTATTGTTTGAGCTGAGCTCGTCCATAACAATCATCTCAACATTAATATTTATTAACCTATGTTAATCACCCCAATTAATATCTATTGCTTGGCATCAACTTTATTTATTGAAATAGTCTGCCTGCAAAGCTAAAATATTTTTTTCTACTGCAGGCGCTCATTGAATGAAACTCAATAAAACCACCAAAAAAATTGATGACAATATCTGTAAAGCGCTAACCATCGTGTGTGAAAGCGAAAAAACTAACATCGACGGTTTTATTTGGCTAACCCATAGAGCCAACTATACTAACTTTCCTGCGAGCTTAATTGTTACATGTGTCTTTGATATTGATGCAGAAGTAAAGGCATTACCAGATAATAAACAGGGTGAAAAACTCATGAATAGCATCCAAAAGCAATTACTCAAAGTCGGTATTGTCGCTAAAAATATCCGTCAAAATGTGCATTTTGATAGCGAAGAGTCTTGTTTAAGAGAGCATCAAGGGAAGTGGGAAAATAGGTTAAAGCTTAAAGTGACTAAACAAAAACCTAATGCAAAAAATAACCAGTTTCCCTCCTAAACATAGAGAACTCAAGTTTACCCAACTTTTTAACCAAGGATAAAAAATAAATCGTTAAGTTAACCTCGAACTTGCCCATCCCCTAATACAATAAACTTTTCAGTGGTTAGTGCTGATAGCCCCATCGGACCATATGCGTGAAGTTTACTGGTTGATATACCAATCTCTGACCCTAGCCCTAATTGACCTCCATCTGAAAAGCGTGATGAAGCATTAACCATTACTACCGATGAGTTAATTTGGCGAATAAATTGTTGTGTGCGGCTCGTATCTTGACTCACAATAACTTCAGTATGGTCAGACGTATACTCATTAATATGATCGATAGCTGTTTGATAACTATCAACCACTTTAATCGCAATTTCCTGAGCAAGATATTCCATATGATAATCTTCCTCTGTCGCTAATTGAGCTTGTTCAAAGTAACTTAAGCTCCGCTGACAAGCATGAATTTTAACATCGAATTCCTTCAAAGCTTCTACCGCTAACGGTAAAAATTGTTCAACAATATCTTGGTGAATTAATAAGGTTTCAAATGCATTACAAGCACTGGGCTTTTGAGTCTTACCGTTAACTAAAATCGCTACCGCTTTTTTAACATCAGCAAATTTATCAATGTATAAATGGCAAACACCTTTAAAATGTTGGATTACCGGAATTTGACTATACTCAGTCACATAACGAATAAGTCCTTCACCACCTCGTGGTATCACTAAATCGATGGTTTTAGACTGTTTTAACAGTTGTTCTATCACATCACGGCTAGTATCAGGGATAACAGCAACGATATTTTCATCAACGCCTTGTTCTCTTAATACCTTATGTAAACAAGCCGCTAATGCTAGATTGCTATGAATAGCCTCAGAACCACCTCGCAATATAACGGCGTTACCCGATTTAATACAAAGTGCGGCAGCTTCTGCGGTGACATTAGGCCGTGCTTCATAAATCATAGCAACAACACCCAGTGGAATTCGCATTTTTCCTACCTGGATACCATTTGGACGTAATATTAGATTACTCACACCACCAACAGGATCTGTCAGGGTCACTATCTCTCTTATGGCATCACTGATATCACTAATGCGTTGCTTTGTTAAAAGTAACCTATCCAGCATCGCTTCAGATAAACCTTTAGTCTTACCGACAGTAATATCTTTTTCATTTTCGATAAGAATTTTTTTACTTTGATCTTCAATTGCACTAGCCATTGCATTTAATAGCGTATTCTTCTGCGTTGTCGTTAATTGAGCAACAACTCGGCTAGCAGTTTTTGCTTGTTGAGCCATATTTGTCATATTAAACTTATGTGATTTTTCCATCATGCCCTACTTATTTTTTGCCATTACTATTAAGAATTACCATGTCGTCTCGATGAATGATCACCTGACTAGAACAATACCCCAAAACAACCTCAATTTTATCACTCTTTAAACCTTTTAATTTTTGTAAATCTCGCTCGTTATATTGACAGATACCTTTAGCAACGGCCAAGCCTGTCTCACCATCAATAATATCGATTGAAGTCCCTGCTGAAAAATCACCTTTAATACTCTGAATGCCTGCCGGTAATAATGAAGCCCCTTTGTTAATAACAGCATCAACAGCACCTTGATCTAAAACTACTTGCCCATAACTCTTCAGGGTATGTTTTAACCAGTTTTTTTTAGCTTTAATGGCTGTTTGGCTTGCTATAAAATGTGTTCCTGGGTTTTTGCCTTTTAACAAGGCATCAAATACGTCACTTCGATGACCATTAACGATATAAGTATCTATTCCATTATCTGTCGCTTTTTCAGCCGCTTGTATCTTAGTTTTCATACCACCTGTTGCAATAGCATTGGTTGTACATCCTGCCATCGCATAGATGTCTTCAGTAATCTCTGACACTACAGGTAATAACCTCGCATTAGGGTGGTTTCGTGGATCTTTGTCAAATAGCCCATCAATATCGCTCAAAATAATCAAACAATCCGCGTCACAAACTAGAGCAACTAAAGCAGCAAGGTTGTCATTGTCGCCTACTTTTAATTCATCAGTGGCAACAGTATCGTTTTCATTAACAATAGGGAGCACATGGTTTTCTAAAAGAACTCGTAAAGTATTTTTAATATTAATATAGCGTTGACGATCTCTTAAATCACCATGGGTGATCAATAATTGACTACAAGGCACATCAAAAAAACGTTGCCAGTTAGCCATCATTTTCATTTGCCCAACGCTCGCCATAGCCTGTTTAGTAATAATAGAGGGATTGGGTGAACCGTGATTAATTAATTGACGACCTGCCGCAACGCTGCCCGAAGAAACTAATATTACCTCGATACCTACTTGGTGACATTCAGTGATAAATCGAGCAATCGCTAATAAGTATTTACCACTGCAACCTTCCCCCCTCGGTGCGACTAAAGCACTACCCACCTTGATCACCACACGATTAAAATTCATTTTGCCTCCAAAATTTTGAAACACCCATTGACCTTTAAAACACCTCCCTAAGAATGCCTTGAAATAAGGGCGGTTTGCAACAAGCGCTTTCACATAGCATAGACTATAATACTATTTTTAATGCTTTTATTAGATATTGCTTCATAACTGTATATTTATAACAATAAAAGTCTGGATAAAACCGATAATTAACCGACTTATACTTAGGATGGTGTAATTTTTATACACTAAAGGCTAAGTGTTACCTCCTTATAAAGATTCACTTTTACAATAATTTAATCACAACACCATTAAAAAAAAAGTTAAAATCATTCTTTTAGTCTAAAATAGTGACTTTATTGTGATTTTTATCATTTTACATTACAGTCGTTAGTGAGCTAATGTTATTGAACAATCCAAATTACTTACTGAAATATAAAGTAAATAGTTTTAACATTGCAGTATTAATCTGTTTAATTTATATATTTGAGCAAAAATGTTGAGTTTTTTACCGGCTATAATGATTGGCCTAATTTCTTTTGTGTTTTATGCAGTCAATACTATTGTCTGGCTCCTACCAATTGCCCTGTTTTCATTATTTAAAGCATTAATTCCCTTTCGTTTATGCCAGAAGGTGCTAAGTAAGTTATTGGATCAGATGGCAAACAACTGGGTAGCAGTAAATACCCAAATACAAAAAACATTCACTAAAACTAAAATTAATGTCACTGGTTTAGATGAACTAAGCCTAGCAGAGTGGTACCTAGTTATCAGTAATCACCAAACTTGGGTGGATATTCTTGTGTTACAACGCATACTGCATAATAAAATCCCCTTCTTAAAATTCTTCCTTAAAAAAGAACTAATCTATGTGCCATTTCTTGGGCTTGCTTGGTGGGCTTTAGACTTTCCTTTTATGAAACGTTATAGCCAAGCATTTTTAAAAAAGAATCCAAGCTTAAAGGGGGAAGATCTAAAAACCACCCGAAAAGCTTGTGCAAAATTCAAATATAAGCCTGTTAGCGTGATGAATTTTATCGAAGGTACCCGCTTTACTGATGAAAAGCATAACAAACAACAGTCTCCTTATTCACAACTATTAAAGCCTAAAGCTGGAGGTATTGCTTTTGTACTTGATGCCATGGGTGAACATTTAAATAAAATAGTCAATGTCACCATCTATTATCCAGAGGGTATTCCTAGTTTTAGTGATTTTATCTTAGGAAAAGTTAATCAAATAGAAGTGAATGTTGAAACGATGGTCATTAAAGAAAACCTCAAGGGTGATTACTTTAATGACAGAGCAACCAAAATTCATTTTCAGAAATGGGTTAATCAAATTTGGCGAGATAAAGAACTAAAACTCGTAGAACTTCAAAAAAAATCATCCATCAGTTAACCTCAGAGATTATTAATCTGTATCCATAAAACAGTCACATATTAAATAGACGAAAAAAATAAGTTTACTAATAAAAACATCTTAAATAAATATTATAAAAGCCCAAACTATTAATAGTAATGATATTTTTTTGTCCGTAATGTCAGGCTATATTTTAACTTTGGTGTGCAACGTGTTACAACTACATAAAATCTTTAGAAATTAGTAGACGATGGATATTTCAACTTTAAGTAGTGGCTTAATAAATTTTGGTACAAACGTCCTAGGATTGGCGTTAGATTCTTTATGGTTCCCAATAATCAGAGTATTTATCCTTTTTACTGCGATTAACCTTTTATATTTTATTGCTGTTTATTTGGTTACCCCTGTAATTAGAAAAACCATTGTTAAATTAAAGCACCCTCTTGCAACTTACCTACTAAAGCATAAATTATTTCTCAATCTCATTAGAGTTTTTCCAATTATTCTTGCTATACAGTTTTCAAGCTTGATCTCTAATGAGTTTATTGAATCGATATGGTTATTAGCTGCTAATCTCTTGCTTATTTACCATGGGACTCGCTTAATATTTAGTGTCGTTAATGCTATTTATGATCAATTGGACCATCAAAAATTAACAAAAAACATGCCAATACAGCAAGTAACACAGTTACTTAAGGTCATTGTTATTGCTGTAGCTATAATTTTGTCTATTGGTGTATTACTAGACAAATCACCCGCCTACTTACTAAGCGGATTGACAGCGGTTTCCGCTGTTATTCTATTAGTTTTCCGAGACGCAATATTAGGCTTTGTCGCGGGTATTCAAGTTGCCGCACAAAAATTAGTACAAGTCGGTGATTGGATTGTCCTTGATAAAGATACCGATGGTGAAGTGCTCAATATATCAATTACTACATGTAAAATTAGAAATTGGGATAACTCTATTAGCTCGATACCCGCTTATGACTTGATCAATAAAGAATTCAAAAATTATCAACAAATGATGACTACAGGTCGACGGTTAAAACGCAGTATTAACATCGATACTGATAGTGTCAAATTTTTAACGGCTGAAGACATAGAAAGAATGAAAAAAATCACCCTCCTTTCTAGCCTCATTAATAACAAACAATCAGTAATCGAACAAGCGAATGAAAGAATAGACCCTTCAGGTGATATGGCACAAATAAATAGGCGTAATCTCACAAATATTGGCTGTTTTAGAGCCTATGTTAAAAACTATTTACATAATCATCCCGACATAAACAATGATGCTATTTTGTTGGTACGACAGCTGCAATCAACAGAGAAAGGTATACCTATTGAGGTCTACTGCTTCACCAATGCAAGTGGAACTGGATGGGTTGATTTTGAGGAATTAATGAGTGATATTTTTGATCACCTCTTCGCTATTATAGGTTCATTTGACTTAGCTATATATCAACGACCTAGCAATAGAACGTTTGTAAAAAAATATAAATAGCTCTCCCAAAATTTGTCTACCTTATTTTAAGGAGAATCATCATATTAACTCGGTGTACGGCTCAATGGCCTTTAAAAGGAGTTGCTCTGGAAAGCTATAAAGGTAACCTTTAAGCAACTTTCACATTATCTTTGTCTTATCACGCCTTCTTGGATGGTTGAAGCAACCAACTGGCCCTGACGATTAAAGATTTGGCCTCGAACTAAGCCTCGACCACTGCTAGCTGATGGACTTTCTGTTGAATAAAGTAACCAGTCATCAAATCGAAACGGTCGGTGAAACCACATAGCATGATCAATTGTCGCTATTTGGAAGTCTTTTTGCCAATGACTAACGCCATGCGGCATTAATGAAGTAGGTAAAAAGTGAAAATCTGAAGTATAAGCTAACATATAAGTGTGTATTCGAAGATCATCCGGTAAGGTACCGTTGGCTTTTATCCACATATTACATTTAGCCGGCATTTTTTCAGGGTTTAACCAGTTGTAGTGATCAACAGGCCTAATTTCTATTGGCTTTTCAGCTAAATATATCTCACGAATACTCGCGGGTATTTTATCTTGATTGGCTTTGATAAAATCACTATAAGATGAAATAGTTTCTGGCGCGCTTACCTCTGGCATAATTTCTTGATGATCAAAACCTTCTTCAGGCTTTTGAAATGAGGCTGTCATATAAAAGATAGCGTTGCCATTTTGGATAGCTTTAATTCGACGAGTACTGAAACTTTTACCATCTCGAATATTTTCGACCTCATAAACTACAGATTTTTTAGCATCTCCCGGTCGTAAAAAGTAAGAGTGAAGAGAATGAACGTTACGGCTCTTATCAATAGTTTCTTGAGCTGCCGATAACGCTTGGCCCATTACTTGACCACCAAACAATGCAGGAAAGCCAAGATCCTGGCTTTGTCCACGGTATAATCCCTGCTCAATGACCTCTAATTTTAGTAGTGCAGAAAGGTCGTTTAGTACTTGGCTCATTTGGGTCTCTTCCGTTCAATAAAACATACGTCTAAATTATATCAAAAACTCACTAAAAACCATATCCATGTCTTTAGATTAAAGCTTAGGGTGTTAGGTTACTGCTCTATTTATAATGGATATGGGAAAGTAATTATATTTGCATTATTGTCGCTTGAAAAATAATTAGAGTGATAGCGACTATCAATAAAATAGAAATAATTTTACACTGAAGCTTTATTGGTACTGTATTCAACACCTGAGTCAGCAGACACCGCAGCATCTCTCAGCTTTGATAAAAATATATAAGGATCTATATCCTGTACGGTAGGGGTATCCAAAGAGAAATGTATATTAACTGCCTCACCTCCCAAATTAGCAAATAATCTAACATTAAGTACCTCTTTCAATTCCTCAAAACTTTTTTCTATCGTTGAACTCGTTTGATGTGGATATAACAATAAGTACTCACCTTCGTTAATCAAACCTGCATAATCAAATTCGACTGTGTGTTCGTTAATTAAAGTAGCAATAGTTTTACTTACCTCATTAAGGGTCTTTTTATTAAACCTAAAGGCAAGCTCTTTCCAATTATCGATTGAAACATAGCCTATGCTCATTGGATAATTATACTTTCGAGCCTGTTTATAGGCACGCTGGTAAATTTGTTTTGTTTGCAGGGGGCCTTCTAAAAAGTATGCAGGTTTCTCCCTTTCTCCATAAGCAATATTCATTTTTTGTAAATGTCGCTTAACGGCAAAAAGAACGAGTAAAAAAATGGCAATAGAAAAAGCAATAACCATCACAAAAACAGTAAACTGTTGTTGTTGAAATTTTTTATAAAAAATGGCGTTTAATTCAGTTTTATCCGTAAGTTTAATCATTAATGCTTTAACTTTCTCTTGCCCTGGCCTATCGTTTGTACGTAGTGAAATAGACGATATTATATTGTTAGTAAAGCTCTCATATAGCTTGTTATAACGTTTAAGTAACGCTAGCGCTTGACTATAATTTTCTTGGGATTCATACATGTCAGCTAATAATAAATATAACTCTATCTGTTCACTCGTAAGCTTAATACCAGACATCATTTTTTCAGCTTTTTTTAATAATTGATGCGCAAACTCTTCTTTACTACTTAACAAACTTACTTTGGCAAGCGAAAGTAATGTACTTAAATAGGGTTTAGTTAAATTCTCTTCTTTAAATCGTTTTTCTACTTTGGACAAAGTCAAATATGACGCTTGATAATTTTTTTGTAAAAGTAGAATCTGACCGAGACCAAGCTCAGCAAAAGCTACTTGAACGTGGTCTTGCTGCTCTTTAGCATATCTTTTAGTTTCCCAGTAGGCGTTATAAGCATCATCTAATAGGCCTAAATGGTGATAAGCGGTTGCTAAATGGTAATAATTATTCACTAAATTAAATGTTAACGATGAATCAAAACGTAATTTAATTATTTTTTGATTTGTCGTTAACATACTTTGGTAATCACCTAAATAATGATAAGCCGTAGAAGTTACCTCTAATAGCTCAATATTATCTTCAAAATTTTTGTTACGCTTAATAAGGTTTTCAACACTTTTTAAATCAGTAAACGCTTCAAAGTAATTGTCAGTTAACGCGTGAGCCACGGAGCGATATGCTAGAGCCAGTACGTAATCCTTTTTATTACCTACTGTTTTAGCCAATGTCATTACTTCATTTGAGATGGTTAATACCTCTTGATACTGACCTTTTAGATAATATTCTGAAGCAACTTTCAATAATAAATTTAATTTTAATGGTAACTCAATGCTAATTAGTTTTGACCCAATGCGTGTAAACTGAAAAGAACGGTCTACGTCGATTTTATTCTTGGCCACCTCAGCAAATAAAATAAATACTTTTGCAATTGTATTATTTGGATAAAGATGGCGTTCTTCAATTATATTATTCAAAATAGGCATCACATTATTTATAGAGATATACTCCTTATTTTGATTAAATAAATCCTCTATTACTCTAGTGTTTTTTTCAATAACTAAAGTATCGGCAATACGGTTGTTTGCTAAAACAGAATTAGGCTGTAATAAAAACAAGGTAAAAATAATTAAAGAAATCAAATTCATATTAATATCTACAACTTAGTGAGTTATATCATTAGGTGCCGGTTTATTTAAAATTGTACAGTATTTAACACTGAGCTGTTAGTTTGAATAACATAAATACTTTAACACATATTATTTTTATTGTTACAGGCTGGTCAATGAGCTTTTAGGCTCATAAAAGGCAAATCAAATAAGTAGTTACCAGCCCAAAAGGGAAGTTTATGACCGCCTTATTAGAGAAATATATCTGTGATGGAAATGATAAAATTTAATTAAATAGACATATAGTGATAAAAAACCAACAACAACTTAAAAATTTTAGATATAATCATGAAAGAATTTTTAATCCTTACAGAGGTATAAGTACTATGAAAAAAATTACTCTTGCTATTGCAGCAACCATTATGATGACTTCGCCTGTTTTTGCTGGTGATGCAGCTGCTGGTAAAGCTAAAGCAGGTATGTGTGCAGCATGCCATGGTGCTGCAGGTATATCTGCAATTCCTACTTACCCGAACCTTGCGGGACAAAAAGAAGCATACCTTGCTCAGCAATTAAAGCATTTCAAATCTGGCACTCGTAAAAATGCCATCATGGGTGGAATGGCTATGGCATTAAGCGAAACTGACATAGCTGACATCTCGGCTTACTATGCTGGCTTAAAATAATCGCTTATTTTTAAGTGAATAATTAAAAAAGTGCTCTTGGGGCACTTTTTTTTATCCATAATTAATATATTAACGTTATTAAATAGCTAAACTAATTGGCATGTTGTTGAATAAGCTGTAAAAAAGACTCACCATAACGGAGTAACTTGGTATCACCAATACCATTAATAGCTAAAAACTCTTTAGATGTTTTAGGTTTTATTCGAGCTAACTCTGACAGTGTTGCGTCATTAAAAACAATATAAGGGGCGATATCTTCTATATCTGCTATTTCTTTTCTTAAGGTTCGTAACTTAGTAAATAACCTCCTATCATATTGATTATCTTGTTTTTTATGTTGCCAGTAACTCGCTTTTTGTAACCTTGGGCTTGCTAACATTAGTGGTTCTGATGCTTTTAATACGCTTCTTGCCGCTTCTGTCAAAACCAAAACAGATTGTTGTTCAATATTTTGTTGTAAGAAACCTAAATGTATTAGCTGACCAATAATAGAAAACCAGTAACCCGGTGTTTTATCTTGCCCAATAGCATAGGTAGAAACTTTATTGTGCCCCATAGACATAACTTTTAGGCTTGATTGCCCTCTGAGTACATCAATAACATGACCAATATCACCTTGTTGTTTAATGCGAAATACACAGGATAATACTTTTTGTGCCGCTTGTGTGCCATCAAATTGACTAGGGGGATCTAGGCATATATCACAGTTACCACAACCTTGTTCCGTGTATTCAGCAAAGTAGTTAAGTACCACTTGACGCCTACAGGTTTGTGAATCAACAAAGCCCGTCATTGCCTGAAAACGTTGTAACTCAACATTGACTCTTTGCTCACTTTCACCATCATTGATGCGCTTTTTTATTCGGGTAATGTCTTTCTCATCATGTAAAAATAAGGCTTCTGCCTCCAAACCATCCCGCCCCGCTCGACCAATTTCTTGGTAATATGACTCTAACGTTTTTGGTGGTTCAAAATGAATCACAAAACGAATATTGAGCTTATTAATACCTAAACCAAAAGCCACTGTTGCCACAATTATTTGAATATTATCTTTTGCAAAACCATCCTGTACGGTATTTCTTATTTCAACTTCCATACCCGCATGATATGCCGCACAGTTTATTCCCTTTGTTGCTAAAAATTTACTCAATTTTTCAACTTGCCAACGGCTATTACAATAGATAATGCCGCTGTCTTCTTTTCGTTTATTCAAATAGCCTAATACCTGTTGTTCGCCATTATACTTAATCGCTAAGGTCAAGCGAATATTAGGCCGGTCAAAGCTATCAAGATGAATAAAAGGATTAGTGAGCTGAAGTTGATTAAGAATATCTTTACGTGTTGTAACATCTGCCGTGGCAGTAAGCGCCATTACCGGTACATAAGGGAAATTTTGTTTTATACATTGTAATTTAGTATAGGCTGGCCGAAAGTCGTGGCCCCATTGAGATATACAATGGGCTTCATCAATAGCAAATAAACTAATAGTAGTTTCAGCTAACTTTTGTAAAAAATAATAATTACTCAAACGCTCGGGTGCAACATAAAGTAACTTGATTTCACCTTTGTTTAATTGTTGGAAAATACCATTAATAGCAGCCCCATCTAGACTAGAGTTAATAAAAGCCGCTGAGATTCCATGCCGAGTTAAACTATCAACTTGATCTTTCATTAACGCAATAAGGGGTGAGACAACAATAGTTACACCAGGCAATAACGTTGCCGGTAATTGGTAACACAATGATTTTCCTCCCCCTGTTGGCATAAGAACTAAGCTATCTTGGCCTTGCAATAGGTTTTGAATAATTTCTGCTTGGCCTAGGCGAAAAGTTTGGTAACCAAAGTGATGCTTTAATGCATCAATGAGTTGCTCTTTAGAGGGGTGACTTAAAGGGACGTTCAACAAAAAAACCGCTTAACTATTATTGGATCGCTAGTTTAACCTATGCTAACAAAACCAAGCAATTTATTAATGGTACTAGAATAACAAATAGTGCTAATCTAACTCACAAGTGATCAGACCAGACAACTAAAGCCTAATGAAAAAAGAGTTGATTTACCAACAGATAGCAAGCCTATGGACAGAAAAAATGCCTTTTAATCAACTATTAGGCTTTAAAATCACCCACTTTAATAGTGATGAGTCAGAAGTTCGCTTTGCTTGGCAAGACAAATTAATTGGCCACCCAATACAAAAAACGCTTCATGGAGGGGTTACTGCTTCAGTCCTTGATCTTGCCGGTGGTGTTGTTGCTGCCGCCAATATTATCGAACGAATGGACGACATATCTCCTGATAAAATTCAGCAAAGCCTAATGCGGTTAAGTACCATCGATTTACGAACTGATTTTTTAAGGCCGGGTAGAGGTAAAGAATTTATTGCCACTGCACGAATTATTCGAAATGGTAACAAGGTCGCTGTTTCTCGTATGGAACTGCATAATGAACTTGGTGTGCATATTGCCTTTGGCACTGGCACTTATATGGTTGGTTAACATTAGTCAGACGAGAGCGCAAAAGGTGATAACTGATGTACAAATACCCTGCACATTAAAGAGTAATATTAATTATAAAAAAAGCCGACTTAAGTCGGCTTTTAAAACGTTTATTTTACGTTAAGAACGGTTAGTCAAACACCATAGTATTTTTTAGTTTATTTAAGGCATTTTTTTCTAACTGTCGAACACGTTCAGCAGATATTTGATATTTATTCGCTAATTCTTGTAATGTTGTTTTATCTTCCAACAACCAACGAGTACGTATAATATCTTGGCTGCGGTCGTCCAAAGTGACTAATGCTGTCGATAGGCGCTGATTAGAGTGATCTTCCCAATTGTCATCTTCAACACTTGTGGCTAAATCTGATGATTTATCTTCTAAAAACTGCGCCGGAGAAAATGTACCCGCATCTATACCCGCATCATCATCTGACGAGAGTTCAAAAGCTTGATCTTGGCTACTCATGCGAGTTTCCATTTCCAAAACATCTTTAGTAGTTACTCCTAAAGTTTCAGCAACCGTACTCACTTCGGCATTACTAAACCAACCTAGGCGCTTTTTATTTTTACGTAAATTAAAAAACAGTTTACGCTGTGCTTTAGTGGTAGCAACTTTAACAATACGCCAATTACGCAATACATATTCATGAATTTCAGCTTTAATCCAATGCACAGCAAATGAAACTAAGCGTACGCCAACTTCAGGATTGAAGCGTTTTACCGCCTTCATTAGACCCACATTTCCTTCCTGAACTAAATCAGCTTGTGGTAAACCATAACCCGAGTAACCTTTAGCAATATGAATAACAAATCTGAGATGCGACATAATCAACTCTTGCGCCGCTGTTAAATCATTTTCTGAATAAAGACGAGTAGCTAGTTCATGTTCGCGCTGAGCAGTAAGCACAGGAATACTATATGCTGATTGCATATAAGATTCGATGCTGCCGCTTTTAGGCAAAATTAGCGCCATTGACTGTTTAACATTACTCATAAAATCTCTCCTGTTCTAACTAGCAATTATAACAAAATTTCATTGCACTAGTGAACGATAAGCGAAATACATTAACCTACCAGATAAGTTAAAACAATATTATATTTCAAATTTACTAGTGAAATTGTACCAATTTGTTACCGATTAAGTACACATAGGTAATAATACCAATAATATCAATAACAAAGAATATAAAAAACTTTACTTACCCAAAAGCAGAAAAATGAAATTAATCCGTTTTAGGTTCAATTCCTCGGATATGCTGACGAACTGAAATATAACTTCCCAGTAAACCTAAGCCGATAGCAAAGTAAATGAGTGTAAAACTTTCATTCCAAGTTAACCCTTGAAGAACAAAGTCACTACCATATAAATTAGTTAATTTATTTACAGCTCCGGAGAGGTAATAAGACAATAATACAATGGTAATACTCGCCAATAAACCACCTAAAATACCGTACCAAATACCTAAGTATAAAAAGGGTCTTTGAATGAAACTGTCTGTTGCACCAACGAGTTTCATTACTGCAATCGCCTCTTTTTGATTAATTATAGCTAAACGAATGGTATTGCCAATAATAAGTATCACAGATAAGCATAATAAAAAGGCAACACTAGTAACAATGTCTTCAATAAGCATCGCCATCGCTTCTAATCGAGATAGCCACTCTAAGTCCAACTTACCTTGCTCAACTTCTCTTTCTTTTTCTAACTTTATTAGTAAGTCACCGACAGCGTGGGCTTGCGAAGCTCTATTTGTTGGTGTAACTACAATTGTTGCAGGTAATGGATTTTTATCTAGATATTCAAGTGCGGGGCCAAAACCAGATAAAACTTTAAATTCTTTTAAGGCTTGATCAGCTGAAATATACTCTACTTTAGCTACTTCAGGATAAAGTTTAATACGTTGTACTACATTTTGAGCACTTTTTTCACTTATTGATAAATTAAGAAATAAACTAATCTCAGATGCACTGTCCCATTGTGTGGTTATTTGCTGAGCGTTTTTTACAAATAAATGCAGTGTTGCAGGTAACGTTAGACTAATACCGAGAACTAACACTGTCATTACGGTAGTAAAAGGTGTGCGCCATAAATCACCTAAACTACCAACCGCTTGTTGCGCATGACGAACAGGTAATGATAGTAACCGACGGACAAAACTTTGCCGCCGAGGAGACTCCATAATAGGAAGTGGATTACTCATAACTCAGCCCTTTATCTGCTACCTTCATCCCCTCAACAAGACCATCCGTGATCATAGTTCCCTCTTTAATGGTCAATGTTCTGTATTTCATTCGGGCAATTAACCCTAAATCATGGGTAGCGATAAGAACAGTAACACCTACAGCATTAAACTCCTCAAATAAGCGAATAATATCCATTGAGAGTTTGGGGTCTAAATTACCTGTTGGTTCATCCGCCAATAGCACTGGGGGTTTATTAACAATAGCTCTTGCGATACCGACTCGTTGCTGTTCACCGCCGGAAAGCATATAAGGATAACATCGTAGTTTACTGCTCAAGTGAACCTTTTCCAAAGCCACCTCAACACGTTTCTTAATTTCTTTGTGGCCATAACCTTCTATAATTAAAGGCAGTGCAACATTATCAAACACCGTTCGGTCAGTGAGTAAGTTATGATTTTGAAAAATCATACCAATGCCACGACGAACATAAGGGATTTCTTTATATTTTATGTTGGCAAGTTCAGTACCATTGATTTGAATACTACCTGAACTTGGCTTTTCCATTAAACTGATCAATTTTAATAACGTGCTTTTCCCCGCGCCAGAGTGCCCCGTTAAAAAAGCCATTTCTCCTTGCTCAAGATTAAAACTTACTCGTTTTAATGCTAAAAAGCCGCCAGGATATGTTTTATTTACATCATTAAAACGAATCATATTAGTATCAGTTTTTAATTAATTGTTATTTTGAAAAAAGTGCTTCTATAAATTCATCACTATTAAATGGGCGTAAATCATCAATGCCCTCTCCAACACCTAAGTTGCGAATGGGAATAGCAAACTTATCAGCAACCGCAAAAATAACGCCCCCTTTTGCTGTGCCATCAAGCTTGGTTAATGTTAGTCCAGTTAAATTAACCGCTTTATTAAAAAGGTCTGTTTGACTCAGGGCATTTTGGCCTGTTCCAGCATCTAGAGTGAGCATAACTTCATGAGGTGCATTTTTATCAATTTTTTTCATCACTCGAACCACTTTTTTAAGTTCTTCCATCAAATGACCTTTATTTTGCAACCTTCCCGCGGTATCGGCAATTAACACATCGACATTTCGAGCTTTCGCAGCACTTATCGCATCAAAAATCACCGAGGCGCTATCAGCTCCTGTTTGCTGAGCAATAACGGTAATATCATTACGATCCCCCCACACTTGCAACTGCTCAACGGCAGCAGCTCGGAAAGTGTCTCCTGCGGCTAACATCACTGATTTACCTTGTGCTTGGAATTTTTTCGCCAATTTACCAATCGTTGTTGTCTTACCAACACCATTGACTCCGACCATTAGTATAACGAAAGGGCCATCATCGCTGTTGACTTCTAACGGCTTTGCAACAGGTTCTATAATTTTTTTCAATTCTATTTTCAATAAATCATATAAAGCTTCAGCATTTTTTAACTGTTTTCTATTGGCAGATTCGGTAAGGGAGGTAATTATTTTACTTGTAGTATCGACACCTACATCGGCAAGTAACAGGTGGGTTTCTAATTCTTCAAATAAATCATCGTCAATCTTCTTATCTCGAAACAGATCAATTAAACCGCCACCTAAGTTTTGGCGTGTTTTAGATAGACTTCGTTTTAATCGAGTAAAAAATCCTGATGTGGGTTCTGGTTCTGGTTCTGGTTCTGGTTCTGGTTCTGGTTCTGGTTCTGGTTCTGGTAGGTCATTAACTTCATTATTAAATGATAAATCAACTATTTCCTTAGTAACATCAAGCTCACTAATTTTTTCTTCAGCGCTATCTATAGTTTCTTCTACATTTTCTTTTTCAGCAACAACTTGCTCTTTCTTTTCCTGGTCACCTAAACCTAACCAAGAGAGCATACCTTTTTTCTTAGACATAAATTTTTCAATCAAAGCGGGATAAGGTTATAATTACCCTTATAGTAACACCTAAAAATATAACTGTCAGTGATATGAATCATACAAAAAAACAAACAATTACAAATTCCACCAAAGGCAGTATTAGAATTATCGCTGGAAAACACAGAGGTCGTAAACTGCCGGTCTTAATGGCTGAAGGTTTAAGACCGACGACCGACCGTGTAAAAGAAACCGTTTTTAATTGGCTAATGCCTTATATTAAAGGTGCGAAGTGCCTCGATTGCTTCGCTGGTTCTGGTAGTTTAGGTTTTGAAGCCATGTCACGTGGTGCTCAGCAAGTCACCCTCTTAGAATTAAACAAACTAGCCGTCAATCAGTTAAGAGCCAATAAGCAGCTACTCAAAGCCGAAAGTGTCCACATTAACCAAGTAAATACCTTAGCGTACTTAAAAGAAAATGTTGAAGCATACAATCTAATATTTCTAGACCCTCCTTTTAGAAAACAACTTGCTGAGCAGTGTGCCGTATTACTCAATAGTGGTTGGTTAGCAGAAGAGGCCTTAATTTATGTTGAAATGGAAGCCGATAATAATTCACAACAACTTCCTCATAACTGGCATTTATTAAAAGAAAAAATTGCCGGTCAAGTTATTTACCAGCTCTATCAATATCAAAAATAGTACTCACTAACTTATTAGTGCTTAAATCTCTATACCTAAATTAGAAAGTCCTTCTTCAAGCATCAATGTCTTAGCTTTAATACAAGTAGTTTTATTCTCTGGCCCACTTTTAATAAAGTCAAAAAGTTCCTGTTGGCTTTCAACCTCCCATTGTGTCAGCGGATGTTGGTTAATATCATCTTCTATGATTACCTCTTCATCTTGATTATTTAACGCTTCTGACAGTAAAAGCTCAACATAAAAATTAACACTGTTTGCTGATAAACGGCTTACGTTAAAAAACCCCTCATCATCCTTATCTTGCATTGCCTGTAAAAGTGACATTAATGCCATACAAACGTCGAGTGCAGGAAATACACCGAAGGTATTAAAATGTTCGGGGTTTGGCGTTTGTTCTTCAAGTTTAGTTAACTGCGCTGTAAAATTAATTTTGCAGCGGTTATTTTTATCTAACCATTGCCAAACCAAATCCAGTTGATTTCGGATCACCTTGAACTCACCAAACTGTTCAACATCGCTAAACATTTTATAATTAGGTAACATTCGCTCTAAAAGTGCACTACAAAAAGCAACTTGTTGCCATTGACTTAAATCTTTTAACGGTATGTGTATCGCCACAATAATAAGCTCGATATTAGTTTAGTTAACAAAAAAAGGAGGCGTTTAGATTTAGTACGTCCTTTACCACTTAGGTAAAAAATATGCATACAGACTTTAAAACAACACTTGAGAAAAGTCTTTTTCTTTAATTTATCGAGAGATTTATTAGTCACTTCATTTGCACAACGAAGGTTTTAATCGCCAAGCAACTTGATTGACCGCCCTAGAGATTTAAAAAAAGAGACCTAAGTCCCTTTTTCTTAAAACGCATATTGTGCCGTTAGGTTACTTTTTTTCTTCTACAGTACTTTCTTCTACTCCAGTCGGAGTGATTTGAATCCCGCTAATTTTATCATCTGAACTTTCATTTCTAAGTTGAATAAGACGGTTCATCTGGCTTAATGAACCCAACATAGCGTAAATTGGAACAAATAAACCACGCTTGTGGAAATCTAAGACTTTATCATCAGCTAATTGAGCCACTTTCTTTTCATTGACCGTAAAAATACCTACTAATTTTTTGTTCTCACCTGAGATTGAGTTGATTTTTAATTCAAGTTCTTGGAGTAAATCATTATCGGCTAATTCTTTGATAAACTGATCGGTCATTCTTTCGTTTTCATATATACGACCTAATGACTGTTGCACATTTTTAAGTACTTCTGATTCTTCGCCCTGCTCATCAAACAAAGCTAACTCTTTATCTTCGCCAATAAACTCACTGTCTAAATCTACACACACTGTTAATGTTTTTTCTTTATCAGGGTCTACACCCAACATAAATGGTGCCATACCAATACTTTGTGGGATATATAGACCTAACCATTTATCTTCTTTGTAAAATAAATTTTCGCCACTCTCTAAACCAAGCATAGCAACACAACGATAGCGCTCTGACTCAGGGTCTTTAACGAGCACGACAGGAAAACTACTCGCTGACTGAGCAAACTCAGCCGCGGTAACAGGAATAATGTGCTGACCAGAAACTTGTTTTAAATTTCTTTTATTCGCCAATTTTAATTTTTCATGTTGTTCTTTTTTAATTGCTACGATATTAGCCATCGATATATTCTCTTGTTGTAATGCTTTATTGGTATTAATTTAATAGTTAGCATTTTGTTATAGTATTAGATTAAGTTATGGAGACAGCTATATTGACTTTCAATAGTAAATACGATTTAAATATTTTCGCGTTAATAAGCAACACGTTTAATAGCTTAATTTCTGATGCACGCTTACCAAAGCTTACTGGTAATATAACCCTAAATTTAGATTTTCAGAGTACTGGAATAAAATTCAATATACTTAACATGATCTCTTTATTCTTCATTGAAACCATCGGTTTTTTCTGGCCCTTTTAATGCTTCCAATAAGTCATGAATCTCTGCTTTTAATTCTTTATCAATAATTTTATTGCAACTGACTTTAGCTTTTTCTAAGTATTCAATAGCACCTACTTCATCTCCCAACTCGACTTTTAAAGACGCCACTGAAAAACCAATAGATGAACAAAAATCTTTAGAGTTAATCGCTTCAGCCTTTATTAGCGCTTGTTTATAAATGGTAATCGCCAATGCTAGGTCATCAGTAAAATCAGCGAGTGTTTCCCACTGCACGGGATGGTCTTTATCTGTATCTTCATTCTCTACACACAACTGCTTTAAGTCTAAATAATAACCATCAAATTTTGCTTGGTTTTTTTCTTGAACAGCTCTTAATAAACTATCCGTGAGCGCAAGTACGCTCTTGTATATTTTGGTATTCATCGGGTGCCCTTATTAGTTTATGGTTAACGAAAAATAAAGCGATTAGTATAGAGCTTTATCAACAACTAAAATATGTATTATCACATATTTTAACTTCCACTATTTTTTATGCGTTACAGCAGAATGACAATAGAACTAATCGGCTAAGCTCAATGAATGAGGTCAATGGTTTATTTTATTTATATCGTCCCAAAAGATCCTCTATAACCAAACGTTAAGAATACGCTTTAATCATTTACTGCTTATTTAATAACGTAACATATAATATTTGACATGATCTGGTATAGAGAAGTTGTCATTGCATCGCACTAATTTTTTTATTCAGACTATTTTTTATTCAGACTACTAGTATCATAAACAATCTGGATTTTTTACAACATAAAAAACAAAGATAATATAGTCGCTCTAATTTCCACGATTATTCTTCTATTACCATGAACTCATCGCATAGGGTATATCCACAAACGATATATGGTATGCTCTTCGAATATCAACGCATTATCTTAAATAACAATAAAAATAAGGGTCTACCTTGTCTGAGTCACTGTTCACAGAGCTTAAGCGCCGTAAAGTATTCACGGTGGGGGTCGCTTATCTTGTCCTTGCTTGGATTGTAATCCAAGTCACTACCATAGCCTTTAATATGCCAGAGTGGATGAACACGGTTATTTTCTTTCTTGCGCTTATCGGTTTTCCTTTCGCCATATTTTTTGCCTGGGCATTTGAAATCAAGCCTAACGGCATTGATAAAGAATCTCCCATTCCAACTAAAGGCTCTATTACTTCGTACACAGGGCGCAAGCGAGTTTTTGTTACCTTAGGTTTAGTGGTGTTATTAGCGGTGAGTTACTCTATCTATAACGCTGATCTTGGGGCTAAGCCTGCTAAAGCTATTACAGCAAAAGAGCCGACAGTTCATTCGCAGCGAACAAACGATGTGATTCAACAAACACCACCCTCATCCATTGCGGTATTACCTTTTGTGAATATGTCTTCTGATAAGGAGCAAGAATATTTCTCCGATGGTATCTCCGAAGAGATACTCAACGTGCTAGTAAAAATCCCAAAACTGCATGTTACCTCTCGTTCTTCCTCATTTTTCTATAAGGGCAAAGACATAAAGACATCAGAAGTGGCTCAAGACTTAGGGGTCAATAATGTTTTGGCAGGTAGTGTTCGAAAGTCTGGCAATCGAGTCCGTATTACCGCCCAGCTGATTGAAGCAGGTACAGATAAAAATTTATGGTCCGAGACCTATGATAAAGAATTAACCGCGAATAATATTTTTATTATTCAGGATGAAATCTCAGGCGCCATTGTTGACGCGCTCAAATTAACCTTAAAAACAGAACAAACAAAAGTAGTTGGTACGACCACTAACAATATGGAAGCCTATAACGCCCTTCTGCAAGGTCGGTTCGAATTCCAAAAGCGATGGCAAGGTGATAACAGCTCAGTAACCAATGCCATTGAACTGTTCCAGACGGCGATACTGCTTGACTCGAACTACGCAAATGCCTATGCAGAGCTTGGCAGAGCATTAATCAGCAATAATGATTTTGGCTTGGCCAGTAATAATAAGCGGCAGGTTAAACTGGCTCGCTTAACAATAAATAAAGCCTTAACATTAGACCCTAATAACTATATCGCAATACTGACCTCCGCGATTATAAAATATAAGTATGATGCCGACTTCAAAAGTGCTGAAACAGATTTTTTGCGCGCTATTGAACTTTCTCCTAATAATAATACCGCTTATAATTTCTATGGCGATTATTTAAGGGCAATGTATAGATTAGATGCTGCACTTGAAATTGAAGGCCGCGCGGCGACCCTTGATCCTAAATCAGTAGTTAATGCCGTTGAATATGCTTTAGCACTAATAAACGTCGGTCATGTAGAGGAGGGTATGAATTTGATAAAAATAGCATCAGCAAAAAATCCTGAAATGCCACTTCCTAAATTGTTCCTCGCATCCCAACATCAGAAATCTGGCAGAACAGAAGAAGCACTCCCCTTATATCGTGATCTAAATAAGTCGCCAAGGCAATTTTATAGCTATACATATCTAACTTTCCTAGCAAAACACGGTGATAAAGCCGCTTTAGAACAAGCTCTGACTATAGTTAAAAATAGTAACAACAACGTTACTTTTATGCTTGAGATCGCATCTGTCTATTTATTTCTAGGAGAATATGACCAGAGTACAATCTGGTTAAATAAACTAATCAAAAAAGGTACATCTATCGCCAAAATAAGTATCTTATCTATCTTCGATCCAGCAAAAAACATAGACCATGTGGGCTTAAATAAAATT
>CAWVSL010000030.1:0-35189 GCA_963933115.1 uncultured Colwellia sp.
CGACCCCCGGCGTGACAGGCCGGTATTCTAACCAACTGAACTACCACTCCGCTGTATCTTTTCATTTAAGTTTTTATACGGACTTACCCGTTGAAAAATGTGGCGGAGTGGACGGGACTCGAACCCGCGACCCCCGGCGTGACAGGCCGGTATTCTAACCAACTGAACTACCACTCCGCTGTATCTTTCTTACATCCAACAACTCGTTGAATGCGGCGGAGATAATACGGTTATGAAGAGGTCCAGTCAACTCCTTTTTTAATATAATTTACTCTCTGCACATTTGGTGAACAATACGCTGAAAATCCATCCACATTATCTCTATAAGAAGATCTATTGGATTATTTTTCAGCTACAGATTTACGCCACCTAATAATGAAAAAACCCATTAAAACAATGCAGATAATAAAAACATTAGCAACAACAATAGTAAATACCGTCTCTTTTAACTTTAATTCTTCTTTTTCTTTAAATAACCTTTTAGCCTCCAGTCGTTTACTCGCTAAAAGCGCCTCAGCTCTTTGTTTGATTAATTCATTAACTGCCCTGCCATTATCATCGACAAAGTCATTAGCCTCAGGGACTTTTACATTAAAACTAAACGGTTCAACTGCTAAGCGAAATTCACGACCATTGATTGTTTCTCCAAAAGCGCTGACACTTACATTATAAATCCCTGGTTCAGTATACTCAATTGGCAGCGTTTCTTTATCTCCTTGCCCTTCCTGAATAGAAAATGACTTAAACTGTTTATTGGGATACCTTACCTTACCTTGGAAGGCTAAAGTGTCTGCATCAATAAACGCTTTATCAATTGAAAAATTAATTTGGTGAAACTGCCCTTCACTCTCACTCATATCTACAGATAGGATAATAGGTGTTTTTTTTAAAATAATTGGAGATTGCCTAAGCTCTCTTGTCGCCATTGGTAATTTAACAAAAATAACAGGCTGCCATTCACCAGGAACAAAATCAAAAACAAACTCACCGGTAAAAATATTATCTCCTGAGTATTCATCCAAATCATAACCATCATCTCGAAAAGAACTTACTTTGATCTCATCGACACCAAAGTTTTCATAGGCAGAGTTATTGGTGCTGTAAAAATTAACATCGAGTTCGATAACATCACGAAATAGAGGATTATCGATCGCTTTATCACCATTAAATAGTTGTCCGGTAACTTTTAATGTTTCACCCGCGAATAAAATTGGAGGTAAGGGATCTACTTCAATTTTTACATCTGACATCACCATAATCTTGCTATTAGGTAAAATTCTACCTACCGCCTGCCATGGTCCCGGCATTGGTTTTTTAATTCTAATCATGTCAAACGTCGTTTCATCGAACCATTCAACCTTATCTTTATCTATGCTCTTACTCTTAAGTTTACTGCCATCCGGCTGAACAAGAATGATAGGTTTTGAGCCAGCTTCTCGATAAAAAATCAGGGTTAACTCTTCTATCTGTGCATCAATACGAAAACGGTTATCAAAATAAGGAATTTGGTTAGTGATATTATCGTCTTTGTAATATTCAATTGTCGCGAGGGTCTTTGTATCGTTTACACTCGAATAACTTGGTATTGACCACATTAAACAACCGACAAATATACTGTTAAATAACCAACTGTATTTACTTATTTTAACCATAAAGGTGAGGCTCCCTTTGCTTCTACTATTGTTAAACGTTCTTGATGGGCTAACAGTTCATCGGCAGAAGCGAGGATAACCTTTAATTTTTCACGATCAGAGGGTAATCGTCTAATCTCATTAGCATTGACACCGTTATCACCTGCTGTCAGATTGAGCGCGGACTGCTTACGTGTCATTTCAATATAAACATAGGCCAATAATTGAGCATCAATCAAGGCACCGTGGTAAGTTCGGTCAACAAGTTTATCTACTTTGTAATTTCTCGCTAAATAATCAAGCGTTTTAGGGGCACCTAACTCATCCTTTGATACTTTTAATGTATCAATGACGGTACACATATCATAAGTCATCGGGAGATTACGTCTGAGCATGGCAAATTCATTATCCATAAAACCAACATCAAACTTAGCGTTATGGATAACTAATTCTGCCCCCTTAATAAAATCAATAAACTCATCAGCAACATGAGAAAACACCGGTTTATCCAATAAAAACTCATTAGTTAAGCCATGAATATTAATAACTTCTTGATCCATATGCTTTAATGGATTGATATAAACATGAAAGGTGCGGCCAGTCAGTCGACGATTAATCATTTCGACACAGCCAATCTCGACAATGCGGTGACCTTCTCTTGGGTTAATACCCGTAGTTTCAGTATCTAATATTATTAGACGTTTGTTCTTATCTGGATCGATAGCCGTAGTGTTATTCATATTGATCATTTTTAGTACCTAACGTCCTTCAACATTAATAGTTAACTTTCTTATTTTTTATTTCTATCTTTGTTTTTATCTTCAACTAATAAAACAGGGAATTCTCGTATGTTAATGGTCAAAGACTGACTTTTAAAAGATAAAATAATCAATGATATTACTATACTCATTTGTATCAATAACCAAGTCATCGAAAATAATTGCCAGTAGCTGTAGGCAAGGATACTTACCACTAAATCAAAAACTAAAGCAGTTACCATTATTCGTCGGCAGTAAGGCCACAGCTTTTGAACCCAAGGAGCAGCATTGGGTCGTCTTAAACTTAATAGAACGAGAACAACTAAGCCTAAAGCGCCCGAAAACAAACTTAAAAAAAATAATGAGGTATCTGGGTAAATAAATTGAATAATGGCAACACGATCACGCATATTGGTCACAGAGAAAATCCAAACAAGATAACCTCTTAAAACAAATAGCAGCACCAAATAAATAGATATTGATATTTTCACACAATTGTATTTATCAAAATCTTCTACACTGTAATTTTTATAATCGTTGTTTTGTTTACTATTCAACTTCTTCAATACCAAAACGTCGTTGACGTTCATCTATTAATAGCAGTTGCGCCGCGGTAATCGCTTTAACAGCTTTTGAATTGAATTCTCGGTGATACAAGGTATAAACGACCCAAAGACTCATTAACATTAACAGCACTGGATGAAAAAACCAGCACATAGCAGCTAGTGCAAAATAATAAGAGCGTAAACCGTAATTATAAGCATGTGCCGCTTGATCTTGTACAATGGCCATTTGCGTCGCGTAGCTATGGAGCAGTTTATTTTTACCCGTTAAATCTACTGGCGCAGAACCTATCATGACATTTAAAAAACCGTATTGTCGCATCGACCAAGTAAATTGAAAAAATGATAAAACAAAAATAAAGGCTAACAAGCTTAATTTGATTTGAATAAGAAAGTGATCAGGAGTACCAGCAAAAGGAAGGGATTCAATCACATTTTCCAAGGTATCAACTTTTGCAAATAAAGTTAATATACCCGCAATTATTAATAGCGTACTTGAGGCAAAAAAGGCAATGTTTCTCTCTAAATTTGCCAATAGTGCAGCATCACCTACACGAATGTCACGAGTAATAATTTCATACATCCAGTGAATCCTATGCTGGTGCATGCTTCGAGCGATACAGTCCCTTGTTTTTGCCTTTCGACGAGCAAACCAAGTATAACCATACCAGGTTAGAAAAAAGAGGATTAATGCTAATATATCAATAAGGGAGAATGGCATTTATATTAATTACTTAAATTTATTTTTTAGAGTTTATCATTATGCATAACTTCATATCGATATGCCCTATTTAATTTTTCTATTCCACGTAGATAACTGACAACTGATCGATATAACTTTTATATTAATTTCGTCTTTAAAGACTATATTGTCCGGTATTAAAAGCGGTTACTGGTAAAATCAATAAAGAAAGTCTCTTGGTTAATATCATTAGGATAGCTTTCTTTGACGGCATTATCGGTCGTACTTTGATTATTTATTTCAAATAAAACGGTTAGCCATAAGCGCCAGACCATTTGCTTTTGCGAGCAACTGCCTAATAATGCTTCAGTAACCAGCATATTATCTTGCCCTGATGGTGAAAACATTACTGGGATTTTCCCCATAAACATTTCTTTACCTTCCATATAGCTATTTATTTTAGAAATTTTATACGTTAACTTCGCTTTTTTATTCTGCACCAAGCTTTGTTCTCTTACATTGATGTCTTCTAGCATGAGATAAATATTAAATGGCTCTTCTGTAAACACTTTACCTTTATTAAATAAAACGCTGACCTTACCAAACTTGGTTTCAACTATACATTGACTCTGACTTTTTAGACACTGAGGTTCAACAGAGACGAGTTTATTTTTCTTTGCTGGCATGCAAGCCATACAAATGAAGAGAGTAATCGTAAATAATGTATAAATTTTAAGCATAATTAATAATGTAAATAAGATAAAAAAACGAATCGGTTATATAGAATAAATTTAACCGATATATTTGTGATTTTGTGTCAATTTTCACTAAAAGAGTAATGACATTATCCCTTTAAATACTTATCATACGCATGGTTTTATCGATAGCTAGGTAATTTATACATTATGTTTATAAATACCGCTAATTTTCATTAAAGTGTCGCTTAAAGTAAACCATTAATACTTATCATACGTACATTAATCCGTAGCTAAGTATCTAGTAAATCTTGGGCTATTAATTCATCTAATCTTTTATCGTTTTTATTAAAGTTTCGCTCAAAGTAAATCATTAACGTTAATAATTATAACTGCGGAAACCATAACATGACTCAAAGCAATACGTCAGCGGTAGATTACAACTATAATGTTGTACGTCAATTTACTGTAATGACGGTAATCTGGGGACTCTTCGGTACACTTGTCGGTGTACTTATCGCTGCGCAATTAGTCTGGCCGGCGCTAAATTTTGAAACCCCTTGGTTAACTTATTCCCGTCTTCGACCTCTTCACACCAATATAGTAATATTTGCATTTGGCACCTGTGCCTTATTTGCATCCTCTTATTATGTAGTGCAAAGAACCTGTAAAACTGCACTCTTTGGTGGCAAGCTAGTAGCCTTTACCTTTTGGGGTTGGCAAACAATTATTCTTGCTGCTATTGTCTCTTTACCTCTTGGTTTTACGACCAGTAAAGAATACGCAGAATTAGAGTGGCCCATTGATATCATGATCGCTGTGGTATGGATTTCTTATGCCATTGTCTTTTTTGGCACCTTGGTCAATCGTAAAACGTCTCATATTTACGTAGCTAATTGGTTCTTCGGTGGTTTCATTCTTACCGTTGCGGTATTGCATATCGGTAACAGTATGGCTATTCCAGTATCGATGATGAAATCCTACTCAATTTATTCTGGCGCAGTAGATGCCATGATGCAATGGTGGTATGGACATAATGCCGTTGGATTTTTATTGACCGCTGGTTTCTTAGGTATTATGTACTACTTCGTTCCTAAGCAAGCAGAACGACCTGTTTATTCTTACCGTTTATCTATTGTCCATTTTTGGGCACTCGTTTCATTATACATTTGGGCCGGTCCTCATCACCTGCACTACACTGCACTTCCAGATTGGGCGCAAACGGTAGGAATGGTAATGTCTATTGTATTATTTTTGCCATCATGGGGCGGTATGATCAATGGTATTATGACGTTATCAGGCGCATGGCATAAACTGCGTCATGATCCAATTCTTCGTTTCCTCATTGTTTCATTGTCTTTTTATGGGATGTCTACGTTTGAAGGTCCAATGATGGCAATTAAATCGGTAAACGCCTTGTCTCATTATACAGACTGGACTATCGGCCATGTTCATTCGGGTGCTCTAGGTTGGGTTGCTATGGTTTCAATTGGTGCCTTGTACCATTTAATTCCTATTTTATTTAATCAGGGTCGTATGTACAGCACCCGTCTAATTAATATTCATTTCTGGCTGCACACCGCCGGTATCGTACTTTATATTGTCGCTATGTGGATTTCAGGTGTTATGCAAGGGTTAATGTGGCGTGCTGTAAATACTGACGGTACATTAACCTATAGTTTTGTTGAAAGTTTAACGGCTTCATACCCCTTTTACATCATGCGTTTCTTAGGTGGTGTGCTAGTGGTTATTGGTTTTAGTCTTATGCTTTACAACATGATAAAAACTATTTACGCGAAAGATGGCAGTCTTGAACCTATCGAAGCAACATAAGGAACAAACGATGAAAAACAGACATGAAAAAATAGAAAAAAACATTGGTTTGTTTGTGATTTTTACCATTATGGCGATCAGTATTGGTGGCCTAGTAGAAATAACACCTTTGTTTTTCCAAAAAGAGACACAAACGCCTGTTGATAATTTAAAGCCCTATACGGCATTGCAGATGGAAGGTCGTGATGTTTATATTCGTGAAGGCTGTCACGTATGTCACAGCCAAATGATCCGTCCATTTAGAGCTGAAACTGAACGTTATGGCCATTACAGTGTTGCAGGTGAGCATGTGTGGGAACATCCTTTTCTATGGGGTTCAAAGCGAACAGGTCCAGACTTAGCTCGTGTTGGAGGTCGATACAGTGATGATTGGCATCGTGTACATTTAATTGACCCTCGTGCCGTTGTCCCTGAGTCCAACATGCCTTCGTTTAAATGGCTTCAAGAAAATAGTCTCGATGGTGAGTTAACTGAAAAGAAATTAGAGACCTTTAATTTCTTGACCAGAAATCGTAGCCATAAAGATGAAAACGGTAAGGCGATCCCTCTATATTCAAAACAGGATTTAGCAGGTGCAAAAGAAGCGGTTGCCGGTAAGTCAGAAATGGATGCCCTTATCGCCTATTTACAATCTCTTGGACATGCACTTAAATAATGGCTATGGACTACGGTACGCTTCGAGGTGTTTTTGCCCTACTAATATTAGCACTTTTTATTATTATTGTTGCTTGGTGTTATAATAAGAAACGCAAATCTGATTTTGATGATGTTGCAAATTCTATTTTTGACGAAAGTGATGTAAAAGACAATAAAGAAAATAAAGAGAATAAAGAGAAAATTAACAAACAGGAGACTAATAATAATGTCTAGCTTCTGGAACATTTGGATTTGGGTTCTCACCCTGGGTACCTTAATCGGTTGCTTTTTATTACTACGAATGTGTTTAAAGAATTTCGCTGGAGTTGAAGTAGGTGAGTCTATGGGCCACAGCTTTGACGGCATTGAAGAGTTGAACAACCCTATACCTAAGTGGTGGAGTACATTTTTCTTACTCACTATCATCTGGGCATTTGGTTACTTAGCACTTTACGGTTTAGGAAACTGGGATGGTTTTTTAGGATGGAAAAGTTCTAATCAAGGTATTTTAAACCTCGCTGAATCAAAAGCTAAATCCCAAGAGCATTTTAAAGAAGGCTCAAAATATTTAGTTCAGTACGATAGAGAAGTTAGAGACGCTGACGCAAAATATGCGCCAATCTTTAATGCCTATTTCGCACGTACTATTGAAGACTTGGCCACAGATGAAAAAGCACTGAAAGTGGGACAACGTCTGTTTTTACATAATTGTTCACAATGTCATGGTTCAGATGCCCGTGGCATGACAGGTTTTCCTAACCTAACGGATGACGACTGGTTATACGGTGGCTCTCCTGAAGCAATTACACAAACACTGATAAAAGGCCGTAAAGCCGTTGGTATGATGGCTTGGGCACCAGTACTCGGTGGTGAACAAGGTGTTAAAGAAGTTGCTGCTTATGTTATTAGCCTAAGTGGCCGCTCCGTTAACCCTGATCTTGCCGAGGCAGGTAAGGCTAAATTTGCTATCTGTGCGGGTTGTCATGGCCAAGAAGGAAAAGGTAACTTAGCCATGGGGGCACCTAACCTAACAGACAATATTTGGTTGTATGGTGGTTCACAAAAAGCGATAGAAGCAACTATTCGTAATGGCCGTGCGGGTGTTATGCCGGCTTGGAACGAAATTCTAGGTGAACAAAAAATACATGTAGTCAGTGCTTATGTCTATAGTCTTTCTCAAAATAAGTAGTTAAAGAGACAGTGTAAAATAAAAAAGGCTTGTTAATTTAATTAACAAGCCTTTTTTGTAACCAATTCCGATATAAATAAATAGAGTTAACGTTAACATATTATTAATTTATATCTCGTCCTATAGACGAGCATAACAACCCCATTTACTGAGTTGTTAATACCTCAAGTAGTGCCTCTACTGGGTGCCGAGATTTCACCCCTGCTAAACGCTTTACTTGACTACGACATGAAAATCCCGTGACTAGTATTTGTTCATTGTCTAAATCTGTTAACTTACCCTGCCAGCTCATCTCAAATAAACTTTTAGAGTTTTCGTAATTAGACTTTTCATGGCCATAAGTTCCAGCCATACCACAACAACCTAGTGGTACCTTAGTTAGTGATAAACCAAAGCGTTCGAAAATTGTAAGCCATTGATTCTCACTATTTACCAGTGCTGTTTTTTCAGTACAATGGGCAAATAATTTATATTGAACCGTGTTAGCTTTGAAGTTGTTTTTCAATAATAATTCATTACTGTCGATTTCTTTAATTAACCACTCATGCGCGAGAATAACCTCAAAATCACCCCTGTCATCACCAAGCACTTGATTATATTCATCGCGATAACATAAGACTAGCGACGCATCTAAGCCTATCATTGGAATATTTAACTGCTGCAGCTGATTTAAAAACTGCGCGGTAGATTTTGCTGATTTTGCAAAGCGAGATAAAAATCCTTTCACGTGTTGCGCTTTGCCATTAGGCTTAAAAGGTAATAAAATGGGAATTAATCCTAATTTATCAATTAATACCATCATCGCTTGTACCGTTTTAGCATCATAAAATGAAGTAAAAGGGTCCTGAACTATCAGGATATATTGCTGACGTTGCTTATCGGTTAACGCCTGTAATTTAGCTAGGTCGAATGAGCAAAAACCTGCTGCTTTTACCCGTTGTTTTAGCGTGGGCACAGACAATAAAGGTGTATCAACATAACCGATAGTTGCCGCAGAAAACTTATCATATAATTGAGTGCTTAAGACACTATTAACCACTTTAGGTGCTTTGGCCATTAATGGTGCTAAAATTTCGACATTAGCAACTAAATGATCTTTTAAAGGCCTCATGTACCTAGAATGATACAAGTTAATAAAACGTGCTCTAAAGTCTGGTACATCAACCTTTATTGGGCACTGACTCGCACAAGCTTTGCAGGCTAAACAGCCAGACATAGCATCCATCACTTCGTGTGAAAAGTCGTCTTTATTGGTTTTATCAAATTTATGCTTAATTTTATTAATGCTACGTTCAAGCAGAGCTTTTACTGACCAGCCATTGATATCATCTTCTAACGCTAAAACATCAACACCTTGCTTTTCGAGTAAACGTAGCCATTCTCTCATCAGCCCTGCTCGGCCTTTTGGCGAATGCCTGCGGTCACGAGTCACTTTACTTGACGGGCACATCGGGCTGTCAACATCATAGTTAAAGCATAAACCGTTACCGTTACAATCAAGGACTGAATTAAATGAGTCTTTGACTACGACTGGAATTTGCCGATCAAAATGACCACGTTTTTGACCATCAACAGACACTAAAATTTCATTTGAGTCTATGGGTGTACAAATTTTACCTGGGTTCATTTTGTTAAGCGGATCAAAAACAGTTTTGATTTTTCTTAATTCAGTGAATAATTGTGGTCCAAAGAATTTTGGTCCATATTCTGCTCGATAGCCCCTACCATGCTCACCCCACATTAAACCGCCATACTTAGCCGTCAAGGCAACTACTTCATCGGATAAAACTCTCAGTAATTTTTCTTGATCTTCATCACACATATCAAGTGCCGGTCTTACATGCAAAACTCCAGCATCGACATGACCAAACATGCCATAATGTAGATCATGGCTGTCGAGTAACTGACGAAACTCAACAATAAAGTCAGCTAATTTTTCTGGTGGTACCGCAGTATCCTCAGCAAAAGCCAACGGTTTTTGACTGCCTTTGGTATTTCCTAATAGACCGACCGCTTTTTTACGCATGGCATAAAGTTTACCAATGCTGGCAAGATCAGAAGTGATTTGATAACCGATCACCCCTTTATCACTTGTTTCACTGTCTATAATATCTTGATCGAGTTGTTTGGCTAACTGAGCAACTTGCGCGGCAAGCGCGTCAATACTTTCACCGTTGTATTCAACGATGTTAATGCCGTCCATCACTTTGTTCGGTACATCGGTAATTAAATCGCTTACCGAATGCCAAATAATATCTTCTTTAGCTAAATTTAATACTTTTGAGTCAATAGTTTCAACCGATGTGGCTTTTGCTTGAACTAAAGCGGGAGAATGGCGCAGTGCTGAGTCAAAACTGTTATATTTAATGTTGATTAAGGTTTTAGCTTTAGCAATTTTGGTTAAGTTAAGCTTTGCTTCACAGACAAATGCTAAAGAGCCTTCAGAGCCTGTGATTATTCGGCTTAAATCAAACTCAGTTAAATCATCATTAAAAACATGCTCTAAGTCATACCCCGTTAAAAAACGGTTTAGACGAGGGAATTTATCTAAGATGAGTGCTCGATTGTCACGACAGGCATTAAGAACTTGTTTAACAATTTTTCCGTGGCTTGTATCGCTTTGAGCCAAAGATTGAGCATCATTAATCGATAATGGCGATGTTGATAACATGTCACCATTAGCTAATACCGATTCAAGGCCTAAGACATGATCAGATGTTTTGCCATAAACTAAGGAACCTTGGCCTGAAGCATCGGTATTAATCATACCGCCGATAGTGGCACGACTACTGGTTGATAAATCAGGTGCAAAGAAAAAACCATAGGGACGTAAATAATCGTTAAGCTGATCTTTAACTACACCCGCTTCAACTCTGACCCAGTTTTCTTCCACATTAATTTCTAAAATACCATTCATGTATTTTGATAAATCAACAATAATACCTGGTGTTAAGCTCTGGCCATTTGTGCCTGTACCGCCGCCTCTAGCGCTAAATTTAATGTCATTAAACTTAGCTTCTGAAGAGAGTAAACAAATCAGTTGAATATCTTTTTTGGTTTTAGGATTTAAAACTAATTGGGGTAATTGCTGGTAAATACTGTTATCAGTGGCGGCACTTAACCTCGCACCATAACTGGTATTAATATCACCAGTAAAATGTTGAGACGATAACGATTGCGAGAACTCTTGGTATAACTCAGAAACTAGAGCTTGAGGGTCTAACCGAGGCAGCATAGTAAATAATCTTTTAACAGCTTTTAGATGGAAGCATTATATCAGATCTTGACTAAAAGTGATTAAATAAAGTAGTACAAATAAACATACCTAAGAACATTTACATCATCTTAATGCAGTGCTCTTAGGCTTTGTATTAATACTTAATATTCATGGCTACTCAAATTTGACAACCATTAACCGCGATGCATTACTCACTAAACAGCAAAGCTAATATTGGATTAAATCTTAACGGTGTTGTTCAGCTAAGTATAACCAAGTAGGTAATACTGTATCAGGGTTTAGTGACACACTATCGATCCCCTTCTCAACCAGCCATGCGGCAAAATCAGGATAATCGGAAGGTCCTTGTCCACAAATACCAACATATTTACCCCGAGCTTTACAGGCTTTGATGGCCATTTCTAATAACAATTTAATAGCTGGGTCACGCTCATCAAATAAATGAGAGATTAAACCAGAGTCTCTATCTAAACCCAGTGTTAACTGAGTTAAATCGTTTGACCCAATTGAAAATCCATCAAAGTGGTCAAGAAACTGATCCGCCAATAGAGCATTTGAAGGTAATTCACACATCATAATAATTCGTAGGCCATTTTCGCCACGTTTTAAGCCATGCTCCGCTAAAATTTCAATAACTGCTTCAGCCTCACCCAAAGTGCGGACAAAGGGGATCATCACTTCAACATTGGTTAAGTCCATAGTGTTGCGCACACGTTTTAATGCTTCACATTCAAGAGCAAAACAATCTCTAAAATCTTTAGAGATATAACGAGCGGCGCCACGATAACCTATCATGGGGTTTTCCTCATCAGGTTCAAACTTTTCACCACCAACTAAATTAGCGTATTCGTTGGATTTAAAATCTGACATACGAACAATGACTTTCTCCGGATAAAATGCGCCAGCAAGTGTCGAAATACCTTCGGTAAGTTTAGCAATATAGAATTCGACTGGACTGTCATAACCCGCGATAATATCAGTAATTTCTTCTTGTAAATCTGCTGATTGTTCATCAAAGTTAAGCAAAGCTTTAGGGTGGATTCCAATCATTTTATTAATGATGAACTCAAGACGAGCTAAGCCAATGCCAGAGTGAGGTAGGCGAGCAAATGAAAACGCCCTGTCAGGATTACCGACGTTCATCATTATTTTCAACGGTAAATCAGGCATTTTGTCAATTTCAGACTTAGTGACGGTAAAATCAAGTTCACCCTCATAGATAAAGCCGGTATCACCTTCTGCACATGAGACAGTAATTTTATCACCCGTTTTAATTTTACGGGTCGCATCACCACAACCTACAACGGCAGGAATACCCATTTCACGAGCGATAATCGCAGCATGACAAGTTCTCCCTCCGCGGTTAGTGACAATCGCTGAGGCCCTCTTCATGATAGGTTCCCAATCAGGGTCGGTCATATCTGTCACAAGGACATCACCCGGTTTAATCTTGTCCATTTCAGCAAGTGAGTCCAACACTTTTGCTTCACCTGAACCGATTTTTTGGCCAATAGAACGTCCTTCACAAACAATATTTGCTGTTTTTTGTAATTGATATTGTTCCATTACATTAGCACTTTCACGACTTCTGACTGTTTCAGGGCGAGCTTGTACAATATATAATTTATTATCTAAGCCATCTTTTGCCCATTCAATATCCATAGGGCATTGATAATGTTTCTCAATAATAACCGCTTGTTTAGCAAGTTCTTGAACTTCGTCATCTGATAATGAAAAACGGTTAGCATCACAGTCTTCAACATTAACAATTTCAACTTGTTTGCCATGTTCAGCACTGTCTGAGTAGGTCATTTTAATGGCTTTACTACCAATATTACGGCGCACAACGGCAGGTTTACCCTTGGCAAGTGTTGGTTTATGGACATAAAACTCATCGGGATTAACGGCCCCCTGAACCACCATTTCACCTAAACCAAACGATGATGTGATAAAAACAACATCTTCAAAGCCAGACTCAGTATCAATAGAAAACATCACACCAGAGGAGGCAATATCACTCCGGACCATGCGTTGAATACCGGCCGATAAAGCAACACCCCGATGATCGTAACCTTGGTGCACTCGATACGAAATTGCTCGATCATTAAATAGTGAAGCAAATACATGTTTAATGGCAAGAAAAACCGCTTCCATTCCACGCACATTTAAAAAAGTTTCTTGTTGACCAGCAAACGAGGCATCAGGCATATCTTCAGCGGTTGCCGATGATCGCACGGCAAATGACGCATCATCAATAAAACCAGCCGCTAATGTGCCATAGGCTTTTTCTATCGCTTGCTGCATATCAGGTAAAAAGGGGGTCTCTATAATCCATTGACGAATTGAGTCACCCGCCAAACTAAGTGCGGTGAGATCGTCAACATCTAATTCATCAAGGAGTTTATATATTTTATCGTTAAGACCACTTTGATCAAGAAACTCATTAAAAGCAAAAGAAGTGGTCGCAAAACCACCAGGGACTTGAACGCCAACATTGGCTAAATTAGATATCATTTCACCAAGAGAGGCATTTTTACCGCCTACCCGGTCAACATCACCCATTCCTAAGTTTTCATACCAAAGTACATAATCTTGCACAACAAAACCTCCAAAAAAATAAAAAATATAAACTTACCCTTTTTACTTCATAAAAATAGAGTAAGGTAATACTAATAAATTATAACTGTTACTGCATATTCTACACTGCCAAATAGTGATAAATAAACAGTTATTAGTTCAGATTGAGTCATTAGTTGGCTTATAATTTGACTAATGTTGTTTTAGTATATGAAAGTTTACACACAGGACGACACATGCGCGCTGCTTTTTATATTTCTGACGGGACAGCCATTACTTCTGAAGTTTTTGGCCATGCGCTACTTTCTTTATTTCCGACGGAATTTGAACATTTCACTATCCCCTTTATTGAAAGCATAGAAAAAGCTCATGAAGTCAAAAGACAAATTGATCGCGAATCAAAACGTTCAGGCGAGCCTGCCTTAGTTTTCCATACGTTTGTTAACCCCGAAATACGAGAGATTATTGATAGCTGTGATGGCATCATCTATAACTTTTTAGAGCATTTCGTCTCGCCTTTGGAAAAACAATTAGGCATGGCAGCCAAACCTAAAGCTCATCGTACCCATAGTATTCATGAAGACAGTTATGATTATCGTATTGATGCAGTAAATTATGCGCTGGCTAATGATGACGGCTCTAATGTAGATAATTACGAACATGCTGACGTAATTCTTGTTGGCGTATCACGCTCTGGAAAAACCCCCAGTGCGTTATATCTTGCACTGCAATACAGTATTAAAGCCGCTAATTATCCTTTTACTGACGATGATATGGATGAGCTTAAATTGCCCGATTTTTTAACCAAGCATAAAAAAAAGATATTCGGCTTAACCATCGATGCTCAAAGACTAAAGGATATTCGTGATGGCAGAATGGCAAACAGTAAATATGCATCAGCAAGGCAATGCAGAATGGAAGTTAGAGAAGTAGAAAAACTGTACAAAAAAGAGAAAATCCCCTATCTCAATACCACTAAACTTTCAGTAGAAGAAATTACCGCAAAAATACTGAGTGAAACAGGACTGCAAAGATATAAATACTAACTAACCCTAAGTATTAATAACGGATATCAATTTTTCACTATTTATATCGTTAAAATAGTTCACATTAGCTCTTAATTTAGCTATGTTAGCGGCGATAATTTAGATTATCCGTTAAAGCCGCTTATTTTGATAAGCACGTCGTATAAAGTAACAAAATAAACGAATCCCATGACTATAAAAACAGATGAACTCCGCACAAGTTTAATTGAAAACTTAGTGTCTCCTGCACAACTAGCCGAGCAAATACCACTGAGTAAAACCACTGCTGATTTTATTATACAAAGTCGAAGAGAAATTGAAGCCATCATCAGTGGCGAAGATAAGCGTTTATTAGTCATCATTGGTCCTTGTTCAATTCACGACACACATGCGGCAATTGATTATGCCAAACGCCTTAAGCATTTACGTGATAAATACAGTAATGAACTGTTAATTGTTATGCGTGTTTATTTTGAAAAACCAAGGACTACTGTCGGTTGGAAAGGCCTAATTAGCGATCCTGATTTAGATAAGTCGTTTCACGTGGCTAAAGGATTAAACCTTGCACGACAGTTACTCGTTGATATTAATGAAATAGGCTTACCAGCAGGGACTGAGTTTTTAGATATGGTTACCGGTCAATATATCTCTGATTTGATCAGCTGGGGCGCTATTGGCGCACGGACCACAGAAAGCCAAGTACATAGAGAATTAGCCTCAGCACTTTCTTGCCCTGTTGGTTTTAAAAATGGTACTGATGGCAATGTAAAAATAGCCTTAGACGCTATTAAAGCGGCAAGCGTTCCTCATGTCCTTTATTCCCCAGATAAAAGTGGCCAAATGTGTATTTATCGTACTCATGGAAATCCATTTGCTCATGTTATTTTACGTGGTGGTAAAGTACCAAACTTTTACCAAACAGATATTCAAGAGACCTGTGAGAAATTAGCGAAAGCCGAGCTTAAACAAACGATCATGGTCGATTGTAGTCATGGCAATAGCTTTAAGGATCATAATAAACAAATTGATGTAGCACGCTCCCTTGCTGAGCAAATCAGTCAAGGCGAAGAAAGTGTTTTTGGCGTAATGATTGAAAGCTTTATTGAAGCAGGAAATCAGGCGGTAAAAGTTGATACTCCCCTTGTCTATGGACAAAGCATTACTGATGCTTGCATCGACTTGAGCGTTAGTGAAGATATTTTATCTCTGTTAGCTGATGCGGTTAAGTCACGTAATTAGTTAATAACGGACATCGTTGGTACAAAAAAACAGCAAGACTTAATTGTGTTGCTGTTTTATTAACTGCGTTTAATCAATTCAATAAATAGGAAAACTAGGTCAACTGCTTAATTAAACCATCGCTTGCATCTTCAACTAAATCAAGAACAAACCTAAAACCATTAGCCCCGCCATAATAAGGGTCTGGCACTTCTGTTTCTGGATAGTTTTTGGAAAAATCTAGAAATAATAGTATTTTATACTGTAAACCTAGCGGCGCTATCTTCATTAGTTCATCGATATTATGCTGGTCCATCGCTAAAATCATATCAAAGTCATCAAAGTCTTTAACTTTAACTTTACGTGCTTTAATACCATCAAATGAGTAACCACGTGCTATTGCCATTTTTTGAGCACGATGGTCAGGTTTTTCACGGGCATGAGCACCAGTGGTTCCTGCTGAGTCAATTTTGAGTGATAATCCCTGTGCTAAAGTCTTATATCTAAAAACGGCCTCTGCACTCGGAGAACGGCATATATTGCCCATACAGACAAATAATACTGACTTTACGCTTTTCAAATCATTCAATTTAGAATCCTTTTTATTATCACTTCATTAATAAAGCCAACGCATATCAGTACTAAGCTATTAAATTTACATTATTCGTAGATTACATTTTTATTAGCTATAAATATAGACAGTATTTACATAGTCATTAAAGGTATTTTTACCTATTAAGCTATTATTTGCGATTAATTGGTCTGTATAAATATTTTATCTATTTGATTTTATCGTTGGCTATAGAGATAATCACAAGCCTGAAATAGTTAGACTAAATGCTAACGTTAAAATTTACCATTATTGAGAAAAAAGAGACTATATGAAAATTTGGGTAGATGCTGACGCATGCCCTGTTGTTATTAAAGAAATACTTTTTAAAGCGGCAGACAGAACCAAAATAACAACCACTTTAGTGGCTAATCATTATATTAATACCCCACCATCTCGTTTTATTAGTTTTATGCAGGTCAGTGCGGGTTTTGATATTGCCGATGATGAAATAGTGAAAAGAGTAAACGAGGGAGACTTAGTTATTACAAGTGATATCCCCTTAGCCGATGAAGTGATTACCAAAAAAGGTTATGCATTGAGTCCCCGAGGTGAGTTATACACCGCCAGTAATATAAAATCTCGTCTTAACATTCGGGATTTTATGGATACGATGCGCGCCAGTGGCGTTCAAACGGGTGGGCCGCCACCATTAAACCAAGGTGATAGGCAAGCTTTTGCCAATCATCTTGATTCCATATTAAGCAAGCACCTTCGCCTCAATAACAAGGTCTAAAGTTATAAAGTACTTGCGTAAGCTCTGGCTTTTTCTAGGTCTTCTGGCGTATCAACGCCTTCAACAGGTACATGTGTATTAGCAACATCGACATGAATTTTTTCCCCATGCCACAAGACCCTTAATTGCTCCAAGGCTTCAATGTGTTCTAACTCACTGGCTGGCCAATTGACATAATCTTTAATAAAACTGGCGCGATAAGCATAAATGCCGACATGACGAAGATAAAAGTTACCAATATCAGTGATATTTTCTTTATTTAAAAAACGATTACGATCGTAGGGAATTGTTGCTCGACTAAAATACAGAGCGTAGCCATTTTTATCACATAATACTTTCACCGCATTAGGGTTAAAGACATCTTCCACTGAAGATATTTTAATTGATAAGGTCGCCATTCGAGCTTGAGTTAATTGATGATTTTGATTTGATAAGTTATTAGCCACTTGGGCAATATTTTCAGGTGGAATGAATGGCTCATCGCCTTGCACATTAACAATGACTTCATCATCAGCAAAATTATATAAGTCCATCACTTCGGCTAAACGTTCTGTACCTGATTGATGATTCGCTCTTGTTTTACATACTTCACCACCAAAACCAGCAACAACAGCTGCTACTTGATCGTTGTCAGTAGCGACAATAACTTGCTTAGCACCACTAAGTTTTGCTTTTTCAACAACCCATTGGATCATTGGTTTACCATGAATATCCGCCAACACTTTACCCGGTAAACGAGAAGACTCAAATCGGGCAGGAATAACCACAACAAATGACATAACAGACTTCCTTAGGCTTTATATTCATCTAAAGAAAGCCTACGGGCTTCACTTTCTAGTAATACTGGAATGTCTTTTTCAATTGGGTAAGCTAAACGGTCAAAGTTACAGGTTAACTCTTGTTGTTCTTTATGGTAATCAAGTTTACCTTTACACACTGGGCAAGCCAGAATTTCCATTAATTTAATATCAAATGCCATTGTGCTCTTCTCTTTATCTAAGTTTCCATTAAATTGCTTAAATTTATGTAAGGTACATAATGTAGACAATCTGCTTTGTTTTCTATATTTTTAATTGTTTAATTTTAGTTTTCAATTGCTCACGTTGTTCAGAAGAAATTAGGGCATCCACCGGTAAATACCACCAATGTTTCTTTGCAAAACGGCGACACTTAACCGCATCTTTCTCCGTCATTAACAATGGCAGTGTATCATCGATATTATCAAAATAATCAAAGTCCGCTTGCTTAAAGTCATGATGATCAACAAAAGCCTTGGTATCTTTCAAACTAAAGTTATGTTCAGTTAGCGTGGAGAAAAATCGCTCAGGTGAACCAATTCCTGCCATAGCGTTAATAAGTTCATGTTGCTTTAAAAAATCACTAATCAACCGTTTCTCACCAGTCAACAAGTGACAAACATGTGTTGCCTCTAACTGCATTTTAATTTCATTATCGACAAGGTTCTTAACCTGAGGTCCACCATTAACAATAACAAAATCACTGTGTTTTAATCGCCACAACCCTTCTCTGAGTGGGCCTGCCGGTAATAAGAATCCATTACCAAAGCGTCTTTTCCCATCAACAACGATAAGCTCTAACTGTCTTTGCAAACGGTAATGCTGTAAGCCATCATCCGCTAAAATAATATCACAACCCTGTTGAATTAATAATGCCACACTAGCGACTCTATCACTGCCAACAACAATAGGCAGAGCGCAACGTTGATATATTAATATCGGTTCATCTCCGGCCTCAGACGCGCTGCTACTGTCATTGAGTAAATAAGGATAATGAGGTGCTTTTCCACCATAACCTCTGCTAATAACTCCAGGTGACAGCCCTAATTCACGGCAAACTTCAATTAATAAAATAACCGTAGGCGTTTTACCATTGCCACCAACACTGATATTACCAATAACAATTACAGGTTGATCAGCCGCGTAAGATTTAAAAATATTCAACGAATAAAATAGTCGTCTTAAAGCCGTGAGCAACGTAAATATTAATGTTAAAGGTAAAAGTAAAGGCACAAGGAGCCATTGTATAAAATGTGATTTAAACCAAACCTTTTCAATTAATCGCATAAGTGAGTAACTTTCAGTCGTAAGGTTAGAAAATAAAAGTTTAAAATAAGTGACATTAGCTAAACTGCAAATTATTGAGCTGAGCATAGGCGCCGTTTTTAGCTAATAAAGACCGATGATCACCCTGCTCTATTATTTCACCTTTCTCCATAACAATAATTTGATCGGCATTTTCAATGGTCGATAAACGATGGGCAATAACGATACAAGTTCTGTTTTTTTGTAGCAGTTTTAATGCCTCTTGAATATGCCGCTCTGATTCGGTATCAAGTGCACTGGTTGCCTCATCTAAAATCAAGAAAGGTGCATCGCAGAGAAGTGCACGAGCAATGGCAACACGTTGACGTTGTCCACCGGAGAGCATAGCGCCATTTTCACCAAGAATGGTATCAAGTCCTTCAGGTAGGTTATCAACAAACTCCATAACATGAGCACTTTTAGCAGCAGCAATAATGTCTTCTCGACTCGCTTTGGGTTTTCCATAAGCGATATTATTAGCCAGCGTGTCATTAAACAATACAACCTGCTGTGATACATAAGCAAATTGTTGACGTAAACTCTTTAATTGATATTGTTCAACATCAACGCCATCAATTTGAACTTCTCCCGCTTGAGCATCATAGAATCTAAGAAACAAAGTGCTTGCGGTTGACTTACCACTGCCAGATCTCCCAACCAGTGCTAGGGTTTTTCCTGGATCAACACTAAAAGAAACATTGTTAATGGCAGGATTATCTTTACCTGCATAAGTAAAAGTAACACCTTTAAAAGCTAATTGCCCTTTGGGTTTTTCAAGAACAATTTCACCTTGATCTTTTTCTACTTTCTGATCTAATACTGCAAAAATACTAATAGCTGCAGCCATACCCGTTTGAAATTCGCCATTTACTGTGGTTAACAGTTTTAAGGGTCTGAGTAATAAAGCCATCATGGTCAGTACAGTGGTAAAACTTCCGGGTGTTAGGGTTTCTCGCATACTCTCTAAATTAGCGACGTATAAAACAACCGCTAAAGCGAATGAGGCGATTACTTGGATAAGTGGCACACTGATAGCCTTAGTACCCACCATTTTCATGCGTTGTTGACGGTTATGTTTGTTTATTTTTTTAAATCGGTCAAATTCATTTTGTTGGCCACCAAAGGTTAATACTACTTTATGGGCATTAAATACTTGCTCTGCCGCACTGTTGACTTGCCCCATAGCTCCTTGAATATTTTTACTTATTTGTCTAAAACGTCCTGAAACAAAGACAACCACAACAGCAATGACAGGTGTTACAACTAAAAATATCAATGATAATTGCCAACTGTTATAAAACATAATAATCAACAAGCCAATAACAAAAGCCCCCTGTTGCACTAAGGTAATCAAGGCTCTACTGGTTGCTTGTAAGACTTGTTCACTATCATAGGTTAGTTTGGCGATTAAACTGCCGGTTGATTCTTTATCATGAAATGAGACTGACATACTCATGATATGTTCAAACAATTTTTGTCTTAGGTCCGCAACTACATTATTACCGACCCATGCCAAACAGTAATTACCAATAAAATGGGCGGCGCCACGTAAAATAAACATGATGATAATGAAAAGAGGCGCCCATTTCATAAAGTTAGGATTAACCCCTGTCAGCCCTTCATCAATGAGGGGTTTGAGCATAGATATAACGTAAGAATCGATGCCGGCATAGGCTAGCATACCAATAATTGCAGCGATAAAAGCTAATTTATAAGGCTTAGCAAAGATCATTAATCTGATGAATGTTTGCCACGTTGTGGTTGTTTCAGTATTTGCTTGAGAAGAATTACCTTGAGAACTTTTTTGGCCGCTATCTTTAGATAAGATAGCTGAAGTTGATGGTAAATTATTATTGGGTAAATCGTCGGACATGAAGTCTCTCAATGACTGAAAAATTAGTAACTTGGTTATTTTAACGTTATTTTTTCAATCAACCAACTAATTAAATTTTCTTTTTGAATTAGCAAACCAATAGGGAGACAAATCACGACGATATTGTAATATATTTAGCTGCCTATCATTAATGTTAATCCTTACCATGCCATTTTCATTAGTTGAATGAATCACGATTTTTTCATCAATAAATCTTTGTTTAACTAATTTGGCAGGCATGTTCCAACGATTTAAAAACCCGGCACTAAAGACCACAGCACTTGGTTTTACTTGATTAATAAACTCAATACTTGAAGAAGTTTTTGAACCATGATGTGCAGCAATTAATACATCCGCATTAAGAGTTAACAAATTATCTTTGGCTTTAGAAACTAAAAGGCGTTCAATTTTTTTTGAAATATCACCCGTTAGTAATACACTAAAAGTGCCATCACTTATCAGAATGACACAAGAGTCGTCATTATCTCTTCCTTGTTTTTTTTCTGGCCAAAGCTGATGAAAATTGAGTCCTTGCCAATTAAAGCTTTGACCTAATAAACATAAGCCATCACCACTTTTTCGAATCGCTTCATCATTGACTATCACTTCACCAATGGCAATGTTATTTCTTAAAAGAGTTAAGCCACCCGCATGATCATTATCGCTGTGACTAATAATAACTTTATCAAGCTCATTAATTGAATGGTATTGTAAGTAAGGTAAAATAACCGTTTCAGTCAAATTAAATCCACTGGGATATGCCCCACCCGTGTCATATAAAATAGCATGTTCTCCTTGCTGAATAACGATAGCTAAACCTTGACCAACATCTAACACATTCACCTGCCAATCAATCGGTTGGTTATTGTTTTTTAAAGCCGGCTTACTTTCATGAGTGCTAGTGCTATTGGAGTAGGTTAATAAAGATGAAACAAAAATAACAGTCAATAATGCGCGGCTATTTTTTAGCCAAAGATAAATATTATTATCGACTCTCGATAGATTAAAAAAAGATGATGAGACAAAGCACCTAAAGGCAATGATAAGAACAACAATCGCAATAATTTGGCTCTGTACTAGAGATAACGACAACAACGAATGAGACCGATCTGTTAAAAAAAGTAAGTACTGCCAAAGCCACTGCAAAATGTCTAATGTTAACTGCATTAGCCAATGAGCTGTAGTTTCATTAAAAAGTAATAAAATTAATGAAAGCAAACACAGAGGAATAATAATAAAACTCATCATCGGCACAGCTAGCAAATTGGCAAATAGAGAGACTGTTGATACTTGCTGATAAAAAAATGATGTTAACGGTAATAAAAACAAGGTCAGTGACAATTGAATAATTAACAAGCCCTTTACTATTCGCCAAAACTTAAGGCGGTGGTTTAAAACAAACGAAAATCGCCATAAAGTTAAAAAAATAATCATGACCGCATAAACGGACAGCCAAAAGCCTGCGCTTAACAAACTAAAAGGAGCGAACAATACTAAGGTGCATAGCGTTAATAAAAACCATCGTTTCAACGTCAGTTTTATACCTAAAAGTCGAGTTAACCAATACAGTGTTAGCATGGTCAATGCGCGTGTTGTTGGAATACTAAAATCAGCTAAGTAGGCATAAAAAAAAGTCGTTATCAAACTTAGCATTAAGACAAGATACCTGAGGTTAAAGCCTAATAATGGCTGCCAGATCACTTGGGGTGAAAGCTGATTTAATGGTAATAACCGGGAAACTAATAAAAAGAATATAAAGCTACCACTAGCGACCAAACCTAAATGTAATCCTGAGATAGCAATGAGGTGTTGAGTACCTGTTGCTTGCAAAACCTGCCAAGTTTCAACTGATATCTTGTTACGCTGAGCGAATGATAATGCTAACAATAAAGGTGCGAGAGGATGTTCAGGCAAATTGTAAACGTATTGACTATACAAGAGTTGCCTGAGGCCAGTGTTCGATGATAACAAGCTATTTTCTGTGGCTGATTTCACATAACCTGTCGCAACAATATGCTTTTCCCTTAACCATGTCTGATAACTAAAACCACCTTCATTGGCATAACCATGCGCAGGTTTAACTTTTACAGTCAAACGATAGGTGTGGCCTTGCGCGGGTATAATGAATGATTCCTTTGTATTTAGCTTCCATCGAAGTCGAATTAAAAAAGGTTTAACCATAGTTTGGCCATTGAGTTTGGCCAATTGAAAATTGAAACGGTAGTGAGCTTTATCTACTGAAGGTATACTAACTATCTTGCCTTCAATTTGATGAACTTTTTTACTCATCATATCAATATCAAGATTGTTAACTAACCAACTATTATTATATTGAAATCCATTAAATAACATCCAAGTCATGCCCAAAAATAGACCGCTGGCTGATCTGGTTTTTTTATTGAAAAATAAAGCGATGGCCAAACTAATAAATAACAATAATATAAATATTTCTGGTACTATCGGCAGATATAATGACAAAATAGCACCGATAAAGAAGCTTAATAACCACCAATCCATAGTGTGTCTCTTTATTTGTTGTTCTCTTTAGATAAGAAGCGTTTTCCGTAACACCATAATTGTAGAAGCTATGCCTAAAAATATCCTTAAACGATGGCTACCAGATCATCACACCATTAAAAATCATAAAAGTTTACAAATATTTGGAAATCTTTTACACAATGAAAATTTGTGGCATTTGAATCGTCGCTCTGTTTCTAAAGCTTTTGCGGTTGGATTATTCTTCGCGTTTATCCCTGTACCCTTTCAAATGATATTGGCAGCAGGTGCAGCTATTTTATTTCATGCTAACTTAACGTTATCGGTCGCTTTAGTTTGGATCACTAACCCATTTACTATGCCTGCTATTTTTTATTCGTGTTATTTAGTTGGTACTTGGGTATTTGGCGGTAATGAAAAAGCTTTTTATTTTGAAGCCAATTGGCAATGGATAGTGGATAGCTTATCAACTATTGGCCCAGCATTTTTAGCCGGTTGTGGTATTTTAGCCATTATATCGTCGATATTAGGCTATTTGGTTATTCAAGGAATTTGGCGATTCTCTGTCACTAAACAGTGGCAAAAGCGCAGAAAAAACAGAAAGTAATAGTTGAGCTCATCAGCTTACATCCTTAGTCTTTTATTAAAGACTAAGCTAAAAATAAGTCAAATAGCTAAGCTCTGAATCTCTTAATTAAAGTTGCCCTAATACTTGCGCGGGTTCAACTTTTGTTGCTCGCCATGCAGGATAAATGGTAGCAACTAAACTCATCACTAATGCGGTAATTAAGGTAATATAAACATCAGGCAAGTTAACTTGGCTAGGAATATAGTCAATAAAATAAACATCTGCTGATAAGAAATGCATATTGAAAAATGATTCAACATTAGCAACGATCTTGGTTAAATTGGACGCGATGTAGACCCCAGAAATACCGCCAATAATACAACCTAATAGGCCATTAACCAGTCCTTGAATAATAAAAGTTAACATGATCAGTGTCGAACTAGCCCCCATGGTTTTTAAGATAGCAATATCACCTTTTTTATCATTAACTGCCATAATCAGTGTTGAAACAATATTAAAACTCGCCACAGCAATCACTAAAATTAGCACAATAAACATCACCATACGCACCAGTTGAATATCGTTATAAACGTGACCTTGCGTTCGAGTCCAGTCATAAATATAAGCATAAGTATCAAGTTGATAGCCAACTTCTCGGGCTACTTTTTGTGCATTAAACACATCAGTAATTTTTAATCGAAAACCCTGCACTTCTCCAGGCTGATACGACAAAATTTTACTGGCATTTTTTAGTGACATATAGACTAAAGTATCATCAATTGTCCCACCAAATTTAAAAACACCCACAATCGTCACATTACGTTTTATCGGCGCTGAAAATATATTATTTTGTTGGCTTGCCTTGTCTACTTTTGGTTGAGGTAATAGAATTTGTGCTTTATCGCCAATGGCGACATTTAATTTTTTTGCAATACCACTACCAATAACCACACCAAGTACATCGTCACGCTCAAGATCTAGCCATTGCCCTTGGCTCATAATATGGGTTATTGCAGATACTTGCTGTTCGAGTTCAACGTCAACACCTCTTATCTCTCCTATTCCCTTAATATTTTTACCATGCTGCATAACACCCGTCATTTTTATTACTGGGGCTACCGATTCAATTTGAGGGTGTTCACGTACGCTGTTTATTTTTTGCTCCCAGTTAGCTATGGGTTCATTAACTGCGATTATTTCGGCATGAGGAACCACTGACAATAACCGTTGAGCAAGTTCTCTTTCAAAGCCATTCATAGCAGATAAAACAACAATGAGTACCATGACACCTAAAGCAATACCGGCAGTCGATGAGGCAGAAATAAATGAAGAAAACCCATTACCATGTCGACTTCGAACATATCTTAGGCCTAAAAATAGACTTAAAGGCTTAAACATTCACAGTTTCCTGCGGGGGATTTTTTACGAAAGACTCTTCTAATGGCGAAAGTATGCCATGTTCTAATTTTAACTGTCTGTCCATTCTTGAAGCTAAAACCAAGTCATGAGTAACAATAACGAAACTTGTATTAACGGTCGCATTTAAGGATTTAAGCAATTGAAAAATTTGTTCTGCGGTATCAAAATCTAAGTTTCCTGTTGGCTCATCGGCTAACACCAATGAAGGATTAGTTACTAACGATCTAGCAATAGCAACTCGTTGACGTTCACCGCCAGAGAGTTCGGATGGCCTATGGTGTCCTCGATGACTTAAACCCACTTTTTCTAACATTTCTTGTGCTACTCTCAGCGCTTGCTTGGGATTATCTCCTCGAATCAACAGCGGCATCGCTACATTTTCTTCTGCTGAAAATTCCATCATCAAATGATGAAATTGGTAAATAAAACCAATATGTTTATTACGAAAATTTGAACGCTCTTTATCCGTTAAATGGTGGATATTGACGTCATTAATCAAGACTTCACCTGAACTAGGCTTATCAAGCGCTCCAGCGAGATGTAAAAAGGTACTTTTACCGCAACCTGAGCTACCAACAACAGCCAATAACTCGCCAGTCTCAACCGTTAATTCAAGGCCATTCAATACCTTAGTTTCAATTTTACCTTGATGATAAGACTTAGTCAGTTGACGACATTGTAAAACGCTACTCATGTTAAATCTCCAATACTGAAGTTCAAATAAAAGTCTGGGTTATTCATTACGTAAAACCTCTGCAGGCTGAGTGGTAGAAGCACGATATGCCGGATATAAAGTCGCAAGAAGACTCATACTTAAAGCTGACAGGGTAATAAAAACAACATCACTGATGACTAATTCAATGGGTAATTTTTGAGCACTATAGCCAGTACCAAAAAAATTAAAACCAAAAGTTTCGATTATCATATTTAAATTTAATGTCAGTGTTATACCTAAAATAGTACCCAATATAACGCCCCATAAACCATTAACCATACCCTGAGTAATAAATATCTTGATGATACCCACTTGATTTAAGCCTAAGGTTTTCAAAATGCCAATTTCACTTTGCTTATCAATAACCACCATAACCAATGCTGAAATAATATTAAAAGTTGCCACCGCGACAATAAGACTTAACATCAACCACATCATATTTTTTTCCATTTTTACCGCAGAAAATAATACGCCTTGGCTTTGTGTCCAAGTGGTAAACGTTAAAGGTGGATCAAATGTTTTAGCCAATTGATTAACAACTTGTTCAGCATTAAAAGCATCATCTAGATATAACCGTAATTGGTGAATACCGTCACCTTTTCGACGCAATAGTTTTGCGCCAAAATCGCTATGAACATAAACCATAGCAGCATCGACCTGTGAACCAACATTAAAGATCCCCGTTATAGTAAAGGTGCGCTGAACAGGAACACGCCCCATCGGAGTAAATACCGTTTTATTGAGTAAAACAACCCGAATGGTATCGCCATAATCCACATTGAGTTGTCGTGCTAACGACTGGCCTAAGACTAAATTATATCGTCCTTGTGATAAGCTGGCTAAACTACCAGCAACCATATGGCTACTAACGATATTATTACCTTCAAACTCAGGTATAATTCCGTGAATTAAAACACCTTGCAGTGAATCAGTTGACTGTATTAACGCCTCTGTTTCTAAAAAAGGACTGGCTTGAACCACATGAGGTTGATTAATTAATAACTTTCTTTGTTCAGGCCATTCAGTCATCGCTTTGTTATCGTTACTGATAATTATATGAGGAACTAAACCTAAAATACGTTTTTTTAACTCACCTTCAAAACCATTCATCACAGAAACTACTGTGATCAATGAAGTAACACCTAATAATATGCCGACGATAGAGAAAAATGTAATGAAGGAAACAAATCCAGAGCGATTATGACTTCGACTATAACGTAGACCAATAAAAAGACTAACAGGTTGAAACATGAATAATAAGGCAACTATGCTAAGTGGTTAATTAAATTGTTTTTTTACATTGATAATACAATCAGTAATAACAATAACATGAATTTATCAATTATTATCAAGCATATCACAACGATTCTCAGCCTTGATAAACATTATGTAAATAAAAGTGTTTTATAAAAAAAATCGTTTTAAACTAACACCGTAATCCATTATTTTGTAGAGATAATAAATATGCCCACATCAGATAAAAAAACAAAGTTAACACAATTTAATGAGTTTTTTTCAATTGATCATAACTTTAACGTTAATGTAACGCCCATTGATAACCAAAGTTTACTGACATTCGAACAGTTTATGCAAAAAATGCCCCTACCTTTTAAAATAGCCAGTGATATTGCTCACATTGATCAAGCCGCCCTTCGTCCTTTACAGGGTATTAGCAGCAATGCAGCCGGACAACTTATTGAGTATTTACATCACCAAACTCAAAAAATAGATTTGCTCATTGGTTATATTATTAGCCAACAAGATGTAGAAGAAAACCGATTTCAGGGAATAAACTTTGGCGGCGGCGGCATAATTTTCCATTCGAATCAACCATTTAAGTTAGGCCAAATGTTGGAATTGAAAGTTTTTTTAGAAAATAATAGTAATGCGGTATATTGCATGGGTGAAGTTATTGACACTAATAGTAATGACGACAGTTCAATAGAATCAAAAGTTTATCAGGTCAAAGTCGTTTTTCATTATATTAAAGAAGATGACCGAGAAATATTAGTAAGAGCAAGTTTGCATGAGCAATCTAAGCAATTACAAGCGTTAACCAAGAATCGAATAAGAGATAAATAGTAACAACTCAACCGATACAAGGTTTCTAATAAAACAGGCACCTTGTTTATCAATGACCTGAACCTTAAATTGAAATGGAATTTACCCTTAATTTAAGGTGTTTTATCTGTTTACTTGGCTTAATCAACGATGATGTTGTCTAATTAACATCAATCCCTGAAACCCTTGGAGAATTAATATGACGCTACCTATCTTTGCGATTATTGTACTTATTTTAGCCATGATCATTTCTGGCTTATTGGTACTCAAAAAATCAGCGAAAAAATTAAATTTATCAGCGAAAGAATTACAGAGAATAAAAACAAGAAACTTAGCTTTAGACAAAGAAGAGCAAGAAGACAAATACTAGCTCAATACTCATAAACCAAAGTCAGATAGCCTAACTCCGGTATAATGTTTTAATTAAGTGGTAACCGAATTTAGTTTTAACCGGACCATGAACGATTAATATCGGTTTTTTAAAAACAACATTATCAAACGCCTTAACCATTTGTCCCGGACGAAATTCACCAAGATCTCCACCCTTTTTCTTAGAAGGACAAAGTGAAAATTTTTGAGCAAGCTTTGCAAAGTTCGCCCCATTAGCTAATTGTGCTTTTATCTCATTTGCTTGTTTGTCAGTTTTAACTAAAATGTGTAATGCACCGGCAACTGCCATGGTTACTTTCCTCCAATGTTATAATTTGTTAATGATAACATTATAATTTTCAACATGTCCGATGACATTTTATGTCATCCTTTGCTACAATAGCAAAAAATTTAATCCTACTGTTATTCTTGAGGTTTTTATGTCGTCAATACAACATCTTTTTGATAATAATCTACAATGGGCAGAAAAAGTAAAAAGAGAAAGTCCCCATTTTTTTAAGAATCTCTCTGAACAACAATCCCCTAAATATTTATGGATAGGTTGTTCAGACTCTAGAGTACCTGCAAATAGTTTAATGGGGATGGCCCCTGGCGAAGTCTTTGTTCACAGAAACATAGCTAATCAGGTCATTCATACTGACTTAAATTGTTTATCTGTTATCCAATACGCTGTTGATATATTAAAAGTCGAGCATATTATTGTTTGCGGGCATTATGGTTGCGGTGGTATCAGTGCGGCTTTAGATAATGAAAGCCATGGTTTAATTGATAATTGGTTGCAACATATAAAAGATGTTTATCGTTTTCATAAACAAAGACTTGATAATATTGATGATATTGCAGAGCGAACAAATTTAATGTGCGAACTCAATGTTATTGAACAAGTAGCCAACGTATCAAGTAGTACCATACTTAAAAGAGCGTGGGCTAATAAGCAAAATATTACCGTTCACGGTTTCATCTATAAACTCCATGATGGTGTTTTAAACGATTTGAACGTTTCAGTAAGCCAATAAACACCACAAGGTCATTCAGAAGCTCAACTAGTTTTGAATGACCTTTTGAAAAGTATATTTCCCTTATCATCATGCTATTTGTTATTAGCCACATCGTAGTCAGCAGCTCATATTTGGCCCCCACACTGCCACTATTGTCAAATCACATACCTAGATATCGTTCAAATTCCTCAATCAGGCGGCTAGTAAGCGCAGTGCTGTAAGTGTAATTGGTCAATATATTTTCACGTAAAGTAATATGTCAGTAAAAAAGGCATTAATACAATAACCTTGATTATTTAACTGTTTTCTTTCATGCCTATCTGAATATCTTTGAACTGTTTATCCTCGACAATTACAAGGCAAATAATGATCATTGAGAATAACCTGTCTAGACTATAAGGGTTGTGGGAAATCTCCCGCAATGAACAGAATATAGGAGTATCTGTTTAAATCAATACATTGGAGTTACATCATGACTATTATATTTGTACGTAAAATCGAACTGCAAGCCGGTAAAGACTATGAAGGCTTAGAAATGGCAAAAAACTTAGCCTCACACATTAAAGAAACCCAGGGACTTGATGTACAACTTGTTCGCCAATTAGGTGGTAAGCCACGAATGATTGCATGGACTTCTAGACACGAAAATTTGGCGGACTTTGAGACCACAATGGAAAAAATGGAAGCAGATAAAGTCTATCAGGCTATGTCTCATGAAGCTGCGGGTATTTTCAAGGACGGTACAATTGAAGATCAACTACTGAAAATAATAGATCAATGAGTATCAGTAAGTAAAATGTCACCAAGAGTAAGCATTCACAACAGATGACCTCTTTATGAAAATGCCATAAAAGTGGTCGTAAAAATTTTTATAACGGCTGTTGTAAAATCAATACGACTGCTTTTAAGTAACCTAAAGAAACACAATTCGTTGACTTTGATTAAATTGTCTTTTAAAACTGAACAAAGGTAATGGGTTATTCAACCTTTGTTTATCTCAATGGAGTAGCCAAAGGCAACTGCACTTTGTCTATGTTTAACCGTTTGTTAATTAACGTTACTCCTTCTAACTTTCTTAAGTCTCTTTGATAAAACAACAATAAAAGCTACAACAATGGCAATACTGATATAACTGCTAGCGCCAAAACCAACAATAAGTGGCCTGAGAAAGAAAAAATGAAATAGCGTTCCAAATATGAAAATATAGGTTAAAGACTTAACGTTGGTGATTATGGCAAAAGGTTCACCACAATGAGGACATTCTTTATTCTTTCCCCATTTATTTAAAGTCTTTGAAAAGATTCCTATTTTACATTCACAGCTTGGACAGGCATAAAACTGTTCATTGTAATCAAAGTTTTCATCTAGCTCTTCATCATTGCTAGGACTTATCAACTCTCTACCATCCAATTCTTGCCGAAGTTTAGCTGCTCTTTCGGGAAAGGCTTCTTCATCCATTGCATCTAAAGTATCTATTAGTTCGTCTAGTGAATATTCTAAATAATTTGGTATCAATTTCTATAGCCTCTGCTGCACCTAACGCCTCATTAAGAGACTTTAAATTATTAGTGTCCTAGCCCACTCTTAAAAAGTCATGACTAAGACTTGTTATTTTTTAATTTAACCGCTGTGCCAAAGACCATAATTTCAGATGAACCATCCATTATTGCGCTAGTTGTAAAACGAATACCTACGACGGCATCAGCTCCCAACTCTTGTGCATTTAAAACTAACCTTTCAATGGCAATATCCCTAGCATCGGTTAACATTTCTGTATAACCACGGATTTCTCCACCCACAATGTTTTTTAATCCTGCCATAATATCTCGGCCAATATGTTTAGCTTGAACCACATTGCCAGTTACTACACCAACTATCTCAGTAATTTCGCTACCTGGAATAGTCTCGGTGGTTGAATAAATCATAAACCTTCCTTAAAACATAACACCTCGTTAAGAGGAAAATAATATGTTGGCTAAAATTAGCAACGCAGTCACTTTGAAGAATTTGATTAATGCACGAAAAGTGCCTTAATAGCTGAACAACTAAGACACCAATAAGGGGCTAATAATCGCTTGCTAACATTACGAGCCATTGCCCACTGTATTAGTCCTGTTAATTTGCTTGTTAGATATGCGCAGTTAATGCGGCTGAATGGTCGAACTTATTTAACCAACAAATCACAACGTTAATTTACATAACATTACCATAGTAAAAGATAAAAGCTAATAATTAAAGGCAGTTACATTACATGTGAGTTAAACACTAAAATACAGTGGTAATTAAAAAGCACTGCCCGTGATTCATCATTCTATCTACAAACTCACCAGAGTTTTACGTCATTTCCCTAGAAATTTTAATAGCAAACTAACATCCTGTTGAAGGGCACATTGTAGTTAACTAAAATGTGAGGCGTTCGGGACCAGCCAACTACAAGTTGTTCCGCTTGAAAAGTTTGATAGCACTATTTTGTGTTTGCCTATAAACGTTTAATTCACTTAGTAACTCATCCTGATAATAAAAAAGGTCGCTGGTATTAACACAGAGTGATAATAGCCTCATTGGAGAAAAGACTTTATTCACATTAATAAAACACCGTTAAGCAATTTGACCAAATTTACCTTGTTGATAATCTTTCACCGCTTGTCGAATTTCTTGTTCAGTATTCATCACAAAAGGACCCATATGAACAATTTTTTCGTTTATTTTATTACCAACAAGAATTAGCGCACCCGCACCATTTTCACCAGCGGTGATTGCTATTGCTTGTTGAGCATCAACGATCGCCATTTGCCCTCTGTCTAAACGAGGTAAAGCAAAAGAACCGGTATGGACATAGATGAGGACTTGCTCGGCATCCGATAAATCAAGCGCTGCCTTAGCGTTACTTTCTAGGGTTAAATCCCCTAGCGCACCATTAGCAGCCAAGTCGGTTAAAGGCGATGAAGCGGTTGTGCCGCCAAACGTCCATTCACCGGCAAGTAGCTTAAGGCTACCGCCTGTTTCATTGGTTAACACAGGCAAACTAGTAGAGTCTTGATAGCGTGCCGCACGTAATTTGTCTTTTGCTGGCATGTTCAACCATATTTGAAAACCATGCATACTTTCGTTTTCATCTGTCATGGGCATTTCAGAATGAACAACACCATAACCCGTGCTCATCCATTGAACATTACCCGCAGTTATCAAGGCTTTATTACCCAGTTGGTCTTTGTGTTCAAAACCTCCTTTGATCATATAAGTAAAGGTTTCAATACCGCGATGAGGATGTGCCGGAAAACCGCCAATAAAGTCATTCTTATCATCAGACTTTAACTCATCAATCATTAAATAAGGGTCAAAGTATTTCCCGGTAAAATCAGCAATACGAGAAATTTTAACGCCGTCGCCATCTTGCGTTGGTTGCGAATTTACTTTATGCAATACAATCATTATCTTCTCCTTAATGACTCAGCTCTATTAACTTTTTCATTGCTAAGTGCAACAGAGCTGTAAATTAAAAAATCAACAGACCTCAGTGTTATGCGCCAATAAGCTCACGATGATGAGGCACTGACCAATCTTGGTTATGACCTAAAGGCACAATCCCGTAAGTATTTATGGCAAGATGACTGGCATAATAATGACGCTTAATATGAGCCATATTGACTGTTCCTGCAATGTTAGGCATTTGATACAACTCCAACATATAGTGGTAAAGGTTATTGTATTCTTTGATTAACTGCAGATTACACTTAAAGTGCGTATGATAAACCGCATCAAAACGTATTAAGGTTGACCATAAGCGCCAGTCAGCTTCGGTAAGTTCACTCCCCGTTAAATAGCGCTGCGTGGCAAGCTTGTCATCAAGTTGCTTTAACGCATCAAATAAAATGGTCACGTTTTCATCGTAAGACTGCTGCGTACTGGCAAAGCCCGATTTATATACGCCATTATTAATACGATGGTAAACAAAGTCGTTCACTTCATCAATTTTAGTCTGTAAGTGTGCAGGATAGAAATCTAATGCATTGCCTGTTAATTGATTAAAAGCAGAATTAAACATGCGAATAATTTCTGAAGATTCGTTATTGACGATAACGTTCAGTTTTTTGTCCCACAATACGGGAACAGTAATAGGCCCTGCATAGTCTGGCGCTTTTTCAAAGTACCTTTCAAACATAAATTCACTGGCAAATAAGTCATCACCTGTTGTGCCATAAAGTGCTGCAGAGTCTTTATCATGGTTAAAACTCCAACCATTTTCAAACATATCGGGGTGAACCACACTAACCGTGATCAGGTCTTCCAAACCCTTGAGCTGACGAAAAAGTAAAGTACGATGTGCCCACGGACATGCCAATGATACATAAAGGTGATACCGATTAGCTTCAGCTATAAATCCTTCATCTCCGGTTACACCCGCACTTCCATCGGCAGTAATCCAGTGTCTAAATTGTGACTCTTTACGTTGATATTCACCGTCTTTAATACTGCTTTTCCAGTTACTTTTCACTTTAGCCATTTGCATGTGCTCCTATGTGGTCCCTGAGTTAAAGGTATTTATTCGCTAATATATTATCTATTGACACCTTGCCTGCACCACTAAACATCAAAGAGGCTGAAATAGCTAACAAAGCCAAAGCAAATTCATAACCATTGTTACTCATAAATAAGCCATTAACAAAATGTACACTAAAAATAGCAACCAACATGGTAAGAGCAAGTATTAATGCTGTTGGGCGAACCATAAAGCCAACTAACAAGGCGATACCCCCAAAAAATTCAGCACTACCGGCTAATAAGGCCAATTGATAACCTGGCACTAGCCCAATAGAAGCCATCCATTGACCTGTTCCTTCAAGACCATAACCCCCAAACCAAGCAAACAGTTTTTGCCCACCATGGGCGATAAAAATAATTGCCGCAGGTATTCTCAGTGCTAAAATACCAAAACCTGCGTTTGTTGAAAGTAGTGTTTTTAAATTAGACATAATTAAATTCCTTAATATTCATTGTTTTTGATTGTTGAAGCCATTATATTTAAAGGCTAAAATTATTAATAACGGTAATATTTGAACTTATAGTTCAATATATTTGAAGCAATGATCTCACCAATAACACTTGATGCTTTAAGAGTACTAGAGGCAATTGAACGTAAAAAAAGCTTTGCGGGTGCTGCTGATGAGCTTTTTCG
>CAWVSL010000031.1:0-34265 GCA_963933115.1 uncultured Colwellia sp.
GGTGTGGCTGTTTGGGTTGCCACCACTCTATTTTAAATCAATGACTTACACCTTTTTGCTACATGAAGTGCTACATGATTGCGACTAAAACTCCTTAAATTCATTAGTCTAGCAAAGCGTTATCACTACTCAATATAATCCAACTTGCCTGATTAGCTGTAATAGTTAATTTCTATGTGCCCAAGTAATCTTAAACCACGTGTGTAGCCAACACATGTAGATGCCTTATTTGAAATATCCAACTACTACACAAACACCACTATTATAAGTTATTTATCTTAATTTCAGCTTTATAACAAACGAATTAATAACGTGAACAAGTATGACTTATAAACATTATTAACTGTTGTATCTTTATCTATAATTTTCATTTTGTACCATATAGAACGGCAAGTGTTTTACTTAAGCTTGTTGGTAATGTTGACGCATGAGTTTCCTTGTCAAATATTTGAGATTCAAAGTCTATATTTTTATATGTTCTGTTTTTAAGGTGTGAAGAAAATTTTAACATTGCAGGAATCATAGATAATTCATCTAATGTTCCAACAGACATAAATACTTTGGTTGGTGGTATGTCCCAAGTTTTATTATTTGAGAATCTTAGAATGGCTTGATTTAATATTTCGTTGTTATTCCACCAAAGAGTCGAGGTGTTAATACCAAATCGAGTAAAATAGCCATCAGAATTTATAAAAGAATAGGCGGTAAATAATCCGCCAAATGCCCATCCAGTGATTCCTCTGTCGTTATTGGTTTTATAATTTTTCTCTATAAAGGGTACGATTTCTGTCTTAATCGACTCCAGAAATTCCGCTGCACCACCGGTCGTTAACGAACCCTTTGGGAGATTATATCTTTTTTCTCTATCTCTTTCCCAAACAGTGTCCTTTGAGGGCGTGAAGTCATAGGCTCTGTTAATGAACCACGAATTGAAATCATGCCCTTCACGAATACCTACTATGATTACTTCTTCAATGGCTTTATCAGTAGTCAGAAGGTTTTGTACCCCTTTAAATAAATGGTAAGAAAAGTGTCCATCTAGAACATACAATACCGGATATGAATTGGCATCCTTGGTACTGTAGCTTTTTGGGAACGAAATATATAATTGATAGTCTTTATCCATTATTTTTGACGTTATAGTATGGTCAGGTTCTATTACTCTTTCTTTAGGAGCTAATTTTTGACCTAATGCGAAAGTACTAAAAAGAAGGAATAGAATGGAAGTTAATATAAGTTTTATTCGTTTTGAGGTGTTCATTCAGGGCTATTTCCTTAATTATCTTTTAAGTGAATAATTGAATGTATTTGATTGGTTGCAGTTAGTCAATATTGCAACCAGACTGATTTTTTAATGAGTAATAACATCAATGATTTATCTGCATAACAGTAGTTATACCTGTCAGATATTACTTAATATTAGTATTTATTATTATTAATAAAACATCTTAATTTAAGCCCTATATTTGACGTTAGCTTTAGGTATGGCTATCTCTCATGTTTTTGTTTTAGCGGGGACAATTTCTAGCACTTTAGTTTTGAGTGTTGGCACGTCTATTACTTTAGGTTGAGGAGCATTTGCTACTTTTTTAATTTTTTCAATTGCTTGTAGTTCATTGTTTAATTGTAATATCTTATTTTGGGCAACACTCAGTTTTTTATTAGCATTTAGTAGTTTTCTCTCACTATCCAATAATGTTTTTTTATGCTCAAGTTCCAACAATGATTGTGCATTTTGTTCTTTTAGGTTTTCTGCATGACTTGTCAATTTACGGGTAACTATCTGTTGCTCCAGTTCATTAGCGTTAACCAACTTTTGTTCAAGCTCTTTGATCATTTGTTCTTTTTGTATTAATGTTTTTGATAAATCAGCTAGTTCAATTAATTTTTGACTATATTTTTTTTGTACATCGCTTACTTGTCGTTGAGTTGAATCGACTTGCTCTGTGATAGGCTTATTACGTTGATCTACCATATCTAAGGCACTATAAACTTTAGCCAACATATTTTCATTCTCTAAAATATAACGCTCATATTGCTTGTTATTTAATGAAGAAAGCTTTTTTATCTCCAAAATAATATGCTCTACATGCGCTATTTCAAAAGCAGCTTTCGAAACTGCATCTTTAATTGCTAGAACAGCTCTAGGGTTTGAATTTATTGTCCCTTCGGCAGCTTCTTTGGTAGCGATGGCTTTTTGTAGGCTAATTGGCGCTAAACGTTCAGCTCGTGATTTTTTGAAAGCAGTAATGCTGTTTATTAAACTTGCTAATTCAATCTTTTTAACCACTTTAACTTCTAACGCATAAAGTTCTAGTAATAATTCAGCTTGATCATTTTGGGCATCTTCTAAATCGCCATCAGCAATGTCATCAACCATATTATCTATTTTTTTTGTTATTTGTTTATAACTGCGAGGATAATGATTTTTTATGCTTAGTTTATTTAAGCGTTTCATTTGAGTATTAGTTTCTACAAGTACTTTTTCACTCGTCGCTTTAACTAGATACGCTTGATTTAACAAGTTATTAGTTTTTAAAATGTAAGTTTGAATTTTATTGCTTTTACCTTGGTCTATATCTTGAGGAGAAAAACGAATACCATCAAACTCACTGTTGACGTCCTTCATTTCATCTAAAACGTCTTTATAGAGATCGTTGGCAAAATATATTAAATTATCTTTTTCTGCTCTTTTTAGCCGTTCAGTCAATTTTTTCACAGCATTTTGTGCCGCATTAAATAAATCATTTCGTTGAGTCGCAACTTTTTGTTCTTCAACAATATTTGATGTACTTGAACAACCCGATAGTAAAAATGCAATAGCAACACCAATAATAACTATACTTTTATTCATCTTTAGCTCTCTATATTTCTTGTTTTTTTAAAAATTATAAAGGAAATAACCGTTATAAGCATTTTTATTTAAGATTATGTATACAATAGTATTTATATTGAGTAGTCAAAGCATGATTTGTATCTGCTTATTTATTATTAAATCATCTAGGTGATACATATTATTGAGACTGGGCATATTCAAATTAAATATCCCAATTTGGTCTGACTGTTTATTTAACAAGTATTATGGGGGCCATTACCACTATGTTTTTATTGATTTGCGTATCAATTGATTAAAGATAAAGTAGTGTGGCCTGATTTTATAGGTTCTAACTGGCTCTACTATCGATGAAATTCTTTAGCCGGCGTTGGGCTGCGAGATATTTGATTAGCAAGATCTCACCGCGGTAATCATATCAGTTGATACGTTTAATATATTGCTTTATTTATAGGTTGAATCGGTTACTATTGAAGCAATTAAAGCCAGATAACAAGAAATTAAACAAAGACCAGGAGCCCTTAGCTTTTGCTCATTGGTCACTAGTTTTAGTCAATAATTATCAGCCCCACAACAGGCCGTTACGCCTATAGGCAAAATTTATATTATGTCTGATCTTAAAAATTTATACTCTCAAATGTGGATAGATTCTATTGATAAATTTAAGAATAATGATTGTGAAATAGACTCGCTAATTAACGATCCAACAGACATGAGACGAGGAATTACCGTTTTATCTTATTTTGAAGATTCAGTTGGTAGTAAAATTAATAACTTCTTAAAGGAATTAAAAGTTATTGAACCAGAGCAATATTACTATCCAAAAAATGAGTTACATTTGACTATTCTATCAATAATTAGCTGCACAACGGGTTTTAAACTAGCTAACATTGATGTAGAGGCTTATTCCCATGTTTTTAAAGAAACAATTAAACACATTGATGGTTTTAAGATCCACTATAAGGGAATTACAGTGTCCCCCTCTTGTATTTTAATCCAAGGTTTTCCTGATACTAAGCAGTTAAATCACTTGAGAGATGCCTTGCGAGTAAATTTTAAAAAAGCAAAACTTGAATCAACTATTGATTCGAGATATAGAATATCAACAGCGCATACAACAGCGGTAAGATGTCTTACCGCTTTTAAAAATAGCGATGAACTTATGAAAGTATTATTTCAATATAAGAATTATGACTTCGGTACACTAGAAGTAAACTCGTTGGAGCTTGTGTTTAATAATTGGTATCAAAATTCATCTATAACAAATAGCTTATCTCACTTTAAACTTAAACCGGGTGAAACATAAGTCGAACAAATAACAATAGACAGAAATTTTATTCACTTCGCTCAAGGATTCTAGTGAGCTAAACGTTATATATCACAGCGTATTAAGTGGGCCTATCACAATTAATAGCAATGCGCAGATTCAGAAAAGGTTAGGGTTTGTTGTTTGATGATTCATGCTTTATCAATTTGTTAGTATTCTGTGAGACTCTCAAGCAATCATTACATATAACGGTGTATTAACGAACGATTATTCAATCAAAATTAACGTAGCTATACTAGTTGGTTATTTTGTCTTAATGAGTTTTGTTGCTGCCTTTGTACCTAAAAAGTTATTAACTAAGTTATTTATTCTAAATAGTGACATTTAAATCTAGTATTGGTTATAGAAAGTGATATAACAATATAATAAACAAGGATAAAAATAGTTTACTGTTTTTGTTCACCCATTTTTTAACTAACTATTATTTACCTCTTAGTGAGGTTTTATAAGGTCTGAGGAATTTTAGATGCCTACAAATAAAAACAAACGAAAAGCTTCATCACATTCTAAACCTAATGTAGTAAAAAGTAGGCAACAATCGGGACTGATAACGTCACATCCCAAAGCTTTTGTTTTAGTTGGTTGGTTATTCGTTGTCTTAGGTATATATCTTTTGACTTTTGAATCGCAAGATAATGCAATGTTTGGTCTTGCTATGATCTTTGTTATTACTGGTGTGGTGACAACAATTTATGCAAATATTGCTATACCTAAAAAAAATAAAGATTAGGGCTATGTTTTTCGAGCACAGAACAAGTAGATTAATAAGACTAAAACAGCCGTCTATTTATTTCGCTAAATTATAGTCTACTATTTTTAAACCGTTACTTTGGTGTAAGTTAAAGTTATGCGTATATGGAAAATATATTTACTGTTTAGCGTACTTAGCTTAATAGTAAATTTAGTCTCAGGGTACTTATCAGATGTTTCAGTTTTAGATATTATTAATTGGGGTGCTTTAGTTTTAGCTCTCATTGGATTGCGAGGTTACATATATAAAGTTAACTACTTTTCTAAACAGTTTTGGAAATTATTTTTCCCAGCATTTCTTATCTGGTCAATAGTCTATTTAGTTTTGCTGTGGTTAGGAATTCCAGCCGAAGATCAAAACCTAACAGTCGCTTCAATTTATGGCGTAATATTTATCTTGTCTATTCCGCAAATGATAGCGTTGTATAGCTACGGTGTTAAAAATACCTAACAAAAATTTAAAGCTAAACTTATAAAAGTTGGCTCGGTTTCATATGTTAGTAAACGATTATCAGCCCCTTAAATGGCTGTTGGTTTATAATTGAACATCACTCATCATCTATGCCTGTTGTATCCAAATAAGTGTTACATTAATCAAAAACATAGTTAACTTTTTTTAATCGTCGCTTAACCTGTATTTAATGTATTTTGTATTCACGGTATTAATCTTAATTATTTAGTTTTATAACTATTACAAAAGGAAATCATTATCAGTAGTTCGGCAGTTGGTGGTGTAGTAGTCGTGATTATTATTGTAATAATTGCCATAGCAGCTTCAAAACGTAAAAAGTAGTAAACCTATGAATGATGTTGGATATAAAACAGCTAATAAGGGCTTTAAAGACCTAAATATAGTTGACTGTTTACTATTCTATTGAAGATTATAGCTAATTATATTTAGCCTGTTAAAGGGACGTTAGCTGAACAAGGAAATATCAGTGCTTATCATTAGAAAATTTAAAAAGGGCGATGAAGTAGATTTGAGAAAGATTTTCTTCAATACAATCCGAAAAGTTAACATTAAAGACTATTCTGAACATCAAGTTAAAGCGTGGGCGCCAGGTGATTATGATCAATTAGCATGGTATAACCGTATGAGCGCTATAAATCCTTTTGTTGCTATTTTAGATAATAAAATTGTAGGTTTGCCGATATTCAAGATGATGGCTATATTGACCATTTTTTTTGCCATTGGAATCATCAAGGTAAAGGTATTGGTAAAGCTTTAATGAAAGCGCTAATGCTCGCAGGAGAAAAAAAAGGTAATGCGCGTTTTTATTTACATGCAAGCATTACTGCAAAACCATTTTTTGAACATTGTGGCTTTCAAATACTAAAATCTCAGCAAGTGAATATACGTGATCAAGTGCTTACTAATTATCTCATGGAAAAGTGTATCTGAATCGAGCTAACAGGCTCATTAATGAATATAAATACTAGTTGGTTACTTTCTTTTTCTTTCCTTAATATTTAAATCCTAATTATTGCCAGCGAAATGGGGATTATTGATACTCTCTCTGAACGATGAGACTTTAAAGCTTTACGAATTAATTTCTTCAACGTGGCTTTAATGATAATAGCTTTTGTTACTTTGACTTGGTAAATATTAAAGGCAATAAAAAAGGATCTAATGAATAGATCCCAAGTAGTGTATTACGCCATGCAAAAAGCAGGATTTTCTATTAACTTAAGATGATAAGTGTGGCTTATCATCTATTTTATAAATAAGCAGCGAGCATTTTTATAAATTTTATTCAGCTATCAGCACTATATTCGCTAATATTACATCTTGATTAAAAGTTCTTACCTGTGTTGCTAATTGCGTTGATGCACTTTTGTTAGCAGAAACAGTTTTTAAAGGCATATTTTTTAGTGAATTTTTTAATTCAACTTTAGCCAAATTCATAATCACATTATGATTGATTTTTTCAATTTCAGTGACTTCAATATAATCTAACGAAGTTGCCGAAACGCTAGTAGCAAACATGCCAGCAAGCATAATACAGAGTCGGGTGTTAAATTTTTTGTTAATCTCGTTTGTATTTTTCATAATAAAAGTACCTATAGTAAAATGTTATATCCGTATAGACTTTTTAGGACCTTGTCTCGCATGTATTGAAGTGGGTTGGGAGTCACTTGCAATATTAAAACCCGCATATAAATCGAGAGTTGAGATGAAGTCCTTCATCTACGAAAGGAATAATACGCAATAACTGGTAATTTTAAAACTGACAATTTATAATCTAATCCATTAGAAAAACTAATGTCATGTTATTATGCTGCTTTAATGAATTTTTATACATAATACAAACCTGTTTTATTTAATTTTTATTGTGAGGAATAGATTTTTTGGCCAATAGATTACCCCCTTTAAATGCATTGCGCGCGTTCGATGCATCTGCTCGTCAGTTAAGTTTTACGAGGGCTGCGGAGGAGTTGTTTGTTACGCAGGCAGCAATCAGTCATCAAATAAAAGCGCTTGAGGAATATTTGGGGCTTAAGTTGTTTATGCGTAAAAATCGCTCATTATTATTGACTGAAGAAGGTCAGTCTTATTACTTAGATATTAAAGATATTTTTAATTCTTTGAATGATGCAACAGAAAAACTATTGGCTAGAGGTACAAAAGGATCTATTACGGTTAGTTTACAGCCAAGCTTTGCTATTCAATGGTTAGTTCCTCGTTTACAAGCTTTTAATATTCGTCATCCTGATATTGATGTAAGAATAAAAGCAGTTGATCAACGTGATAATTCATTAACTGAGGATGTTGATGTCGCTATTTATCACGGAAGGGGTCAATGGCTCAACTTACATGCTGATAAATTACACACCGAATATTTGATACCAGTTTGTTCACCTTTGCTTTTAAATGGTAAAAAACCCTTAAATACAGTGAATGATCTCACTCAGCATTCTTTATTACATGATGCTTCTCGTCGAGACTGGAAACGTTGGTTTAAACAAGTTGGTGTAAAAGGAGTTAACGTTAACCATGGGCCTATTTTTAGTCACTCAGCTATGGTGTTACAAGCAGCCATTCATGGCCAAGGTATTGCTTTGGCTAATAGTGTCCTTGCTAAGCCAGATATTGATTCAGGCCGATTAATTTGTCCATTTAATGATGTATTAGTCAGTAAAAATAGCTTTTATACTGTTTGCCGTGAAAATCAAATGGAGATAGGGAAAATAGCCTCATTTCGTCAATGGATGCTAGATACTGTAGAATCAGAGCAAGATGATATTGAAAACGGACAAATTAAATAATGCTAAAATTAGTAACATTGAGTGAAGAGTCTTTACAAACTGATCACTTTATACATCAAAATCTTGTTCAAGAGCCAAAAGCGTTATTAGTTTTAGCCCATGGTGCTGGTGCGGACATGGACCATGAGTTTATGGAGATAATCGCGTCGCAATTAAATCTACATAAAATCAGTGTTATCCGTTTTAATTTTCCCTATATGATAAGACGTGCTGAAGATGGTATACGTAGACCACCTGATAGGATGCCCAAGTTAATTGACTGCTTTTTAAGTCTACTATCAAGTATTGATACTCAATTACCCCTCTTTATTGCGGGTAAGTCGATGGGGGGACGCGTTGCTGCAACCCTGCTGAATGAAAGTATTGCTGGAGATATATTTTCTCGTTTCAAAGGAGGGATCTGTTTAGGTTACCCGTTTCATCCACAAAAAAAACCTGAGAAGCTTCGCCTTGAACCCCTGCAAAAAAATCAAAAAAGACTATTAATAGTGCAAGGTGAGCGGGATGCCCTGGGTAATAAAGACGAAATTTCTCATTATGATCTTTCAACATTATGCCAAGTATTATTTTTACCTGACGGTGATCATAGTTTAAAGCCGAGAGTAAAGTCAGGATTTACACACCAGCAGCACATAGAGACGACAATACAAGCTATTGTGAGGTTTATTGATGAAAACTGTTAAACTTATTCCCTTATTGATGATTTTTATTGGTATCAGCGGCACTTTTTCAGTATTATTCGGCGCTTGGTTAGCTCATGTTGGCGCTGGCTTACCCCAAGTGCAACGAGTTGGCTTGGACACAGCTTTACAATATCAATTTATTCATACACTTGCGTTATTTATTACCTTGGTTTGTTATCTCATTCAACCCTTGAAGTTGTTAATTGCCGCCAGCTTAAGTTTAGTTCTTGGTATTTTGCTTTTCAGTGGTGGCTTGTATATGAAAATACTATTTGGTTTAAGTTTTTTTGCTAAATTGACGCCTTTTGGTGGCAGCTTATTAGCACTAGGTTGGTTTTTTCTATGCTTTGTGGGGATTGGTTTAACCAAAAAAATTAACCATTAATCATTCCATTATATTGATATTCTTATATTGAGTAAAAATTAGGTAAAACGTTATGACATCAATTGTATTATATTGTCGACCAGGTTTTGAGAAAGAATGTGGTGCAGAAATTCAAGAAAAAGCTTCTTGGAATGAAATTTATGGCTACTTAGAACTAGTTAAAAATCAGGGCATTGTTTATTTTCATTTAAATGAAAGTGAACATGGCGAAGCATTAATGGGGAAATTACCACTTAAACGTTTGATTTTTGCCCGTCAATGGTTTGTTACTGTCACAGATAAAATTGCTTTACCTGATTATAATCGCGTGGAAGCGATTACCGAAACCTTAGGTAAAGAATGGCAATATGCCGATTTACGTATGGAGATGCCTGATACTAATGAAGGTAAAGAGCTTTCCAAATTTTGTCGTAAGCTTGCTGTTCCACTTAGACAAGCGTTGAGAAAACAAAAAATATTAAGTGAAAAAGGTGATAAAGATGGCGCTATATTGCATGCGTTATTTTTAAGTGGTCAAGAAGTTATCTTAGGTTTTTCTTTGCATGAGAATAACTCACCCCATATTATGGGTATTCCCCGTTTAAAATTCCCCAATCAATCACCGAGCCGTTCAACATTAAAGCTTGATGAAGCCTTCTTGTTTTTTATTCCTAAAAGTGATTGGGAACACCGTTTAACTTCAGGCATGAATGCTGTTGATTTAGGCTCGGCACCAGGAGGTTGGACCTATCAACTCGTTAGACGTGGGATGATGGTGACAGCGGTTGATAATGGTCCTATGGCGGAGTCGTTAATGCAAACAGGGCAAGTTAAACATAAAATGATGGATGGCTTTAAGTATATTCCAATGAAGCAAAACGTTTACTGGTTAGTGTGCGATATGATAGAAAAACCAACCAGAGTCGCAAAGTTAATGGCTGAATGGTTAGTTAATGGTTATTGCAAAGAAGCGATGTTTAATTTGAAGTTGCCAATGAAAGGGCGTTATCAACAAGTAAATGACGATTTGCAAATAATGAAAGATATGTTTAACGAATATAAAGTGAAATATGAGTTGTATGCCAAACACTTATATTACGATCGTGAAGAAGTTACTGTCCATGCAAGGCTTTTATCTCCCTTGCCGCCAAAAGAGTAGTTATTAGAATAATCCTTTAGCTATCAGTGAAATAGAAAACTGATAGCTAAAGTTTAAATGACTTCTTTGTATTAGAGTCTTTCTAGCACAGCTTCGGTAAAGTCTGAAGTGCCATGGCTACCACCTAAATCACGCGTTGTTCTATCACCACTAGCGATAACATCTGTAATCGCCGCTCTAATATTTTCAGCTTTATCACCCATGTCTAAATATTCAAGCATTTGAATTGCCGCAAGAATAACCGAGGTTGGGTTGGCTAGGTTTTTACCTGCAATATCAGGAGCACTGCCATGCACAGCTTCAAAAATAGCACAATCGTCACCAATATTTGCACCCGGAGCCATACCTAAGCCACCGACTAAACCCGCACATAGATCAGATAAGATATCACCAAAAAGATTAGTGGTAACAATAACGTCAAATTGCTCAGGGTTCATCACCAATTGCATACAGCAATTATCAACAATCATCTCTGTTGATTCAATTTCTGGGTAACGAGCAGCTACTTCGCGCGCCACTTTTAAGAACAAGCCTGAGGTCGATTTTAAGATGTTAGCTTTATGAACTGCTGTGACTTTTTTACGACCTTCTTTTACGGCTGTTTCATAAGCAAAATTTAAAATACGCTCAGCACCATCACGTGTAACAATACTTAGCGCTTCGGCTTGAGTTCCATCTTCTGAAACCACTTGACCAGCACCAGAATACATCCCTTGAGTATTTTCACGAACGGTTAGTATATCAATATTCTCGTAACGGGCCTTTGTGCCTTTAAAAGAAAGTACCGGACGTAAGTTAGCGTACAATTTAAAATGCTTACGTAAAGTGACATTGATTGAAGTAAACCCTTCACCGACTGGTGTTGTTAGTGGACCTTTTAAGCTAACTTTGTTTTTTTCAATGAGTTTTAATGTTTCTTCCGGAACCAACTCGCCATGTTTTTCTAGTGCAATAAGGCCTGCATCAGCATATTCGTAGTTAAAATCACAACCAGCTTTATCAAGGATTTTGATGGTGGCGTCAATAATATCTGGACCGATACCGTCGCCAGGGATAACTGTGATAGTTTGCTTAGTCATTAAATGTACCTTTTATAAAATTCTCAAATGAAGAATATTCGGCGAATAAAGCCAGTAGAGTAATTGGGCAGATTTATACCATATTGATGTTGTGTAAGCGAGCTTAAAACCTTTCAGAATGATAATGAAAACGCGGTTTGACTAAATACATTACTATATTAGTCAAAATTAACGGTTTAAGTATTTAATGTTGATGAATATTTGATTTATTGCACATCAAGGCGTGTGATTTTTAGGCGTAACAGGATATTTTAATTATTGAGTAAATCAATGAGATTGACGTTTGGGCATGGAGTACCAGTTCTTATTTTTTAATGGCCCATTAACCGCAAATAATGAAGTCTATTGTTTGTGCCATTATCTCCTTTAACACCTCTCTTGGTCTGACAAACAGCATTGGCTTATTTACCAACCCTTCTTTGTTATACTAGGCTAGAAAGTAGCTTTGGCCTTGTTTAATTTTCGTTTGATAGCCTAATATCCTTTAGATTAAAACCTAAAGGAATATCCTGTTTTAATGTCAGTAATTGCCTAGTCATTTTAAATTGCTCTTCAGCCTCAATAAGCTTTTGATAGATGCTTTCTTTTAGATCTTCAGCATTAACTAATGCAGTTAAAGATTGATATTGGTTAAGTAATGAAGAGGCTGTTACTTGACCAACTCCAGCAACACCTGGAATTTTATTGGTTGAGTCGCCAGTTAACATCCAAAAGTCTATGAGTTGATTGGATTTAACATTAAATTTTTCGTGAATATGTTCCTCATCTAAATAACGTTTATTAAAATAGTCATAAACATTAATATTTTGGTTGATGAGTGATAAGAAACCTTTGTCAGTTGAAATAATGGTCACTTTTTGCCCCCTAAGCGCAACTTTAACGGCTAAGGTTGCGATTAAATCATCTGCTTCATCTTTATCTGAAATTAATGAGTCAACATTTTGGTGCATAAAAGTATCTTGAATCGTCGTTAGTGCATTTGATAAATGTTCAGGCATTTTTTTTCTGCCTTTTTTATAATCAGGGTAAAGTTGATATCTCCAGCAAGGGGTTTCACTATCAAACACAGCAAGGGCATGAGTTGCCTGCATTTTAGTCAATATTTTAGATAATGCTAGACTACATGCTTGTTGCGTGTTTTTTAAAATTTGTTGTTGAGTGTTTTCTGAAAGTTCGTCATCAGAAAGACTGTTTTTATTTAATAAAAACGGTCTTTCTTGAACTGCGTATATTCTACGAATTAGGTTTAATGCATCAATCAATACAATGTGCATCGACATTAGCCTCTGCCTTCAGATACTTTGTAACAAGGGATATAGCGGCTGCCTGGAAGTTTCATTCGCTGCTGTGAAACAAATGAAGTTAATAAATTATCTATTACATTCATGATTTTAGGCTCACCAGATATAATAAAGGGACCATGTTCTCTAATAGATTTTATACCTGAAGATTTGACATTACCAGCGACAATACCTGAAAATATTTTTCGTAAATTAGCCGCTAAATTGGCTGTTTCTAAATTACTCTCAAGGGGTAACTCTGCCATTTTTTGATGTGTGGGTTCAAAAGGCTGTTGGAATTCTGAATCAATAAATAATGACCAATTAAAATGGTAAGCATCGCCAGTCTGTTTACGATGGCTAATAACTTCTGTTAAGCCAGCTTTCATTGCTTGAGAAACGCCTTGGGCATCATCAATAATAATTTGATAAAGCTGCTGGGCTTTTTCTCCTAAAGTCTCGCCAATAAAAGTATCTATGCCATTAAAGTAATCCGCAGACTGAGCTGGACCAGTTAAAATGATTGGCAATTTTTGCTCTCGATTTTTGGTGTTAAGCATAATCCCTAATATGTAAAGTAACTCTTCAGCTGTACCTGCGCCCCCAGGGAAAATAATAATACCGTGAGACATCCGTACAAAAGCCTCTAAACGTTTTTCTATATCAGGCATAATCACGAGTTCATTAACTATCGCATTTGGGGGCTCAGCGGCAATGATACTGGGTTCTGTTAACCCCAAATAACGTCCCTCTTTGTTACGTTGTTTGGCATGAGCTATTGTTGCCCCTTTCATTGGACCTTTCATTGCTCCTGGACCACAGCCGGTACAAATATTAAAGCCACGTAGGCCGAGTTGATAACCTACTTTTTTAGTATATTTATATTCGGTATCATTAATTGAATGCCCGCCCCAGCAAGTAATTAAATTAGCCTCTGTCTTGGGTAATATCACGCTAGCATTACGAAGGATATCAAAAACAACATGGGTGATATGTTCGGATGGAGGCACTAGCTGCTCAGATATACTTATGTATCTAGTGTTGATAAATAAAATATCACGTAATACCGCCGATAAATGTTCTTGAATACCCTTGATGATTTTTCCGTCAACAAAGGCGTGCAGGGGAGGATTATTTAAATCGAGTTTCACTCCGCGTTCACGACTTAAAACTTTAATTTGAAAATCTTGATATTGTTGATATATTTCTTCTGCATCGTCCGTATGGCTGCCAGAGTTTAATACTGCCAACGAGCAGTTTCTATATAGCTTATATAAATTGCTTGCAGCTGACTCCTGAAGTTGATCAACTTCAATTTGAGACAGTAAGTTCATATTCCCTACAGGGCTTAATGTGGTATGCATATCTCAACTCCTTCGCAATAATAAATAACGTAGTTACATAGTTACATAGTTACATAGTTAGTGGGTAATAAATAACATAGTTACATAGTTAGCGGGAAATATGTAAACGACTCAGTCTATTCCTAAAGTTTCACTTGCTATAAAGCACTGTATAAATGATGTAACACAATGTTATTGTTTTATTTTTGGTGATACGTATTAAATCAATTGACATATGACTGCTGTCATTTAATTTTAGCTCTGTTTTTTAAGATCTCTCAATTAATGATAACAATTTTTTATATCGGTCATTAGTTAAAATGAATAGCTAACTAGAGTTAACACTTTACCAGGGATAATTAATAAAAGTCTTAATCGTTTGAGTATCGATCATTAATTAATGCTCCTTGAAATTCATTAGAGCAATTATAATACTTGATATCATAGTCGTTGACGATATTGATAAAAAGTAAATTATTGCCTAAGTGTCCTCAAGTTAGGAGCTGTTTGCTGTATTGAACTCCTAAAAGGATTGATGTCTAATCCACCTCGCCTAGTATATCGGGCAAAAATCGTCAATTCTTCTAAGTGACAATAGCTAGTAATGTCAGTAAATATTCGCTCTACACATTGCTCATGAAACTCATTATGTTGCCGGAAAGAAATAATGTAGTTCAATAATATTTCATGATTTAATGGCGCGCCTTTATAGCTAATATAAAGGCTAGCCCAGTCTGGTTGGTTGGTAATTAAGCAATTAGACTTGAGTAAATGACTAACGACAAACTCTTCTTTACTCTCAGCACCTGAATATTGAATACCTTTTAGTAACTCCTTTTGATAATCATAATTATCAATAGTTACGTCTAAATCATCAATACAGTTTGCTTGAATACTTGATATTGCAAGCGCGGGGCATTGATCAACCTTAAATAATTTAACTTTAGCGGTTATTCCAGATGTAAGAGATAAATCTTTAATTAAAATATTTTCGACCGCTTGCCATGAATCAAACTTTGTTTGATTAAAGCTATTTAGATATAATTTAAATGATTTTGACTCGACTAAGTTTGGACTGGTACAAGAAAACCTAAACTCTGCGACAGCAACAATAGGTTTTCCTTTGTTGTTCAACCAAGATAATTCATAACCATACCAAACATCTTCACCGGTAAATGGTAAACAATTATCTTTTAGCGCTAAATCATCTCTATTAAGTTTTCGGGGTACCGCTTGCAATAAATCTGAGTTATATTCGCTGCTGTAATTAGTTTCTTTGCCAAGCGTTAACGTTGTTAATTCTTTGGCGTTCTGATAATTAGCCATAAATTTACTTTTTTTGTTTACAATTCACTTTATTTTAAAGGATCTTGCTCTTTGATGATATTACCAAATTCCCCTTTAGTTGAATCCTTATGGATATTCGCTAATAATTTTGTCGATTTACATGAAAAAAGTACTGGAGGCTTGCCCATAATAGAAAAAGATGATGATTGGCCCTCTGCTTGTCAGCAAGATGACTATGATGAGAATAATATTCACTGGCGCCCAGTTATAAGCGAGATAGCTTTATCTTTTGAAAATATTGAGAGTGCTCTAGAGATTTCTTTACATCCCGATATAAAAACTTATTTTTCAACTTTTTTTAGCGAATCTATAAATGCAACATGTGAAGATGGAGAGCTATCTTTATTATTTGCCTGGAACAATAAAGACTTCTATCGATTGCAAGAGAATATTATTGGCCATATTTTGATGAAAAAACGGTTAAAACAAGAAAACACCATCTTTTTTGGGGTAACTAACGAAGATGATATGATTTTGTCAATTAATAATGAAACGGGTGCTGTTTGGGTGGAAAGGGTAGGCTGTAAGGCACACAAAAAACTGGCTGACTCATTAAATGATTTTATCCGTCAATTAACACCGGCATTATAAGTTTACTAAAAATTTATTAACGCATGTCAATGCGATAGTGGTTAACACGCCTTGATATGTTTTTTTATTTTAGCTATTTCTAATTTCAGTTCTTGAATTTCTTTTTTAAATGGTTTTAATGCCTTTTCAATTGCCAAGTTGAACGCCTGAACATTTTCTTCAGTTTCTTTTTTCTTTATTGCTATTGGTTTTTCATACTTTAACGAAATAAAGTCAGGGTCATGTTGCCAAGTTTTTAAGGTTGAGATAATTACAGGTAATGGCACGCTTGTTGATAATTTTGTTTTAATAAGTGCAATACTTGGTTTTTTACCTTTATTCGCAAGTTGATTAGCAATAATTAATATTTCATCAGACATGGACATATTTATACCTTTGTTAGTTAAATCCATTAGATTCTAGCTTTTTTTTTTACAACTTTAAATGTAATACTGTTCTGATTAGCAAAATAGAAAATTTATAATTAGTTGATCGAACAGAGTTAATTAAATAAAAAAACATAAATAAAGATTTTAAAACATACAGTGACTCCAGTGAAGTGTTTACTCCAGTCACTGTATGTTTGCAGCTGGTTTATGTGATTAGTTAATCTGTGTTTTTGGGGCAACAACCAGATATTTTAAGTTGCTTGGTAAGTCGGTAAGTTTTTTATTAAACAGAAATCTTTCTCATGAGATTTGACCTATTTTTAAAAACGTTTTATCTTAGGCGACTATTCAACTTAATAATAAAGCATAGCTGTAAAGGAAAGCAGATGACAGATGTGGTAAATATAAAAGAAAACGTTGATATTAGAGCAACCTATTTGGCTGCGGAAGATCTTAAATTAGCCGCATCCTTATTGTATCAGGCTTATCATGATGACCCTATATTTTTAGAAATATTCAATAGCAAAAATGATGATTATGAGCAACGTTTAAGAGCGTCTATTAGAGAAGAATTAGGCGCGTTTTGGCAAGCAAAACAACCTATGGTAGGCTTATATTTAGGGGGGACGATGGTTGGCGTTGCCTGCTTAAATTGCCCTGACGATGGTTTAGGCTCTGAACGATTTTGGCATTGGCGATTAAAGATGTTATTAAGTGCGGGTTATTTTAGTACCAAACAAATGATTGAAAAAGAAAAACTGGTATTGTCCGCCGTTCCGTTGAAAAAATTTCATATGTTATCTTTTATCGCAATCCACCCTTTACATCAGCATCATGGCTTTGGTCATTATCTTATGGCAGCAGTGAATACTGTTCTTGAAGAATATCCTGAAAGTGAGGGTGTTGCTGTTTATGCAACAACTGAAAAATACCGGGCGTTTTTTGGTGGTGGCGATTATAAAATTATAGAAGAAGTTAGTGTTGGTAATGTTTCTGGTGCATTAATGATACATTATCGAAAGTAGTAAAAATAACTGTTGAAGGTGATTTAACCGTAAAATTCATTTAGTAAAACGAAACCGCTAATTTTAATTGATGAGGCGGTTTTTTATTTTTAAGCTATCGGCAAATTTATAAGGCCTTATGTGAGTTACATTCACAATCAAATTCTTTAATTTAATACTCTTCTTTAATTAATTCCTTTATTTACAAATATTTTACAATATCAGGTTTTACCCTATGCATTTGTTTATAAATATAACTTACTATTATCCCTGTCAGGAAGACACTGAGAAGGAATCTCTGTTAGGAAAGCCCTAAGGAAGTAGCAAATAAATAGGATGTTTATTAAAGGAAGGTATAACAAGGATGTTAACCGGGCAAGGAAGATTATGGAGCAAGAAGCTAGGTGTCATGATGACCTTAACGGATAGCTTTTCACACGGTTGTGAATGCATCAATATGATGTACTCCCTAGGAAGGGATGAACACAAATAACAGGGAACACTAGGAATGGTTTTTTAAGGATGAAAAAGGGATGCTTTTACGTGCAGGATGCACAAAAAAATGCGGCTTATATAGCCGCATTTCCTCTTTAATTAGTCATCGACATTATTAATGCCATTTAAATAAGTGAAACAACTTATTTACTATTTAAATGGTGAAAGTCAATATCCTCTATTTCTGAGCCGGCATTTTCATTGTTGAAGACTTGCTCATCAAATTGATTCTCTGTTTTACCAATAATGATAGTTACCATGGAATCACCCGTTACGTTAACAGCACTTCTGGTCATATCAAGAAGACGGTCAACACCAATAATCAAACCAATCCCCTCAACAGGAAGGCCCACTTGATCAAGCACCATAGCTAACATGATTAAGCCAACGCCAGGAACCCCGGCTGTACCTATTGACGCCAGCGTAGCCGTAAGAATAACCATTAAATAATCGGACAACGTGAGGTCAACATTAAATACCTGAGCAATAAATACCGTAGCAACACCTTGCATAATTGCGGTGCCATCCATATTTATGGTCGAGCCTAATGGCACTGTGAATGAAGCTATAGAGTTTTTAACCCCCATTTTTTTAGTGGCAGTTTCTAATGTTACCGGAATGGTGGCATTACTACTCGCCGTTGAAAAAGCAAAGAGCGCAGCGGCTTTAACTTTTTTAAAGAAAGTAATAGGGCTCAGGCCAGTCATTAATTTTAACATTACTGGGTAAGTAATGAATGCATGAGTAAACAAAGCCGCTAGCACAACTAAAAAGTAGACAATCAAATTACCAAAAGTACTCCAAGCTAAATCAGTGAATAATGTCGCCATTAAACAAAATACACCATAAGGAGCAAGGTTCATTAATATAGCAACCAAACGCATGATGATTACATTCATGTCTTCAAAAACAGCAGCAACTCGCTGACCTGGTTTGCCAGCGAGTACAGTAGCAATACCAAATAATAATGCAAAGACAATAATTTGTAGCATATTACCTTCAGCAAAGGCAGCAAATGGGTTATTTGGAAACATCTGAATAAATACTTGGGCTAACGATGGCGCTTCTCTAGAAGCAAATGTAGTGCTGGCCGCCATATTTACCCCTTCACCAGGGCTTATTAATAAAGCTAAAAACATTGCAAAGCTAATGGCGATTGCTGTGGTTATTAAATACAGTGCAATAGTTTTGCCACCTATACGACCTAGCTTTGTTGTGTCCTTTAATGAACAAGTTCCGCAGACTAGAGAAATAAATACTAATGGCACAACTAACATGCGCAAACTCGAGATAAATATTGCGCCACCAATATTAAATACACCATCAACAAGAAAATCTCTTAAGGATAAGTCGGCTATATATAGTGGGATAACAAAATCAGAACCGTTAGGCATTAACCATTGCAAAAATTGGCCAATAAAAAAGCCAGCAGCCATACCTATGATGATTCGATTTGTTAAACTTAACGTTTGTGTTTTGCTCATATTTTATTCTTATATTTTAATATGGAGTTATTTTTTTTTGCATTAAAAAATAGGTTTTAATGCCCGAATGAATAATATTGATGATCTTAGTAAAAAAAACCAAATCAAATATTGCTAAAGCTACAATCTTTCTTATTATCTATAGTAACCCGCTAGTTTTTAACTCAAATTGAGCAATTAAAAGCTTACAATTAAACCTGTAATATTTACCTGTTTATAGATTAACAATAAATATAGTAATTATATACCACGCATAGTCGCTTTTTTATATTAGGTAGTGTTCTCAGTGTACCTTTTTAGTCAAGGAGTGGTCAGTTTAACAATACAAATATCATGGAGATGCCTGTATGGAACTGCTTAGACATTTAAGTTTGACCCTGTTTTTAATCACGTTAGTTGCTTGTGGTGGTGGCAGTTTAGAAGGAGGGAGTGAACCTAGTGATGGAGTGAGTGCTCCTTCAAACATACTGACTATCTCTATTTCTGATACTAATGTTACCGAGCAAAACCCTGCGACAATAACGGTAACACTTAATAAGGACGGGGAGCCTGTAGCAGGAGAAGTCATTACTTTTACCGCATCCCTTGGTCACTTTTTACCTGAATCTGGTACAGCTCTTACTGGAACTAATGGTGTTGCCACTATCGTCCTAAATTCAGGTGATATTAGTGGTGCGGGATTAGTCACAGCTAGTGTAAACCAGAGCCAAAAAGTCTCCATAGGTTTTAGCACTCAAGCTACTTCTTCAGTGATCTTATCACTTGGTTCTGCCGACGTTAGTCTAGCTGAAGTCTCTTCTGGTGGTACAAGTGTTATTTCCATTTCAATAATCGATGAACAAGGGGATTTATATACTGAGGCGGTGGAATTTAGTTTTACATCAATTTGTAGTCAGAAGGTAAATCCCACTGCAGTATTGAGTACTCCCTATACCACTTCAAACGGCATCGCAACGAGTACTTATTTAGCTCAAGGTTGTGTAGGGGATGATACAATTACCATTAATACAGTCGTCGCTGGTGTTAATTTGTCAGCAACTACAACAGTTAATATTTTACCAGCGGATGCTGGAAGTATCATATATGTTTCTGCATTACCCGAAGCTATTTTCATTAAAGGTACAGGGGGTGATGAAAGTTCAACTATTGTATTTCGTGTTTTAGATGTCAACGGTAATCCCGTTGAAAATAAAGATGTTGAATTTGAATTGAGCACAACTGTGGGAGGCTTGACTCTTGACCCACTAATGGCAACAACAAATGCAATGGGTGAAGTGCAAACTGTTGTTAATTCTGGCACGGTTTCAACTAGTATAAAGGTTAAAGCAACTATTACTGGAACAGACCCTGTCATATCATCTTTGTCTAAACAATTAGTATTATCAACGGGTGTGCCTGATCAAGACAGTTTTGACTTATCTGCTAATATTTTAAATCCAGAAGGCTGGAATATTTCGGGCTCTGAAGTTAGTGTAACAGCTAGGTTAGCAGATGCTTTTAATAATCCAGTTCCAGACGGCACTGCCGTAAGCTTCACAACTGAAGGAGGTTCAATTGATTCCTTCTGTACAACCTTAAATGGTAGTTGTTCTGTTATCTGGCGAAGTCAGCAGCCTCGTCCTGAAGGTCATGTTTTAGCTGACTTTAATAATATAGATAATGTTCCAGAAGTTTTTAATACAATGGGACAAAAATATGGTGGTAGAGCTACTATTTTAGCCACGGCAATTGGTGAAGAATCATTCCCTGACTCAAATGGTAATGGTCGATTTGATGCTAGTGAAGTTGAAGCTTTTAACGGTAATAATATCAGTGGATTACCTTACGATCTAAAAGAAGCTTTTGTCGATCATAACGAAGATGTTTTTTATAACCCTGGTGAAAATTCGTCATTGGAGCAGTCTGGCGGAGATTTAGAAGAGTTTACTGATTTTGATAATAATGGAGTTTTTGCACAAAACGATGGGTTATATAACGGTGTCTTGTGTTCTGAACCGGCTCATGCTAGATGTTCTGAAAATGACAAGTCAATAAATGTTAGAGCAGAATTGGTATTGATTATGTCGGGTTCTAATCCCAAATTTGAAAGTTTAACACCTACTATTGTCATTGTTGGTGAGAGCACATCGACAGGAAGTGTAATAATTGCTGATCTTCATAACCAGCCAATGCCAGCAAGCAGTAAAGTTAGTTTTTTTGCATCAGTCGGTTCAATAGTGGGTGCATCAAGTTTTACTTGGCCGAGTGATAATCATAATGGAGGAACGCAATTCTCAGTTGTGATTAAAGGAGAAACAACGCCTAAATCAGGAACTTTAACTGTTGAAGTAGAAACTCCTGCTGGTTTAATTACTTCTTTTAGCGTTAGTACTATTACTATCAATTAATAATAATAAAAATGATCAAAAAAGCTCTGTTAGAGCTTTTTTAATATACTTAATTTAAGATAATGAAGTATGTTTACTTATTCATTTCACCAATCAAAAATGCAGAGATTTCACCACCAACTTTCAACGTTCGTTCTTGACTAATAATACCGAGTCCAGAGCTGTCAGTAAATGGGGCAATCTCCATCATATCTCCGCCAGTAATAGGATATTTAGCGGCTAATGCTCGTAATATACGCATCGCTTCTTCTGGCATAATACCATCGGGTTCAGGCGTTCCTGTTGCTGAAGCGAAACTGTCATCAATACCATCGATATCAAAACTGACATAAAGCTCATCTATATTTTCATCTTTTAATTGATCTAAAATATTATTGATGACGGCTTCAACGCCTTGCTCTTTAATTTCGTGAGCCCAATGTTGCCTTACGCCAAACGTTTTCTCCCAATGCGATTTAGGTTTACCACTTGAACGAATACCTACTTGAATTAAATGATGGGGTTGATGTAAGTCATCTAATATATGAGTACACCAAGAGCCAAAACATAAATCAATACCTAAACGTTCAACTAATAAGTCGGTGTGGGCATCAAAATGGATGATAGCGGCACGCCTTCCTTGCTTTTTCTTTGCTTGCAAATAAGCTTTAGTCAATGGGTAACTGACGCTATGATCGCCCCCTAAACCAAAAATACCTTTGTTAGGAAATGTTTGATAAAAATCATGTAAGACATCTTCGGTGATGGTCAATGGACTCACAGCAAATTCACTGTTTTCATCTTGGTACAAGGCTTTACGGCAATTTGATAGTGTTGCGTCATTTAAATACTTATCAGCAAGCAGATGAGGAATGACTCTAACATCACCGATATCAAAAGCAGTAAGTTCAGGGTATTGCTCTAATAGGGTTGAGCGGATAAATAAAGGGCCCCAATTTGCACCTCGTAAAATACCACCACCACAATCTGAGGCCACACCTAAAATAACCGCCTTAGAGCTATTAGGTAGGTCATTTAACGATTGTTTCCATAAGCTATCAATATTGCTGCTTTGTCCAAAAATAGACTGGTGAAGACGCTCTTTGCGCTCTTTTGCGGTATTAACGGTAAAAACACCATTGCCAGGAGGACATAAACAGTTTTCTAATTTATTTTGTAACTTTGACCATGAAGTGTCCATAAATAATCTCTTCTTATTTGTTTATTTATTGGTTTGTTGTAATTAAGCTATTTTAATGTGTTTATTTTTAAATAATATTAACTGCGACTTTTTGAATTTGTTGGTTTTTTGAATAAGGCATGCTAATTTGATTTATACATTGAAAAAGCTTGTAAAAGTGTTTATCGATTCATATATATCTGAGGTAGCATTAATTTATTGTGATTCTTCTCTTATGTTTTCTTGCAAAGTCTATTATGATTGCGCCAGAAAACGGGTTTATTATAGCGAAAAGAGCCAATTAGGTGAATCCCGTAATATGAATATAAAAATAATTACTTGTTACTTTGCATATTTATCGATATATCTACTAATAGTTATTCATCGATTTTTATTAAAAAGAAATTTTCCTTTATAAGTAAACGCTGATAGTTAAAGAATGCTCGCTGCTTCGCTTTGTTTTACTTGTAAATTTAACTTATGAATAAATAGATGAAAAATAATTTATCTATTTTCTAGGAAACTAATATATATATGGCAAAATCACTAGTTATTGTCGAGTCGCCAGCCAAAGCGAAAACAATAAACAAATATTTAGGTAACGATTTTATCGTAAAATCAAGTGTCGGTCATATTCGTGATCTTCCACATAGTAGTACGGGTAAAAAAGCCGCGACTAAGTCTCCAGCTGAAGTCCGAAAAATGGCACCTGCAGCTAAAGCAAAATACAAAGCGAAACGTGAAAAAATTGCTTTAGTTAATCGCATGGGAATTGACCCTGAAAACAATTGGCAAGCTGATTATCAAATCTTGCCAGGTAAAGAAAAAGTCGTTGCTGAATTGCAAAAACTGGCAGAAAAAGCTGATATTGTTTATCTCGCAACCGATTTGGATCGCGAGGGTGAGGCGATAGCATGGCATTTAAAAGAAATTATTGGTGGCGATGATGAAAAATTTCGCCGTGTAGTCTTTAATGAAATAACTGAAAGCTCTATTCAACAAGCATTTGCAACACCAAGTGAATTAAGTATGCCGGGTGTTAATGCGCAACAAGCGAGACGTTTTTTAGATCGTGTTGTTGGCTTTATGGTTAGTCCGCTGTTGTGGAAAAAGGTCGCTAGAGGTCTTTCTGCAGGCCGTGTTCAATCAGTAGCAGTTAAATTGGTTGTTGAACGTGAACGAGAAATAAAAGCATTTGACCCTAAAGAATTTTGGGAGATTTCAGCCGAGACAACGTCTCAAAATAAACTTGATTTACAACTTGATGTCACCCATCAAGATGGCAAAGCATTTAAGCCAACCAATGAAAAAGAAACTAACAAAGCGTTAACGGTATTAGAACAAGCAAATTATGCAGTTAGTAAACGTGAAGATAGGCCTTCAAAAAGTACGCCTTCAGCGCCTTTTATTACCTCAACCTTACAGCAAGCGGCTAGTACAAAGCTTGGTTATGGGGTTAAGCGAACCATGGGGTTAGCCCAACGTTTGTATGAAGGTGGGCATATAACTTATATGCGTACTGACTCGACTAATCTGAGTCAAGGTGCTATTGAAATGTGTCGCGGTTATATTGCGGATACCTTTGGTGAGAATTATTTACCTGAAAAAGCTAAAATATACGGCTCAAAAGCAGGTGCTCAAGAGGCGCATGAGGCGATTAGACCGTCGAACGTTAAAGTAGAATCTGCTTTTATGGCTGATATGGATGTAGACGCTAAAAAACTTTACGATCTCATCTGGCGTCAATTTGTGGCTTGTCAAATGACAGCCGCTAGATATACCGTGAGTACGTTAACCGTTAGTGCATCAGAATTTGACTTGAAAGCTAAAGGCCGTGTGATGCAATTTGATGGCTGGACTAAGGTTCATCCTCAATTAGCCAAAGGGGATGATAAACACTTACCGGATTTGGCAGTAGGAGATAAGTTATCATTGAAGTTGTTGACACCTGTGCAGCACTTTACTAAGCCCACTGCACGTTTTGGTGAAGCATCACTCGTCAAAGAGTTAGAAAAACGCGGCATTGGCCGGCCATCAACTTACGCCTCAATTATTTCAACTATTCAAGACCGTGGTTACGCCCGCTTAGATAAAAAACGATTTTATGCCGAAAAAATGGGTGAAATTGTTACTGATTCATTATCAATGAGCTTCAAAAAGTTAATGAACTTTGATTTTACTGCCAATATGGAACAAGAATTAGATGAAATAGCAACTGGTAATGCTGATTGGAAAGGGGTACTGGACGATTTTTATAAAGAGTTTACTCAGCAGCTTACTTTAGCGGATAAACCAGTTGAAGATGGTGGAATGCGCAATAACGAACCTATTTTAACTGATATTGATTGTCCTACTTGTAATCGTAAAATGACTATTCGAACTGCATCTACAGGGGTTTTCTTAGGGTGTTCAGGTTATGCTTTACCCCCTAAAGAGCGTTGTACAAAAACCATGAACCTTATTCCTGGTGAAGAAGCGGTGAGTGTGTTGGCTGAAGATGCAGAGACTGAAGCTTTACGAGCAATGCATCGTTGTAAAAACTGTGGCACAGCAATGGACAGTTATTTAATTGATGAAACCCGTAAATTACATGTCTGTGGTAATAATCCCGTTTGTGATGGTATTGAGCTAGAACAGGGAACTTTTAAAATTAAAGGTTATGACGGTCCTATTTTAGAATGCGATCGCTGTGAATCAGCCATGGAACTTAAATCGGGCCGTTTTGGTAAGTATTTTGATTGTACTAATGAGGACTGTAAAAATACCCGCAAGCTCTTAGCCAGTGGTGAAGCAGCGCCACCAAAAGAAGACCCCGTGCAGTTACCTGAATTACCTTGTGAAAAGTCTGATGCACATTTTGTTTTACGAGACGGTGCTGCAGGTATATTTTTAGCGGCTAATACGTTCCCTCGTTCAAGAGAGACAAGAGCACCAAAAGTTGAAGAACTACAAAAATTTAGAGATCGAATATCCTCTAAATTTTATTATTTAGCTGATGCACCATCGCAAGACCCGGATGGAAACTTAGCCGTTGTTCGTTATAGCCGTAAAACAAAAGAGCAGTATGTGATGACCGAAGTTGAAGGTAAAGCTACGGGCTGGAATGCTAAATTTGTTAATAGTAAATGGCTTGAAGAAATACCAGTTAAAAAAGCTAAGGCTAAAGCGAAGAAAAAGCCAGCTAAAGCCAAGAAGCCAACTAAAGCTAAATAATTTTGAATAATAACAAACGCTCTTATGAGCGTTTTTTATATCAATTAAAGGATTATTATATACGGGTCTGTGATAACAGAAACTAAGTAAATCTATTCATTTTTAATAAGCGACTAGGTGAATCTAGGCTAAAAGCTTAATAATCTAAATCTTCAATTTCATCAATGATTTTTCTTGCTTCAGCAATAGTGCAGTCGGTTTTAATGACTAATTCATTGATCGTAATACCGGCATTTCTGTTGGCAATATCAAGTATTTCTTCATGACTTAAATGTTCATTTTGTTGGCGTAACAACTTTGCGAGCCACAACCAACTTTTCTCATCAGAAGTTTCTATTAATCCGACTACCTCAATAATCTTATAACGTTCTATTTTTAACTGCCAATTTCTTGAACGTCCAATACGATGTAAATCTCCACCACAAGCTCTTATATGAGCTTTTAATGCGTATGCTTTCATTACTCGGCGCAAGAATGAAGGTAGGTTAACTATGGCTTGTTTTGACACAATGTGTACCAGTTGTAATAATTAATATTTTGATTATTAGGAAAACAGCGTATTAAATTTTCATGAAAATATTTTCAGAAAAGTTGTTGAAGGTGTTAATGATTACCATTTTTTCTTGGGTTCAAATAAAACATCTAAATTATCTTCTGACTCTTTCGTTTTTTTCTTACCATCATTAGTATTAGTCTTCTTTAACAAGTCGGCTATTTCTTTAAGTTTTGCATTAATTTCATTTCGCTTTACTTCAATATATTCACTTTTTATTGGGTGGTTAATCAATGTTTGTAATGCTTTTTGAAAATATTGACGAGCAGAACCGATCATTTCTTTATTAAAAGCTTGTATTCCTCGCTTTAATAAATTTTCAATATTGATTTCTAAATATATAGCATCAAGGCTTTGGTCATGCTTCATAAAAGTTGGTGCGTCAATAATTCCTTTAGCTTGTTCAGACTTTAATATTGCCCTAAGTTTCTTTATACATTGTAAAACTTTAATCAGTTGCTGTTCATTATCTGGCAAGATAAAAGCTTCTGTAGAGACCTCTTTATTTAATGCTAATTCAACCGATAATTTTAATTGAGTGTCAAATTCTGTTATACGTTGACTAATGTTTTTAAGTTCAGGTTTTAACTGTTTAATTATCTTGGCAGCATTAAAACAACGGCGATAAAGTATTTCAATCAACGCAGGGTTTTCTGGTAACTGTTTTAAGTTTGAAATGATATCTTCTGTCTCATCAATAATCGCTTTTTGCTTGGCAATTTTGGACCATTTCTCTGCTTCGAGTTTATCTTTGTGTTGTTGCATTACATTAGCTGCAACAATAAGAATTATTAAGATAATAATTAAGCTAAAAATAATTGGAATCATGTTTAATACTCATTATTTCAAATAAATAAAATGAATAATAACAGTCTACAAAAAATGCTTTGCTAAGCATAGAACTAAGGCCATTTTATGTAAAAAATATAACGTTAAATGATATTAAAGATACGTGTTAGTAAAAATATTGAGACTTTAATGTAAATTATTTGTAAATTGGGGGCTAAATTTTTGATATATATTTATAATAATTAAAAATTATATGGAATAAACTTTCAATTAAGTATATATTTTTGGTATAAGAAATATTTTGAAATGAAATTATGAAGTTGCAACAACTCCGTTACATTGTTGAGGTCCTTAACAATAACCTTAATGTCTCTGCTACGGCAGAAAGTCTTTTTACTTCTCAACCAGGTATTAGTAAGCAAGTTAGAATGCTTGAAGACGAGCTTGGTATTCAAATATTTGGCCGAAGTGGTAAGCATTTAACTCATGTTACCTCTGCAGGTAATGAAGTGATTAATATAGCGACACAAATATTATCAAAAGTTGAAGCGGTAAAAGCGGTAGCTCGTGAGCATACTCAACCCGATGAAGGGCGTTTACGTATTGCTACCACTCATACACAAGCTCGTTATGCTCTTCCTGAAGTGATTCAAGGGTTCATAAAAAAATATTCAAAAGTTTCTTTACACATGTCCCAGGGAACACCAGCACAAATTAGTGACGCTGCTTCCAAAGGTGATGCTGACTTTGCTATTGCAACCGAGTCCCTTCATTTGTACAACGACTTAATTATGCTTCCTTGTTATCACTGGAATCGTAGCGTTATTGTCCGTGCTGATCACCCGTTAGCGAAAAAACGCGATAACCTAACCATTGAAGATATTGCAAAATATTCATTAGTTACTTATGTCTTTGGTTTTACTGGCCGTTCGGAGCTTGATCTTGCTTTTGACCGTGCAGGCTTAGAGCCTAAAATTGCATTTACTGCCACCGATGCTGATGTGATAAAAACCTATGTGCGTTTGGGTGTGGGTATCGGTGTTATTGCTTCGATGGCAATAGATTCAAAACTTGATAATGATTTGGTCAGTATTGATGCTAGTCATTTATTTAATGCTAGTACGACTAAAATTGGTTTTAGACGCGGAACATTTTTACGTGGATACATGTTTGATTTTATTGAACGGTTTGCCCCACATTTGAACCGTGATTTAGTAACTAAAGCGATGTTATTAAAAAACAATACTGAAATAGATGCTTTCTTTGCTGATATAAAACTCATCACAAAATAATTAGAGGTATTGCGATGACGTTTTTTAGTGCTAACTTAGTTTTAGAACAAGCCCTTTTAATGTCTCTATGGCTAAATGGTCGCTTCGATAAATATAATAAAGCAGTATAGCCATTGAAAAAATGGGCTAATAAAAAAGCTGACATTAAAGTCAGCTTTTTTTTATTAAAAATAAAATTTTAACATTCAATTATATTAACAGCCAAGCCACCACGTGATGTTTCTTTATATTTAGTTTTCATGTCATTGCCTGTTTCTAACATGGTTTTTATCACTTTATCTAAGCTGACTTTTTGGCTACCTGTCCCACGTAACGCAAGTCTTGATGCATTGATAGCTTTTACTGAACCCATAGCATTTCTTTCAATACAGGGAACTTGAACTAAACCACCAACAGGATCACAGGTTAAGCCTAAATTATGTTCCATACCAATTTCAGCTGCATTTTCGACTTGCTGAGGCGTTCCTCCCATAATTTCAGTTAATGCAGCTGCTGCCATCGAACAAGCTACGCCAACCTCACCCTGACAGCCAACCTCTGCACCTGAAATTGAGGCATTGGTTTTATATAAAATTCCAATAGCTGCAGCGGTCAATAAGTAACGAATAATATCTTCATCGGTCACGGTCTTAACAAACTTATCGTAATAACATAATACGGCAGGAATTATCCCTGCAGCTCCGTTTGTTGGTGCGGTAACAACTCGGCTACCTGCCGCATTTTCTTCATTGACGGCCATAGCAAATAAATTTACCCAGTCCATTGCCGTTAGTGGGTCACTATTATTCTCAATGATTAATGAACGATAAAGGGCAGGTGCTCGTCTCTTTACTTTTAAACCACCAGGTAGAATCCCCTCAGTTGCAATGCCGCGATCAATACTAGCGCGCATTGCTAGCCAAATGTTAACTAACTTAGCCCTGATATAAGGCTCATCATTCAAACATTTTTCATTATCCATCATAATGGTACTTATGCTTAAACCAGTTTGTAGAGCTTCTTTGAGTAGCTCGTCAGCTGAAGAAAACAGATGTGGACGTTTAATACTGTTGTGTAAAGAAAGCGCCTTGTCTTTCTCTTTTTCAAAATCACTTGCTTCAACAATAAAACCACCACCGATTGAATAATAAGTTTGTTCTAATAGTAATTTTTCATTTTTGTAAGCATATAGCGTCATACCATTTGCATGAGCAGGTAATGTTTTTCGGCGGTGATAAATAATGGCATTATCTTTTGGAAAGTCGACGCAGTGTGTTCCTGCTAAACTGATTTTTTGACTGGCAATAACTGCAGATACGATCGACTCAATAGACTTAACGGGAATTTCTTCAGGTGTTTCACCCGATAGACCTAAAATAATGGCTTTACCGGTGCCATGACCAATGCCTGTTTGGCCAAGAGAGCCAAATAATTCGGTTTTTACTCGATCAACATTATCTAATAACTTTTTAGAGATTAATAAGTCAGTAAAAAGCTTAGCCGCTTTCATTGGACCCACAGTATGTGAACTAGAAGGACCGATGCCAATGGAAAACATATCAAATACACTAATCATAACTAAAACCTGAATAAATCCCGTTGGGATTGTAGTTAATTAAAATAATCTTCGGTTATTTTACCTTGAATTGATTTTAAATGCATCAAGTATAAATTATACAAAGATAAAGACTATACTGTAGTGTAAGACATATAGCTCAATTAATAGGATATGGATAATTAGTTTGTTTGTTTGGAATAACTCAGGTGGATCATTAAATCTTTCAACATAGCAGCGGTAGCACCCCAGATATTATATTGTTGATAAGGCATAAAGTGCACTTGGTGGTGGCTATTCTTTTGAACTATATTAATGGAATGGTGATTGTCGGTATTTAAAAAATGATGCAGTGGCACTTGGAATATTTCAGCAACCTCATTGTCATCCATTATGTAATTTTGTTTTGCGCTAATAAAAGCAATAATGGGTGTAACAATATATCCACTGATGGTTTGGTAAGGGTGCAATTGACCAACAATTTCTATTTCATTAATATTTAACCCTATCTCTTCTTGAGCTTCACGAAGAGCCGTATTTATTAAACCCCCATCAAAAGGTTCTACTTTACCCCCCGGAAAACTCACTTGACCAGCATGGTGGGTTAAATGATCCGCTCTCTTAGTGAATAAAATATCAAGTTGCTTATTCTTACCTTCAAGTTCAACTTCTACTATAGGAATAAGCACCGCAGCATTTTTTAATTGTCGATTATACTGATAGCTATGGGTTGACTCAGATAAGCTTTGCAGTTGGAATCGATGCAGGAATTCATTTTTAGTCATATGTAATTACCTAGGACAGCTTGCTGAGTACGGGTAAAATTTTCTTTACCTTATCATAGGTTTCCTGATATTCACTCTCAAGTGTTGAGTCAGCGACCAAACCGCCACCCGCCCAACAATGAATGACGTTTTTCTGGCAAACCAATGTGCGAATGGTAATACTAGTATCCATACTACCACAAGCAGATATATAACCAATTGAGCCACAATAAATACTACGACGATGGGGCTCTAATTCTTCGATAATTTCCATCGCTCTTATTTTTGGTGCGCCGGTAATTGAACCACCAGGAAATGCTGCAGTGAGTAAATCAGTATTACTGTATTCATGAGCAAGTTCACCTTCAACAGTACTAACCAAATGATGAACCGCGGGAAAACTCTCAATAGCAAATAGTTCTGGCACAACAACACTACCAGCTAAGCAAACTTTACTAATGTCATTTCTAAGTAGGTCAACAATCATAACGTTTTCTGCTCTATCTTTGATTGAGTGCTGAAGTGTCTCAGCATTTTTTTGATCAATGATTGGATTATTGTCTCTGGCCTTTGTGCCTTTAATGGGTTTACTTTGAACTCTATTATTTTTGACAGACAAGAATCTCTCAGGCGATATACTTAAAATTGCTGCATCGTTAAAACGCATGAATGCAGAAAATGGCGCATTGTTACTTGTTCTTAACGCTTGGTAAGCCAAAAATTCATCGCCTTGATATTTGGCTGAAAATCGTTGAGCTAGATTAATTTGATAACAATCCCCAGAGAGTAAATAATCTTGTACTTGTTTAAACTTTTCTCCGTATTGATGTTTGCTCAAATTTGATTGCCAAGCGTTAGTTAATTTAAATTGTTCAACTGCTTGTTTCTTTGAAAACGCACTTTCTTGCAATTTATCTTGCAAGTATTGAGTGATGTCAGCTCTCTTATTTTCTGGACAAACCAAATAACACTTATCACTTTTGCGATCAAAGATAATGGCTTGAGTATATATACCTATCGCCATATCAGGAATAGAAATATCCTGCTGAGCAACTGATGGTAGTTTTTCGAAACGCCTGCCTAAGTCATAAGAAAAATAGCCTAATGCACCACCAATAAACGGTAAAACAGTACTGGTTTTTTTATCATCCCCTTTATCAGGTGTTTGACTTAAGTCAGGTAAATTATATTGACTAAAAATTCTGTTAGCTGATATATCAACCAATTTTAAAGGTTCTTCTTTACTGACTCTGACAGCTGAATTTTTTTGTTCGATATGCGTAAGCTCACCAAACGTCGATAAAGTAATTTCTGGTTGCCATACTAAAATATCGAATTGACTATTTATATGTTCACTATTACAAGAGTCTAACCACACCGCCCAAGGCTCATTAGCCAAAGGAGTGAATAACTCTAATGGTGATATACTCTGATCAGTGGATGCATTTTTGAGTAATAAGGCTTCAATAGTTATGTTGATTTTATTTGACAATTTTTTCACTTATTTATTAGTTACAGTGTTGAACAATATTTTAAGCTAATTTTGATACTTAATCAGCTAGCCGAGGTTTATCAAGCAATGTATGATATCGGCAATTTTATAACTTTCAACTAACTTTCCATTATAGTTTAAAAGTTTACTTATAGAGTCACTTAATTTGAGGGCAATCATGGCGATCATTAAGCAGCAAGATTTAATCGACAGTATCGAAGATGCATTACAATACATTTCTTATTATCATCCTATAGATTTTATTCAAGCATTAGAAAAGGCATATAACAAAGAGCAGAGTACTGCGGCAAAAGATGCTATAGCACAAATTTTAATTAACTCTCGTATGTCAGCACAAGGTAAGCGTCCAATATGCCAAGACACGGGTATTGTCACTTGTTTTGTTAAAGTCGGTATGGCTGTTCAATGGGATAGAACAGATATGACCGTGCAACAAATGGTTGATGAAGGTACTCGCCGTGCTTATTTAAATCCTGATAACCCTTTACGTGCTTCAATTGTTAAAGACCCTGCCGGTAAGCGCATTAATACCAAAGATAATACCCCAGCAGTTGTCCATATTGACCTTGTTCAAGGTAATGAAATTGAAGTGATGATAGCAGCTAAAGGTGGCGGTAGTGAAAATAAAAGTAAAATGGCAATGCTAAATCCGAGTGATTCAATTGCTGATTGGGTTGTTAAAACATTGCCGACAATGGGGGCTGGTTGGTGTCCTCCTGGAATGCTCGGCATCGGTATTGGCGGTACGGCTGAAAAAGCAGGCGTATTGGCAAAAGAAAGTTTAATGGACCCGGTAAATATTCAAGATTTAATTGATCGTGGACCTCAAAACGCAGAAGAAGAGTTGCGTTTGGAAATTTATGAGCGAGTCAATAAACTTGGTATTGGTGCTCAAGGGCTTGGCGGTTTAACAACGGTTGTTGATGTTAAAATTAACAGTGTCCCTACGCATGCGGCATCAAAGCCGGTAGTAATGATCCCAAATTGTGCCGCTACACGCCATATACATTTTCATCTTAATGGTTCAGGTCCTGCTAACTTAGTACCTCCTAAGATAGAAGAATGGCCTGAAATTACTTGGGAAGTTGGCGAGAATGTTAGGCGCGTCAATGTTGATGAGTTGACTAAAGCAGATATTAGCGAATGGAAAACGGGCGAAACGGTATTACTAAGTGGTAAAATTTTAACGGGTCGTGATGCTGCTCATAAACGTATACAGCAATTACTTGCTTCAGGCGAAGGCTTACCTGCAGGTGTAGACTTTACTAATAAGTTTATTTATTACGTTGGTCCAGTGGATGCAGTAGGTGATGAAGTTGTTGGTCCTGCAGGTCCTACAACGGCAACGCGTATGGATAAATTTACTGAAATGATGTTAGCTGAAACAGGCTTGTTAGGCACCATTGGTAAAGCAGAGCGTGGTGCTCAAACAGTTCAAACGATTAAAGAACATAAATCAGTCTATTTAATGGCAGTTGGTGGTGCAGCTTACTTAGTGTCTAAAGCCATTAAAAAAGCAAGAGTCATTGCTTTTGAAGACATGGGAATGGAAGCTATTTATGAGTTTGAAGTTGAAGATATGCCAGTAACTGTTGCGGTTGATAGTAATGGTGAGTCCGCTCATGTTACCGGTCCTGCTATTTGGCAAGCTAAAATTGAAGAACTTGATGCTAAACTGAAATCTTAA
>CAWVSL010000032.1:0-33069 GCA_963933115.1 uncultured Colwellia sp.
GCTAATACAGCTAATACGGCTAATACAGCTAATACAGCTAATACAGCTAATACAGCTAATACAGCTAATACAGCTAATACGGCTAATACCAATACGGCTGAGGTTACGGCGTTAATAAAAGCACTTGAGCCAGCATCAATAGATGCTAGCCCAATCAGTCAATCAGCCAAGGCCAGTATTGAGAGCAGCGGAGCCACAAGTCAGCTTTTAACGACTGTGTCATTAAAAAGTACTGAATTAAATGCCGGTAATCAACAAGCGTTTTTAAACCAACAGCTTGAGGCTAAAGTTACGCTAGCAGAAAATAATGTGGCTGACAGCCAATTAAAGCATTCATTATCGACAGAGCAGCAGCACGAACAAAATTTTTCAATGTTAAATGCTTTAGAGGAAAATACTGAGGTCATCTCAACGAATAAAGCGTTTAATAAGCCAAATATAAGTTTGACACAATCAAGCAGTCAGTTGACCGACATTTCGTCACAAGCAACAAGTGTTAAAGAAATTTTATCCTCGGAAATGACGATTGAAGAAATAAGTCATGCGGTTATTAATGACAATATCAGCCAAGTTAAAAATAATGCGGTGGTACTCAATGAAACGATCTCTGTTTTTAGAAAAGACTTTGCCGAAGCGGTAAAAGATAAAATAATGGTGATAATTTCACAAAAATTACAACAGTTTGATATTCGATTAGATCCCCCCGAGTTAGGCAGTGTTCATGTTAGAGTCAATTTACAACATGAACAGGCAGTGGTTAATTTTGTGGTACAAAATCAACAGGCCAAAGAAGCATTTGAAGAAAATTTAGGAAAATTAAAGGAGATGTTGTCACAAAAGGGTATCGATGTTGGTGATGCCAATGTTGAGCAGCAAACGCAGCAATCAAGTGATGAAGAAAAAAACTCACAGTCAAGTGATAGCGGATCTCGTGGTGAGCAAAATGAAACAGATTCGGCGGTAACTATTCTATCCGCTGATTTGTTTAAAAGTTCACCATCGACTATTGATTACTACGCCTAATGGGTAAAAACATTGGCTCAGCGTATTTTCAAGGATATAGTCGGCTAATAACTTTAGCGTTTAAATATTCACTCGCACAACGTAAAAAACTTTAGGATAAATCATGGCAGATGACAACAATAACGATCAAGAATTAGAGCTAAATGAACTTAGTAAAAAGAAAAAACTCGTCATTATTATTGGGATAGTGTTTGTTCTCATTAGTGTTGTCGGTGGATACGTTCTTTTCAATAGCCCTAATCAGGCCTTGAGTAAAGTAGACATTAATGCTGAATTAAGTAGTGGTGAAGCGAGGGTAAAAACCGTTCCACAAAAAAGTTCGGCTATATACGTTGCCTTTCCAAGGTCGTTTCGCTTTTATGCCCCAGGCGCCAGTCGTGATAGATTTGTTGAAATTAACGTGCAGTTTTTAGTCCGTAGTAAAGATAATAAAAAAGCAATTGAAAAGCATATACCCTTATTAGAAAGCACTTTGTTAGAGGTTTTCTCACAAGCTAACGCGGACGACTTAGCAACAAGTGAAGGTAAAGCGACATTAAAGAAAAAATCGTTAACGGTAGTACAAAATGTAATGACAGATATTGTTGGCAGACCCACGGTTGAACAAGTGTTATTTACTGGTTTTGTTATGCAATAAGCTATTTATTTTTAATGTGTTAGTTAATATTTAGCCATTAAGAGTCAGTAATCAAGAGCGTGTCGAGTTACTAATCTTTAGTGGCTCGTTATAGAAGATAAACTAAAAAGATGAAAGAGATATCGAGTGAGTGATTTATTATCGCAAGACGAAATTGACGCGTTATTACATGGTGTCGATGATGTAGATGAAGAAACAACGGAGCAAGTCACCGAAATTCAAGGTGACATCTCTGGTTATGATTTTTTATCACAAGATCGGATCGTTCGTGGACGCATGCCAACGTTAGAAATGGTTAACGAACGTTTTGCTCGTCATATGCGTATTAGTTTATTTAATATGATGCGTCGAACGGCTGAAGTATCAATTAATGATATTCAAATGCTAAAGTTTGGAGAGTACGTTCACACCCTTCCTGTTCCTACCAGTTTAAATATGGTGCGTTTTCGTCCATTAAAAGGCACTGCGTTGATTACCATGGAAGCAAGGCTTGTTTTTATTCTTGTTGATAATTTCTTTGGTGGTGATGGGCGTCTCCATACAAAAATTGAGGGTCGCGAATTTACCCCAACTGAACGCCGTATTGTACAAATGATGCTGAAATTGATTTTTGAAGATTATCAAGCCGCTTGGTCTCCGGTTTTGGATGTTTCTTTTGAGTATTTAGACTCAGAGGTAAACCCAACAATGGCCAACATTGTCACCAAATCTGATGTTGTTGTGATTAACTCTTTCCATATTGAACTCGATGGTGGCGGTGGTGATATTCATATTGTCTTGCCATATCCTATGTTAGAGCCTATTCGTGACCTACTGGATGCGGGTGTAAAAACTGATAAAGAAGATACTGATATGCGCTGGTCTAAGGCCTTGCGTGATGAAATTATGGATGTTGAAGTTGAAATGTCGACCAAATTTATTGAAACAGTATTACCCCTAAAGAAAATTATGGCCTTAAAAAAGGGGGATATTATTCCTATTCAATTACCCGAGCATATTACGGTATTAGTTGAAGATTTACCTACCTATCGCGCTAAGCTTGGTCAAAGTCGTGATAATTTAGCACTGAAGATTGAGTCTAAAATTAAACGTCCAGCGTCAGTGAAGAACGAATTAACTATTTTAACCCAAGGCGGTAAACGTCTTGAAAGCGATGCAGAACTATATCTTTTAGATGATAATTTTAACTCTAAAGATTAAAAAAATTATATTGAGGCAAGTGTTATGAGTACAGATGATGATTTAGGTATGAACGATGAAGCCTTAACTGAGGAGGCGGCAGTTACTTTACAAGCTAAAGCTGTAGAATTAGAAGAGCTTTCAGAAGACGAACCGATGAGTACAGATGAAAAACGAAAATTTGATACTATTTTAGATATCCCTGTTACGATATCGATGGAAGTGGGACGGAGCCAAATTAGCATTCGTAATTTATTACAACTTAATCAAGGCTCGGTCGTTGAGCTTGATCGTGTTGCCGGTGAGTCCCTTGATGTTTTGGTCAATGGCACTTTGATCGCCCATGGCGAGGTCGTTGTTGTAAACGATAAGTTTGGTATTCGTTTAACTGATGTGATTAGTCAAGTTGAACGCATTAAAAAGTTAAAATAATAAGGTTACTAGAATGCAGTGGTTAGTCATTTTTATCAGTGTTTTTTTCTTTTCACCGTTTGTCCTCTCACAAGAAGTGCAAGACAAAGAGTTAATGGCAACCCCGATAGTAGAAGCCATTCCTCAGGTGGGTAAAAATGTCGGTGCTAATATGGATGCAATGACGATGATTGTCGCTTTGCTAACCGTATTAGCCGTGATTATTGTCTGTGCCTTTATTCTAAAACGTATTCAACCGATGAAGGTACATGGTAAAGGTTTAAATATTGTGACTAGCATGTCGTTAGGAGCAAAAGAGCGTTTAATTGTTGTTCAAGTTGGCGATAAACAGCAACTTTTAGGTGTTACTAGCCAACAAATTACTTTGTTGGCTACTTTAGATCAACCTCTTGAAACCTCAGCGCCCATGACAACTGAATTAAGTAAATCTTTTGTTTCTCTTGTTCAAAAACACCTCACAAATAACAAAAAAACCACAAAAGAAGAGTCCGTTTAGCATGATAAATAATCAAGAAAATAACCCTGTAAACCCTTTGTTAACGCTATTCAAAAAGCGTTCATTAAAGAAGGTTACCTGGTTGTTACTCATACTAACGTCGTTATTTATTGTCAGTGGTACCATCTATGCGGCTGATGATTTAAGTATGTCAGCGTTAACACTGACAACCAATGCTGACGGCTCTCAAGAATATTCAGTGACCTTACAAATTTTAATCTTTATGACGGCGCTCGGTTTTATTCCTGCGGCGTTAATTATGATGACCTCTTTTACTCGTATTGTTGTTATTTTGGCTATTTTGCGTCAAGCTTTTGGTCTACAACAAACCCCTTCTAATCAGGTCATTATCGGCTTAACTCTTTTTATGACGTTGTTTATCATGACACCGGTTTATAACCAAATTAATGAGCAAGCTATTCAGCCCTATTTAGATGAACAGTTAACCTCGATAGAAGCCCTTGATAAAGCAAAAGTTCCCTTACGAGCTTTTATGTTAGAACAAACCAGGGTGAAAGACTTAGGCTCTTTAGCTGATATGGCCGGTATTGAGAGTTTTGATAAGCCGACCGACTTGCCCATGACCGTAATTATTCCGTCGTTTATTATTAGTGAACTAAAAACCGCTTTTCAAATTGGTTTTATGTTATTTATTCCTTTCTTGATTATTGATTTGGTGGTGGCGAGTATTTTGATGGCCATGGGGATGATGATGTTATCGCCTATGATAGTATCTTTGCCATTTAAATTGATGCTATTTGTGATGATTGATGGTTGGAATTTAGTGATAGGCACGATTGCCAAAAGTTATGGTTTGGGCACGTAGTTGTGGTCATTGTCACTACTGAGGCCGATAGCCATGGGAGATAAGTATGGGTCCTGAAATATTTGTTGATATCTTACGTGATGCGGCATTTTTGGTGATTATGCTAGTAAGTGCTGTTATTGTGCCAAGTTTATGTGTTGGTTTAATTGTTGCTGTTTTTCAAGCGGCGACCTCAATTAATGAGCAGACGTTAAGCTTTTTACCTCGATTAATTGTTACTCTTTTATCACTCATGTTCGGTGGTCACTGGTTAGTGTCAAAACTAATGGATTATACCATTCGTTTAATTGGTAGTATTCCCAGTGTGGTAAGCTAATGGAGTTTACTGACGCAATAATTAATCAATACCTCGCTGACTTCATACTCCCTTTTTCTCGGATTTCAGCGCTGATTATGAGCATGATAGCGTTAGGTTCTAAAACTATCCCAACGCAAGTGAAATTATTTTTATCCCTTTCGGTTACCTTTGCAATAATGCCAGCTATTCCTCCGGCTAACGTTGGTGAACTCTTATCTTTTACCACTGTTTTATTGATTGCTCAACAAACACTGATTGGCGTTATGCTCGGTTTTGTTACTATGATGGTACTTAATACTTTTACCTTGGCGGGTCAAATTATTGCAATGCAAACCGGTCTGGGTTTTGCCTCTATGGTTGATCCCGCTAGTGGTACGAATGTCCCTGCAGTTGGCCAGTTTTTTCTAATATTATCCACGTTACTCTTTTGGGCGATGGATGGTCATTTAACGTATTTGCAATTTGTCGTCGCTAGCTTTACTACCTTACCTATTCCATTAGAGAGCTTTGAAGCCGTTAAATTTAAAGAAATAGTTGAGTGGGGTAGTTGGATGTTTGCAACGGCTTTATCACTGGCATTAGCACCTGTTACCGCGATGCTATTAATTAATTTTTCTTTTGGTATTATGACGCGTGCGGCTCCTCAACTTAATATTTTTGCTATTGGCTTTCCCGTTACTATGCTCTCCGGGCTACTTATTATGTGGCTGACGATGGGGAATTTCTTTACGCATTTCGAAGCTCAATGGCAAAGAGCATTAGGCTTTAGTTGCTACTTAATTAACTGTGGGGTTAGTTAAATGGCTGAGTCTGACAGTGGTGAAAAAACAGAACAACCCACGGAAAAAAAGCTAACGGATGCCAGAAAAAAAGGTCAAATAGCGCGTTCCAAAGAACTGGGTACCATGTTTGTTTTAATCGGCAGTGCCAGTGCGATGATGATCGTTGGTAGTTCATTAGTTGATGGTTTATCAGGGATGATGAAACGACTCTTTAGCTTCTCTCGAGAAGAGGCTTTAGATACTAATGCCCTTTTTAAAATAGTGGCGGAGAGTATCTCATTAATTGTTGTCCCTATGTTGTGGATCTTCGCCATTATTGCCGTTGCCGCCTTTATTGGTAATACGTTGTTGGGTGGTTTGAGTTTTTCTATAGAGGCGACGGCACCAAAGGCGAGTAGAATGTCACCTTTTGCCGGTTTTAAAAGGATGTTTGGTGTTCAATCTTATGTTGAGTTACTTAAGTCGATATTAAAGTTTTTTGTTGTTTTTATTGTGGCTTACTTGTTACTCAATGGTTTATTTGACGAGATTTTAGGTCTTAGCAGGGAGTCGATACCGATTAATTTTGTTCATGCCGTGCAATTATTGTTAGGTATGTTTATGACCCTGACCATTTCATTGATTATTATCGCGGTAATTGATGCCCCTTATCAAGTTTGGAACCATACCAAGCAATTAAAAATGACAAAACAAGAAATTAAAGACGAGTATAAAACTTCAGAAGGTAGTCCTGAAAATAAAGGGCGTATTAAACGGACCCAGTATGAAATGTCACAACGGCGGATGATGGCGGATGTCGCAAATTCAGATGTCATTATTACTAACCCTAGTCATTTTTCTGTCGCTCTACAATATGACCCCGTTATCGGTGGTGCGCCGGTATTAATAGCAAAAGGTGCAGATGAAATGGCTTTGCATATTCGCACTATTGCTAAAGAGCATGCGATTGAAATTGTTCAATCACCAGGCCTTGCTCGTTCGCTCTTTTATACTGCAGAAGTAGGCGATGACATTCCCGAGGAGCTCTTTGCGGCCGTGGCGCAAGTATTAGCCTTTATTTTTCAATTAAATGAACATCGTAAAGGCCGGGCAAGAAAGCCTATCCCGGTAGCCAAAAATTTGCCTATCCCCGACGACTTTAAGTATTAGTTGTCCTTAGTTGTAAAATTAATAACTACTTTTATGCTTTATGGTCTGGTTTTTGCTTTTTCATAAGCCAGTGTCAAAAAGCCATTATGAAGTAGCAATGCAATTATCAGCTTATTTAAACAATTTCGACAAAAGTAAACTCAAACATTTAAAGGGTTTAGGTACACCTATTATTGTTATGGCCGCTTTAGGTATGGTTATTCTACCTATGTCACCCATTCTCCTTGATATCTTATTTTCTTTTAATATTGCTTTGTCTTTAATTGTTTTATTGATCACCGTTTACACGCTCAAACCTCTTGATTTTGGCTCTTTCCCCGCCGTCCTACTTATTGCGACCATATTACGTTTAGCACTTAATGTCGCCAGTACTCGGGTGGTTTTGCTGGAGGGTCATCTTGGACCTGATGCTGCAGGTAAGGTCATTGAGGCTTTTGGCTCTGTGGTTATCGGTGGAAACTATGCTGTAGGTATGGTGGTCTTTTTAATTCTCATTATTATAAACTTTGTTGTTATCACGAAAGGTGCGGGCCGTATTGCTGAAGTAACCGCACGTTTTACCTTAGACGCCATGCCGGGAAAGCAAATGGCAATCGATGCCGACTTAAATGCAGGTTTTATTAATCAAGAGGAAGCAAGGGACCGTCGTATTGAAGTGACCACAGAAGCCGATTTTTATGGCTCAATGGATGGTGCGAGTAAATTTGTTAAAGGTGATGCGATTGCCGGTATTTTAATTCTATTTATTAACTTAGTTGGCGGCTTAGTGATTGGCATGGTTCAACATGATCTTTCTTTTGACAGTGCCGTAGAAATATATACGGTATTAACTATTGGTGATGGCTTAGTGGCGCAAGTGCCGGGGTTATTACTGTCGGTTGCCACAGCGATTGCGGTTACCCGCCAAAACACTTCTGAAGATATGGGACAACAAGTTAGTAGTCAACTGGGGCAAGAAAAGTCGCTTTACTCGGCTGCTGCTCTCATGTTTGTTATGGGGGTAGTACCAGGTATGCCCCATTTTACTTTTTTAATGTTCGCCGCCATTATTGCCGCCGCTGCATACTTTGGTGAGAAGCTTAAAAAGAGCAAGGTCAAAGAGCTCAATGACGCCCAACAACAAACTCAAGTTGAGTCAAAAAAACAAGAAGCTGAAGTCAAAGAATTAGGGTGGGATGATGTCAACCATGTTGATATTATTGGCTTAGAGATTGGTTATCGCTTGATTCCTCTGGTCGATAAAGCACAAGGGGGAGAATTGCTGAGCCGAATAAAGGGTGTGCGTAAAAAGCTCTCACAAGAATTTGGTTTTTTAGTGCCTGCGGTTCATATTCGTGACAATTTAGACTTAGACCCTAATTGTTATCAAATCTCTTTAATGGGCGTAACTATTGGTAGTGCTGAAATAAGACATGATCATGAGCTTGCGATTAACCCTGGGCAAGTCTATGGCAAGCTAGAAGGTGTAGCGACTAAAGATCCCGCTTTTGGTTTAGATGCTGTTTGGATTAATCAAAGTCAGCGTGAACATGCACAAACGTTAGGTTACACCGTAGTTGATGCAGCAACTGTTTTAGCGACACATTTAAGTCAAATTTTAACAAATAATGCGGCTCAACTGTTGGGCCATGAAGAAGTTCAAAACCTGATGGATATGCTGGCTAAGGTATATCCTAAATTAGTTGAAGGTTTAATTCCTGATATTTTGACACTAGGCTCGGTTGTTAAAGTTTTACAGAATTTAATGAATGAAGGGGTTGCGGTAAGAGATATGCGCTCTATTGTGCAAACGCTTGTCGAATACGGTCCTAAGAGCCAAGACACCGATATTTTAACTGCTGCGGTCAGAATAAGCCTTCGCAAATTTATTATTCAAGACTTAGTGGGAGCTAAGGCTGAGATACCTGTCATAACATTGTCACCCGAACTGGAACAAATGTTGCATCAGTCAATGCAAGTAGCAGGGGATGATGGTGCTGGTATTGAACCAGGCTTAGCTGAACGTTTACAAAAATCGTTAACCGAAGGTACCCAGCAACAAGAAATGGCAGGAGATAGTCCTATTTTATTAACCTCTGGAATTTTAAGAACGGTAATGGCTAAATTTGTAAAATATACCATTCCAGGTTTACGTGTTATTTCTTACCAAGAAATTCCTGACGATAAACAAATAAAAATAGTAAGTGCCATCGGACAGTAGTACCAGCGCTAGATAGCCACTGGGAATTTGTAGCTAAGTAATTGATAGTAAGAGGTTGTAATGAAAATCAGACGTTTTGTAGCAAAAGATATGCGCACGGCATTAGCACAAATTAAAGAAGAGCTGGGTGTTGAAGCAGTTATTATGTCCAATAAAAAAGTCCCTGAGGGCGTTGAATTAATGGCAGCTGTGGATTATTCAGAAGTGACGCCTGAAGCAAAACCAAAAGTTAACAGACAATCAATTCAAAATAATAGTCACCCTAATCCTTCAGAAATTGCCCAGGATATAGTGACATTAAATAGCCCAATCAATACGGTTAGTCATAACATTAGTACTAATGAAGCTAATACAATGGATAAAAATAAGGGCGAAGCTCCAGCTGATAGCTTATCAGCATTACTTAACCGCCAAGTACAGCAAGCCCCGTTGATATCAACAAGTAAAAACAATTTATCTTCTGATGAAAATATTGAACAGCAATTTAAAAGCTTCACTCAAAGATTGCAACAACCTGCTGATGCAGAAACCCTTGATGCAGATTTAAGTGGTGATAATGACTTTGCCCCTAAAATTACAGAAATGAAAGCAAGTGAAGTTGATATAAAAGATAATGCCAATAATTTGACCCGCGTTGATTTACAGCCAATGCAAAAAGAAATGGCGGCTATTCGGCAGTTACTAGAACATCAAGTGTCAGGATTGATGTGGCAAGACTTGGCACAAAAGGATCCCCAACGCGCAGTATTAGTTAATCGTTTAATCGCTTTAGGATTAACTGAGCAAATAGCCGATCAAATAGCAGGTTATGTGTCTCAAGTTGATAATGAAGAGGATGCATGGCATCAGGCTCAACAATTAATTGCTGAGCAATTAAATACTACGAATAACGATATTATTAACCGTGGCGGTGTTGTTGCTTTAGTTGGTCCAACGGGTGTGGGTAAAACGACAACCATTGCTAAACTTGCCGCTCGATTTTCTCAATATCATGGTGCCGATCAAATTGCTCTTATTTCAACAGATACTTTCCGTATTGCCGGTTTTGAACAATTAACGACTTATGGAAAAATTATTGGCTGCAATGTAAGGCTAGCGAAAGATGCTGACGAATTAGATGTGCTATTACAATTATTTTCAAATAAAAAACTCGTCTTAATTGATACGGCTGGCATGGGACAACGTGATATTCGATTAGCCGAGCACTTAACAACATTAGTCACTAATACTCGAGTGAAAATTCGTAATTATTTAGTACTTGCCGCTAATACTCAACAAAGAGTGATGCAAGAAAATGTTGAACGCTTTAAAAAAGTGCCATTGTCGGGGGTGATATACACTAAGGTTGATGAAAGTTTAAGCATTGGTGAGATAATATCAACTTCGATTCAAAATGGCTTGCCCATTGGATATCTTACTGATGGACAAAGAGTTCCTGAGGATATTAAAGTTGCCAATGTTAATAAATTAGTTAGTCTTGCAGATAAAATGGTCAATAATTCATCGGCCAAACAAACGATTAGTTCCCGCAATGTACCTGTTAATTATTCATAGGTATTAGCATGCTAGTTAGACTGTTTTACAGCTAACGACAATTAGGCAACTGACCTTATTTTCACCTCTTTTATTTACCTTAAGAGAGCATTTTAAGAATATTGAGAACAAATAGATGATAGATCAAGCGAGTGGTTTAAGAAAAATGCAAGATTTACAACCGGTAAAAGTTATTGCTGTTTCTGGTGGAAAAGGAGGTGTTGGTAAAACTAATGTTTCTTTAAATACTGCTATTGCTTTAGCTCAACAAGGTAAAAAGGTTTTAGTTCTCGATGCTGACTTAGGTTTAGCAAATGTTGATGTGATGTTAGGTTTGAGAGTTAAAAGAAATTTATCTCATGTTTTGTCAGGTGAGTGTGGGCTTGACGATATTATTATTGAAGGTCCTGCTGGAATGAAAATTATTCCAGCTACCTCGGGCCGCCAATCTATGGTTGATTTAACGCCTTCAGAACATGCTGAATTAATTCGAGCATTTAGTGATATGAACACTAAGTTTGATGTTTTGATCGTTGATACAGCAGCAGGCATCTCTGATATGGTGTTGAGTTTCACTCGAGCAGCTCAAGATGTCATGGTTGTTGTTTGTGATGAGCCAACCTCAATTACCGATTGTTATGCGTTAATGAAGTTGTTAAGTCGAGACCATGGTGTAATCAAATTTAAAGTGGTTGCTAATATGGTTCGCAGTCCAAAAGAAGGGCAGCAACTTTTCACTAAATTAACTAAAGTTACCGATCGCTTTCTTGATGTGACCTTAGAACTTGTTGCGGTTATTCCCTTTGATGAAAATATTAGAAAATCAGTGCGTAAACAACAAGCTATTGTTGAAGCTTTTCCTAGTTCTCCAGCCGCATTAGCCTTAACAACACTGGCAAAAAAAATCTGCAACTGGTCAATTCCTACTCAAGCATCTGGACATTTAGAATTTTTTATCGAAAAATTATTAGATAATAAATAATTTTATAGTACTTACTTGTAACAATAATTAAACGTATTGGAGTGAAAGTGGTTAAAGCAAATGCTTATAATATTCAAGTGGATAAATCACTACTGCTTGAACAGCATACCATATTAGTTAAACGTATTGCTTATCATCTACTTGCACGACTTCCTGCAAGTGTTCTTGTTGATGATCTTATTCAATCCGGCATGATTGGCTTATTTGAGGCGGGTAATAATTTTGATGCCAGTAAAGGTGCTAGTTTTGAAACTTTTGCCGGTATTCGTATTCGTGGAGCAATGCTTGATGAAATGAGACGGGGGGACTGGACTCCTCGCTCTGTTCATAAAAATAGTCGAATGGTCAGTAATGCGATAAAAGAATTAGAGGCAGGGTTAGGCAGAGATGTTACCGATAGTGAAGTTGCTGAAAAACTTAATATTTCATTAAATGATTATCATCAAATTTTAAGTGAAGTCAGTACAGGTAAGATTATTGGTATTGAAGATTTAGCTATTGGTGAAGATGGCTTAAGTTTTGATGAGACGAGCCATAACGACGACCCTTATCAAAGTATTGAACGACACTCTTTTAAAAAAGGTTTAACAGCATGTATTGCGTCTTTACCTAGTCGAGAAGCTTTGGTTTTATCACTTTATTATGATGAGGAATTAAATTTACGGGAAATTGGTCATGTTTTAGATGTGAGTGAGTCTAGAGTCAGCCAAATACATAGCCAAGCGATGCATAGGTTAAAAGCGCGTATGCAAGCATGGCAAAACTAATGACTCATTGGGTAAATCAAGGTCTTATAAAAGTCAGGGTGACTTTTTTTGATGGTTAAACTTTTCTAGCTAATCATTAAAATAATGCTGAATGGTACTTTGAATAGAAAATAAAAAACATCGATCGTGATAGCGTTTAAATCAGTACAAAGGTTTAATTCTACTGGAAAAAAAGCAGCAACTAATTGCCGCCAAAAGCCACTAAAGCTGAGTTATTTAGCTTTAGCGATAAAGAATATTAGTTTATAGGAATATAGACAAACCAAGGGTTGAACATAGTTATTAATGGCGTTAAACCAGAAATGTTGAATGTCATTAGATATCCAGTTTAATTGGTATAGAGAGTGAAATTTCGCTCTGCTAATGTCTTATAATTAAGCACTAAATTTATTAGGAAATAGAGTCATGTCATTATTAACACTACCTATATTAACACTACCTATTCTTGCCTTAATTACGCTCATTGTTAGCATATTTTTTGCACTGATTTTTAAATATTTGCTATCGTCTTTAAAAAATAAGCTTTCAACTTTACAAAGCCAACAGCAAGAGAGTGAGTTGTTTATTAGTGAAATGAAGCTATCTCTTGCAAACTTTCAAACCATGATTGTAGATCTTTCGCATGCTCAAAATAATAAAAGAATCGAGACAGAAAAAGTTGTGGTACAGCTAGAATCTCGAGTGGGTTTGTTGCAATCTAATGTTGTCAGTTTAGAGGAACAAGTGAAACAATCATTAGAACAACCTGAAGATAAACTTTATAGTAGGGCGTTTAAATTAGCCGCCAAAGGTGCGGATCTTGAGGAGATAATGACAGAATGTGAATTACCTCGTGCTGAAGCAGAAATGCTGTTATCTATGTATAAAGCTAATTAAAACTGCGCCCACGTCATATAATAAAAACAAACACTTATTTCCACTGTAATGGCATAGTACAAACAACTTATTGTGGCTAATTTTGCAAGTCATGCTAAAATCTCATCATTAAAATCCCATTACTTTACTCATTGTTGGCAAGGAAGAAATTAGTGAAATTGTCTTTTTTTCGTTTCAGTGGCCGACTCCATCGGTTATTTTTAATTATATGCCTATTGGTTATTACCGGTTGTTCTTCTACTCCAATAAGTCAGGGGGGAGACCCAAGAGATCCAATTGAACCAATAAACAGGGCGTTTTGGGATTTTACTTGGGATTATACCGATAAATACCTTTCTAAACCTGCTGCAATTGCCTATAGCACTCATACACCTGCCTTATTACGTTCAGGTTTGTACAACATGGCAACCAATTTAAATGAACCCTCGAGTATTATTAATAACCTTTTGCAAGCCAAATTTACTAATGCAGCAAAGAGCGCTGGACGTTTTTTATTAAACTCTACCATTGGTTTATTGGGGTTTTTTGACCCTGCTAGTGACTTTGACTGGGTAGTTGATCAAGAAGAGTTTGGTGAAGTTCTTGGCTCATATGGGGCAAGCGATGGCTATTACTTTGTGGTTCCAGGTATAGGACCAACATCTGTCAGAGAAGAGATTGGTGATTATGTTGATCAATATTATTGGCCACTGGCAATTATTGATTTTTGGCCAAATTTAGCTCGTTCAGCTATTTTAGGTTTAGAGAAAAGAGCCGCAGTAATCGATCAAGATCCGCTGATCCAAGAATCTTTTGATAGCTATGAATTTGTCAAAAATGCTTACTTTCAAAATATGAACTATAAACTCTATGATGGTAATCCACCTATTGAGATTAATAAAAAAGAAGAGGCTCAATTAGATGCCTTTATGGATGAATTTGATTAGGAATGATCGTTGCTTTAGTAAAAAAATAATAAACGAGTACCGTCTTGACCTGCAATTTGTTAGAATTACGCAAAATTTTTTCGTTGAGAATAATTAGATGAATGTAATTGAATCAAATTTTGATGCGCCAGGTAAAAAAATAGCCATTGTTGTATCACGTTTTAACAGTTTTATTGTTGAAAGTTTATTAGAGGGTGCTTTAGACGCTCTTAAGCGTCACGGTAATATTGCTGATAAGGATATTACTATTGTCCGCGTCCCCGGTGCTTATGAACTTCCTGTTGCTGCTAAGCGCATTGCTCAAAAAGGTGGATTTGACGCTATTATTGCTATTGGTGCAGTAATTCGTGGTGGAACTCCTCATTTTGAATTTGTTGCTGGCGAATGTAACAGCGGTTTAGCACAAGTTGCTATGGAGTTTACACTTCCTGTCGCTTTTGGTGTGATCACTACTGACACCATTGAGCAAGCTATCGACCGTGCTGGTACTAAAGCAGGTAATAAAGGTGCTGAAGCTGCACTTAGTGCTTTAGAAATGGTCAACGTTTTAGCCAAGATATAACTTTATATTTGAGAGTCAATTGTGAAACCATCACCTAGAAGAAAAGCCCGCGAACTAGCGGTGCAAGCAGTATATTCTTGGCAACTAAGCCAAAATTCTGTAACAGACATAGCCGCTAATTTTTTAACCGACAATAGCGCTCGTCGTTTTGATATTGATTATTTTCAGCAATTACTAAGCGGTGTTGCTGCCGATGTTAGTAATATCGATAACGCGATTGCTCCTCATGTTGACCGTCCTTTAGCAGACGTTGATCACGTTGAAAAAGCAATTTTACGTGTTGCGATTTATGAACTCAATGATTGTATTGATGTGCCATATAAAGTGGTTATTAATGAAGCCATTGAACTTGCAAAGACTTTTGCCGCTGACGACAGTCATAAATTTGTTAATGGTGTTTTAGATAAAGCCGTTAAGCTAATTCGCCCACAAGTATGATTTAATGAAAGAGTTTAATCTTATTAAACAGTTTTTTACCGAGCAGGTAACAAACCGTAAAGATGTGATACTCAGTATTGGTGACGATTGTGCTTTAATTGCACCTACTGAACGTCAGCATATTGCTATTACTACAGACACTTTAATTAGTGGTGTACACTTTCCTGTTGATACACCTGCCCGTGCTATTGGCCATAAAGCAATTGCTGTTAACCTGTCGGATTTAGCGGCGATAGGAGCTGAACCTGCTTGGATTTCATTGGCACTGACCTTACCTAAATTCGATCATTTATGGCTCAGTGAGTTTTGTGCTGGTCTCTTTGAATTGTGTGAGTATTACAATATACAACTTATTGGTGGTGATACTACTCAAGGGCCGTTAAGTATAACGGTAACGGCTCAAGGCTTAGTGCCTCTCAATAAATCGATACTTCGGTCTGGCGCAAAATCAGGTGACTGGTTATTTGTCACTGGCGAGTTAGGTGATGCCGCACTAGCGCTGCAAGATATTCAAGGCAAGGTCGTTATCGACCATAAGGATAAAGAACAAGTTCATAGTAAGCTTAATTATCCTAAACCTAGAGTACTTGCTGGGCAAAGCTTACGTGAATATGCTTCCTCGGCTATTGACCTTTCTGATGGTTTGATTTCTGACTTAGGCCATATTTGTAAAGCCTCAGGTGTCGGTGCTAATATCGTTTTAGATGCCTTACCTTTATCGACAGTATTAAAAGACACCTTAGGTATTGATAAAGCGATAGAGCTTGCTTTAGCCGGCGGTGATGATTATGAGCTTTTATTTACGGTATCTGAAGATAAAAAAGTCGGTATGGAAACGGCGTTAGTTAATGCCGGCATTCCGGTCAAGTGTATCGGTCAGATAAATGCTTCTGAAAAAATAACGACGACCATGGATAGTAAAGTGGTCTCAATCAATGTTCAAGGCTTCGAGCATTTTTCAAACTCTAATGAAAAATAATCATAAAAAAGTTAAATTTAATCTCTCAGACCCTATTCAATTTTTAGCATTAGGGTTTGGTAGTGGTTTAGCTCCTAAAGCACCGGGTACTTTTGGTACACTCGCCGCGATTCCTATTTTTTTACTGATGGCTTCTTTATCGGCGCCACTTTTTGCTTTAATTGTTTTTGTCATGGCAGTTGCCGGTATCGCTATTTGTCAAAAAGCTGCGGATGCTGCAGGTGTTCATGATCATGGTGCCATTGTCTGGGATGAAATTGTTGGCTTTCTGATTACTATGTTTATGGTACCCGTAAGCTGGAGCAGTATTATAGTAGGTTTTGCACTTTTTCGTTTATTTGATATTTTTAAACCTTGGCCAATATCTTTTATTGATAAAAATATTCACGGTGGTTTTGGTATTATGCTAGATGATGTTTTGGCAGGGTTATTTGCTTTGGTGTGTATGCATTTAATTTTTTGATTATTTGTTAACGACTTACCATCAAATGCTAGTTGGCTATTTGGCGGTAAGTCGATAAATATCTAGTTAAGCTCTAGTGAAGAATTCTTGCTCTAATAGTCCCTTCAATCTGTTTTAACTCTCTAAGTGCCGTAACACTATCTTCAGTTTCAATATCAATAACCACATAACCAATTTTATTATCTGTTTGTAAATATTGAGCGGCAATATTGATATTATATTGAGCGAACGCTTGGTTAATTTTTGTTAATACACCAGGTTGGTTATGATGAATATGAAGTAAACGGCTGGTACCTATATGTTCAGGAAGAGAAACTATAGGGAAGTTTACTGCAGATAAGCTTGAACCATTATCAGAATATTTGGCCAATTTACTTGCTACTTCCAAGCCTATATTTTCTTGCGCTTCTTTGGTACTACCACCAATATGTGGGGTAAGAATGACATTGTCAAAAGCACGAAGTGGCGAGATAAACTCTTCATCGTTACCTTTAGGTTCAACTGGGAAGACATCAATAGCGGCACCGCCAACTTTTTTATCTTTCAGTGCTTGAGCTAAAGCATCAATGTCAACAACAGTGCCACGTGAGGCATTGATAAATATAGCGCCTGTTTTCATTGCATCAAATTGAGCTTTGCCAATCATATCTTGAGTTTGTGGTGTTTCAGGTACATGTAAACTGACCACGTCAGCTTCAGCTAATAATGCCTTTAAAGACCTAGACTGACTTGCATTACCTAAGGGGAGTTTAGTTTCAATATCATAAAATCGGACACGCATGCCTAATGTTTCGGCTAATATCCCTAATTGCATACCAATATGACCATAACCAATAATACCTAAAATCTTACCTCTTGCTTCAAAAGAGCCTGCAGCAGATTTATTCCAGATACCACGGTGCGCTTTAGCACTCTTTTCGGGGATACCCCGTAATAATAATAAGGTTTCACCTAGGACTAATTCAGCAACAGAACGCGTATTTGAGAACGGCGCATTAAAGACCGGTATACCTAATATTTGAGCTGCATCGGTATCAACTTGGTTAGTGCCAATACAAAAACAACCAATAGCAACAAGCTTTTTAGCATGACTCAATACATTTTCATTTAATTGAGTACGTGATCTAATACCAATGAAATGTACACTCGCTATTTTTTTGATTAACTCTTCTTCACTCAATGAAGTTTTAAGCGTTTCAATACTGTTATAGCCTTTGGCATTCAGTTCTTCTATAGCGCTAGGATGAACGCCCTCTAGTAATAAAATTTTGATTTTGTCTTTTGCTAAAGAATTATTGCTCATAATGTCAGTTATTTCTCTAATAGTTAGGTTTAGATTAGCTTATGATTTATTTTAGATGGCTAGATATCTAAAATAACATATAGTGCTTAAACTCTAAAGTATTTATTTAATGAAAAGTGATTAAATGCTTCCATCAAGGTGATAGTTTGCTTTTACCGGCTAAGGTCTAAGGGACTAGTTAATCACTGATACGCCACTCTCGCTGCCTAGCAATAATATATCAGCGCCTCGATGAGCAAATAAGCCATTCGTTACAACACCAACTAGGGCATTGATTTTTGTTTCTAGTGCTTTAGGATCAAGAATAGTTAAATTGTAGACATCGATAATAACGTTACCATTATCAGTAACAACACCTTGCCGATAAACGGGGTCACCACCTAATTTAACCAACTCGCGTGCCACATAACTTCTTGCCATAGTAATAACTTCAACAGGTAACGGAAAGTTTCCTAAAAGTGGGACTTGCTTACTATCATCAGCAATACAAATAAACGTCTTAGCAACGGCGGCAATGATTTTTTCACGAGTGAGTGCGGCACCACCACCTTTTATCATCGCTTTGTGGTGAGTGATTTCATCGGCCCCATCGACATAAACATCAAGAATGTCAATATCGTTGAGATTAAATACTTCAATACCATGAGCTTCTAAACGTTTAGTTGACTCTTCAGAGCTAGAAACAGCGCCCGTTACTTTATGCTTTATTGTTGCCAATGCATCAATAAAATAATTAACGGTAGTGCCTGTGCCTACACCGACAATAGTGTCATTTTCAATAAATTCTAACGCTTTAATCGCTACTGCTTTTTTCATTTCATCTTGTGTCATCACGAAACCTTTACGTTAAAGCATGGATTGTAGGGGAAATATTGAGACTTTTTTAAGATCAAAAGCAAGAATATAATACCCATAGCTAAACTTGAGCACAATTATACCAGTGAAAAGTACTGCTGTGATCCTTTATTAAAAAATAAGTGGCCGTTATATTTTATCTGACAGGGACTGATATTAAAGAGACAAGTTAAGTGCGACTTAATATTCTTAATAACTTGATTACAAATGGTTTATTGATTTTTTCTGGGTGTAAATCGGTTGGCAGTGGTTGTCTGATTTTAATCAATGCGCAAGTGTTTATGCAACAACATGTGAGTAAATGGTATTTTTAAATAAAATCCTCGTGGTAAGGTCATAAAAGGTTTGCCAGATTTATCAAAAGCGCTAGTTTTTGCTTTGCTATTCGCTGCTTTGGGTCTTAATTGTAAAACTTGACCATGCTTACCTTGGATATTTTCAACGTCACCCAATACAATCATGTCTGTTAATTCTTGCCAGTCCATAGCAAGTAAGTGCTCCTCTTCTTTTGATGGTGACCACATGAAAGGGGTTCCGATGATTCTCTCCTTTAATGGTATGCTTTTATCACTTAAAACCGGTACCCACAAAACTTTACTTAACTTTTTACGCACATAACTTGTTTGCCATGTCACGCCAACTAAGCCTGTTAAAGGGGCAACACTGACAAAGGTTGTTTCTAACGGTCTACCTTGGCTGTTAATTGGCAAAGACTTTAATTCAATGCCTAAGTCTGGGAAGTCTGGCTCAGGGCGAGATCCTGCGCTTGCACCTAAGACATGTTCTAATAATAGTCCGACCCAGCCTTTATTACGTGTTAAATCATCAGGAATACTGACGCCATAGTCACTCGAGATTTCTCCTAATGTCATGCCGGCTAATGCTTGTGCTTTTTCTGTTAATTCTTCTTCGGTTAAGGGGGGTAAGGGCTTGTTTTGCATTTTAATAACTGGCTGACTATTAGATTGAGATAAGTAATATCATCAGGTAGTAATGCAAATAAAACAAGTATTTATTTGCTAGCAGGCTCAGATTATGGAAGAATCAGATTAACTATTTTTAAATCGCCAGGAGTTCCTGTGATCGATGCCGAAGGCTACCGTGCCAATGTCGGCATAGTAATAATCAATGACAGGGGACAAGTATTTTGGGCAAGACGATTTGGTCAACATTCATGGCAATATCCACAAGGTGGGGTTGACGAGGGTGAAACGGCAGAACAAACCATGTTTAGGGAACTTCGTGAAGAAGTCGGATTAAAACCTGAACATGTTAAAATTGTCGCAACAACCAAGCATTGGCTAAGATATAAATTACCAAAACGTTATATAAGGCATGACAGTAAACCTGTTTGTATTGGACAGAAACAAAAGTGGTTTTTATTAAAATTAACCGCACCAGAGTCTGCCGTTGACTTACTACATACCTCTCATCCTGAGTTTGATGATTGGCGTTGGGTTAGTTACTGGTACCCTGTAAGACAAGTTGTTTCATTCAAGAAGGATGTTTATCGCAAAGTGATGAAAGAGTTTACTTCTTTAGCATTACCTTTTCATCGCAATGATAAACGTAAACGTCGGACCTGATTATTATTATGTTGAATGCCAGTCTGTTTTAAAGCAGGTTGGCACTCTCAATTACATTATGTTTTTTTTATTCATATTTAAGCAAAAAATAATGGAATTATATGCTAACCACTTTACGCCGTATTGTACTTGAATTTAGTCAAAACTCAGATTTAGAAAGTGCTTTACTGCGTATGGTTACGCAAGTTAAAACAGCAATGGACACCGATTGCTGTTCAGTATATTTGGCAGATCATCAAAATCGATACTTTACCTTAATCGCATCGGATGGTTTAGCAGAAAGGTCTTTTGGACAAACAACTATTGGTTTTTCAGAAGGTTTAGTCGGTCTAGTGGGACAACGAGAAGAGCCCATTAATATTGCCGATGCCAAAAATCATCCCCATTTCATCTATGCACCCGAAGTTGAAGAAGACGAGCTTGTCGCTTTTCTTGGCGCGCCCATCATACATCAACGTAAAGTCCTCGGTGTTTTAACCGTCCAACAAAAAAAAACGCGTGGTTTTAATGAAGAAGAAGAAGCTTTTTTAGTGACTTTGTCAGTGCAACTTGCGACGGCAATAGCCAATGCAGAGGCTAGAGGTGTATTAGGGAACAAACAAGATAATGGTAAATGGTTAAAGCAATTACAAGGTATTGCTGGTGCACCGGGTATAGCGCTTGGTCAAATGATAACGATAGAACCTAAAGCTGATCTGAGGAGTGTTTCCCTTGAAAAATTTGATGCTAGCAGTAATCGTATAATTGAAATTGAACTCTTTGAAAATGCAGTAAAAGAAACACGCGCAGACTTTATACAAATGAGCATCAAACTCAGTGAAATTATTCAGGATGATAGTTTAAATATTTTTGAATTTTATAAGCAATTACTTGAACCGACAAATCTAGGTCATGAAATTTCAGATAAAATACATCAGGGGTGGAATGCTCAAAGTGCCTTAAAGTTAGTGATCGATCACTACATTGTGAAATTTGAAACCTTAGAAGATCCCTATTTACGTGAACGAGTCGCTGATATTCGAGATTTAGGTAATAGGTTGCTCTATAATTTACAGCAGCAAAGTCAACTTAACGTTCCCCTTCCTGAACAGTTTATTTTAGTTGCTGAAGATGTCACTGCATCGATGCTAGCAGAATATCAGCATAAAGGATTACAAGCGATTGTCTCACTTTGTGGTTCAAACAACTCCCATGCGGCTATTTTAGCTAAGGCACTTGATTTACCGGCTATTATGGGGGTTGAGTCAATTCCCTTGGGGCAATTAAATAAGCAAATAGCGATTGTTGATGGTTATAGTGGAGCGCTGTTTGTAGCACCTAATCAAAGTCTTAAAAATGAATACCAACTCTTGATTCAAGAAGAACTTACGTTAACTGAAAAAGTCAGAGAGCTAACGCATTTACCTACGATTACCCAAGATGGACGCAGTATTGACTTACTCTTAAACGCAGGATTATCTTCAGGTTTTGAACATTCTAAGCATTCAGGTGCTATTGGTATTGGACTGTACCGTACTGAAATACCCTTTATGAACCGTAGTTCTTTTCCAACCGAGCAAGAACAAACTCATTTATATAAAGAGGTGCTTGCCGCTTTTCCTCAACAAGCGGTCACTATGCGTACTTTAGATGTAGGCGGGGATAAATATCTTTCCTACTTTCCGATAAAAGAAGACAACCCATTTTTAGGTTGGCGTGGTATTAGAATAACACTCGATCATCCAGAAATATTTTTAGTACAAGTAAGAGCGATGATGCGAGCAAGTTATCAAACGGATAACCTTGAAATTATGCTACCCATGATTTCCAATGTTATGGAAGTAGATGACTCTATACGGTTAATTAACCAAGCTTACTTTGAATTGTCATCAGAGCTTTTTCTGGATAATGGCAAGGTGCTCTCCCGTCCTAAAATAGGTATTATGTTAGAAGTGCCCAGCGTGATATTTCAACTTAAAGAGCTGGCACAACGAGTCGATTTTTTTTCGGTAGGTAGTAATGACTTAACACAATATTTACTGGCTGTTGATCGTAATAATCCTCGCGTTTCTAATTTATATGACTCATATCATCCTGCGGTATTAAGAGCGTTAAATACTATTGCTCAAGAGTCAGCCAAACATCTTGTACCCTTAAGTTTATGTGGTGAACTTGCTAGTGAACCTGCGGGGGCTTTATTATTATTGGCGATGGGCTATGATAAACTCAGTATGAATCCTCATAATATTCCCAAAATCAAGTGGGTAATACGTCATGTTGATTATAAACAGAGTAAAGTGATCTTGGCGCATGCTCTATCTTTTGAGACCGCAAGGCAAGTTCAGAGTTATTTAAATGAACAACTGGAGCAACTGGGTCTAGGTGGTTTCATAAGAGCTGGAATGTAAAATTTTTTGAGAGTGTAATATGTTTTTAATGGTTTTTACTAGCTGTTTATTTATTGGCAGTTTAGTCGGCTTTTTGGCTGGTTTGTTAGGCATTGGTGGTGGCTTGATTATTGTGCCAACGTTAGTTTATTTATTACCTTTAATTAATGTTGATGCTCAGCTTGTCATGCCAATGGCTTTGGCTACCTCATTAGCATCGATAGTGGTGACTTCATCTTCAGCGGCATGGATACATCATAAACAACAAAATATTCCTTGGCCGTTAGCCAAAATATTGATGATCTTTGTCGCTATGGGTGCTCTAGTTGGTGTTTATATTGCTTCAACTTTATCTGCAAAGGTATTAACTACATTCTTTGCTAGCGCTGTTATAGTCCTCGCCATCTATATGTTGTTCTCAATAAAAAATGAAAACAATCATGCAATGCCTAATCGTTTTGTTCTCAGGGTGTTAGGTAGCTGTACTGGTGTTTTAGCCAGTTTAATGGGCATTGCAGGTGGTGTTGTTTTAGTACCAACATTAAGTTACTTTGGTTTACCTCTGCGTCAAACCATCGGTGTTGCTACTGTGTGTGGTGTTGTCGTCGCAATATTTGGCTCAACAGGTTATATCATTAGTGGTTGGGGACAAACGCAACTCCCAGCTTGGAGCTTGGGGTATATTTATTTACCGGCATTGTTAGGCATTGTCTTGAGTTCATCATTTTTTGCCCGTTATGGTGTTAGATTAGCCACAGAGTTACCTGTTGCTAAACTGAAGAAATTTTTTGCTGGATTTCTTATTTTGGTAGCAATAAAAATGATTATTCAATAAAATCATTCATCAGCAATTATTTATATTATTTAGGATAGGAAGTTAAGTATGCGAGCTTATTTAAACTTGTGTCAGCGCATTATCGAAGAGGGCACTTGGATTGAAAACGAGCGCACAGGTAAACGTTGTTTAACAGTTGTTAATGCTGATCTCGAGTATCGCGTTGATAAAAATGAATTTCCAATGATTACCACGCGTAAAAGTTTTTATAAATCGGCTATTGCTGAATTTATTGGTTATATTCGCGGTTATGATAACGCGGCTGACTTTCGTGCGTTAGGTACTAAAACGTGGGATGCTAATGCTAATTTAAATGAGGCTTGGTTGAATAATCCTTTCCGTAAAGGGCAAGATGATATGGGCCGGGTTTACGGTATTCAGGGACGCTCTTGGGCAAAATCCCAAGGTGGCCATATTGATCAACTCAAGAAGGTTGTTGATAATCTTTCTAAGGGTATTGATGACCGCGCCGAAATTATCACTTTTTATAATCCTGGTGAATTTGATATGGGCTGTCTGCGTCCATGCATGCACACCCATAACTTCTCGCTATTAGGCGATACTTTGTATTTAACGAGTTATCAACGCTCGTGTGATGTGCCTTTAGGACTTAATTTTAACCAAGTACAAGTCTATGTGTTTTTAGCACTTATGGCACAAATAACCGGTAAAAAGCCGGGGGTTGCTTATCATAAAATAGTGAACGCTCATATTTATGAAGATCAAATCGAACTCATGAAAAATGTGCAGTTAAAGCGTCAACCTTTTCCATCTCCTCAATTGATAATTAATCCTAAAATTAAAACATTAGAAGACTTAGAAACTTGGGTAACGATGGACGACTTTGAAGTGGTGGGTTATCAATGCCATGAAGCGATTAAATATCCATTTGCAGTATAATTATAAGAAAACATAACTCATTTGATTTTTTTAATGGCCATTACAGTGATCAATACTGTCTTTGTGGCTTATCGACTTTAAGTGATAATTCATTGGTCAGTATTTTTAACAACTGTAGCCGCTAACTTTGTAACTGATGCCATAGGTCGGTTAGCGATTAATAGTTATAAATTAATAAGCGCTAATATGATGACCATATTAGCGCTTATTTTTTTCAGCGATGACAGTAATAAACACGGTTAAGGCTGAAAAGTATTTATTTATTATTAAGTACTTACTCTCTAATTAATAAGGACTTAATCCTTATCTAGATAGGCATCTGTTGTTAATGAAAACTCAGCCAACAATGAGCTGATCAGTCGGTTAATTTCACCTGCCATTAAGATGAAGTCGGCATCTAAGCGAGCTACAACGTCATCACCATCTATATCTTCATTTTGATCTTGAATAACGTCAAAAAATTTCAAACGTTTGATCGCTAAATCATCACATAGGATAAAAGATAAAGACTCGTCCCATTCAAGGGCAAGTTTTACGACGTATTTATCAGCATCAAGGTGAGATTTTATTTCATCACTACCCAGATCTTGATTTTTGACTCGGACAATTGCGCCGTCATCGCCGAGGGCATTAAACTCTGCTTCCATACCTAATTGAAATTGACTGCCCAAGTTATGTTCTGTTAGCCAATCAGTCATCGTTTCATCAGGAGCTTTGTCAGGCGTAAAGCTAGTCACGGGTAATGTGCCTAATACTTTTCTGAGTAAGGCGAGAAAATCTTCAGCTTTGCCCCTAGAGCTTGTATTAATAGCGATAATGTTGTTCTCAGGACTAATATAAGCCTGGGTATCACTAATACGAGAAAAAGCACGAGGAAGTAATTCAAACATTATATCTTCTTTAAATTGCTCTCTTTCTTTTTTAGTTGCTGTGCGGCTTTGCTCTGTTTCTAACTGCGCAATTTTTGCTTCAACCATATCTTTAATAACTGGCGCGGGTAATATTTTTTCTTCTTTACGCGCACATAATAAAAAATTGCCGTTGCCAGCATGTACGGTAGTTTCCCCATGTTTACCTAACGCATTTACCCAGCCAAAGTGGGCTAATTCGGTTGATCCACAAGGAGTAAAAAGGTGCTCTGACAAGTGTTTTTCTAATTCTTGTTCTGTCCATTTAAAAGGACGGGTGAAGGCGAAAAAGTAAAGGTTCTTAAACCACATAAATTATGTTCCTATGCCTTGACCTGTTAATTATTTAAACAGTAGGGCTGTTAGTTGACGGGATTTTTTAGATAAGTATCATACATGAATTGAGCTAAAAGATAATAGACAAAAAAGAGCTATTTACTTGGCGTTATTACCGCGAGCTAATAGTTAAGTCCTAACTTGGTCATGTGTGACTATAAATAATCTTTAAGACGGGTCTGATATCGCAGTGTTTTATTTAGATGGGGCCAAATAAATGAGTGTTTATTGATTCCTTTGTTGTTAAATCATAATGTCTGATATTCAGTGAGCAAACTCAAGGATCACTTTGTCGCAAGAGTGCTCATATTGAAATTTTATTTTATTTGCTAATTGGTAATCTCAAGCATTGTGGCTAGTCACACATGAGAGTGTAATCATTTATTAATCTATTTACGGTGTGTCTCAGAATGTATTTATTAGTGAGCATAACATCATGTAATAGTAGGTAAAAAAACAGGAACTGACTTAAAAAATTCACCATTAATTCATAAATCTGTAAGAAAAATTACTTTTGTCACAAAAGTGTCACAGTTGAGTGGCAAAATTGGCCACAATTAAATTTGAGTAGCTCTTTCCAGTCAATGGAAACTATAAAGGTAAACAGATGAAACTTATTAAAAGCACAATAACATTCGCCCTTTGTTCAGTCTTTGCGCAACCTGCCATCGCTGATGAAACAGTTAATCTTTATGGCAAGCTTAATCTGTCGATACAAGCGACAGAAGAGGGTGATGAGTCTTTCAGTGAATTGAAAAGTAATGCCTCCCGTCTTGGTGTTAAAGGTAAATATAAACTTGATACAGATTACGGTCTTGAAGCTATTTATAAGATTGAATGGCAAGTGAATGTTGAAGATGGCTCGAAAGATACTTTTACTGCTCGTAATCAATGGGTTGGATTAAAAGGTGGCTTTGGTGAATTCACTGTTGGTCGTGTCGACACGACCTTAAAATTAGCTCAAGGTAAGTTTGACTTATTTAACGACTATGAAGGTGATTTGAAAAATTTATTTATTGGTGAAAATCGCGTTACGGATTCTTTAACTTATAAATCGCCTAAGTATAATAATGTTCAATTTTCAGCCAGTTACATTCTATCAGAAGATGAAGACTTAGATAATCCCTATTCAGTAGGCGTTTCTTTTGGTGATGGTAGCTTGAAAAAAACAGATTTCTTTTTATCCATTGCTCGTGATGAAAATATGAAAGGTAAAAGTGCGGCTTATCAAACCACACGTTTAGTCGGTATGTATAAATTTGGTGATTTACGTCTCGGCGGTATACTAACAGAGAGTGAAGTCTCTGAAGGTGAATTTCAAGGACAAAGTGAAAACGGTTACGCGGTTAATGCCTCATATAAGTTGGGTAAAGTATTAGCAAAAGTGCAATATCAAGAGTTTGCCGATGCCGATGCTATTAACGTTGGCGCAGATTACAAATTAGGCAAAAATACTAAGGTCTATGCTTGGTATACCGACCGTGAAGGTCTTAGTTTTAATGCTGATACTATTAAAAAAGCGACCGAAGGCTCTTACTTTGCTGTCGGTATGGAACAGAAGTTTTAAGCAAATAATCATATAACTATAAAAAATCCAATGGTGACCTTGTCATCATTGGATTTTTAATTTATTTGCTATTATAAATTTATCTTCATAAAAATTTAATGTTATTATTGTTTTGTCATAAAAATGTCATTAAAATTTTGCACAATAATCTTATGTAATGTAGTCAAGATTATGATTGCATTGGTTGTTATTATAGCTGGGAAGTTGACATGAACAGACAAATATTAGTTGTGGAAGATGAAGCACCGATTAGGGAAATGATCACTTTTGTCTTAGAACAAAATGGCTTTAATGCAGTCGAAGCAGAAGATTATGATCAGGCACTGACCAAAATCAAAGAACCTTACCCCGACTTAATTTTACTTGATTGGATGTTACCTGGTGGCACTGGTGTTAAATTAGCTAAGTCATTAAAGCAAAATGAATACACCCGAAAGATCCCTATTATTATGTTAACAGCACGAGCTGATGAAGATGATAAAGTAAAAGGCTTTGATGCTGGAGTTGACGATTATGTTACCAAGCCGTTTTCCCCTAAGGAACTCATTGCTAGGATTAAAGCGGTTATTCGCCGTGTGGCACCAACATCGTTAGAAGAAGAAATTGAGTTTCATGGATTAAAGCTCGATCCCGTTTCTCATCGCGTATCAATCAACGACCATAGCTTAGACTTGGGGCCAACCGAGTTTAGGTTGTTACATTTTTTTATGACGCATACCGAAAGAGTATACTCTCGAGAGCAGTTATTAGATAATGTTTGGGGAACCAACGTTTATGTTGAAGACAGAACCGTTGACGTCCATATTAGACGCTTACGAAAAGCCATAACCGGTAATGGGCATGAAGAGTTTATTCAAACAGTTCGTGGTTCGGGTTATCGTTTTTCTGGAAAATTGAAAAAAAATCCCTAACTGGCGCTATTTAAATCATGCTTAAACAATAAAATTAATTAACTATGTACTTTCGATTATCGCCCAAAGTTATCATCCTCCGCCTTATTGGTATTATATTACTAAGTACTTTTGTTGGTTGGCTATTGGGTTATAGCTTACTGGCACTTTTAACGACTTGTTTAGTCCTTCTCTTTTGGCATTACCGTCATTTATTTAAACTTGTCAATTGGTTAGAGCAAAGCAAAGCAATATCTCCGCCTCAGTCCGATGGTATCTGGGGCCGAATTTATGATGGGCTTTATCGTCAAATTAAACAACACCGTCAAAAAACTAAAGCCTTAAATTATAAAATTCGTCGTTTTCGCGATGGTGCAGAAGCGTTGCCTGATGCCGCATTAGTTTTATCTGACGAATTGGCCATTCAATGGGGCAATAAAAAGGCTCAGCGCTTATTAGGCGTTCGCTGGCCGGAAGATATTGGTCAACGTATTGATAATTTATTACGTGCTCCTGAGTTTGTTCAATACCTTGACGATGGTTTATTTGATGCGCCTTGCTCTTTAGCTTCGCCTGTCAATAGTGCTATTCAGCTTGAAATCAGGTTGATGGCTTACGGCAATGAGCATGTTTTATTACTGGCACGAGATATCAGTCATATATACCGTTTAGAAGAAATGCGTCGAGACTTTGTGGCCAATGTATCCCATGAATTAAAAACCCCGCTAACGGTTGTCCGTGGCTATATTGAAATGATCCAATCAACCGATCATGCGCTAGAGCCTCATTGGCAAAAAGCATTTGCGACCATTGAAGGCCAAGTCACCCGAATGGACCGTTTGGTTGAACAATTATTAAATCTGTCAAAAGTAGAAACTCATTCAGAGATTGATAACAAACATGTTATTGATATGCCTTTGCTTATTAATACTTTAGTCGATGATGTTAGTTGGCTCAATCAGGGTAAAGATCATAAAATTGAAATAAGTATTGATGCCAATATTGGCCTCATTGGTATTGATACCGAGCTTAAAAGTGCCTGCGCTAATTTACTTTCTAATGCGATTGCCTATACCCAAGCACAGGGCACTATTAAAGTGATTTGGCAAAAAGAAGGAAATAAAGCCAAATTCATTGTTAAAGATAATGGCCCGGGAATTAAGTCTATAGATATCAATCGCTTAACTGAGAGGTTTTACCGTATAGATAAATCTCGTTCAAGAGATACGGGTGGTTCTGGCTTAGGTTTAGCGATTGTTAAGCATGTAGTACATCACCATAATGCCCAATTGATTATTAACAGTAAGTGGGGCCGTGGTAGTGAATTTGCTATTTTATTTGAAGAAGCCTCTTTAGTTGATCTTTCTAAAGATGCTGTTGAAAAAAGTGCTGACCCCAGTTCAATTGATTAAAAAAACCCTTGTCATATAAGTGTCACAAATGCGCAATATAAGTGTCACATATTCTTTTTATAGTAGTCATAATTATCAAGTAACGCTGAAGCCATTTATCTGATCTAACAGTTAATGGCTCTAGTCAAATCTTATCGGAGAAGAAAATGAGTATTAAACGTTTATTATCAGTAGTTAGTTTAAGTGCAGTATTAAGCTTTTCAGCTTTAGCGCTAGATAAAGACCTACCTGAGTACAAAAAAGTGAGTGGCGTATCAGGCAACCTATCATCAGTAGGCTCTGATACTTTAGCCAATATGATGACCTTTTGGGCTGAGGAGTTTAAGCGTACCTACCCAAATGTTAATATACAAATTCAAGCGGCAGGCTCTTCAACTGCGCCGCCAGCGTTAACTGAAGCGACTGCCAATGTAGGTCCTATGAGTCGTAAAATGAAGTCTCGTGAGATTGAAGCGTTTGAGAAACGTTATGGTTACAAGCCAACGGGTGTTCGAGTGGCAATCGATGCGTTAGCCGTTTTTGTTCACAAAGACAATCCGATAAAAGGTTTACGTATTGAACAACTTGATGCGGTATTTTCAAACAACCGCCGATGTGGCGCTAAGAAAAATATTGACCGTTGGGGCGATTTAGGATTAACCGGCGCGTGGACAGGTAAAGATGTGCAATTGTATGGTCGTAATTCTGTTTCGGGTACTTATGGTTACTTTAAAAAGAAAGCGTTATGTAAGGGTGACTTTAAGAATACTGTCAATGAGCAACCCGGCTCAGCGTCAGTTGTCCAATCTGTTTCATCTTCATTAAACGGTATTGGTTACTCTGGTATTGGCTATAAAACTTCAGGTGTCCGTGCCTTGGCTTTGTCAAAAAAGGATGACAACTACGTTGAAGCTAATATGGACAACGCAATTTCTGGTAGATATCCACTTTCGCGCTATCTATATGTCTATGTTAACAAGCACCCAAATAAGCCATTAGCACCAATGGACGCTGAACTTTTAAAAATGATACTTTCAAAGTCAGGTCAAAAAATTGTTGAAAAAGATGGCTACATTCCTTTGCCAGCCAAAGTGGTTATGAAAGAATATAAAAAATTAGGCTTAACTTTTTAAGCTGTTAACGATAATAAATATTGATGTTTACTATTAATAAAAGCCTGACATTGTCAGGCTTTTATTGTTTTTAGTACAACTTCTTGGTTAAATATCAAAAAAGTTGATTAAGGTGATATTTATGAGCAATGAGCAAGCATACCCTATAGGCAAACAAGGTGAAAAATGGGGTGATAAAGAAAAATCACAATGGCTTAACCTGCAGTCAATTAAACGCAGCTATCATTTAGACGTTTTGACAAAGATTGACGGATTTACTACTGACTTTGATGTGATCAATTATGGCGCATTATCTCAGGATATTGAAAAGTACCCTTTGTATTTGGTAAAAACTAAAAATTGGCAGCCTAACAAACGAACTATTCTTATTACTGGCGGCGTTCACGGTTACGAGACCAGCGGTGTACAAGGCGCAATTCGGTTTATTGAAAGCCAAGCATTGAATTATGCCAAACAATTTAATCTTATTATTGCCCCATGCATCAGTCCTTGGGGTTATGAGACAATCAATCGTTGGAATCCTCAAACCATCGATCCCAATCGTTCTTTTTATGTTAATGGTCCAGCAGAAGAGTCAGCGGCATTAATGCACTATTTTAATGAAAATAACGTTAAGGTATTCGCTCATATTGATTTACACGAAACGACTGACACAGATAATACAACGTTTAGACCTGCACTGTCGGCAAGAGATGCTATCGAACAAAAAGAATGGCAGATCCCCGACGGTTTTTATTTAGTTGGTGATGCGCTCAAACCAGTAGATGATTTTCAACAAGCCATTATAAAAGCGGTTGAGAAAGTTACTCACATTGCTCCTGCAGATGATGAGGATAAATTAATTGGTGTGCCATTATCACAGCGGGGCGTCATTAACTATGAAGCTAAGGCTCTAGGCTTATGCTGTGGTTTTACTGATGCACAGTTTGTGACAACCACCGAGGTTTACCCTGATAGTCCCAATGCAGATGGTGAAAACTGTATTCTTGCTCAGGTGGCCGCAATAACAGGTGCACTTGATTTTATTCTGTCGATTAAATAGCCAATTCTATTTTAGGGGGCTAGCTGCTAGCTCCCAACAGTTCCTTTACCCTATTTTAACGTCAACTTTGTTGTTAGCAGTTCGCTTTGCAAGAAAGGAAAACCCTATTTATCAAGGGACTTGCTTTAAAAAGACCTTGCATAAACCCCAGTTCATGCTATTTTCCATTTATTAAAAATTTTAACTAAATAGACACTTTTAAAGGAATGTTTTCATGCCAAAGGCTAGTGACATAAAAAAAAATGCGGCTATTGAATATAATGGAAAAGTATTCATTGTCCGAGATATAACGCGCTCAGTACCTCAAGGCAGAGCGGGTGGAAGTTTATACCGCATGCGGATGTATGATGTGATTACCGGAGGTAAAATTGATGAGACCTTTAAAGCCGAAGATATATTGAATTTTGCTGACTTAACTCGCCGCCCCTCTATTTTTTCTTACCTTGACGGTGATGAGTACGTTTTCATGGATAATGAAGACTATACCCCTTATAACTTGAACAAAAACGTTATTGCCGATGACGTTTTATTTATTAATGAGCAAACAGAAGGTTTGAGCGTTATTTTGATAGATGATGTGCCGGTGGCAATTGATCTTCCGGCAAGTGTTGAGTTAGTGATAACTGAGACTGATCCATCAATTAAAGGCGCGTCAGCCAGTGCTCGCACTAAACCTGCGACTCTTTCCACTGGACTGATCGTGCAAGTTCCTGAGCATATATCTTCGGGAGATAAAATTAAGGTCAATACGGCTGAGCAAAAGTTCATGGGTCGTGCTGATTCTAAGTAACTGATTTTAAATCATTATAATAAAAAATGATAAAATATAAAATCTCCTAGTTACATTTTGTAAGTGATTGTGAAATAATACAATTAGAATTACACAACTAGGAGAGGCTTGTGGTCCATACCGATAATCAGACTATTTCAATTAGCAGTCGAAATAACAATGAAAATTATCAAAACACCCAACAACAATTAGCAGATGCGGATAAAGAAATTGCCGAATTAAAAATGCAAATTGCCTGGCTAGAGCGCTCTTACGAATGATATTACTTAAATGACACAAGACCGATGAACGTTTAGTTTATCGGTTTTTTTTTGCAAATAATAATGTTGAGCAGTAAGGTAAGTGTTCGTCTTTATTGTGGGACAATAGAAAAAATGAGGAATGGGTGAAAGTCCTGTGAATGATTACACTTCCACTTTCTTTTTTGTAAGTGATCATCATACTCGAATCACTTTTGGAGATGAGTTAATGTTAATCAAGCTTGTTATAGCATCCTCTTGAAATTATTATAGATGAATTTTTATTGATAAAAATTATTAATATAAGCTAATGACAGAGTCACTAGGCCGTAGCGGATAAAATTAACCAATTAACCAATTAACCAATTAACCAATTAACC
>CAWVSL010000033.1:0-31319 GCA_963933115.1 uncultured Colwellia sp.
TAAATATATAATAAATATAAATTTAATCAATAGATTAGTCCTTGGGGAGATAAAATGAATAAGCTAATTCTCCGTTTCGCTATTATCAGCGCACTTGGTTTAAGTGGTTGTGGTAGTGAAACCATTGAAGATGTAAAAAACGAATTACCTGATAATGGTACACCAGTAACGGCACCTGCAAGGGTCATCTTTGATCCCGCTAATGCCATCATTTCTGTACCTAACGATTTATTATTTTCTGGCACACTCGATGGTACACTGAATTTACCTGTAGAGGATCCGCTGAACGGTTCAGACCCCTTCGTTGCTCTTAGCGCACTTGATGGTTGGTCAACCGTGAATCCTTTTACTATTGATATTGATTTCCCTGCAGGGACATCACTCAGTGGTAATAGCGTCTCTAATCCTGCGTCCGTCCGTATCTTTGAAGTATTAATGGGCGGTGATATTGGCTGTGAAGCAGTTCCCCTCGGTGCCGCTTGTCTAGTTGTCAGCGAGTTAACTTTCGGTGTTGACTTTATTTCGCAAAAGTCGGGCGCGAGTATTGTTGTTATCCCTCTAATACCTTTAAAAGGTAAAACTTCTTATATTTTAGCATTAACAAATAATCTTCAAGATGATAGCGGGAAAGCTATTGCTGGGTCAGGGACATATGAGTCAGTTCGGCAAAATATTAATGAGTATCCATTAGCTAGTGATGCACAAAGAGGGTTGCAAGCAATTATTAATAGTTATGAAAATGCTATTGTAGCGGCCGGAGCTGTTCACGACAGCTTAATTTATACTATGGTGATGACAACTCAATCAACAACCGATGTATTGTTTACTGCTAAAGCTTTATTAGCCGCACCGTTAGCTCAAGGTGGCATACCACCCGTTATATCAGTGACTGATACGACTATCTCTGTTGCCCAAGCTTTTGCGATGCAAGGCCTTGTGTTACCTGCTAACTTGCAAGCGTTATATTCAACGGCTAATTTATGGTCAGGTTCGGTAACGCTACCCTATTATTTAGGCGTCCCTACACCTGAAAACCCTATGGCGCCTATTAATGATTGGTGGCGAAGCTTGTGTGACTCGGGTGCTATGCTCGCTGGACTTGCAGCAGAAAATCCAGACGCTATACCCGCAGGGCCCCTTTCTGAGTCAGATGGTGTTTGTATGGCGGTATCTGAATCTGCAGGCTTATCAGCACCAGGTTTGCGTGATTTAAGTTCGGTTATGGAGCTTGATACTGAGCGTAATCTAACTAAATTTAGTCCGGTACCTGCGCCAAAAGCAATGATGCCTCTTGATGTACAACTGACAACCCCTGATATCTCACCTACCACAGATGCTGTTCGTGCAAGCTTCGGTTTACCTGCTTTAACATCTATACCCGCAGGTGGTTGGCCTATCGTTATGCTTCAACACGGTATTACCTCTAAGAAAGAAGATATGCTAGCAATGACAGGTATTTTATCCACTGTTGGTTTTGCTACTATTGCCATTGATCATCCATTGCATGGCAGTCGGGGATTTGACATAACAGGCCCTGATAATATCCCTGACGGTATTGATGATATCAATGCATCAAGTGTCTCTGCTGATCAGTATATGAATTTAGCTAGTTTACTGACGACCCGTGATAACTTGCGTCAAAGTACTGTTGATATGTTAGGTCTGCGTTTAAGTTTAAGTACCATTCCAAACGTCAATGGAACCAATGTCCATTTCCTAGGGCATTCTTTAGGCGCTATTACGGGTATTAACTTTTTAGCATTAGCAAACACGCCTTTAAACCCAGCGTTAGATGCTTTATTTGCAGTATCGTCTAATTCATTAGCAATGCCTGGAATTATGGTCGCTAACTTTCTAATGGAGTCTCCTGCTTTTGGTGATTTGATCAAGTCTAGTTTAACGCTTGCTCAATCTCCTGAATTCCAAGGATATATCGCACAAGTTAACCCGGGTATAGTTGCGCCAACAGAAGCTCAGATGATTGGTTATTACCAAGACTTTTATGCTTTACTGAGCCCTGTACAGCAAGGTGAATTAGACGCTGTTTTTGCTCAGTTTACTTTTGCAGCTCAAACAGTTACTGACGCTGGTGACCCTATAAACTATTTGGCAGCAATGGCTACGTCCCAAACACCCACGCACTTAATTGAAGTGGTCGGTAATGGTAGTGACAACTTATCTGATCAGGTTATTCCTAATAGTGTTGCAACAGCGCCGCTAGCGGGCACTGAAGGTGCCGTTGTCTTATTAGGTTTACCTAGCGTTAATGAAACTACTCTTGGCTCTGGCGTAGTAAGATTTGTGGTGGGTCATCATAGTTCAATATTAGATCCAAGTCCTCGCCCTGAAGCACCAGATGCAGCAATGGCAGGTCGTGCTACTCAAGAAATGCAAGGTCAAGTTGCTGGTTTCTTCTTATCTGGTGGTCAAGCTATTACTGTTACCGATGGTGATGTGATCAACTAATTATCATGAATGAATTAAAAGTCCTCATAATGAGGACTTTTTTTTGGATATAGAGGTAACATTCGTTCAAGGTATAGATAAGAAATATTGGAGAATCTTGTCAAAAATTTGATCTGGAAATTAATACCCCCATATCTTAAATAACAGATGATTTTCATCATCAATTTTTGATATGTCTCAGGAGAAGAAACTTTGGATTTTTTGTATGAATACGGCTTGTTTTTAGCTAAAACTATCACTTTTGTTATCGCTGTTGTCGCAATTATTGTCGCCATAGCTGCGGCGGCAATTAAACAGAAACCTAAAAAAGGTGAGCTTGATATCACTGATCTTTCTGAGCAGTTTGAGCAAGTAGAATATGACATAACGCACGCGTTATTATCTAAAGAGCAATTAAAAGCGAAAGAAAAATCAGATAAAAAAAGTGCTAAAGAAAAAGCTAAAGAAGAGAAAAAAACTGGTAAACATGAAGATGATGACAAACCCCGATTATTTGTCGTTGATTTTCATGGCAGTATAGATGCTAAAGAAGTGACATCTTTACGCGAAGAAATCACTGCTATTTTATCGATTGCTACAAAAAAAGATGAAGTTTTTGTACGTTTAGAAAGTGGTGGTGGCATGGTACATGGCTACGGTTTAGCATCTTCCCAGTTAGATAGAGTCCGTCAAAATGAAATCCCACTAACTGTTGCCGTTGACAAAGTCGCTGCTAGTGGTGGCTATATGATGGCTTGTGTCGCTAATAAAATAATCTCTGCACCATTCGCTATTTTAGGTTCAATTGGTGTTATTGCTCAAGTACCCAATTTCAATAAATTATTAAAGAAAAATGATATAGATTTTGAACAGTTTACTGCAGGCGAATTTAAACGCACAGTAACTATGTTTGGTGAAAACACTGAAAAAGGTAAAGAAAAATTTACTGAAGAATTAGAAGAAACGCATGTGTTATTTAAAAACTTTGTCAGCGATCATCGAGCGAGCTTAGACTTAAAAAAAGTTGCGACAGGCGAACATTGGTTTGGCACTAAAGCATTAGAGTTAGGCTTAGTCGATAAAATTCAAACCAGTGATGATTACCTACAGTCGTTAAGTAAAACTCATAATATTGTTGCTATAAAGTATGTTATTCATAAAAGCTTAACAGAAAAATTCTCAAAAGCGGCCTCTTTATCAATAACCAATGTTTTAGGAAAATTGTGGCAATCTAATCGAATTTTTCCTAGTTAATAAAAGTGTGTTGATAAACCGAGTTAATAAGTAAAGTGTTTAAGGTTATAGGATCATGAAAGTATCTTTTTGGCATAAATGTTGGGAACAAAGTCGTATAGGTTTCCATCAAGATCAGGTGCATCCATTTTTATCGCAATACCTATTTCCACTCATTAATAAACAAGATAGGCATGTTTTTGTGCCATTTTCGGGTAAAACATTAGATATGCGCTGGCTTGCCCAACACATGAAGGTTTCGGGAAGTGAGTTAAGTGAGATTGCTTGCCGAGACTTTTTTAGTGAAGGCAATATCGATAGCCAAATTAAAGTATATCAAGAGTGTCAATCAGACGTTAAATTTCAACAGTTTTCGTCGGATAGCATAACATTATGGCAGGGAGACTTTTTTAAACTCAATGCTAAACATATTATCTCAGAGCAAAACCTATTAATAGATTGGATTTATGATCGCGCTGCTTTGATTGCTCTACCGATTGAAATGCAACAGGCTTATGTTAATCATTTAGTTAGTTTTATCGGCCAAGGAACTAAGCTTTTTTTAATATCAGTTGAATTTCCAAGCCAAGAAATGTCAGGACCCCCGTTCCCAATTACCGAGCAAGATATTAAGCAATTATTTTTATCTGCCAATAAGCACTGTAAAATCCAATGTATTGCCTCAAGAGAATTAGAAAATAAACGTTTTGCTCAACGAAACTTTGAAGTGAGTCATTTGCTTGAACGTTTATACATTATTACTCTACCTTAAATAACTTATTAGTTAGTGGTTAAGTGTCGCTTTGCTACTTAACGAATGCTTTTTTTATACTCGTTAAAATATTAACCACCATAATGACAGCCACATGCTGCTGGTTTTAAATAGTCTTTGATTTTTCACTGTTCAGCTAATTTAATATCATCATTTTTCTTTATTCTTATCTGTTATTAGACTATGAATAAGTCTATGAGTAAGACTAAAGTCGAATGCAACAGATTAAAGTAAGAAGGTAGACTGTCATCAATTGATAAAAATAGAGTAATTACAACAATTGATTTTAATGATAAGTTAATGATAAGGCGTAAATAAAATCTTTAATTTAAATAATAACTTAATGTGATTACTCTCATTTTAACACCAGAGATTTATTAAAAATATATCAAGGACAAAGCATGAACGATTTAAAAACGTTTTATCCCGTTTCAGATAAAGCAAAAGCGCGCACTCACATTGATGCGGCAACATATGATGCTATGTATCAACAATCTATTGACGAGCCTGATATATTTTGGGGCGAGCAAGCATTGAAGTTTATCGACTGGACTAAACCTTTTGATAGTGTCAGTAGTATTAACTTTAAAGAGTCAAAAGTTAATTGGTTTGCTGGTGGTCAATTAAATGTTAGCTATAACTGTATTGATCGCCACCTTGCTACAAAAGCAAACGATACGGCGATAATCTGGGAAGGTGATGACCCTTCTGAAGACGCTAAAATTACTTATCAAGAACTACATGATCATGTTTGTCGTTTAGCTAATCTATTAAAAGCCCGCGGCGTTAAAAAAGGTGATCGTGTTTGTATTTATATGCCAATGATCCCAGAAGTTGGTTATGCAATGTTAGCCTGCGCACGTATCGGTGCAATTCATTCCGTAGTCTTTGGTGGTTTCTCAGCCGAAGCGATTAAGTCTCGTGTTATTGACGCCGACTGCCAAGTGATCATTACTGCTGATGAAAGTCTTCGCGGCGGTAAAAAAATTCCACTGAAAGCCAATGTTGATGCCGCTATTGTTGATTGTGACAACGTTCATACTGTCGTTGTGGTTGAACGCACGGGTGGCGATGTTCATTACAACGATAAAGTTGACATCAGATATACAGCAGCTGTTGCTGCTATGCCAGCCGTTTGCCAGCCAGAAGTGATGGATGCAGAAGATCCCTTATTTATTTTATATACCTCTGGCTCAACAGGTACACCAAAAGGTGTTGTTCATACTTGCGGTGGCTATATTCTTTATGCAGCAATGACCCACAAGTATGTTTTTGATTATCAAGAGGGTGATATTTACTGGTGTACTGCCGATGCAGGTTGGATTACTGGGCATTCGTATATTTTTTATGGCCCACTTGCCAATGGTGCAACAACATTAGTTTTTGAAGGTGTACCAACATACCCAGATGCAGGCCGTTTTTGGCAAGTTTGTGATAAACATCAAGTCAATATTTTTTATACGGCACCTACTGCTATTCGTGCATTAATGAGTATTGGTGACGAATTAGTTGAAAAAGCTGATTTATCATCAGTCCGTTTGTTAGGGACGGTAGGTGAGCCAATAAATCCTGAGGCATGGCATTGGTATTATGAAGTTGTCGGGAAAAGTAACTGCCCAGTGGTTGACACTTGGTGGCAAACTGAAACAGGAGGTATTATGATTACCTCTCTTCCCGGTGCTGTGGGTATGAAACCCGGTTGTGCCGGTAAACCCTTCTTTGGTGTTCAGCCAGCCCTACTTGATAAAGAGGGAAATACGTTGGAAGGTGAAAATCAAGGTTTGTTAGTCATGACCGGGAGTTGGCCTGGACAATTACGCACCGTTTATGGCGATCATGACCGTTTCTATCAAACGTATTTAAGCCAATACCCAGGTAATTACTTTACCGGCGACGGTGCCAAACGCGATAAAGACGACTTTTATTGGATTACGGGTCGTGTCGATGACGTATTAAACGTCTCTGGACACAGATTAGGTACTGCAGAAATTGAAAGTGCCCTAGTACTTCATCCTAGTGTTGCCGAAGCTGCTGTTGTTGGTTACCCTCATGAAATTAAAGGGCAGGGGGTTTATTGTTACGTGACCTTAATGCAAGGTGCTAAGCAAAACAATAAGCTTAATAATGATCTTAAAGAATTTGTTGCTAACGAATTAGGTCGCTTTGCTAAACCTGATTATATTCAATGGGCTCCAGGATTACCTAAAACACGTTCAGGTAAAATTATGCGTCGTATTTTACGTAAAATTGCTGAAAATGATGTAGATACTCTAGGCGATACTTCAACACTAGCTGACCCAAGTGTTGTTGATAATTTAATTGAACAACGTATTTTTCAGGGCTCCTAACCACTCTAATTAATAGAGTTGAAAGATATTTTTTCTGTTAATTTATTAGTTATAAAAAAATGTGCCTTCGGGTGCTTTTTTTTTATCTAAATACTATACCTGAGATAGTTAAGTGTGTATTATATTCCTTACAAAGTGCGTATTTAAATCTTTACATTAATTGATTTTTATTTACCGCACTAAAAGTAAGCCAGAAAATAATTGAGAATTTAATGAAATATACTATCTACCTTTAGTCAAATTTATCGACTTTGTTATCGATTGACCTATTACTGTTAATATAGCCTCGTTGTCAATGTTGTTAACTGACTCGCATCACCTACACTTTATAAATTAGACACACTGTCACACAAAAGCTGGAAAAATTATGTCAAGCGCTCAATCTAAAAGTACCTTAAACAATATTCATATTAATTCAGAGCAAGTATTAATTACGCCTGAACAACTTAGATCTGAAATCACTTTATCTCAGCGAGGTCGGGATTATGTGACCAAGGCAAGAAAAATTATTGCAGATATCATTCATCAGCGTGATCCTCGCTTATTAGTAATAAGTGGCCCATGTTCAGTACATAACGTTGATGAAGCTAAAGAATATGCAAGAGAGCTGAAAAAGCTTCATGATCAATACAAAGATACTATGTATATAGTTATGCGCGTTTATTTTGAAAAACCACGGACTACTGTTGGTTGGAAAGGCTTAATTAACGATCCTCATATGGATGGTTCATTTGATGTTGAAACGGGTTTACGTAAAGCCCGTGAATTATTAATATACTTAACAGAGCTTGGTTTACCATTAGCCACTGAAGCACTTGATCCAATAAGTCCACAATACCTAGCTGAATTATTTAGTTGGTCAGCTATTGGTGCAAGAACCACTGAGTCACAAACCCATCGTGAAATGGCCAGTGGACTATCTATGCCCATTGGCTTTAAAAATGGTACAAACGGTAGCTTGGGCGTAGCGATTAATGCAATGCAGTCTGCAGAGTCACCTCATCGATTTATGGGCATTAACCGTCAAGGGCAAGTTGCACTAATTAAAACCTCAGGTAATCCTGATGGTCATGTTATTTTACGCGGAGGCAAACAGCCCAATTATGACTCAGTTAATATTGCAGAATGTGAGCAAGAGATTGCTGCCCAAGGGATTAAACCAAGTATAGTTGTCGATTGCAGTCATGGTAATTCAAATAAAGACTATAATCGTCAGCCACTGGTAGCTATGAATGTTTTTAACCAAATACTTGAAGGCAATAAGTCAATTATTGGTATTATGTTAGAAAGTAATTTGAATGCGGGTAATCAAAGCTCAGAATTACCAAAAGAAGAATTAGCCTATGGCATATCGGTAACGGATGCTTGTATTAATTTTGCTTCAACAGAACAATTATTTAAAAAAGCGGATGAAATGTTAGCAGCAAAACTTGTTGAACGTATCGCTTAATGTTATTTCAATTGACCCTTATTTGAGAGCAGAATGATAAATAAGAAAAATGTTGAGTATGAAAAAAAACTCAACGATTTGCGTAATGAAATAGATGATATTGATAGTCAGTTAGTCGAATTATTATCAAAACGTTTAGATATTACCAGTAAAGTTGGACAATTAAAAAGTCAAGTAGGTATGCCTATTTATGACGCTGAACGTGAGCAATTACTCTTTAGCAAGCGGCGCCAACAAGCTATAGACTCCGGTATCTCTGGCGATCTAATTGAAGATGTACTGCGCCGATTAATGCGAGATTCTTACGTTAGTCAAGATGCCAGTGGCTATCAATGTATCAATCCCCATTGTAATAAAGTGGTAATTATTGGTGGCAAAGGTCAATTAGGTAGTGTCTTTGTTGATTTATTTCAACGCTCTGAATATCAAGTTGAAGTGCTTGAACGAGAAGACTGGCCAAATAGCGATAATATTTTGGCTAATACCAGCTTAGTGATCGTTGCTGTGCCGATTAGTTTAACATCTAAGGTTATTGGCAAACTTAAAGCGTTACCAAAAGATTGTATCTTGGCAGATGTCACCAGTATTAAAGAGTCACCACTCAATGAAATGATGAAAATTCATCAGGGTCCGGTTGTTGGTTTACATCCGATGTTTGGCCCTGATGTTACGGGGTTAATAAAACAAACAATTATTGCCTGCGATGGCCGTTTTCCTGATAAGTATAATTGGCTATTACAACAGTTTAAAGTGTGGGGAGCGAAAGTTTATCCTGTAACCGCTCATGAGCATGATAACGCTATGGCAATGGTACAAGTGATGCGTCATTTCTCCACAATCACTTATGGTTATCATTTAATGGCTGAGGGTGCTGATATTTCTCAACTTGTTGATATGAGTTCACCAATTTACCGTTTGGAACTTATTATGGTTGGCCGACTATTTGCTCAAGACCCTATTCTTTATTCTGATATCATTTTTTCTAATGCGGATAATGTCGCCATGATGAAAAGATTTGCTTACCGGTTTTTAGAATTATTAGCAGATGTTGAACGTGGAGATAAAGAAGCTTTTGTTAGTATGTTCAACCGTGTTTCTCATTGGTTCGGTGATTATGCTGATATTTTCTTAGCCGAAAGCAAAGGTATGCTATTAAAAGCTAACGAGTTAAAAAAATAATATCCATTTATTGGCTATTATTTGAGTTGATGTGTTGAAATATTTATTGTTAATAACCCACTTTTTACTGTTCTTCTGATAAAAAGATACAAGTTAACGTAAATAGTTTATTAAAGTAATTTTATACTCTGGAGGACTTAGAGTTGAATAAATATTGTTTAGTGATTATCTTTTTACTTGCATCACCACTTTTTGTCAGTTGTGCTCATTCCAATGGATCAGTTGATTATGCGTTAGGTGAAGTTAACCAAAAAGAACTGTTAATAAAGTATGATAATTTTTCTAAAAGTTATCAAGGTTTTACTATAGAAGCAGAGCAAGAAAAGCAGGTTGAACAGTGGCCATCAAATTTAAAGATTGATGTCTACTTTGCTACTTGGTGTCATGATAGTGAGCGCGAAGTACCTCGTTTGTTAAAGGCTTTACAAAAGAACAATCAAATAAAAGTGATGTTACTTGCATTAGACTATCAGAAATCTGAACCAAACGGCCGTGCCAAGGAAGCCAATATTAAATATACGCCAACCTTTATTATTTCTTTAGCAGAAAAAGAAATTGGGCGCATTATTGAACGACCTAAAGAGAGTTTGGTGGGTGATATTTCAGACATGCTTAAAAAAAGTAAAGTGTAGTACAGAGTAACGTTAAAAAGTCCCTTCCAATCGTGTCTATGTTTTCAATTTCATAAGCTTTATCTAATAGATTTTTATTGTATCGAAAATTTATAATAAATAAATCACACATTTATTATCACCAATGATATTGAGTCGGCTCCTGTTACAAACATTATTCCGATGCTCCTTTTAAGAATAGCTTAAACCTTTTGGGTTTTATGATTACCTGAGGCTTATTCATTAGATAGTAAACTGGCCTGATTTGTCGGTCACAACAGAGAATGACTATTGATATGATTAACAAATAAAATTTACCAATCATTAGCTAAAAAATCTGCTACAATCCGCGACCTAAAATTTTATTTGTATATTTAACGTTGGTGATGTAATGAGTGTTGATTCAATGGGGTTCTCTGAAGGGCTACTAAAAGCTGTTAAAGCGTGTGGTTACCAAACTGTCACTCCAATTCAGCAAAGAGCGATTCCTGTGATCCGTTCTGGTACCGATTTGCTTGCTAGTGCTCAAACGGGAACAGGGAAAACTGCAGCTTTTGCTTTGCCTCTTATCGATTTGTTGGCTAAAGCAGTGGACAATGAAAATGTTTCCTCGCAACGTACTATTCGAGCGCTTATATTAACACCAACAAGAGAATTAGCTGCACAGGTTGCTAAAAATATTAGTGATTATAGTCAATTCTTACCATTGACGTCAGGTGTGGTTTTTGGTGGTGGCAAAATGCCATCTCAGACAAAAATGTTAAAAGAAGGTGTTGATATTTTAGTAGCAACTCCTGGACGTTTACTTGAACATTTAACGTTAAGAAATGTTGATTTATCACATGTTAAACATGTTGTTTTAGATGAAGCTGATCGCATGTTAGATATGGGCTTTTTAACTGATATTGAGCGTTTATTTGCTGTGATTAAACAACGTCATCAAACGATGATGTTTTCAGCGACTTTTTCTCATAAAGTTAAAACATTGGCGAATCAAATATTAGTTACACCTAAAACGATTGAGGTAGCTCGTCAAAATTCAACCTCAGGTAAAGTAAAACAATCGGTATACTGGGTATCTGAGATTCGCAAACGTGAATTATTATCTGAAATTATTGGTGTGAACAACTGGCAACAGGTTCTTGTGTTTGCTGGAACTAAAGAAAGTGCCAATATACTCGCAAAAGAATTAAAACTCGACGGTATTAAAACCGCACTTTGTCATGGTGATAAATCTCAAGGGGCACGTAATCAGTCACTTGAAAAATTCAAGGATGGTAGTGTTCGCGTTCTAGTCGCTACCGATGTTGCTGCTCGTGGTTTAGATATTGAAGACTTACCCTACGTTGTTAATTTTCATTTACCCTATTTAGCAGAAGACTATATCCATCGCATTGGTCGTACAGGTAGAGCTGGAAAAACAGGTACGGCTATATCGTTGGTAAGCCCTAAGGATGAACAGTTTTTAGAAAATATTGAGCAACTCATTGAACGTAAATTTGAGCGAATTATTGCCCCAGGTTATGAACTTGACCGAGCATTGCCTTTACAATATAAAGATGAAGTCGAAAAACCCTTAAAGAAAAGTCGTTACCGCGCAACTCAAGAAAAGAATCAATTGTTGGCAAAGAAAGGCTCTGAGAGTGCAGGTTTAAGAAAGAAAAAGCCAGAAAACACAACCAAATATAATTCCAAAATTAAGAAAAAACGTTAAATTTTCTTAATTTATTAAGTCTATTCATAAATGACATATCCTAACAATGAGGTAAGTGCTATCGAAATCCCTTTTGAGCACAGACATCATTGTTGGTTTTGTGGTGAACCCTCCCAACTTAACTTTTGTTTCCCGAAAAATTATGAGGATAACTTTTCTGAAGACCAAGAGCTTATATTAAATAGTCGTCATCCTAGGTTAAATATCCCAGCTTGTGCAGAATGTTACCGATTAGCAAATCAGGTTAAAGCTGACTCTATTTGGGCAGTTAATGAGGGGGTAAAACGTCGTTTGTTAAATTTATACCGAAAAGATTTAGCCATAGGTATTAATTGGACCGAAGAAGAACTCAAAAATAGTGAATTCGAGGGGGGGTGTTTCTCTGGCTTTCAAAAAAGTGCATGGTTTATGTATGAAGTAGCGAAAGCAAGAGTGAGTTTTAATGGCTGGCCCATTGAACATAAGGGGGTCGATCTTGATCTCGATATAGATGGGCAAACTTTTGTCTTTGATGGTGTGACTTACCCTAGCCTGGAAGATGCAGTGAATCACTATTGTCAGGTATTTTCTCTAAACAAACCCTTTTTTCAAACAGCATTAAACAAAGTAGGTGTTGAACGTTTTGCTAATGTAATTAGATTTTGTCGCTTGTTAGTTGGCTCAACATCTACTGAGCAAAAAGAAAGTTTAAAAGAGTTTATCTAAGTATTTACCTTCGTTGATTATCAATAATACCGAGGTTAATTTTGACATGAGGCTTCTTTTTTCTAGTAGCTCAAAGTAACTATCAATTAGGTAAGCCAAACTTTAAGTTTGAAAACTGTTTTTTTGAATTTAGATGTTGTTCCATTTATTATCAATACTCTAAGTCATTATAATCTTCACCCATGGTATGGTTTTGATCCAACATAAATATAAATCAGTGATTATTACTAGTTAAAATTGTGTAGAATAGTTTTTATTATGAATGATGACAGCTTTTTGTAACCCCATTTTAATCACAACGTTTATTCATGGGTTATTGATATTTATCTTATTGAACTATAAGGGGGTTTTGTGACTGGACATTTAGAGATTTTAGCTATTTTAACTAGCGCTGTTTTAATTGTTTGGATCTTCAGACGCTTAAAACTACCTGCCATTCTTGCTTATTTAATTGCTGGTATGCTTGTCGGTGAGCATGGACTTAATTGGGCGCAAGACCAAGTTAATTATGACCATTTTGCTGAACTTGGCATTGTCTTTTTGCTGTTCACGTTAGGATTAGAATTTTCATTACCTAAATTAATGGCTATGCGGCACTTGGTTTTAAGTGTGGGTAGCTTACAAGTTGGTATTTCTTTAGTCATTTTTATTCTTATTGCCATGCTATTAGGTCAAAGCTTTAGCGGTGCTTTTGTTATTGGCGGTATTTTAGCACTTTCATCAACAGCCATTGTTGTTAAGCAACTCAGCGAGTCTGGCGCGATGAAGCGTAAATCAGGTCAACTTTCTGTCGCTGTATTACTTTTTCAAGATGTCGCCGTTGTCCCCTTCTTAATTATCATTCCTATGTTAGCGTCTACCGGCGATAGTTCAATGGTATTAGCGTTAATCACGGCACTCATTAAAGGTATTTTTGTTGTCGGTTTGTTATTGTTAACGGGTAAGTGGTTATTACCTCGTCTATTCAATGTTATCGCCCAAGTAAGAACTGATGAGCTCTTCGTCTTAACTACGCTATTGGTCACTTTAGTTGCGTCTGCGCTAACTCAATGGTTTGGTTTATCAATGGCATTAGGGGCTTTTCTTGCCGGTATGATGTTAGGAGAGAGTCAGTATAAACATCAATTAGAAGCCGATATTAGGCCTTATAGAGATATTTTACTGGGTTTGTTCTTTATCACTGTCGGTATGAAATTAGATATTGCTATTTTATTGTCATCGCCGCTAACCATTCTTCTCATAATGTTTTCTTTTATGATAATTAAAATCATTGTGATTAAAACATTAGCTGTTAGAGCCGGAGAAGCCTCGAAAGATGCTTGGGCTGCTGGTTTTATGCTTGCTCAAATGGGTGAGTTTGGTTTTGTATTAATTGCTTTGGCAGGGCAGGTTGAATTATTGCCACTTGATGTTGCTGCTATTTTATTAGGGGCAGGTGTTATCAGTATGGGAATTACTCCATATATGGTTAATAATGCAAGACATTGGGGTGTGTGGTTAAGTAATGATAAGCAAGTTGATACGGAGACTTTGCAACAATTACCAGATAATCAAAACCTTAAAGATCACGTGATCATTTGCGGTTTTGGCCGTGTAGGTCAGACCGTTAGTCGTTTTTTAAAACAAGAATCAATAGACTTTGTTGCCATCGATATTGACCCGTTAAGAACTTCAAAAGCCCGTGATGCGGGAGAAAATATTTTATTTGGCTCTTCACGACAAGCTGAACTGCTTCAAGCAGCCCATTTATCGTCAGCAAAATTAGTTGTTATTGCTTTTGGTGAAGATAGACAATCCATTGAAGTTATAAAAAAAGTGAGATCTTTATCTGCGGATGTCCCTATTTTAGTAAGAACGAGAAATGATGATCAACTAGACTCTTTACAAGAAGCGGGTGCTAATCAAGTTGTCCCAGAAAGCCTAGAAGGCAGCTTAATGTTAGTTTCTCAAGTATTGTCTTTATCAGGTATTCCTATTTCTAGAATTATTCGCCGAGTACAAAAAGAACGTAAAGATCATTACAGCCATTTACATGGTTTTTTTCAAGGAGAACAGACAGATATGGGTGCTGAAGCTATTGACCGCATTGAATTTGCTCATGCGATATTGTTAACTGATGATGCCTATGTCATCGGACACTCAATAAGCTCTCTAAACTTATCTCGTCGTGGTGTGAGTATCATAGCATTAAGAAGAAATAATCAAGAAATTGAGCAACCTGATGAAAGTACCACTTTACTGCCACAAGACACTTTAATCTTACGTGGAAAACCGAGAAAAGTAGAGCATACCGAGCGTTATCTTCACAAAGGCCAAAATTAAGCAGTAATCATAAAGATAAAAATTCTCTAATTTGTGCTTCTTTGATCATAGCATCTTCAAAGCCTAATTTTATCAACCTATTACAATAGTTTTTTTCAAATAATAAGTAGCTGCCAATACTTGACTCTGGGTCATTGGTTATACCCACACTCCTCAATAATAGCCTTACAGATATTGATAGTTCATTGTAATGTTCGCAAGCCATTGCATTAAAGTCATGGCTTGGGTTAAGTACTAGGCTATCAATATGCTGAAGTCCCTCAATGTTTTTTTTATTTTCTTTAGGTATTAATGACAAGGTTTTATTAATTCTATCCATTCGCTCAATATCACTTTTAAGAGTGTCAGAAAAGATAGTATCGAGTAAATGGCCGGCAATTGTTGCTGTATTGGGTGGATGAGGATTATTTTCATTAGCATGCACTGGCTCTTTAGGTTGTTCAACGCCAATAACCAGTATACGTTTGGCTCCTAAGTGTATAGCAGGGCTTAAGGGAGACAATTGATGTACCGAGCCATCACCAAAATGTTGGTTCCTAATTTTTATTGAAGGAAACACCAGAGGTATCGCCGCAGAGGCCATTAAGTGCTCGCTATTAATTTGGCAAGGCTCACCATGGCGCTTCGCCCTGAACCAAGGTTTTATTCCAGGCTCTGATTGAAAGAAACTGATTGAGTTACCCGTAGAGTAATTTGAAGCTGTAATTGATAAGGCGGATAAATAGCCGTTAGAGATATTATTGTCTATACGATCAAAATTGATCACTTGATTGAGTAAATCTCTTAACGGCTCAGTGTTTAGTAAACTTCGAGCCGACTTATTGGCGTAATCTGCTTGGAAGCTACCTAATATACCTCGACTGATATGACCCAAAACTCTGATCGGATCACTATGATAAATATTGTGAGTATGTAAAGATTTCCACATCCATTCTAATTTTTTAACGCCAAGATGAAAACATGAGGCATAACACGAAAGTGCAGTGGCATTAATTGCACCAGCAGATGTGCCGCAGATAATTGGAAAAGGAATACCGTGATTACGGGGAATAAATTTAGTAATAGCTGATAATACACCAACTTGATAAGCGGCATGAGCACCACCACCAGAAAGTACCAGTGCGTTTTTATTGCCTTTATAATTTCTTTTAATTGCCATACGGAAAAATTTCCTTATCAGATATTTAGTGTATGAACTTTTTTTGATGCTGACTAGTCATTAATTGAATTAACTTTCTATTTTTATTAGTTTTAATAAAAAAAAGCCAGCAAAGCTGACTTTTAAATGGTCTATTAATATGTACCATCTTTTCATAGGCCATATTTACACTTTTCTTTGCTGCAATGGTCAATAAATTAAGCGAGATACTTATTAAGTACCTTACTAGAAGAGCATTTCAGGTACATCTTTTGGTACTATAAGTTCACCTTGGGTAAGTTTAATGATTTCCTCAACAGAGACGCCTGGTGCACGTTCAAGTAAATAAAATTTACCTTCTTTAATCTCAATAAAAGCTAAATCTGTTAGTACCCTTTTTATACAGCCTTTTCCTGTTAGAGGAAGTGAGCACTGGTTTAGTAATTTAGATACGCCATGCTTGGATGCATGCGTCATGGTAACAATAATATTATCAGCACCAGCGACTAAATCCATGGCTCCGCCCATACCTTTAATTAGCTTGCCTGGGATCATGTATGAAGCGATATTACCATTGGTGTCTACTTCAAAGGCGCCTAAAACCGTTAAATCTACATGTCCCCCTCGGATCATTGCGAATGACTCTGCGGAATCAAATATTGAAGCACCTGTCGCCATTGTTACTGTTTGTTTACCCGCGTTAATTAAATCAGCATCAATCTCGTCTTCTGTTGGGAATTGTCCCATACCTAATAAGCCATTCTCAGATTGAAGCATTACCTCAATATCATCGGGTACGTAATTGGCCACTAATGTTGGAATACCAATACCTAAGTTGACATAAAATCCGTCTTGAAGTTCTTGAGCAACGCGTTGTGCAATTTGTTCACGTGTTAAAGCCATTATCGTCTCCTAAGCATCACGAACAGTACGTTGTTCGATACGTTTTTCAAATGAGCCTAAGATAAGGCGATTAACATAAATTCCAGGGGTGTGAATATGATCTGGGTCTAACTCCCCAGGTTCAACTATTTCTTCAACTTCTGCTACTGTAATTTTTCCTGCAGTCGCAGCCAATGGATTAAAATTGCGCGCTGTTTTTCTAAAAACTAAGTTGCCATAACGATCTGCTTTCCAGGCTTTGATTATCGCAAAATCACCAGTGATAGCCGGTTCTAATATATAATGACGGCCATTAAATTCGCGTTCTTCTTTACCCTCTGCTACAGGTGTTCCGTAACCAGTCGCTGTATAGAATGCAGGAATACCCGCACCGCCCGCCCGCATTTTTTCTGCAAGTGTGCCTTGAGGTGTTAGCTCTACTTCTAATTCACCCGCCATCATTTGGCGCTCAAATTCAGCATTTTCACCAACATAGGAAGCAATGATTTTTTTAATTTGTCGGTCCTGTAATAATAAACCTAAGCCAAAATTATCAACGCCACAATTATTAGAGACTATTGTCAGACCTTTAGTCTTTTTACGTTTTATTTCACTAATTAAATTTTCTGGAATACCACAAAGACCAAAGCCGCCTGCAATTACAGTCATATTATCGTTTAGACCTGCCATTGCCTCTTCATAGCTTGACACTACTTTGTCAAAACCTGCCATTTGAAACTCCTATATATGTAAATTATTAATTTTTTAAATTAGGGTTGTGCCCGATACGCATTAGATACTTTTGAAATAGGCTCTCTTGATAATTTATCACTAATGAACCAACCCGCTTTAAGTAGTTTATCGAAATCTATGCCTGTTTTTATCCCTAAACCATTTAACATGTAAATTACATCTTCGGTAGCAACATTACCTGATGCTCCTTTAGCATAAGGGCAGCCGCCAAGTCCAGCAATTGCACTATCGACTGCCTTTATACCCATTTGTAGTGCGGTGTAAATATTCACTAACGCTTGACCGTAGGTATCATGAAAGTGAACGGCTAGCTTAGCCATGGGTACACGAGTACTAACAGCTTGTAACATTTTTTGTACGCTAGCTGGCGTACCTATACCCGTGGTATCACCTAGAGATATTTCATAACAGCCCATTTTGAATAGTTTTTCAGCTACTTCTGCTACTTTTTCGGGTTCTGTAGAGCCATCATATGGACAACCAATCACACAAGAAACATAACCTCTAACTGGAATACCTGCAGTTTTTGCTGCGGCCATAATGGGCTCAAACCTAACCAGGCTTTCTTCAATTGAGCAATTAATATTTTTCTGACTAAAGGCTTCTGATGCGGCTCCAAAAATAGCCACTTCATTAGCATTTACTGCAACAGCGCCTTCAAACCCACGCATGTTAGGTGTTAATGCTGCATAAGTGACACCCTCGGTGCGAGTGATACCTTCAAAGACAGCTGCTGAAGTTGCCATTTGAGGTACCCATTTAGGTGAGACAAAACTGCCACATTCAATATAGCTAACACCCGATTCGGCCAAGAGATCTATCAGCGTTATTTTATCTTCGGCACTAATTTGTGTTTTTTCATTTTGCAAACCATCACGAGGACCTACTTCAACAACTTTAACTGATGAGGGCATCAACAGATTTACTCTAGGTGTTCTCATTGTTGTTCTTCTTCTGAAGTAAAAGATAATAGTTCTGTACCGCCATCAACCATTTCACCTTCTGAAAAAAATACGGCCTCGATGGTACCTTCTTTCGGTGCACGTATGGTGTGTTCCATTTTCATTGCTTCCATGATGACTAGCGCTTGATTTTTTTCAACTATGTCACCTGCACTGATAAGTACACTAACTATAGTGCCATTCATCGGAGCAACTAAGCCACCATGATTATCATCAGCTGAATTATCGCCAAAATCAGGTAATACATGGGTGAAGTTAAACACGCCATTTTGTCCGTTTCTATTGCAATAAACACTTATTTTATTATCAAAATAAGCAACCGTTACTTGGCTTCGATAGCCATTAATGCAGACTTTTAAACGCTCATTATCAAGACTGCCTTGGCAATCAAACGTTTTGCCATCTAAGGTAATTAAATAATAACTATCACTACCTTGTCTTTTTTGTTCAACAACAACAGAGTACTCAATATCATTATGAGCCAGAACTAGTTGATGATTATGTGCTTCATTTAATCGCCAAGCATTAGTATTGTTCCAAGGAGAAAAAGGATCATGGGTTGTAGCCGCCAGATGCTGGGCATTTCTAGCCTCAGAAAGTACTAAATAGAGTGCTGCCATGGGTAGTTCATTTTCTAACGTTTGACTATTTTTATGAAAGATAAGACTGTTATTTTTTTCAATAAACCCGGTATCAATATCAGCTTCAACGAATGGCTTACAGGTTGCTAAATTATACAAAAACTCAATATTAGTGGTCACGCCATTTATACGATATTCACTTAATGCTTTGGCTAGTCGTTGTAGCGCTTTTTCACGTGTTTCATCCCAAACAATTAATTTTGCAATCATCGGATCGTAAAATACACTAACCTCATCACCTTGACGAACACCCGTATCTATCCGGACATGTTCACTTTCTATTGGTGTTTGTAAAAATTCTAATTTACCTGTTGCGGGTAAAAAATCATTGTTTGGGTCTTCCGCATAAATCCGTGCTTCAAAAGCATGGCCATTGAGGACCAATTCAGCTTGAGTTTTAGGTAATTTTTCGCCAGCGGCTACCCTTAATTGCCACTCAACTAAATCTTGGCCACTAATCATTTCAGTTACTGGGTGTTCAACTTGTAAACGAGTATTCATTTCCATGAAATAGAAAGAGCCATCAACATCTAATAAAAACTCAACAGTTCCCGCGCCTTGATAACCGATTGCTTGAGCCGACTTAATCGCTGACTCACCCATTTGTGCACGTAACTCTTCACTCATACTGAAGGCCGGAGCTTCTTCAATAATTTTTTGATGACGACGCTGAACTGAGCAATCACGCTCAAATAAATAAACGGCTTGTTGATGATTATCACAAAAAACTTGAATTTCAACATGACGGGGTTGTGTTAAGTATTTTTCGACTAACATGCGATCATCACCAAAGGATGATTTTGCTTCACGTTTTGCTGCAACTAATCCTTCAGAAAATTCAGACGCGTTCCATACTTGGCGCATCCCTTTACCACCACCGCCAGCAGTTGCTTTTAGTAATACGGGGTAGCCCATCTCATCCGCTGAGTTTTTAAGTATCTCTTCTGATTGATCATCGCCATGATATCCTGGTACTAAAGGAACATTCGCTTTTTCCATAATATTTTTAGCAGCAGACTTTGAGCCCATAGCTTCAATGGCCGCAACTGGAGGGCCAATAAACGTGATATTCATTTGATGACATTGACGGCAAAATTCAGCATTTTCAGATAAGAAACCATAACCTGGGTGTATTGCTTGAGCGCCTGTCATTTTTGCCGCGGCAATAACTTTATCAACCAATAAGTAACTCTCACGAGAGGGTGATGGACCAAGATAAACTGCTTCATCAGCCATGTGGACATGCAAAGACTCGGCATCAGCATCTGAATAGACGGCAACGGTTAAAATGCCCATTTTTTTGGCTGTTTTAATAATACGGCAAGCAATTTCACCACGGTTGGCAATTAATATTTTGGTAAACATTTTACTTATCACTTTAGTAGAGCTTGTATTAATCATTTGAACTATCCTTGGGTGATTGCCAAGCGGGTAAGCGTTTTTCAAAGAAAGCAGTTAAGCCTTCTTGACCTTCAGGTGACACTCTTAAGTGCGCAATTCTTTGGCTAGTATCTTGTAGCAAATTCTCGTTAAATTCTTGAAAAGCAACATCTAAAGCTAGTTTTTTTGCCGCTCGTATTGCCTGAGGACCATTTGAGAGTAGTGTGGCTATCATATTATCAACTTCAGTTGTTAGTGATTCAAGTTCAACGACTTCATCAACCAAACCGATTTGTTGAGCTTTGTCAGCAAAAAAACGTTCTGCCGTTATGAAGTATCGCCTAGCAGCTTTTAAACCTATGGCATTAACTACATACGGGCTTATGGTTGCGGGAATTAATCCAAGCTTTACTTCACTTAAACAAAAACTGGCCTTACTTGCTGCAATAACAATATCGCAACAACTGGCTAAACCTACTGCACCACCAAAGGCTGCCCCTTGAATTTTCGCTATGCTTGGTTGAGGTAAAAAATTTAAGGCTTTAAGCATTTTAGCTAATGCGGTGGCATCTTTTAAATTATCTTCATATGAATAACTCGCCATTCGCTTCATCCAAGCGAGATCGGCACCCGCTGAAAAACTCTTCCCAGTAGAATCAAGCACCATAACCTTTATGTCAGTTCGCTCTGCAATACTATAGAAAATATCAGTTAATTCGCTAATGATGATGTCATCAAAGGCATTATGTTTATCAGGATTATTTAATGTGACGGTAGCAACACCTTGCTGATCGACATTAAATAAGACCCTTGGATTGTTTGTATTGTTATCATTCATGGGTGATACCTACATTCTGAATATGCCAAATTTAGTTTCTTCGATGGTTTTATTTAATGAGGCTGATATTGCCAAACCTAAAACTTGACGAGTCTCACTGGGATCAATAATTCCGTCATCCCATAATCGAGCTGAGGCATAATAAGGATGTCCTTGGTGTTCATAATTATCGATGATAGGTTGTTTAAATGCAGTTTCATCTTCTTCAGACCAAGTTTCACCATTCCGCTCTTTTTTATCTCGAGTTACTTGTGCCATTACGCCAGCAGCTTGTTCACCACCCATAACTGAAATTCTAGCGTTAGGCCACATAAATAAGAAACGAGGATCATAAGCTCGTCCACACATACCATAGTTTCCAGCGCCAAAACTTCCGCCTATCAAGATGGTAAACTTAGGGACTTTAGCCGTAGCGACAGCAGTCACCATTTTTGCACCATGTTTTGCTATGCCGCCTGACTCGTATTGTTTACCAACCATAAAACCGGTGATATTTTGTAAAAAGACCAATGGAATTTTACGTTGAGCACAAAGTTCGATGAAGTGAGCACCTTTTTGCGCTGATTCACCAAACAAGACCCCATTATTGGCAACTATGCCGACAGGATAGCCAAATATACGTGCGAATCCACAAACTAAGGTTGTGCCATAAAGTGTTTTAAATTCATCAAAATTACTGTTATCAACGATACGGGCAATAATTTCTCTAACATCATAAGGTTGACGTGAATCTTTAGGAATAATGCCAAAAATTTCACTGGTGTCATAACTTGGCTCGCTAATCTTTTCAATATTCACTTGTAGTGGTTTTATGCGATTTAAATTTTTAATAGCACTGCGGGCAAGTTCTAAAGCATGGTTATCGTTTTGTGCATAATGATCTGTTACCCCTGAGGTGCGGCAATGAACATCGGCACCTCCCAAATCCTCTGCACTGACAACTTCTCCGGTAGCCGCTTTAACTAATGGAGGTCCGGCAAGGAAGATAGTACCTTGCTCTTTAACTATAATAGATTCATCAGCCATAGCAGGAACATAAGCACCACCGGCAGTACATGAACCCATCACTACCGCTATTTGAGGGATGTTTTGCGCTGACATATTCGCTTGATTAAAGAAAATACGACCAAAATGTTCTTTATCTGGGAATACATCGTCTTGATTCGGTAAGTTAGCACCTCCTGAGTCAACCAAATAGATGCAGGGTAAGTTATTTTCTTGAGCAATATTTTGTGCCCTAAGATGCTTTTTAACTGTTAGCGGGTAATAAGTCCCCCCCTTTACCGTTGCATCGTTAGCGACAATGATACATTCTTGACCACCAATACGGCCAATACCGGTTATTACTCCAGCGGAGGGTACATTATCTTTATATACCTCAAAAGCGGCAAACTGAGATAACTCAAGAAACGGCGAACCAATATCTAACAATGCTAGAATACGATCTCTGGGCAGGAGTTTACCGCGAGCTAAGTGGCGCTGACGACTGCCTTCACCCCCGCCAAGTTTTATATCTTCAAGTTTAGTTTTTAAGTCATCAACTTGACTCTGCATATGAGCAGCATTTTCAATGAAATCTTGGCTGCGAGGGTTGATTTTAGATATTATTTTAGCCACGGATAAAGCCTTGTATTTATTATGTCACCCTAGCAAATAGGTTTTAGGATGACAGTCGATAAGTGTGAAAATCAAATACTTTTAAATAACTCGACTATTTAGACTCAGAAAATAGTTCTCGACCAATTAGCATACGGCGAATTTCTGAGGTACCTGCACCAATTTCATATAATTTTGCATCACGTAATAAACGGCCGGCTGGAAATTCGTTAATGTAGCCATTGCCACCGAGTAATTGAATGGTGTCTAGTGCCATTTTTGTTGCTAACTCTGCCGCATAGAGAATAACGGCAGCCGAGTCTTTACGGGTTGTTTCACCACGGTCACAGGCTTGAGCAACCATGTACGCATATGATTTTGCAGCGTTCATTTGAGTATACATATCAGCAATTTTACCTTGAACTAATTGGAATTCGCCAATTGCCTGGCCAAATTGTTTACGGTCGTGAATATAAGGAACAACTAAGTCCATACAGGCATCCATAATGCCTAAAGACCCCCCTGAGAGTACGACACGTTCGTAATCTAAACCGCTCATTAATACACGGACACCTTTACCTTCTTCACCTAAAATATTTTCAGCGGGAACCTCACAGTTTTGGAAAACTAACTCACAAGTGTTTGAACCTCGCATACCCAGTTTGTCTAATTTTTGGTGACGAGAAAACCCAGGATAATCACGTTCAACAATAAAAGCAGTAATACCTTTTGAACCTGCATTTATATCTGTTTTAGCGTAAATCACATAAACATCCGCATCTGGCCCATTTGTGATCCACATTTTGTTGCCATTTAAAATGTACCTGTCACCTTTTTCATCAGTCACTTTTCTAGCTGAAAGTTTCATACTAACAACATCACTACCGGCGTTAGGTTCGCTCATTGCTAATGCACCTACGTGTTCCCCAGTACAAAGTTTTGGTAAATATTTTAATTTTTGTTCATGGGAGGCATTTTTGCTGAGTTGATTCATACACAAGTTTGACATTGCTCCATAACTCAAGCCAACAGAGGCAGATGCTCGGCTAATTTCTTGCATAGCAATAATATGTTCAATATAACCTAAATCAGAGCCGCCGTATTGTTCTTCAACGGTCATTCCTAATAAGCCCATATCGCCAAATTTACGCCATAAATCTTTTGGAAATTCATTGTCAATATCAATTTGTGCAGCACGAGGGGCTATTTCATCACGAGAAAAGGCGTTGACTTGATCGCGAATCATGTCGACAGTTTCGCCTAAGTTAAAATTTAATGAAGAAAAAGACGAAATCATGGGTAAATCCTTAATCAATTGTTAGCAGTAATGGCAGTAAAAATAATTATTTATTTTTACTGCCATCAATTTTGTTAATTATATTTGTTTTAGTAACTTTATGGTTCGATACGACTTAATGTATCTAAACAGTTTGTTTCCAGGTCATTTAACTCGATCAATACAGCATTGATATCTTCAAGCTGTTGACTTAAATCGCTTTTCTTTTGAGCAATGAGTTTCATTATTGTTTCTAACTGTGAGGCGCTACTTCGGTCTGCATCATAGAGGTCGAATAAACGACCTGTTTCAGCTAATGAAAACCCCAAACGTTTACCGCGGAGAATTAACTTTAGTCTAACTCTGTCTCGTTGGTTATAAATTCTCGTTTGTCCTTTACGAGTAGGAGTTACCAGTCCTTGATCTTCATAAAATCGAATACTTCGTGTTGTTATGTCAAATTCTTTGGCTATATCACCAATAGAATATGTCTCCTGTGCTGTTTGTTCCATGTCGATTCCGAGCTTGTAATAATATTAAACACCTTACATAAAGTTTACGTAAACGTAAAGCTTATTTTGATCAGTGAAGAATCATGTACATTTGTTGTTAAATTAATTCTTGGTTAACGTTGGCGTAAACGTCAAATTGAGTTAGTCTGTTTGATATATTTTGTTATATCTACTTTTTTGGAGAATGTCATGTCTGCATTAGACCCTATTGTTATTGTTTCAGCTGTAAGAACCCCGATGGGGGCTTTTATGGGGGTTTTATCTGCTGCCACGGCACCTTCACTTGGTGCAACGGCAATTAGTGCGGCACTAAAAAGTGCAAACTTGAACAAAGATCAAATAGATGAAGTCATTATGGGCTGTGTTTTACCTGCGGGTTTAAAGCAAGCGCCGGCTAGGCAGGCTGCTATTGCTGCTGATTTAGCTTTATCTACTGTGTGTACTACCATTAATAAAGTGTGCGGTTCTGGTATGAAAGCAGCAATGCAAGCACATGATGCCTTAATAGCGGGCTCCATCGATGTAGCAATTGCTGGCGGTATGGAAAGTATGAGTAATGCACCTCATTTACTACCTAAATCTCGTTCAGGAATTAAAATGGGTCATGGTCAAATACTTGATCACATGATGCTAGATGGTCTTGAAAATGCTTATGATGGCATATCTATGGGTTGTTTTGCTCAAGAAACCGCCGATGAAGCCGGTTTTACCCGCCAAGAAATGGATGCTTTTGCAATACGTTCGTTAGACCGTGCAAATGAAGCAATTAATTCAGGTGCTTTTAGCAATGAAGTGGCCGCTGTTACTATTAAAAGTCGCCGAGGTGATCTCGTTATTGATACTGATGAACAGCCCGGTAAGGCTCGGCCTGAAAAAATTCCTTCATTACGTGCAGCTTTCAAAAAAAATGGCACAATAACCGCTGCTAATTCAAGCTCTATTTCAGATGGTGCTGCGGCATTGGTTCTGATGAAATTATCGAGCGCCAAAGAACGAGGCCTTACTCCCCTTTGTAAAATAGTTAGCCATGCAACTCATGCCCAGGCCCCCGCAGAATTTACTGTTGCTCCTGTTGGGGCAATGACCAAGGTATTAAAAAAAGCTGGTTGGAGTAGTAATGATGTAGATTTATTTGAAATTAACGAGGCATTTGCCATGGTAACTATGCTTGCTGTGAAAAAAATGGATCTTGATATGACTAAAGTAAACATCAATGGGGGGGCCTGTGCTTTAGGACACCCTTTAGGTGCAAGTGGTGCTCGTATTATGGTGACATTGATTCACGCACTAAAAAACAAAAACCTCTCTAAAGGTATTGCTTCTCTTTGCATTGGTGGTGGTGAAGCTACGGCTATTGCTATTGAAATGCTTTAATCATTGTCAATATTGATTACTAATCAACCTGAGTGCTCTAATAAGTTATAAATTTGAGCCTAGGTTTATTTTCTACTGTAAATTATTTATTAAAACCCAAGGAACTCAAATGAATTTTGACCTAACTGAAGATCAGCAAATGTTTGCTGAAACAGCTAAACAATTTAGTGATACAGAATTTGCTCCTCTTGCTGCCAAGTGGGATCAAGAGCATATATTTCCAAAAGATGTCATTGCTAAAGCTGGTGAATTAGGTTTTTGTGGTTTGTATTCTCCTGAAGATGTTGGTGGTTTAGCCTTAAGTCGTTTGGATTCATCGATTATTTTTGAGCAACTATCTATGGGTTGTACAGCAACAACAGCGATGATGACCATTCACAATATGGCTTCATGGATGATTGCTACCTGGGGTACTCAAGAGGTTAAAAACACTTGGTGTCCTTCACTGGTTATGGGTAAAAAATTAGCTTCTTATTGCTTAACCGAACCAAGTGCTGGCTCTGATGCGGCATCATTAAGGACCAGTGCAAAAAAAGACGGTGAATATTATTTAGTTAATGGTTCAAAAGTTTTTATATCCGGTGCTGGTGAGACTGATATTTTAGTGGTTATGGTTCGCACAGGAGAAGCGGGTGCAAAAGGTATTTCGGCGTTAGCTATTCCTGCTGATCTTGACGGTATTATTTATGGTAAGGCAGAAGATAAATTAGGTTGGAATGCCCAACCTACCCGTCAAATTACTTTTGATAACGTCAGAGTCCCTATTGAAAATTTGTTAGGTAAAGAAGGCGAGGGTTTCTCTATTGCCATGAAAGGACTTGATGGTGGACGTATTAATATCGCCACTTGTTCAATTGGTACAGCCCAACAAGCACTCAATTCAGCCATTATATATATGAAAGAACGGGAGCAATTTGGTAAACCTATTGCTGCTTTTCAAGGGTTACAATTTAAATTAGCCGATATGGCAACTGAATTGGTGGCTGCACGTCAATTAGTGCGTTTGGCCGCTTTTAAACTTGATAATAATGACCCTGAAAAAACAGCCTATTGTGCAATGGCAAAACGTTTTGCGACTGATATAGGTTTTCAAGTGTGTGATGCGGCTCTTCAAATACATGGCGGTTATGGTTATATCAAAGAGTATCCTTTAGAGCGTCACTTTAGAGATGTTCGTGTCCATCAAATATTAGAAGGCACCAATGAAATTATGCGGCTAATTATTGCACGTCGTTTGTTAATTGAGGGCGCAGGGCAGCTTTTATAATGTCATCTCAACAAATATAATTTTTTAAAATTAATACAGTAGTGATTGCATCAAATATAAATAAAAAACTGAAGGGTTAATTACACATGTCAAAATTTTATGACTATCAAGGATTACTTGTCGAAGTAATTAAACATACTGCGGTTATTACTTTTGATAATCCACCTGCACATACTTGGACCTCGCAAAGCCTAACAAGTTTACGAGATTTAGTGCTAGAGCTTAATAACGATGATGATATATATGCATTAGTATTAACGGGTGGTGGTGATAAATTTTTCTCAGCCGGTGCTGACTTAAAAATATTTGCTGATGGTGATAAAAAAACAGCGGCAGATATGTCTGATATTTTTGGTCAAGCATTTGAAACTTTATCCAACTTTCGGGGGGTCTCCATTGCTGCTATAAATGGTTATTCAATGGGTGGCGGATTGGAGGTCGCATTAGCTTGTGATATTCGAATAGCGGAGGAACATGCTGTGCTGGCATTACCCGAAGCAAGTGTCGGTTTATTACCTTGCGCGGGTGGTACGCAAAACCTAGCGGTTTTGGTTGGTGAGGGCTGGGCTAAACGAATGATTTTATGTGGAGAGAGGGTCGACAGCGTTACCGCTTTACGTATTGGCCTAGTTGAAGAAATAGCGAAAAAAGGTTTAGGCAAGGATATTGCCATAGCACTTGCTAGTAAAGTTGCAAAACAAAGCCCTGTGGCAGTAACTGCATGTAAAAAATTAATTCAAAAAAGTCGGGCTATGCCTATCATCAAAGCATTACCACAAGAGCGACAAGCATTTGTTGACTTGTTTGACTCTGAAGATCAAACCGAAGGTGTGAAAGCGTTTTTAGAAAAACGAAAACCTGTTTGGTTAAATAAATAGTAAATAAGTAAAGCATAATTAAGCATTAAGGTAACAGTTATGATGGATGTAGTTTTGTTTCAAGAATTAACTTGCGATAACGGCAAGTTAATTGGTATTGCGACATTAAATTCAGAGCGCTCATTAAACGCCCTAAGTGGTGACATGGTCGATGCGTTATTTCCTCAATTATCATTGTGGCATCAAAATGATGATATATCGGCAGTTTTTTTACAGGGTGCAGGTGAAAAAGCATTTTGTGCAGGTGGTGATATTGTTCATTTATATAATGAGATGAAGAGTCATGTTGGCGAATATGCACCTGCTATTGAGGAATATTTCACTAAAGAATATAAGCTCGATTATTTAATTCATACCTTTAACAAACCTTTTATTGTTTGGGGTAATGGCATTGTTATGGGCGGGGGCTTGGGAATGATGGCTGGTGCTAGTCATAGAGTAGTCACTGAAAGTTCACGTATTGCTATGCCAGAAATTAGTATCGGTTTATATCCAGATGTTGGTGGTACTTGGTTTTTAAACCGTATGCCTGATAACTGTGGATTGTTTTTAGGTTTAACAGGAGCCTCAATGAATGCCTCTGATGCTAAATATACCGGTCTTGCTGATTTTTTTATCCTTAATGAGAAGAAACAAGGCTTAATTGAAAAACTCAAATTAATTAAATGGGGTGATTCTGTGCCAGAAAATCACGACCAATTATCAATATTGATGAACGACTTTGAATTATTTTCAAATGCCAGTTTACCTATATCAAATGTTAGAACGCAAAAATCATTAATTGAACATGTGACTAATCATGACAATATTAACGATATTGTTAACGCTATTGTCACTGTTGAAGTTGAAGATAAATGGTTTAATAAAGCTCAAAAATCGTTAAAGCATGGTAGCGCTATTAGTGAACACCTCGTTTACCGACAATTAAGAGAAGGAAAGGGTTTAAGTCTAGCTGACTGTTTTAGGATGGAGCTTAGTTTGTCAGTAAAAGCGGGACAGTATGGTGAATTTGTTGAAGGGGTAAGAGCATTACTTATTGACAAAGACTATGCCCCTCAATGGAAATTTATTTCTGTTAGGGATGTTGATTTAAACATAATTGACTGGTTCTTTGAGTCTAAATGGCAAGAGTCAGATCATCCGCTATCAACTATTGGTCATTAATTATTTGGCCCTTACTCATTCATAAAGTTAAATATAGAATATTTAGGAGCGCAGCATGTCAAAAATAGCATTTATTGGTTTAGGTAATATGGGTGGTCCAATGGCCATTAATTTAGTTAAAGCGGGTCATCAGGTTTGTGTATTTGATTTATCAAAGAGGGCGGTTGCTCAAGTAGTCGAGCAAGGTGCAACAACACAACCACAAGCAAATGACTGTGTAAAAGATGCAGAGTTTATTATTTCGATGTTGCCAGCAGGTAAACATGTAGAAGCTGTTTATTTATCTGATGATGGCCTAATTAATTATATAAATAAAGATGCTTTAGTTATTGATTCATCAACCATTGATTCTGCTACCTCTATTAAAGTGGGTGCCGCATTATTAGAAAAAGGTATTAATTTTATTGATGCGCCGGTTTCTGGTGGGGTTGGAGGTGCAATTGCGGGCAGCTTAAGCTTTATGGTGGGTGGCAGTGAAACCGACTTTGAACACGGAAAAAGTGTGTTAGCTTCTATGGGTAAAAATATCTTTCATGCGGGTAAGCATGGGGCAGGTCAAATCGCTAAAGTTTGCAATAACATGTTGTTATCAGTTTTAATGATAGGGACATCGGAGGCTTTGCAGTTAGGTATAACAAATGGTTTAGACCCGGCGATTTTATCAAACATTATGAGCAAGAGTTCAGGAAGTAACTGGACATTAGATGTTTATAACCCCTGCCCTGATGTAATGGAAAATGTACCTTCTTCGAATGATTATCAAGGTGGATTCATGGTTGACTTAATGGCGAAAGATTTAGGCCTTGCTATGGATACTGCGGTTACAAGTCAATCTTCAACTCCCATGGGGGCATTAGCGCGAAATTTATATGCTATATATGCCGCATCTGGAAATGGAACTAAAGATTTTTCTAGTATTTTTAACCTTTTCAATCAACAAAAATAAAATAGAGCAGTTATGAACATTAAAAATAAAGTTATCGTTATCACCGGCGGAGGTCAAGGTTTAGGTCGTGCAATGGCTGTCGAACTCGCACAAAGCGGTGCTAAATTAGCATTAATTGATTTGAATGAAGAACAACTACAAACCACCGTTAAGTTAATTGAACAGCTTGGTTCTACTGCGAAATATTATTTGGCTAATGTGACTAATGAAAAAGAAGTTGAAGAAATATTTGAGAAAATAAATCAGGATTTTGATGGCTTCGATGGTTTGATCAATAACGCTGGGGTTTTACGAGACGGTATGCTTGTCAAAGCTAAAGACGGTGTTGTTACTAAAAAAATGTCATTATCACAATTTCAATCCGTGATTGATGTTAATTTAACCGGAGTATTTCTATGTGGTCGAGAAGCTGCTATTCATATGATTGAACAAAAACGTAAAGGAGTGATCATTAATATGTCCTCTATTGCCCGTGGGGGTAATATCGGACAAACTAACTATGCAGCGTCTAAAGCTGGTGTAGTTGCTATGACGATAACTTGGGCACGCGAATTAGGTCGACATGGTATTAGAGTAGGAGCCATAGCTCCGGGTGTTATTAAAACAGCCATGACTGATGCAATGAAACCTGAAATGCGAGAGCGTTTAGAGAAAATGAAACCTGTGGGTCGATTAGGTGAAGCGAATGAAATAGCACACACTGTAAAGTATATTTTTGAAAATGAATTCTTCACGGGTCGTGTTATTGAAATAGATGGCGGTCTGTGCATGTAGGTTCAATTCTCAGATTGATAATACAAAGGAGACTCTAGTGCAATTCTCTATCAATAATTGAATGAATTTCGAACACCTTCACTGAAGTACAACGCTACATTCAAATTAATTGAAGTTATTATCAAAAAAGGGTTGACGAAAAATCAAAACTCGCTATTA
>CAWVSL010000034.1:0-29986 GCA_963933115.1 uncultured Colwellia sp.
TATGGCTATATTTATTACCGTAAATTAACAAATTTGGTATACCATTGTTATTTATCCACCGCCCCGTAGCATTGAAAAACGTGAGGTTAAATACTGAACAGTAATTTCACCTTAATAAGACTAAAAGGTACGTCAGCATACAACAAATAACTGACGGTACTATTTAAATTCAGCCAGCGATGATGAAAATATCAATCATCCACATAACGAATTGATTTACTGGAGCATTGAAGGTGGCCTTATAGCATTAGCTGGCATCGCCCTGTTAGTGATAGGTTTTTTACGCATTATAATCAAACAACCCCTATGGCAAGCGTTAGCCTTATTAGGGCTGTTATTACCATTACTTTTACACAGCCAAACAGAATACCCGTTTTACCATTCAATTGTGCACTGGATAGTCTTTTTAACTTTGTTTTGGTATATCGATAGTTGTTATAGTGACACCAAAAGCATCAGACTCAAATACACGATTTTATTACAAACGTTTGCCTTGTTGATCCCCTTACTTACGACTTTGTTTATGTTAACTACGCTGCATTCAACTAAATTGCTATGGTTCTTTGAGCGGACTGGCCACCGTCACATCACTCTATTAACAAAAATCAGTAATCCAGTGGCCTGGAGTAACCGAATCGAGTGGGATGCCATGATGTATCGTTTAAACATAGCCCTAGAAAAAAATGATATTACCGAACTAAATAACTATATGACGTGGGCTGCTGAGACTAGTCAACGAACACCAAGAGCCAATATATATACTAATTGGGTAAGGGTATTAATCAAGTTAGGGCAAGATGAAGAGGCGAAGGTATTATTGCAACAGACATTACTACTCTACCCAAATAATAAATTGGTACAAAATCTTTACGCAAGTCAGGCTGATAGAACTCAACCACAATAGACAAAAACCTCTATTAATTAAGGCTAAAACCAAAAGACACAGGTCATTATTAATAACTTGTGTCTTGCAGATATTACAACAACTCAAGGGCCGACCGCCAAAATTTAGATATAAAAAAACCCTGTAAAAACAGGGCTTTAAAATTCTTTATCTACAAAAGTATTTTATGTGAAAGTTAAAATGGGATATCGTCGTCAAAATCAATCGACGGTTCTTGAGGATTTACTTTAGCTTGTTGCTGAGGTGTTTGCTGCTGATAGCCACTTTGTTGTGCGGGTTGTTGATAACCAGAGGGCTGTTTAGGTGCTTGTTGTTGCTGAAAGCCACCTTGTTGTTGCGCAGGCTTATAAGCTTGTTGCTGCTGCCCTTGCTGTTGTCCTTGATCAGCAGAGAAACCCCCTTGTTGTTGCCCTTGTTGTTGAAAACCGCCTTGCCCTTGAGGTTTACCATCAAGCATTTGCATTACACCATTATAGCCCTGAACAACAATTTCTGTCGTGAACTGGTCTTGACCTTGTTGATTAGTCCACTTACGTGTTTGCAGAGCACCTTCTAAATAAACTTTTGAACCTTTTTTAAGGTATTCGCCAGCAACTTCAGCTAACTTACCAAACATCGCAACACGGTGCCATTCAGTTTTCTCTTTTTGCTCGCCAGTCTGCTTGTCTTTCCAAGTATCAGAAGTAGCCACTGCTAGGTTAGCGACAGCCCCACCATTTGGCATAAAACGAACTTCAGGGTCTTTGCCTAAATTACCTAAAATGATTACTTTGTTAACACCTGCCATGAAAAATTCCTATTCGTTTGCGGTTGGATTGCACTGACGTTATTGTTTAACTGACCAGATTTAACAATCAATAAGATTATATTCTATGTAAGGATTCTATATCAATCGTCAAAAATAATCGCGCTCTATTTAGTCATTTTTACAATATAATTTAATTTTTTTACATCCTTAATAGGAATGACTCAACATGATTTCTTTAATATTTTTAGGTATTTTCTTTGATGCTTGATCTTGATAACAAAAATGCACCATTACGGCAGTGCCTGATGCGCATTTTTCTTGATTTTGCCATAACTCTTGATAGACATCAAAAGATGAGCTACCAATTCGGCTAATATACGTTTTTATTTCAACCGGGTAACCATAAAAAAACTGCGCATGGTACTCAACTGTTATTTTGGCTAAGATCAACCGCCAATCTTTAGTATTTAATTCCGGCATAAAAAGTTTAAAAACAGGATCTCGTGCTCCTTCAAACCAAATAGGAACCAGTGTATTGTTAATATGCCCTAAAGCATCTGTATCACTAAATCGAGGCGATATAAGTTCACTGAACATAGTTGGCAACTTTAAAATTTTAATCTAGATATTGTAGAACATTAAAACGGTCATTTATATCCTTACTAGCGAAAAATATAACTACTTTTATTTCCACATCAATAGATGAATAATTAATTAGCACTTTTTTAACTCTAACGGTCTTTTTATACAGCGACAAGATAACGACTTATCGCTATAGTTAGAGATAAGTTGTATTGGCCTGAGGCACTTACTTATTATTAACGCTGTAATTACCGCGAAGTTCGCTCTATTATTTTTGGTGGTTTTCTTGGCAGTGCCATTGGCAGATGCGGCAGAGAACTTTCAAAGCTGTTCAGGTAAAGAGTCCAATATTAACTTTAATCCTCAACCAATATTTGATGAAAGTGAGGAAGACACGACTTCTTTACACCGTTTGGCTAACGCCCTGCATACCACAACAAGAGAGTTCACCTTAAAAAATGAAGCGGCTTTTTTTTTGGTGCAATGTGAAAAGGGGCCGGCTGAACTTGCCGAATTAGAAAGGCATCTGCGCAGTAAAAAATATATTAAAGACGCCTCAGTCACTTCTATTAAAAATGTAACACATGGGCAAACTATTGAAATTAAAACCTGGGATACTTGGTCTTTAATGCCCTCTCTCAGTTTTGGCCGAAAAGGTGGTATCAACACTTACAGTTTTGGTATAAAAGATCGTAATTTATTGGGCTTGGGTATAAATGCTGAAATAGAGTCTTACACTAATATTCAACGTTCAGGTTATAAGTTCATTAGCACTATTCCACTGTATCAAAAGATGAATACCGATCTCAGTTTAAAATTGGCCGACAATGATGACGGCGAACAACAGGCATTACGGATACATAAGTCGTTCGCTAGCTTTCATACAGAATATGCCTTTAACATAGCGTTTAACGAAGAATCTCGAGTAGACACCCTTTATCAAAATGACAGTATACAGACACTTTTTTCCCACAAACTTAGTTTTAAAACGGTCAATTACGCCTGGCTTGTCGATAATAATGAGAAAAGTGTATTCAGGCTTAATTTGGGTGTTACTCAAGATCAACATTTATTTTATCCGCTTAACAATCATAATTTAGCCCAGTTTAGTGTCAATCAATTACCTAAAGATAGAGCGTTTATTTATCCATGGTTAGGAATTGAATACGTAGAAAAAAACTTTAAAAAGATGGCAAATATTCATCTAATTTCTCAAATCGAAGACTTTAACCATGGCTGGCAAATAACGTCTTCATTTGGCATTGGTGATGGTAAAAACCTCAACAGTGCATGGCTTTTATGGCAGGCAAATATCAAAAAGGGCTTTACCTTAAACAGTGATGGTTTATTGCTAATGGATTTATCAATGAGTGGTGATATTTATGATCAAGGACGCAATCGAATTCTCAGTAGTGTTGATATCGAATACTTTCATAAATTATCTGATCACTGGGGCTTTTATGTTAATAACGTTAATGTATTGAGTGATAACCAATACCAAGACCAACCTATTACTATGGGGGGGAATCTTGGCTTAAGGGGCTTTCCGCTAGAATACCAACATGGAAAACATAGTATAAAATTCACGTCTGAATTGAGGTTTTACCCCCAAATTAATATTTTGAAAATTTTTGATGTCGCCGGTGCGATATTTTTTGATGCAGGTAAAGCTTTTGGTGATGTCATTGAAGAAAATATTGAAAAAGGTTGGTTAATTTCGTCCGGCATTGGCTTACGATTTTATTCACCACACACCGGGGGCAACAACAATATTATTCATTTCGATCTCGCCTTCCCACAATCTGACAATCCTAACATTGATGGTGTCGAAATCAGGGTTCAAGCTAAAAAGTCTTTTTAATGAAGAAACCTGCTTATAAAAAACGTTTAAGCAGGCGATCAATCTGTACCATACGTAATTTTTTCAATAAGTTTCGAGGTTTTTCTGGGTAACTACTCATTGGGTCAATTTCTTTATAATGACTGATTAGCTGAGTATTTTTCAATAAACCAGCCCACTCTAGATTAAACGCAGGCATTAACATGCCTTTGGGGTCGTCTAGCAATAGACCGTTTTCAAGATCAAGTGCCCAAGCCCTTGGATTTAGGTTACTGCCCGTAATAAAATGATATCTGCTGTCCGCTATCATACCTTTTAAGTGGAAACTGTTATCGCCATCTTTCCATAATCTAATATTTAATAGCCCTTTATCAATATTACGCTTTTGCTTTTTCACATAACGTGTAAGTAACACCTCATAAAGGTAAGGCACAATACCAATAGTCGTAAAGGGTTTCTCTGGGGCAATATAAAAATCGTTAGCCGTTTTATCACCAATAATAATGGTAACTTTTACCCCACGTTTAAGTGCTTTACTAATGTCTTTCGCTAGCGGTTTAGGCAAATTAAAATAAGGTGTTAATATCAATAACTCTGTTTGGGCTTGTTGCACAACCTGACGGATAGCTTGATTGAGTAAATTGCGATGAGCTCCACAACCAACGAAGGGGGTTATGGTAATATCATCTGCAGATGATAATTTATTAGCCGCTAACAAATTACGTTTAGCTAATAAATAATCAGCCTTTCTTACCAACATTTTAAGTTGATAAATTATATGTTTTAGCCTGGTTTTTTCTGGTAATTGCCCACCATTTAATCGGGGAGCTAAATCAGTATCTAAAAAATTTGTGATAAGGTAATGACAAATAGAGTCGGCAAGTGCGCCAGACTTAATCTGGTAATACCGGTCTAAACGATAACGACCTTGTTGATTACAATAAATATTGTTAATACTCGCACCGGTGTAAAATACTTGTTCATCAAAAACCATACCCTTTAAATGCAAAACGCCAAAAACCTCTTTAGACTTAACGGCAACACCATAAATATCGATACTGACATCATATTCATTTTCAAACTCAAGGTAAATGGCTCGATTGCCTAGGCTATTTTTCTCACCAATCAAGCCACGTTGCGCTCGATGGAAGTCGACAAAGACTTTAATGTCGAGTGCCGGATAATTGATTTTAGCTTGATACAGCGCATGAAGGATCTCTTTTCCTGCTTCATCATCTTGTAAATACAAAGCGGTAATATAAATACGGCTGCGCGCGCTAGCAATAAGCAATAACAATTGTTGCTTATATTGATCAGGGGAACAAAAAACTTGAATATCATTGATGCTAACGAGGGTACTTTTCACTTCTGTCGCCAAAATAAAGTATCTATAATTATTGTATTAATGGGCAGTATAACCCGTTTTAATTGATTTGGTATATAGCCATAACAAGGAATTTAACCGTTACAATGGGCTTAATTACTATAATTAAATATCATCCAATTCAGCGTGTTTCCTAAGTTTTTCTAGCTCATAAAACTATTGAGTCTCAATAAATACTAGAGCAGTTAAATTGATGATAAAACTAGGGGTATATTAAACAAAATCGGATAAACATTCCTGTGCAATAAAAGACTAAGGAGTTATCCCCTTAGCCTTTATATTGGTTTATCAATGATGATGGTTTTAGATACTTGCAGCTAATTCGGCCGCTTGACGAATAGCTAATTTTGCATCAAGCTCTACAGCAGCATCAGCGCCACCAATGAGATGCGTTGTTACACCTGCATCAATAAGTTCTTGGTATAAGTCTCTGTTTGGTTGTTGTCCAGCACAAATAATAACGTTATCAACATCTAGCATTTGTTCTTTACCATCAACTTCAATTAATATGCCCTCATCTGTTATCGCTTTATAACTGACACCTTTAATCATTTTAACGCCATGTTTAGCTAAAGTGGCTCGGTGTATCCAACCTGTAGTTTTACCTAAACCTGCGCCTACTTTGGTCGTTTTACGTTGTAATAAAGCAACTTCTCTAATAGGGGGATGTTTGATAAATTCTTTTGATAGTGCTGCATCATGTTGAAAAGTTTTATCAACTCCCCAATCTTTAAGCCACGCTTCTGCATCCACCGTTAAACTTTTTTCTTCACATAAAAAAGTAGCAACATCAAACCCAATACCACCTGCGCCGATAATAGCGACTTTTCTACCAATAACCTCTTTATCTCTGAGTACTTGTAAGTAGCTTTTTACAATAGGGTTATCAATACCCTTTATGGCTAAACCCCTTGGCTTAATACCCGTTGCTAAAACAACTTCATCAAAACCTTGCAAGGCTAATTGTTCAGCACTTTGATCAACGTTTAACTCCACTGAAATATTTAATAGTTCAATTTGTTTGTTAAAATATCGCAGCGTTTCAAAAAACTCTTCTTTACCAGGTATTTGTTTGGCAAAGTTAAATTGGCCACCAATTTCACTCATTCGATCAAAAATTTTAACTTTGTGGCCACGTTGTGCGGCATAAACACTAAAGGCCAAACCGGCAGGGCCAGCCCCCACGACGGCAATCGATTTACTTAGACTCGTTTTCTCAAAAGTGAGTTCTGTTTCATAACAGGCCGCAGGGTTAACTAAACAAGACGCTCTTTTTTGTTGAAAGACATGATCCAAACAGGCTTGATTACAACCAATACAGGTATTAATTTCATCACTTTTATCTTCAGCGGCTTTATTAACAAAATTCTCATCTGCCAGAAATGGTCGCGCCATCGACACCATATCAGCATGGCCATTAGCCAATACTTCCTCAGCAACCTCTGGTGTATTAATACGGTTAGTGGTGATTAAAGGAATAGATAACTCACTTTTCATTTTTTCAGTCACCCAAGTAAACGCGGCTCTGGGTACCGAAGTAGAAATAGTAGGAATACGTGCTTCATGCCAACCAATACCGGTATTGATAAGTGTTGCGCCTGCCGCCTCAATGGCTTTGCCCATAGTGACAACGTCTTGCCAACTATTGCCCCCCTCAACTAGGTCGATCATAGATAAACGGAAAATAATAATGAATTTTTCACCCACTTTTTCACGTACCGCTTTTACAATTTCAACAGCTAAGCGCATTCTGTTTTCAATAGGGCCACCCCATTCATCGTTGCGTTTATTAACTTTGACACAACTAAATTGGTTAATGAGATAGCCTTCTGAACCCATAATTTCAACACCGTCATAACCCGCTTTAGCCGCTAGTTTTGATGAATGAGCAAAATCTTTAATGGTGTTTTTAATCTGTCTAATCGAAAGGGCTGATGGTGTAAATGGGTTTATGGGTGATTTAACTTTACTCGCTGAAACACTAAAAGGATGGTAAGAATAGCGCCCAGCGTGTAAAAGTTGCACACATATTTTAGTATCATATTTATGCACTGCATCAGTGATCACTCTATGCTTACTGACATGCCAAAATTTACTGAGTTCACACCCTAATGGCGATAATCGCCCTCTAGTATTGGGACTAATGCCTCCGGTAACTATTAAGCCAACGCCCCCCTTAGCTCTTGCTTGATAAAATGCGGCAAGTTTTTCAAAACCATGCTTCTCTTCTTCAAGCCCGGTGTGCATTGAACCCATTAATGTCCGGTTAGCTAGGGTAGTAAAACCTAAATCTAGTGGTGCTAAAAGATGTGGGTAAGTAGGAGTATTTTGCATAGTTGTACCAATATAAGTGATGAGTAAAGAATATAGCTTCTATAATTTCAATAGAAGGTCTAACCAGTGAAGTTAAAATACGCTGACTCGAGAAAAATTACAAGCTATTTTGACAGTGACAAGATTGAAGTTATTATTCGGTGGTATTAATTATAAATGCTGTTTTAGTTTTGAGTGCTTTGTTTGTTTATTATTTTTATTCGCCGTAATGACGACGCATTATTAGGCTTGAGAAATAATGATTTCAAAACCATTATTTCTTTATCCTAAAGTAAGCTAATGGCTAGGTAATTGAAATATAGCCGTTACAGGTAGATGATCAGAAAGCTGATGACTCTCACCATGGATAACACTTGAAGTTTTCAACGTAATGTTATCGTCATAAAAAATATAATCAATCGTTCTGTCGGGCCCTTCAACACCAGGGTCATTAGGATAATGTGTATACCAGCTCTTCTTTTTCTCTCCTTGAATATCACTCATAGCAGGAACGCTGGCGTATCGATTGATTAACAGAGATATTTCAGACTCTGGGTTGTATAAACTTTGTTGAGAGGCGGCTAATGTTGAAAACTCTCCCGGCGGTAATAAATTAAAATCACCACCAATAATCCATGGTTTTTTTGCTGAGGCTAACAGTTTATCAACCTCCGCTACTTGTTTGGTCATGGTATCCATACCTTGTGAAAAGGCGTCGAGATGAGTATTCATCGCAATAAATCCCCCTCCCCCTTCAACAGGAAATTCTGTTACCAAAACCGCTCGTTTTAAGTTAAAGGCTTGGGTAACCGGGTCATTATCCATTAGGGAGAGTTGGTGGCGTTGGGCTGCATCTATTTTATATTTTGATAAAGTAACTAGTTTCATACCTACACTGCCCATAATTGAAGGGTGAGGAACAAAATCAGCTTTCCAATAAAATGCTTCGCTATAGCATGGATAGCTATTATTTAATTGCGCGAGCAATAATTGGGTTTGGTTAGCAAAGTCAGTCGCTTTGGCGCCATCGTGTAATTCTTGAAGCAGCAAAATATCAGGGTCTTCTGCTTTTATTAATGCGCTCATTGAGGTAAGTGTTTCTTTAATGGCCTTTGGACTAGGGCGAGTATCAGGACCGGCATCATTTTCTAGATCATAATAAAAAACATAATCTTTTCCAGCAAAATATTGCATGTTATAACTGAGTACTTTCAGTGATTGTCCTGCTAATAGCATAGGCGTTTCAGCAGGACACACCAAGTCAACTTGCTCAACCGGCTCGGGGTGAAAAGTAATACTATAAATGACAATAAAACCGAGTACTAAGAGTCCAGTAATTGCTAAAGTTAAAAATTTTAAGATACGGGTGATTAACGGCATAACATTCTCACTATTTTTAATAATGACCATAACATTAATAGGTTATAGTCTGCCATGTATTAATTTTAAGTGTTTTTTTATCATTAGGGACAACTTTTTTAGCCATTCTATACTTAAAATCATACCTCCTGATTTTGTTAGCTATTAGGTATTTTACTCGCTACTATCGATAATATTATATTCGTTCTCACTCATTATGAACTAACTTAATGTTATGGGCATAACTTATGATAATATTGAGTGATGAATAAAGCACTTTTAATTACTCACATTCTGCAGCACCTAGAGCAAGAACTTGCCAACTGTAAATTAGCGGCAAACAATGCCCATCTAGCCGCAATAGATGACCAATCTGTTGCTGAAACCCGATATGATACTTTAGCGATTGAGTCAGCCTATTTAGCAGAAGGTCAGTCTCGACGAATTGCTGAGTTTGAGTCAGCCATAGACGACTTTCAAGAATTAGCTGTTCAATTAGTCATTACACAAAAGACGCCCCTAAAAACCGTGGTATTAGGCTCGGCAGTTCAATTGGCTGAGGATTACGCGCGTAATAACTGGTTTTTTATTGCGCCCGCAGCTGCTGGTTATCGGCTATCAATTGACGAAAAAAATTTCACCGTAATTACGCCCAAATCGCCGATGGGGCATGCGTTGTTAAATAAAGAAGTTGATAATGAAATTGGGGTTTTTCTTGGCAATAATAAACATGTTGATGATATTATTGCCATTTTTTAATAACTGAAGTAATAGCGAAGAATTTAAATAGGGTTCAACAAGCCTCTAATTTTTTGTAAATCTACCAACTTTTCGTCTACCTTCATATAAGCAACAGCTTCTGAATGCATTAACGTTGCTTCTAAAACGCCAGGCATACTAATTAACTGCTCGGCAATGTCATTTGCTTGTTCTTCAGTATTAATATTAGTCGCAATACTGTAACTTTTTGACTTTTTCAATGGTTTCATCGTCGCTGCGGCTAATACCCAGAATAAACTAAATAATGCCATCACCAAAAAAATACTCTTTTCACCGAAGTTACTCGCCAAAATCCCACCGATTAAACCACCAGTAAAAGCACCTAAAAATTGACTACTTGAATAAATCCCCATCACGCTACCTTTTACACCAGCAGGGGCAATACGAGATAAAATCGATGGCATGGTTGCTTCTAAATAATTAAATGCAGTAAAAAACAAACCAACGGAGAGTACCAAAGACCAAAAACCACTGGGTAAAGCCCACATTAATAACAATGATAACGTTAATAGCGTAACAGCAAAAGTGAACATCAGTTTTTCACGCTGCTTCTTAATAGCAATGATCATAAAAGGCACCATAATAAAAAATGACCCTAGTAGAACAGGCAAGTAGAGCTGCCAATGTTGCTCTAGTGCTAAGCCATTATCGACAAACTGTTTTGGTAAAGTAATAAAACAAGCAGTCAGTGCCATATGCAGAATAAAAACGCCCCAATTTAGGCGCGTTAATTGCGGATGTTTTATTAACTTGCTCAGTTGTGCTGGCAAAGCGACATTATCGCCACGCGGTGCTCTATGAACAGAGTTTGGTACCATAAACTGGATCATCACCATAGCCAAAACGGTCAAAACAGCGGTAAACCAAAACAGACCGCTTAAACCGAAGGCTTCAGCAACAATAGGACCAACCACCATAGCGACAGTAAATGAGACGCCAATAAACATCCCAATAGTTGCCATGACTTTGGGACGTTGTTCTTCCCGACTTAAATCAGCAGCCAAGGCCAACACGGCACTGGCAATGGCGCCCATACCTTGAATAGATCGACCAATCACCACACCATAAATAGTGTCAGACATGGCCGCAACAATACTGCCAAAACAAAAAATAACTAAGCCAATTAAAATTATTGGTTTACGGCCATATTTATCAGACAAAATTCCCATGGGTATTTGTAATAAGGCTTGGGTTAAACCGTAGGCACCAATTGCTAAACCTAACCAAATAGGGCTATAACCACTGAGCTCTTCACCATAAATAGCGAAAACAGGCAAGATCATGAAAAGACCTAGCATACGTAAACCAAAAACAGTCGCTAATGAAAACGCTGCTCTTTTTTCAATGTTATTTAAACCTGTCATGCTCATATAAAACCGTTTTATATTGGTAATAAACTGTGTTTTCTACTTAAAATTCACTTGTAGTTAAAGCAAAGTAATTGAAAGTAGCCAAAATTTTCAAGCCAAGAAAAATCGTGGATATCTTAGCACAGTGCAGATAACTATTTCATTAATCCTAATCAAGATTAAGTAACTCAATATTTCATTATGTGAAAATAAACAATTAGGATGAATTATCAACAGTTTTTATGCGATAATACGCGGTCAAACTTTTGGTGAATAGTCTACATAAATAAGCGATCAGTAATAATAATGAGAAAAATAGAAGTTAGAGGCGCGCGCACCCATAATCTTAAAAACATAGATATAGATATCCCTCGCGACAAATTAGTGGTCATTACCGGGCTTTCTGGTTCAGGTAAGTCATCACTCGCTTTTGACACTTTATATGCTGAAGGCCAAAGACGCTATGTTGAGTCTCTCTCTGCTTATGCGCGTCAGTTCTTATCGCTTATGGAAAAACCTGATGTCGATCATATTGAAGGTTTATCACCGGCTATCTCGATAGAGCAAAAGTCAACGTCTCATAACCCACGTTCAACTGTGGGTACCATTACTGAAATATACGATTATTTACGCCTACTTTATGCCCGTGTAGGTGAACCTCGTTGCCCAACACATGAACAACCACTGGCTGCACAAACCGTTTCTCAAATGGTTGATAAGGTACTGTCATTAGAAGAAGGGACTAAGGTGATGTTATTGGCACCCGTCGTCCAAGACAGAAAAGGTGAACATGTAAAGTTACTGGATAACTTAGCCGCTCAAGGGTACATCCGCGCACGTATAGATGGTGATGTTTGTGATCTGTCCGATCCACCGACACTTGAATTACAAAAAAAACACACCATCGAAGTGGTTGTTGATCGTTTAAGAGTGCGTGAGGATATTCAATTACGCTTATCTGAATCTTTTGAAACCACCTTAGGGTTAACATCGGGTACAGCAACAGTTGCTTTTATGGATGAACCCGATCGTGAAGAGTTATTATTTTCAGCCAATTTTGCTTGTTCACATTGTGGTTATAGTATGCAAGAGCTTGAACCAAGACTCTTCTCATTTAATAATCCCGCAGGGGCTTGTAAAACTTGTGATGGCTTAGGTATTCAACAGTTTTTTGATCCCACCCGTGTGATTACTAATGGCGAATTAAGTTTATCTGGCGGTGCAGTTCGTGGCTGGGATAAACGTAACTTTTACTATTTTCAAATATTACAATCACTTGCTGAACACTTTAAATTCCCGTTAGATTTACCTTTTAATGAGCTTTCCGCCGAAGTACAAAAAATAGTGCTCTATGGTAGTGGCAAAAAAGAACTCGAATTTAAATACATGAATGATCGCGGTGATGTTGTTATTCGTCGTCACCCATTTGAGGGCATCATAAACAACATGGACAGACGTTTCAAAGAAACTGAGTCGAATGCTGTTCGTGATGAGCTATCAAAATACTTAAATTCTCAACATTGTCCTGACTGTAGTGGTAGTCGATTACGCCTTGAAGCTCGCAATGTTTTTATCAATGACACTGCATTACCCCATGTTGCAGAATTGGGTATTGCCGATGCATTAGCATTCTTTAGTAACTTACAGCTGACCGGGCAAAAAGGCCAAGTTGCCGAAAAAATTCTAAAAGAAATTAAAGACCGCTTAGGCTTTTTGGTGAATGTGGGCTTGAATTATCTTAATTTATCTCGTGGTGCAAATACCCTATCAGGGGGTGAAGCTCAACGTATTCGTTTAGCCAGTCAAATTGGCGCAGGTTTAGTTGGCGTAATGTACGTACTTGATGAGCCCTCTATTGGTTTACATCAGCGTGATAATGAACGATTACTTAAAACCTTAATTCACCTACGTGACTTAGGTAATACCGTGATTGTTGTTGAGCATGATGAAGATGCTATTCGACAAGCAGACCACGTAATTGATATTGGCCCTGGTGCCGGTGTCCATGGTGGCGAAATTATTGCAGAAGGTACCATTGAAGACATCCTAAATTGTGAGCACTCACTAACAGGAAAATATCTTTCAGGTAAAGAGCGCATAGAGATACCTAAAAAACGTGTTCCCTTTGATAAAAATAATGTGGTTGAATTAAAAGGAGCCAGTGGTAATAATTTAAAAGATGTTGATTTAGTTATCCCAAATGGCTTGATGACTTGTGTCACCGGCGTTTCAGGTTCTGGCAAGTCAACGTTAATCAATGATACTTTGTATAAATTAGCGCATACCGAATTAAATGGTGCGACGACACAAGAGCCCGCCCCTTATAAAAGTATTACTGGGCTAGAATTACTCGATAAAGTCATCGATATTGATCAAAGTCCAATCGGTAGAACCCCCAGATCAAATCCAGCAACTTATACCGGAATATTTACCGCTATTCGCGATATTTTTGCTGCCACTCAAGAGTCACGTTCACGCGGTTATAAGCCTGGTCGCTTTAGCTTTAATGTTAAAGGTGGTCGTTGTGAAGCCTGTCAGGGTGATGGTTTAATTAAAGTTGAGATGCACTTTTTACCCGATGTTTATGTCCCTTGTGATGTTTGTAAAACCAAACGCTATAACCGAGAAACCTTAGAAGTAAAATATAAGGGTAAAAGTATTCATGAAGTTTTGGATATGACCATTGAAGATGCATTAGAGTTTTTCAAGCCTATCCCTGCGATTAACCGCAAACTAAAAACTTTAATGGATGTAGGTTTAAGTTATATCAAGCTTGGGCAATCAGCTACCACACTATCTGGTGGTGAAGCTCAACGAGTAAAATTAGCGAAAGAACTCTCCAAACGTGATACCGGTAAAACGTTATATATTTTAGATGAGCCAACAACAGGTCTACATTTTCATGACATTAAACAATTATTGGAAGTCATCCACCGTCTTAGAGATCATGGTAATACCATCGTCGTTATTGAGCACAATTTGGATGTCGTAAAAACCGCAGATTGGGTGATAGACTTAGGTCCTGAAGGCGGTTCTGGCGGCGGTGAAATACTGGTTACCGGTACCCCTGAGCAAATAATTAGTCACAAAACATCGCATACCGCACGTTTTCTAAAAACTTTATTAACTTAATTAACTTAATTAAGGAGGGCATTTCATGAAAAAAATAACGACTACCACCGTCATGACTTGCCACCTTTAAAGCCAGAAGTTATGGCAACAAATTACTGGCAAATAAAAAGATATGCTAGACTTGCTTAACAAATAAGGTGTCATTAAATAAATATGAACAATAATACATTACTTGACCAGGCAAAGTATGTGTGTCAAAAGCGCGGAGCAAGATTCACCCCCGCTCGAGAACAGGTATTTTTATTACTATGCCAGCATAAAGGTGCAATTGGTGCTTATGACTTACTTGATGAGTTAAAAGCGACTGATCCTTCGGCAAAACCTGCAACAATTTATCGTGCTTTAGATTTTTTATCTAAACAAGGCTTTGTCCATAAAATTGAATCCATTAACGCCTTTGTTATGTGTCATCACTTTAGTGAGTGTAACCACCCTGTACAACTTTTTATCTGTGATCAATGTGATAATGTCGAAGAAATTCAGTCAAATAATCTCGACTTAGCACTTCGCTCTATGGCTGACGCTAGCGGCTTCACTATTAGCCACCAAATTGTTGAAGCCCATGGCACTTGCAAAGCCTGTCAATAGAAGTGTTGCTCACATCATACATACTAAGCCTGCATTTGATAATAAATGATAAGCCACAAACATTTTTCTCAAGTTAAAATTGGTTTGGTAATAATGATGTGATATTTCATGGTGTAGGTTACCTACACCATGAAAAAATTAGGAATGTATCAATTGAGTGTATTTTAATTGAGTAGGATAGATAACCGTAAACAAGACTTAACAAACAAGTTAATGATTAAGACGCCGAACTAATGACGTTGATTTTAACTCTAGGTGTTATCTTACAAAGCAGTTCGTAAGGAATAGTCGTTGCACATCGAGCAATCTCTTCAACAGGTAAATCCTTTCCCCATAGAATAACTAAGTCACCAACGCTGTCTTGTGCAGAGTAACTTAAGTCTACCGTGATCATATCCATCGAGACTCTCCCAACAATAGGGACTCGCCTGCCATTAATTAACACCGGCGTACCATTTACTGCATGTCTGGGATAACCATCACCATAGCCAATAGCAACAACGCCGATAGTGGTATCATTCTGACACGTCCAAGCACTGCCATAGCCAACACTTTCCCCGGCAGAAATAGCTCTCACTGCAATAAGGCTTGATTGTAAAGTCATCACGGGAGTGATGTTTACTAACGGATCACTCTTACTAGCTGTTTCCTTAGATATAAGCATAGGGGATATACCATATAACATTAAACCAGGCCTAACCCAGTCAAAATGAGAATCTGGCCACGCATAAAGTGCGGCCGAGTGAGCTAAACTTTTTTCTTCACTATGCTTGGATGTCAATTGTTGAAATAAGACTATTTGATCGGACGTTTTATCATTTTCAATATCATCAGCACAGGCCAAATGACTCATTAATATTAAAGGCTGCTGAACATTATCACATTGAGATAATAAAGAATGAAAATGGTCAAACTGATCAGGGCTAATACCTAAACGATGCATTCCTGTATCAATTTTTAACCAAACCTTTAAGGGGCGGATTAGTTGGGCTTGGCAAATAGCGTCTAATTGCTCAAGACTATGTACTGTGGTTTGCAAGTTATTAGCAGCCAAAATGGCCAAATCTTCTTGCGAGAAAACCCCTTCTAATATCATGATAGGCTGGATAATACCCGCAGCGCGTAATGCTAGGGCTTCATCTATTCGAGCAACCCCAAAAGCGTCTGCTAGCGGAAGTGCTCGGGCAATAGTTTCAAGGCCATGGCCATAGGCATTAGCTTTTAAAATTGCTAACATCTTAGTATTAGGTGCTAGTTGTTTAATAATATTAAAATTATTAACTAAAGCTTGGCAATCAATAACAACATTAGCGGTTCTAAAAATCATGTCCTGATTATTCGTCTTGAAGCACGTTTGGACCCGAGTAATTGTCAAAGCGAGAATATTGACCCTGAAAGGTCAGCGGTATTCTCCCGATAGGACCATTACGCTGCTTGCCAATGATGATTTCAGACATTCCTTTCCATTCAGAATTATCGTTATAAACTTCATCACGGTAGATAAACAAAATAAGATCAGCATCTTGCTCTATTGCACCTGATTCACGAAGATCCGAGTTAATGGGCCTTTTATCCGCACGTTGTTCCAAACTACGGTTAAGCTGGGAAAGCGCTACCACTGGTACTTTTAATTCTTTTGCCAAGGCTTTTAGCGAGCGAGAAATTTCTGAAATTTCTAGGGTACGATTATCTGACAATGCCGGTACCCGCATTAGCTGTAAATAATCGATCATAATCATACTTAACCCGCCATGATCACGGGCGATACGTCGTGCCCTTGAACGCACATCTGTTGGCGTCAAGCCTGCCGCATCATCAATAAACATTTTACCATTTTCTAATAACAAGCCCATGGTAGAAGATAAACGTGCCCAATCTTCATCATCAAGTTGTCCGGTACGTATTTTAGTTTGATCAATACGACCTAAAGATGCCAACATTCTCATCATTAATTGATCTGAAGGCATTTCTAAACTAAAAACTAAAGCAGGTTTATCTTGAGTCATTGCCGCATTTTCAGCTAAGTTCATCGCAAAAGTAGTTTTCCCCATAGAGGGACGAGCAGCAACAATAATTAAATCTGAAGGCTGCATACCGGCAGTCATTTTATCAAGGTCAACAAAACCAGTTGATACCCCAGTAACACCACCTGTAGGTTCGTTACAGAGTCTTTCAATACGATCGACAGTTTTTTCTAATACTGATGAGATACTTTCAGGGCCTTCCGATTTATTGAGCCGTTGCTCAGCAATAGCAAATACTTTAGTTTCAGCAAAATCAAGTAATTCAGCACTGGAACGGCCTTGGGTATCGTAGCCAGCTTCTGCTATTTCGTTTGCTACCGAAATAAGTTCACGGGTAACCGCTCTTTCTCTAACAATTTCAGCATAAGCCGTAATATTGGCAGCACTCGGCGTATTTTTCATCATCTCTGCGAGATAAACAAAACCACCGGCATCGTCTAGTTTCTGATCATTCTCTAAACTTTCAGATAAAGTGATTAAATCAACTGGCTCGCCAAGTTCAATTAAAACACCAATAGTTTCAAAAATAATACGATGTGAACGGCTATAAAAATCTTGAGCAACAACTTTTTCACTCACGCGGTCCCACGTTTCATTATCGAGCAACAAACCCCCTAAAACTGACTGTTCAGCTTCTAAGGAGTGAGGAGGTGTTTTTAAATCATCTATTTGTTTATCACGAATAAATTGTTTTTCTTTTGCAAACTTGGCTGGCTTACGGTCGGCCATCAATAACACCTTTAATCTAATAAAAAGTCACAAGGTAATAAAATAAAAGTAATACCCGTGGAGCTTAGTATTAAATTTTAACTACTTGTTTTTAGGTGAACAAGAATATCAGATTACTGAATGATTTCCATATATATAAATAGATATAAAGCACTAAGTCAAACGTTAGGTACTTTTAGAAAGGTAGCACTCTGGTGAAATCAACCCGCCATTATATGCTCTGCTTCCCATGTTTACTTTACTCGCTTTCATCAGGACTGATGAGGTACATTGTTTGTTTACATCTAGGCAGAGCGTCAACCTTTCTGTTGGTATCGCTGACGTTATTATAGGAGATAATGCATCAATATTTGTTCAAAACTACAATCCAAAGCAGATTTTAGCGCAATAAAAAAGCGCCCATAGGCGCTTTTTTATTGATAACTAAAGCGGAATTACTTCGCGCTAAGAGCACCAAAACGTTTGTTAAACTTATCAACACGACCACCGGTCTCAGCAGTTTTCTGCTTACCAGTGTAAAATGGGTGACATGATGAACATACATCTAAATAAATATCTTTTTTCGCTGTAGAGCGAGTTTCAATAACGTTACCACAAGAACAAGTTGCCTTAAATTCGTTGTAGCTAGGGTGAATACCTTCTTTCATAAGAACCTCTGTATTTATATTAACCAGTTATCTCTATTCTAAAAGATAGACTAATTAATACGCCGCATCGCCACTTGGTCAGTATTGTCATATTGATGACTATAATAAACTGCCAAATACCATACGAGTTAAATTAATGGGCGCAAATTATAAGCAATCGAACCCTTAACATCAATAGAGATAAGAAAATAAAAACATAATTTGTAACTTTTGTCGACATACGTTAAATGTTGCTTGGCACAAGAGCCATGAAGGGTCAAAATAAGATTTATATTAATATTGAAACTAATTGTTGTCTAAATGAGTATCGAAAAGCAGGACCAATATGTAGAAGTTGCTATTCCTGTACCTATGAGGCAATTATTTACTTACCAATTACCCACAAAGCTACAAACACCAGAGATAATGATTGGTGAAAGAGTCATTGTGCCATTTGGTACGCGACAAGTCATTGGTATTGTCACCAATATTGAAACTGTATGTGATGTACCCGCCAACAAGCTCAAAGCTGTACTCTCGAGAATGGATAACCAATTTAATATTGACCCCTGCTTATTAAAGTTCTTAATGACTTGTGCCAAATATTATCATCACCCCATTGGCGATGTTCTTCAACAAGCATTACCGGTATTATTACGAAAAATTGAGCCACCCAAAATTGTCACGCCAACATTATGGTTGTGCACCGAAGATCTCAATGAACAACTGATGCTTGCTTTGGCTAAGAAAGCACCCAAACAATTTTCTCTATTGCAATTGATAAAGTCACATCAAGCCATTAGCTGGGTTGAACTGCGTACATTAGGTTATAGCAAAACTCAATTAACCGCCCTAAAAGATAAAGCACTGATATTTGAACAAGAACAAAAGAGAAAAGATTATGTGTGGCAACCACAAAATCTTAATGAAGAAAAAAAATTAACCTTGTCAGTAGAACAAGCGGTCATTGTGGCCTCTGTTAATCAACTTCAAAATACCTTTGCTTGTCATTTAATTGATGGCATCACGGGTAGTGGTAAAACGGAGGTTTACTTGCAAGCGATGGAGCAAGTACTAGCCGAAAATAAACAGGTATTAGTACTGGTACCCGAAATTGGCTTAACACCTCAAATGCTCATGCGCTTTGAACAACGCTTTAATCTCCCTATTTACCTGCACCACTCGGCATTAAATGACAGTGAGCGACTCAACACTTGGCTAGCTGCCCAGCAAAATAATGCCGCCATTATTATTGGCACTCGCTCAGCTGTTTTCTCTCCCTTGCATCGTTTAGGTATGATCATTGTTGATGAAGAGCATGATGGCTCGTTAAAGCAACAAGATAGTTTCCGTTACCATGCCCGAGACATCGCTATTTTACGAGCGAGACAGCTCAATATTCCCATATTACTTGGTAGTGCTACTCCAAGTTTAGAGTCATTACAAAACGCGCTCTCTGGTAAGTATCATTACCACCAATTATTAAAACGAGCAGGCCAAAGTAATATTGCCAAAATTGAGTTGATAGACCTTGCCCAGCAACAAATGGAACATGGCCTATCAGGTACGTTAAAACATGAAATCAAACAAACCTTAGCTCGTGGTGAGCAAGTTTTATTATTTTTAAATCGCAGGGGTTATGCGCCTGCCATTAATTGCCAGGAGTGTCATTGGATTGCTGATTGCCAACGGTGTGATAAACCTTATACTTTACATCAAGGACAACAACTGCTTATTTGTCATCACTGCAGTAGTCAAAAACGTATTCCCCACCAATGTCCAAGTTGTGGCAGTGTTCGTATTCAACCGATAGGTCAAGGTACAGAACAGCTACAAAACCGAATAGGTGAATTATTTGAAGGTTACTCTGTTGTGCGTATCGACAGAGATAGTACTCGCCGAAAAGGTGAATTAACCAAGCTTCTACAAGAAGTGAGTGACAAAAAACATCAGTTATTAGTTGGCACACAGATGTTAGCCAAAGGTCATCACTTTCCTGATGTGACTCTAGTCGCTGTATTAGATGTAGACGGTGCTCTATTTAGCTTTGATTTTCGCGCTGCTGAACAAATGGCACAATTATTAATTCAGGTCGCTGGCAGAGCGGGTAGAGAAAGCAAGCCCGGTAAAGTATTGGTACAAACTAACTATCCTGAGCACCCTTTGTTACAAGACTTAGTCCTCAATGGGTATCATCATTTTGCTCGCCATGCATTAATTGAGCGTAATCAAGCATTGTTACCCCCTTTTACTTATCAGGCACTTTTTAGAGCGGATGCTAATTATCCATCATACCCAGATAAATTTTTACAAGCACTTTGCTCAACCCCGATTGAAGGTTGTGAATTTGCGGGTCCAGTACCTGCTGCTATGGAAAAAAAGGCAGGAAAATTTCGCTATCACCTAATTATTCAGGCAAAGTCACGAAAAAACCTTCATCTAGGTATTCATCAATTACTACAACGAGCATCGACCAATGAATGGCAAAGTAAGGTCCGCTGGTCTCTTGATATCGATCCCCAAGATTTAAATTGGTAGCCCTGCTGATATTAGTAACATACATTACACAAAGAGCTGTTATTTTGAGGTGACTCGGTTAGAATGATGAAAATTTATTTTAGTTTCATTTTGTCGTATTTAAGAGTATTTATCATGGCTCATCAGGATTATGTTTCACGTCCTCGCTCATCAAAGAAAAAAAAGAATCCTTATACAAAAAAGCCAGGCAAGACGTCTAAAAATATAGGATTAAGCATTAAAGTTAAACTTATTGCGTTAATGACCCTCGCATTAATTATCGGTGCCGGCTATTTTTTATGGTCGATTAAAGATGTTCAACCTGCCGCTGACCAGATTAATACCAAACCAAAATCATCAACAAAAAATAGCGCTAATAGTACTACTTTACCTGAACTACCAAAGGTTAAATGGACTTATGTTGACCAACTAAAAACCAAAGAAGTCGAAGTTGGTGAATATGAAGTTAAAGATGGTGGTCCATATCAAATGCAATGTGGTTCATTCAGAACCAAAGCCCAAGCAGACACATTAAAGGCAACTATCGCCTTTACTGGTATTGAATCCGAAGTTAGGCAGGCAAAAGGTACTAGCGGCATTTGGTATAAAGTCATTTTAGGCCCTTATGATAGCAAGCGAAATGCAGAAGAAGATAAACATAAACTTAGCCGAAATAAAATTAACTATTGTCAAATTTGGAGTTGGAGATAAAATCTCAGCTTCGCTCTTGAAATCATCTCATACGTACCCAATTTAATACTATATAAAGCGACATACCTATTTGTCGCTCAATCAATTGGGGTTAAATGTGACTACAATCGTATCTGTAAGACGTAATGGCAAAGTTGTCATTGGCGGTGACGGTCAAGTATCCCTTGGCAATACCGTAATGAAAGGCAACGCAAAAAAAGTTCGCCGTTTATATAATGGTAAAGTACTCGCTGGATTTGCTGGCAGTACTGCCGATGCGTTTACATTATTTGAACGCTTCGAAAGTAAATTAGAGCAACATCAAGGTCATCTCACTAAAGCCGCTGTAGAGCTTGCTAAAGATTGGCGCAGTGACCGTGCATTAAGAAAGCTTGAAGCTTTGCTTGCTGTAGCTGATGAAACTGCCTCGTTGATCATTACCGGTAACGGTGACGTTGTCCAACCAGAAAATGATCTTATTGCCATTGGTAGCGGTGGTAACTTTGCCCAGTCAGCAGCAATCGCCCTATTAGAAAATACTGAGTTGTCTGCAAAAGACATTGTTGAAAAGTCATTAACAATTGCTGGCGATATTTGCGTATTTACCAATCAAAATCACATCATAGATGAGCTATAACAAGCTTCTCAATAGCTTTATTAGATAGGAAATATTATATGTCGAGTATGACACCACGTGAAATTGTTCATGAGTTAGATAGTCACATTGTTGGTCAAGCAGATGCGAAACGTGCCGTTGCTATTGCGTTGAGAAACCGTTGGCGCAGAATGCAATTAAATGAAGACTTGCGAGCTGAAGTAACCCCTAAAAATATTTTAATGATTGGACCAACAGGTGTTGGTAAAACAGAAATAGCGCGTCGATTAGCGAAACTCGCTAATGCCCCTTTTATTAAAGTCGAAGCAACAAAATTTACAGAAGTTGGTTATGTCGGTAAAGAAGTAGAAACCATTATTCGTGACTTAGCTGACGTTGCGATTAAAATAACTAAAGAACAAGAAATGGCTCGTGTAAAGCATCTTGCGGAAGAAGCTGCAGAGGAGCGTATTTTAGATATTTTGTTACCTAAACCCATTGAGGACTTTGGTAATACTGATACGGCTGACAATTCCAGTACCCGCCAAGTTTTTCGTAAAAAGTTACGTGAAGGCCAATTAAATGATAAGACAATTGAACTTGACTTAGCTGCGCCACAAATGGGAGTCGAAATCATGGCTCCACCAGGTATGGAGGACATGACCTCACAATTGCAAAGTATGTTTCAAAACATCTCAAGTGATAAAACAAAAAAAAGAAAATTGAAAATCAAAGACGCTTTTAAAATACTACAAGAAGAAGAAGCGGCTAAAATCGTTAATCAAGATGATATTAAAGAAAAAGCTATTTTTGCAGTAGAACAAAATGGCATTGTTTTTATTGATGAAATTGACAAAATTTGTAAACGTGGTGATTCTTCTGGTCCTGATGTATCCAGAGAAGGTGTACAAAGAGATTTACTGCCTTTAATTGAAGGTTCAACGGTAAGTACCAAATATGGCATGATTAAAACTGACCATATCTTGTTTATTGCCTCAGGTGCTTTTCAAATGGCCAAACCCTCTGACCTTATTCCTGAGTTACAAGGCAGACTTCCGATTAGAGTTGAACTACAAGCATTAACCACTAATGACTTTGTTCGCATTTTAACCGAACCCTTTGCGTCCTTGACCGAACAATATATTGCCTTATTGGCTACTGAAGGATTAAAGGTCGAGTTTACTGATGATGGTATTAAAGCGATAGCAACTGCTGCCTGGCAGGTAAATGAAAACACCGAAAATATTGGTGCGCGCCGTTTACATACCATGATGGAAAGGCTAATTGAAGAGATTTCCTTTAATGCCAATGACAGAGCTGGTGAAAGCATTATCATAGATAAGACATTTGTCGACGTAACACTAACTGAACTTGTAAAAAATGAAGACTTAAGTCGCTTTATTTTATAACTGGGCAAATAAATAAAAAATATGTTTCATATCGATCGATTTATTTTAAATAACAAAAAGGCAGAGCTTAGTATGAGTTTTGCAAAACGTAAAATAAACGATGGTGAAATAGTCAGTTTATCTTATGAGTTTATCCGAGTTATGTCACCAAAAGGGGGGAATACTAAACAGGGTAATACGCCAATTAGTCATAAGAAAAACGTAAAATTACAAACAATTGAGTCGGTAGCAAAACATGGTTACCGACTGATTTTTGACGATCAACACAGTGCCATTTATAGTGAGAATTACCTACGGGAAATTTGTCAGCACCACACAGAGTTATGGCAGCAATACCTTGAAAAACTTAAAACCAGTGGTCATAGCCGAGAAGCTGTTATTGATATCACTCAGCTTTAGCTGACTAATTTATTTGACCCCACTTAACTTTTTCACCTGATATCATTAAAAAGCTGAGGGTCATAAGTATGAATCACTCTCAGATAAATAAGTATTGGGGCGTTTAAATCAATCAAACTCTTCCGCCGACAAAGCTGAGCAAAAGTAAAGGTTATTGATTTGCTATAAAGCTGAGGTATAATCATATTTATTAAGTTCTTATAAATACCTAAGAGATAACGTATGGAATACAATACTTCTGATTTGTGTAATGTTTATGCAGACCTTATCGATGTTGTTGAGCCTATTTTCAGTAACTACGGTGGTCGACATTCTTTTGGTGGTGAAGTTGTCACGGTAAAGTGTTTTGAAAGTAACGGCCTCATCAGCCAAGTACTTGACTCTGATGGTACAGGAAAAGTATTAGTTATCGATGGTGGTGGCTCTACTCGCCGTGCACTAATTGATGGTGTTATTGCAGAGCAAGCTTATAAAAATAATTGGGAAGGCATTGTTTGTTTCGGCAGTGTTCGTGACGTCGATATTTTAGAAGAAATTGAAATAGGCATTCAAAGTCTTGTTGCTATTCCCGTTGGCGCTGATGATAACGAAAATGGTATGAGTGACTTAGCGATTAACTTTGGCGGTGTGACATTTTTACCTGATGATCACATTTACTCTGATAATACCGGCATTATATTGTCACCCGATGCATTGGATATTGAGTAAAAAACCACAGTACTATAAAAAAATCTTATAAAAATAGTATTTTACCCTCTTGGCCAACGCTTGATAAGCACTTCCTGATGAAAAAAATAACCCCGTAATTTAATGAAAAATTACGGGGTTATTGAATAATGTGCAAAGTACTTGCAAGCAAGTGCTTTAAAACATTACTTATGCTTGAGCGATAACAATAACTTTGATGCTAGTATCAACATCGTGGTGTAAGTGAATTGCAATATCAAATTCACCTGTTTCGCGGATAGTACCTAATGGTAAACGTACTTCAGACTTAGCAACTTCAACGCCAGCTTCAGTAATCGCGTCAGCGATGTCACGTGTACCAATTGAACCGAATAATTTACCTTCGTCACCAGCTTTTGATGCGATAGTAATCTCACTCAATTCAACAACTTTAGCTGCACGAGCTTCAGCTACTTTCAATACTTCAGCTAAGTTTGTTTCAATATCAGCACGACGTGCTTCAAAATGTTCAACATTAGCATCTGATGCAAATACTGCTTTACCTTGTGGTAATAAGTAGTTACGAGCATAACCAGACTTTACTGATACCTTGTCACCAAGGCCGCCTAATTTGGCAATTTTATCTAGAAGAATTACTTCCATTTGAAACCCCTTATTAGCTTACTTATGTAAGTCAGTATATGGTAACAATGCCATGTAGCGAGCGCGTTTGATAGCACGACCTAATAGGCGTTGATATTTAGCAGCAGTACCAGTGATACGGCTAGGAACAATTTTACCACTTTCAGTAATATAGTTTTTCAGTGTAGCAATATCTTTATAATCGACAGAGGTAGCACCTTCCGCTGTGAAGCGGCAGAACTTACGACGTCTAAAAAAACGAGACATAGATTTCTCCAAGTAGGTGATTACTCAATAAGTAATCGCCTTAAGTAATTAATTCAATATCTTGAGCATGTAATACTAGTAACGAATTACCATTTCTAGTTTCATGACGATTAATAAAACCGGTCACTTTAATTTTACAGCCCGCAATTAAATCACGAGTTAAGTTTTGTGAAAGTTGGCCCGTTAACACTACTTGTATTCTGACAAATGCTTGTCGGTTCATTCCTGCTTCAACTTGTATGGACTTGTGATCCATAGAAAATTGACAATGAACAATACCTGCAGGGCTGGTTGAAATTTTAGGTGTTTTAACGACCTCTCCAACCAATACGAGACAATTCTCCAACACAGATGGCTTATTCTTCGCTTGCAGTTTCTTCAGAGCTTACTTCTTCAGCATTCGCTTCAGTTGTAGCTTCTTCAGTACTTGCTTGCTCAGGCGCAACATCTTTCTTCACTTCGCGGCGATCATCACGACGGTCATCTTTAGCAGCAGCCATTGGCGATGCTTCAGTTACCGCAGTTTTAGTGCGCATAATCATGTTACGAATAATTACTTCGTTATAACGGAAAGACGTTTCTAGTTCATCAATAACAGCCTGTGGCGCTTCAATGTTCATAAGAACATAGTGTGCTTTGTGCAATTTATTGATTGGGTATGCTAATTGGCGACGGCCCCAGTCTTCAAGACGGTGGATTGTGCCTTCAGCAGCGGTAACGATATCAGTATAACGCTGAATCATACCAGTTACTTGTTCACTCTGATCAGGGTGAACCATAAATACGATTTCGTAATGACGCATTACGAGCTCCTTACGGTTGTAGCCTCATATACTGGCTCAGCCCAACACCAGTTGAGACAAGGAACAAAAAATATGTTCAGGCTGAATTAAGGACGCATATTGTAGATAAACCAAACTATTAATGCAAGATAAAGATAAAGTCTGGCTTAATTAAACCTTAGTTGACGAAAACCTACTATTAACGTATCGAACAAGCGTATCATTAATCAGGGTTAGTAACAGCGTTATAACCTGACCCAATAGCATACTAAAGCCTAATCACCTTGACATATGAATTAAAAATCAGCGAAAAGCACGACTTTATTACGGCCTCTTTTTTTGCCTCATACATCGCATTGTCAGCACATTCCATCAACATAGTTTGATTGTCTGCGTCCTGAAGATAAATTGCCACACCAATACTCGAAGAAATCTTGAGCACTACACCGTTGTGCATGACAAAAGGTTCTTGTAAAGTTGTTCGTATTTTATTGGCGACATCATCTGCATTATGATCAATATTAGGGAGCACGACAACAAACTCATCGCCTCCTAACCTGCCAACGGTATCTGTAGCGCGCAAACAATATTGAATACGAGTAGAGACTTCTATCAATAACCAATCACCGATATGATGGCCATAGATATCATTCACTTTTTTAAAACCATCTAAATCAATAAAGAGAATAGCCATCTTTTTTTAGCACGTTCAGTAAAAGCAATAGCTTGCTTCAATCTATCATTGATTAAACGACGATTAGGAAGGCGAGTTAACTGATCATACGAGGCTTCCTTATCCAAACGCATTTGGATGTTTTTTTGCTCAGTAATATCATAATTAACACCGACCAGCCGAATTGCCTTGCCTGCGCTGTCAAGAGTGGTTTTTGACACCGCTTTAATATAATGAACTGAGTTATCTGGCCACAACACACGAAATTCCGGACAATACTCTCGCTCATTTCTAAGAGCTGCTTGTATTTCACCGTCAATATGTGCGCGGTCATCGATGTGTACTCTGGAAAGCCATGCTTCGTATAGATCGTCAAAATCTGCCGGTTCTAAACCATATAAGCGGTACATCACCGGATCCCAATTCAAAAGATTATTTTCGATATCCCAATCCCAAATCCCAACAATGCCGGCTGAAGCCCCTGCCTTTAATCGATCAACTAATACTTTCAAACTTAGGCTCGCCTGGCGTGCTTTGTTGCTACTGCTTGCAAAGTTAAGCATCACCAGCAGTATAAGTAGCGATAAAATCGTACCGGTAAAGCCAACTAATTGAGCTAGGTTGTTTTCAATAATACTTTCAAAAACAGCAGTGCTTTGAAAGTTTACCGTCCAGTTTCGACCGGGGAATTCAAGAATTGTAACCATAGAAAAAAGGGGGGTAAATGATTGGTTATCACTACTAGAAAAATAATCAGGATTTATTTTAGGTTCGTAAAGTAGTACTTCTGCCTTTTGCAAATCTCCGTCATATATTGAAAAATTTACGTGGCGTTCTTTATCACTCAGCAAAATACCTTTAATTAAATTATCAATCCGAAAGGGGCTATATACATAGCCAATGAGTTCTTTTTGACGCTGAGCTACGCTTTCAATAGGTGCCCCACTTCGATACAAGGGCAGGTACATAAGAAAGCCATTTTGTAAATCATCACCATTTTCCTGAACCAACTTAACCTTAGCGGAAAAGGCGACATTACCGTTATCACGAGCGATATCCATCGCGATATGGCGAGCTTTTTCTGAATACATATCATAGCCAAAAGCGCGCTGGTTTCTAGCGGTAAAGGCTCAAGATAAAGAATACTACTGTATTTATCACGTTCTCCTGCTGGAAAGACCTTAAATTCATTAAAGCCTTCCAACTTGACCGTATTAACAAAGACCTTTTTTCCTCTGGCTTCAACATAACGGCATAACCGATACCTTGAATGCCAGGCCAATGCTTGTTCACTGCCAAATTAGTGACGTAATCATGAAATTCTTGGCGGTTAACATGCTCACTGGCTTTAAATAATCCGATCCCCCCTCGTAGAACTTGCTGATATCCCTGCATACGTTGTTCAATGGCTTGAAGAGTTTGGGCGACCTCAAATTTAAATAAATCTTGCATATGACGTTGATTAGACTTGCTAGTGATCGAGTAAGCAATAAGGGTAAAAAAAGACTGATTGAAAAAAGAAACCAAGAAGAATAAGGACTTTGAACAAATTTAGAAAAAGGGGTTGGCCTTTCTAACTCATCTGCCTTTGTTTCCCTGTCGTTAAATTTACTCACTGTTAAAGCTCCCTCTACATTTTAATCAAAATACATCCCATTAATTTCAACGGTCATTTCACTATCATTGAAAAATCATGGATGAGAAAATCCCAGTCTAGATAAGAATAGTTCAAGTTTGATTGTTAAGTGTAAGTCGAATTGACGATTTTATTTTGCTGGAGGCCGAATAGACTGATAAGACTAAAATCAAAGTTAGAGCCCAAGGTCAGTTGCTAAAGAGTTGCTCGGTGAATGTTGAGATGGTGGCTATTTTAAAGCCGATAATGTTCTGCTTAGAGAAATGCGATACTTGCCTCAAGGTTTAACCTAGCAGTTAAAATATCGACCGGTGTGTCATTCGGCATATTAGTAAGACACACTATATATTCTCTGTTTTAACTCAATTTTCATTATTCCCCTAAAAGCAAAAACCCCTACATTTTTAATATAGGGGCTTAATTTTTCATTAGAAAAAGGTAGTATCTGAAAGAGGCTACCTTGAAATAGTAAAACCTGTTTGTTCAAGTGAAAATCGGTCTTCAGACAATCCACTTGAAGCAATTACTAAGCCTTTTTTATTAAATTCAAAGCGGGTGATAGAATACATTTCAAACGGCAGGTCAACCTCAGCATCAATATCGTTAACTGTGGTCCAAACATAGACAACGTTGCCTTTACTGATCATCTCATTAACTTTAATTTTAGCCGTCCAAAAATCAGCTTTTGCCGCTTTCATATCGGCTAATAAGACAGCCTTGGTCATAGTATTCTTAATAATACCTCTCGATACCTCTATATCTTGCATCTTACCTGCGCGCTTAATAGTCGCTTTGACAGGTTCGCCCGGCTTACCTCGGAAAGATAATTTGCCCATATTGGCCTTATTGACTTCTACCCCATTCACCACGATAAACTCATCATCCACTTTTAGGACTTTGGACGCTGGACTGCCTTCTATAGTTCGGCTTACAATCATTTTACCGGTATCGATGGGATCAAAGTTAAATCCAAAGCCTACGTAGCGTCCGCCACTGAATAAGCCATCGTCAGCCATATTCTTCTCGATATAAGCAATATGTTCTTTTTTACCGGCAACGGTAGCCTCAAGCCACCCTTTAACAATAACCTCATTGGGATTAACTTGTTCTTCATGATGCCCAGCCAGTGTTAGTTGGCTAAAAATCAAGGTTAGTGTAGCCATAATAATATTATTAAATTTCAAAATTTATTTCCTTATATGTATTTATTATTTAAATTAAAGATTACGTCTACTGATGTTCAAATTAAAAAATAAACTGTAAAAATCATTTTTATACATAATCAATAATAGTCATTTTTTGTTAAATAACTTTTATCAGACTACCACATACATACATACATACAATATATA
>CAWVSL010000035.1:0-29667 GCA_963933115.1 uncultured Colwellia sp.
ATACATACAATATATATACTCAATTAACATATTAACTGTCTGAATATTAGATTAATTTTAATTGATTAGTTATTTGACCGCATTAACATTCCAAAAAAATCACCTTCATTTATTAAACCAAGGTCCCCAAAAAAACTACCGTTACTTATGATTAACATCTGTTGATTTAATCAAGCCTGTCTCAGGTGTTAATGAACTTTGCAAAAGAGAAATTTGTACATATTTGGTCTTGAAGTGACTGAAAATTATATATATGAGAATCAAGTTTTCGGTACTTACAGGCTCTTAACCAGAAAAGTATATTGTGATATTTGTCGATATCTATCCTAAAAATATCGACTTTTCTATTGAGATTTCTATAATGTTCACTGCATTAATTTAAACGCTGACGAACCATTTCAAATAAACAAATACCGGTAGCAACTGACACATTTAAACTCGAAACATTACCAGCCATAGGCAGTTTAACTAGCTGATCACAGTTTTCACGAGTTAAACGACGCATACCTTTTCCTTCCGCCCCCATCACCAATGCCATTGGCCCTGATAGTTTGACGTCATAAAGGCAGGTATCGGTTTCCCCTGCCGTACCAATGATCCAAATACCTTGCTTTTGCAAAGCCTTCATTGTTCGTGACAGGTTAGTCACTTGCACTAAAGGAACATACTCGGCAGCGCCAACCGCTACCTTTCTTACCGTCCCGGTTAATCTGGCGGCATTATCTTTAGGAACGATAATCGCTTGAACACCCGCTGCATCTGCGTTACGTAAGCAAGCGCCCAAATTATGAGGGTCAGTTACGCCATCAAGAATTAAAAAGAAGGGTTGCTCGCCCTGGGCAGTTGTTTGAGCAATAATATCGTCTAAATCATTTTCATTGAAGGATTTACCTGCTTGAACTCGAGCAACGACACCTTGATGTTGTTCACCTTCACTCTTTTCATCTAACGCTTTTCGTTGAGCAACCTGCAATGCAATACCGTGCTTTTTTGATAAGTTTATAATGGGTTGTAAACGATCATCATCGCGACCTTTTAGTAGCCACAACTCGATAAAGCGCTCTGGTGCACTTTGAATTAATGCCGTTACAGCATGAATTCCAAATACCATTTCATCATTTTTTGCCATGATTTTCTCTAGTGTTATATTTTTCGTTTATTTATCGCCGATTGTTTATCGGCGATCAGGTCTAACTCAATGGGGTGATGAGCTTAAGGGGTTTTATTCATTATCAGTTTTACGGGCATTTTTACCTGGCCGTTTTTTACGGACCTTTTTTTTAACGACTTTAGGCTTTTCTTCTACTGACTTTTTACTACTGGCTTTAGCGGGTTTTTTCTTCCGACTTGCTGGCGAGTTTTTAGCTGTTAAAGCACCTTTACTTGATGAAGGACTCTTATCTCCTGGTTTACCTTTTCTTCGTTTTTTAACTTTTAAAGGGTTACCATCTTGTCGTAATGCTTTTTCACCTGAGAGCGATAAATCTATTTTTTTATCATCAAGATTAACCGCGGCAACTTGAACCTCTATAACATCACCAACACGGAATTTCACGCCAGTATTCTCACCAGTTAGACACATACGAACATCATCATAATGATAAAAATCTCGACCTAATGAGGTAATATGAACTAAGCCCTCAATATGAAAATTGGCTAAGCGAACAAATAGACCAAAATTGGTTACTGTTGAAATAACCCCTTTAAAGGTATCGCCTACATGGTCTTGCATAAATTCACATTTAAGCCAATCGGCGACATCGCGAGTTGCTTCATCAGCTCGGCGCTCTGTAAGCGAACAATGTTCACCTAATTCAATCACAGCCTCTATTGGATAATCATAATGTCCGGCATTAGCTGTACCTAGTTTTTTAGCTGATGTTTTAAGTTCTTCTTGATACAAAATTTCTTTAATTACTCGGTGAACAACCAAATCAGGATAACGACGAATAGGTGAGGTAAAATGAGCATAAGAGTCAAGGGCTAAACCAAAGTGGCCTAAATTATTACTTTGATAAACCGCTTGTCGCATTGAGCGCAACAACATGGTTTGTATTAACTCCTTGTCAGGGCGTCCGGCAACTGCATCGAGAATATAACCGTAATCTGAAGGTTCTGGTTCACTTTGTTCTTTTTTGCCTTTCTTGTGAGTAAAAGGCAAGCTAATGCCTAACTCAGCAAGGTAAGTGATAAAGTTATTGTATTTATCTTCACTCGGTTTGTCATGAACACGAAATAATCCTGGCTTTTGATGCTTTTCAATAAACTTAGCGGTGGCTACATTGGCTAAAATCATACACTCTTCAATAATTTTATGAGCATCATTACGAATCAGTGGTTCAATAGTTTCAATTTTACGGTCTGCATTAAAAATAAAACGCGATTCTTCGGTTTCAAACGCAATCGCGCCTCGGTTATTGCGAGCAGAAGATAACGCTAAATACATTTGATTAAGGTTATTTAAGTCAGGAACAAGGGATTGATATTGCTGAGATAAGGCTTCATCACCCGCTAAAATAGCCGCTACTTTTGTATAGGTAAAACGTGCTTGTGAACGCATTGTCGCCGCATAAAATTTTGAACCCGACAATTTACCTGTTGCACTTACGGTCATTTCACAAACCATACAAAGTCGATCGACATCAGGGTTTAATGAACATAAGCCATTTGATAGCTTTTCCGGCAACATGGGGATCACTTGGCTAGGAAAATAGACTGAATTTCCTCGAGAGATCGCTTCGTCATCCAGCGCTGTGCCACCTCGAACATAATAACTGACATCAGCAATAGCTACCCATAAACGCCAACCTCCACTTTGTTTCGGCTGACAATAGACCGCATCATCAAAGTCTCGGGCATCTTCACCGTCAATGGTTACTAAGGGTAAGTGACGTAAGTCAACACGATCTTGCTTAGCACTTTCTTCGACTTCATCAGATAAAGTGGCGACCTCGCTAAGTAATTCGGGGCTAAATTGATGGGGTAAGTCATGCTCTCGTAGTGCAATATCTATCTCCATGCCGGGTGCCATATGGTCACCCAAAACTTCAATGATTTTTGCCACCGCGTTGGTTCGTTTTGTTGGACGTTTAATGATTTCAACCACCACCATTTGACCATGACGAGCACCTAATCTTTGTTCAGGGTCAATCAATATCTCTTGCTTAATACGGGCATCATCTGGCATGACCAGAGAAATATGATGGTCAACGTAATAGCGACCAACAATACCTGCTTTTCTTGGCTCAACCACCTCCAGAATTTTAATTTCTTTACGACCTTTTCTGTCGGTACGATCAACTAGTATCGCTTCAACAGTATCGCCATGAAATACACGCTGCATTTCATGAGAAGAAATATAATAGTCTTTACCTTTTTTAATGGTTGATGCCGGCTCACCGGTATTTTCAGGTACATCAGGCGCAAAAAAGCCAAAACCATCGCGGTGACCAATCACTTTTCCTGTTAATTTACTGTTCTGAGCTAAAATAGCGTACTGTTTAAATTTATTAAAAATAATTTGACCACTATTTTCCATGGCGCGCAGACGTCTTTTAACACCAATAAGCTGATATTCTTCACTGTAATCTAATATTTTACAGAAAGCATTATAGGTTAAAGGCATGTCAGACTTTTGCAGAATTTCTAACAAGTATTCGCGACTAGCGACAGGTTGTTCGTATTTTTGTGCTTCGCGATTAGCGTGGGGATCGTTTATGGTCAAAGGTATCTTCATTAAATTTTTTTATAGTATATCACTTGTTGGTTTATTCACCCAATGCAAGTAATAAAAAATGTAGTCACGTGAGGAAAGGTGTATTATTGACAGACGTAATTTATCTATTAAAGGATTAACTGATGAAAAAAAACTACCGACATTACTGGCACTTTCCGCATTATTTTTAACAGATGCCAATGCAATGGTAAAGCTAGGTTTTGGTTTTGATCAAGGCCTGGGCTTGGCTGTACAATACGAAAATATTAATACCTTCTTAGGGAACGATGGCATGGCAGCCGATTATATTTTAAGAGAGAATGCTGTTGATGAAGGAATACCGTTTAACTGGACTATTGCTGGCGGTATATTTGTTGGTTGGCATAATGGTACAGGTCTTCGTTTACCGCTAGGACTAAACATGGCATTTAATGCGAAATGGGATGCTTACCTTCAACTTAACCCCGCCTTAGACTTTGATTATGGTAAAAAAGTAATACGCACTTTATTATTGATACGGCTATTGGTGTTCGTTACCGTTTTTAATCATCATTCCTGCACTAGAAACTCGTAGCCTTCTCGCCATTAAACCAGCCTCTTTATATTAATAAATAGGAGTATAGTTTATTTAAAATAACTCTGACACCTTTTATTCTATAAAATATAGCATTCGAAATAAGCACTGTTGGATAGAACTGATCGCGGTAAGGTCAATATCGTATATGACTGTTAAACGGTTTACCGTCGTTGTTTTTCTAGTGATGCCGATATGTCAAAGTACTTATCTTTTTGAACGATTAAAGGAATCAATATGCCAGAAGGTCCTGAAATACGCATTGCCGCTGATAAAATAGCAAAGATCATTGAAGGCAAAGTAATCGAAGATATTGAAGTAGGTTTGCCTCGCCTTCTTGAACCTTCACAAAAACTTAAAGGAATTAAAGTTGAAAAGGTTGAAACCCGTGGCAAAGCCATGTTGATACATTTTGCTAATGGGTTCACAATTTACTCCCACAATCAGCTTTACGGTGTTTGGAAAACAGATAAGCGTGGTCATTTTCCCAAAACTAATCGCTCCCTGCGTTTGGCTTTACATACAAAACAAAAAAGTGCCTTGCTATACAGCGCATCCGATATCGCAGTATATGATCAAAGTGAACTGGTGCAACATCCATTTTTGAGCAAAATTGGGCCTGATATTTTGAACAGTGAACTACGCTGGGAAGTCCTTGCCGAGCGCTTGCAGCATAGCCGTTTCTGCAATAGAGGTTTAAGTGCACTGTATTTAGATCAGCACTTTATCGCCGGAATTGGCAATTACTTGCGTACTGAAATTTTATTTGCTGCTGGCGTCCATCCTGACTTTAAACCCAAACAACTTGACTCAAAAAAAATTGAGAGCCTTGCTAGGCAAACCTTAATTATTGGTAAGCGTGCCTACGATACAAAAGGGCACACCTTACTACCAACTTTGAGCGACAAACTGGCTAAAACAAAAGGCAGCTATGAAAGCGTCCGTTTTATGGCTTTTAACCGCGAAGGTTTGCCCTGTCGTCATTGCGTGCAGCCTATTGTAAAAGCGAAGCGCAATGGTAGACGAATATATTGGTGTGAAAGTTGTCAGCCCACGGTGTCACTTGGTATTAAAGTTTGAACCTGTATTCCACCCCAAGAGCGTTGATAATTAACTAGATACCCATCGTAATAAATCGCAAACTATTTTTTGACTGCTCGTTATCATGGGTGTCTTGTTAATTTCTTAATTTCTTAATTTCTTGGATAAATAGTTGTTTTTATGTGTAGTAATTTAAAGAATTAGCTAAAAATTCTAAGCGTTATTAAACAGCAGTGTTAGACTGTGTATCAATGAAATCTGCCGGTCCTAGCATGTCATCCAATCGTCACTCCGCTCCCAGCGAGACAAATAGCAAAAAAAAGGTCGATATTAGTTTATTCGAGTTTGTGGCACTTATGGCAACAATGACGTCGTTGGTCGCTTTAAGTATAGATTCAGTTTTACCTGCACTATCTCAAATTGGTGCTTACCTAAAAGTGACAGACCCTAGTCAAACCCATCTAATTGTCTCATTATTCTTTGTTGGCATGGCTTTTGGTCAACTTTATTATGGGCCTTTATCTGACGACAGAGGCAGGCGTTATGTGATCATTTCTGGTTTGATCGTATTTGCTATCGGGTCACTAATTTGCATCAATGCTGAGTCGTTAGAAGTGATGCTAATTGGTCGCGTTATTCAAGCCTTCGGTGTCTCAGGGCCCAGGATTGCAACACTGGCAGTGATCCGTGATAAGTACGAAGGTGAAGCTATGGCCAGAGTCATGTCTTTCATTATGATGGTGTTCATATTAGTGCCGATGCTGGCACCTATTCTTGGGCAAACTATTTTATTTTGGTTTTCATGGCAGCATATTTTTTCATCATTTTTGGTTTATGGGACATTGATTGGCTTATGGTTTTTTGCTCGTCAACCAGAAACTCTAGCCAAAGAGAAGCGCTTACCTTTTAGTTGGTCGCAATTGTGGATTTCAAGTAAGTTCATTCTTTCCCATAAGCTCGTAATGTTTTATACCCTTTCTTCTGGCACCATTTTTGGTGCATTTCTGGCTTATATCAGTTCTTCTCAAACCCTGTTTCAGGATATCTATAATACGGGTGAGCTGTTTCCTATGTACTTTGCTATGTTGGCATTATCTATCGGCCTAGCATCTTTTATTAATGGCAACTTAGTCATGCGTTTGGGTATGCGCAAGTTATGCAATTGGGCGATGCTGGGGTGGCTGATATTTTCTAGCGTACTAACGGCCTTATGTTTTGCTTATGATGGGGTTCCGCTTTTGTGGCAATTTGTTTCTGTATTATTTTGTGCGTTCTTTTGTATCGGTATTTTGTTTGGCAATGTAAAGGCTATGGCTATGCAGCCTTTAGGTGATATGGCAGGTCTAGGAGCCGCTATTATTGGGTCTTTGAGTAGTATCATTTCCGTACCTGCAGCTATTTTTGTAAGTAGTTTTATTGACGCTTCTATCACACCCGTGGCGCTAGGATTTTTGGGATTTGGTAGCGTGTCGTTTGTGTTCTATTGGAACGCGAATAAGCCTTAGTGTTACTTGTGCGTGTCTAAATTTATAATCTAATACTTTAACTAGACACCCATAGCAATAAAGTACCCAATCGAAGCCTAATCAACACGCATAAAGTGATGGGGCGGTTCTGATCCCTTGGTTTAAAATTTCGAAATCTGAGCTTTTCGGGGGATGTGACTTGTGAAAGCAGCTAAGTGCAATTAACAAGACACCCATCGTAATAAACCCGAAAGCTATTTTTTGGGGGTGATCGCTATCATGGGTGTCTTGTTAATTTGTTTAAATTGACTCTGACCCATTTTATTTGGATTATTTATCGCTGCATTGCCTCATACCAGGTTAGAAAAGGAGGCTTTAATACTCAGCAATAATTTTTATTCACTTCTCTATTGTATTAAGCATTCAAAAGCATAATATACGATATCAAGCCAACACTACTGAGATATTATGCTTTCTAGATTGTCCCTATTTTTTAAATCACTCACCGTTGATAGTCAGCTACAAGAAAATGATCCGCTTTCTCTAGAGTTGGCATGTGCTGTTTTATTATCTGAAGTAATGCGGGCTGATGGAGAGTTGTCTGATGAAGAACAAAGTAAATTAACTAAAGTAATGAAAGACACCTTTTGTTTATCAAACGATGAAGTCTCGGAGATATTAGCCTCTGCTCTTGAACTTAGTAACAATGCGACTGATTTTTACCAATTCACCAGTAAAGTCAATCAACATTATAACCTAGATCAGCGGATGAAAATTGTCGCTTTGTTATGGAAAATTGCTTATGCCGATGGCGAACTCGCCAGTATAGAAGAACATATTATTCGTAAAATTGCCGACTTACTTCACTTGAATCATAGCGAGTATATTCGAGTTAAAATAGGCTCTACTCCCAGTTGGAGTTAGGTTATAATAGCTGACATACCCCTCTTTTTATTTTTACGGCAACGATTATTATGGCAGATATTGGCAAATTTAATACCCTTGAAGTTATCGCAATTACTGACACAGGTGCGTATTTAAACGCCAGTGAACTCGGTGAGGTTTTATTGCCTAACCGTTTAATACCAGAAAATTGCAGCATTGGCGATCAACTCACCGTTTTTTTGTATGTTGATTCAGCTGACAGAGTTACTGCCACCACAAATACCCCACTTGGCCAGGTTGGTGAATTTGTATCCTTAAAAGTGGTGCAAACCAATAAAATAGGCGCCTTTTTAGACTGGGGTTTACCAAAAGACTTATTAGTTCCTTTTAATCAGCAGCATACCGCGATGGAAGAAGGTAAATATTACTTGGTGAGAATATTTCTCGACTTAACCACTGAACGATTGGTTGCTTCAAGTAAGTTAGATAAGTTTATTGACATTTGGCCCGCAGAATATAACAAGGGTGATAAAGTCGAGTTAATTATTGGTAACAAAACTGACTTAGGTTTTAAAGCCATTATTAATAATCAACACTGGGGGTTGTTATACGACAATGAAATTTTTCAACCCTTACGTATTGGTAAAAAAATCACCGGTTACATTAAACAAGTCCGTGAGGATGAGCGTGTTGATTTATCCCTAACCCGCACCGGCGAACGTAAAGTCACTGATTTTAGCGATAAGTTACTCGCTGAAATTGAAGGTAACGAGGGTTTTATCCCACTGCATGATAAAAGCTCACCAGAGCTGATTAAACGAACCTTGGGTGTGAGTAAAAAAACGTTTAAATCAACCGCAGGTAACTTAATGAAAAAAGGCTTAATTACCATTGGCAAAGATGGCCTTCGGCTAGTGAAGTAAAGCTTTAATACCCTAGTCTTAAGATATTAAACGCTTATAAGAACAGCAAAAAGCCGCAACTAGTGCGGCTTTTTTGTGTGTGGCGGTGAGATAGGGATTTGAACCCTAGAAGGGCTACAAACCCTTGCTGGTTTTCAAGACCAGTGCATTCGACCACTCTGCCATCTCACCACAGCCGTTAAACAATTGCTTGCTTAAAGACGGGGCGAATTTTAAATAGTGTCTCATTACTTGTAAAGGTTTATTTTACCTTTTTACCAAAATTAACACATTATTAATTTTTGGTGTGAAAAGAAAAACTCTTTATGAGGTTTTAGTGCACGTTAGTACTTTTTATCAAGCAAAAAAAAGCGTTCACCTGAAATCAAGTAAACGCATTATAAAAACATAAAACACTAAGGGAATAACATTGTACATATAGTATGAGTCTTTAATGGTAGTAAAGTTCCCTGCCCCCATTAATTATTTTAATTATCGAGTGTTTTTACTGTTAACTACAACTCTAAACGCCTCATTCGGCGCTCTACGGCATTAACAAAACGCTGTGGTGAGTCTTTATCAAAATTAAAGTACAGCGAGGGTTCAATTAACTCAGCTTCCATTAACGCAAAACCTGTTGCGGTACGAGCAAAGTCTAATCTAGCGTACAATAAAGAGCTATTAATAACGCTTAATACCTTTTCTGCATGTTGCTTAAGCGATAGCTCTGGGTCAATTTTCACAATTAAGCTACCAAACTCTTCTTGCACTCGATAGTCATTATTCTGTGGTGTTTTAAGGATAGCGTGGCTAAACTCATCATCAAAGTAGAATAACGAAAACTCACCTTCACTGATAATTGACTCAACAAAGGGCTGAACCATAAACTCTCTTTGCTTAAAGATCGTCAGTAATTCACTTTGTTTTTCGACCGCTTGTTCTAAGGTTAATCGGTAGGTATCAAAAGCGCCAGCACTAATACAGGGTTTAATCACAATCTCTTGACTGTTATAGTTGATATAATTATCAAAATTAGTTACACCGCTAAAAAATCTTGGGATATCCTGTGCCGTTATATCGTCAAACCAAAGTGTTGGCACAATTTCAATGCCTTGGGTGGCTAGCTCTCGCAAGTAATGCTTGTTGATATTCCATTTCATTATCGTTAAGGGGTTGTCTAAATGAGCACTGGAGTCGTCAATTTCTTTCAATACTTTTACAAATGCATCACAGTCGAGTTGGTAGTCCCATGGGGAACGAACCATCACTAGCTGGTAATCATTCCAATTGATGTTGTTAGCACGCCAAGAAATGGTATCGCATAACCACCCCGCTTGATTAAGGGGCTCTATCAACAAATGATCATAAACCTCATACGCTGAGCAATCGTCCATCGTTAATATTACGCATTTTTTCATTTTAATCATTGCTCTCTATATGCTTTATTAATTACCAAAAATTCGCTCTAACCATGAACGCTCTCGTGCTTTTATGCAATCATCAATTATTTGAATACCGGCAACCACCGCAGGGTATTCGATGGTCTCGCTACATTTTTTGGTTACTGCATGGCCGCTGTGTTTTTCAAAAAGCGTCAAGGCAATACCTGTTGGTATCACCGGGGCTTTGTTACTCACTTTTTGATTTTTCATAAAATCAGCAAATAAAACCAAAGCGCCACTACTACCCGTTAGCTTCGTTGGTTTATTATCATCACGCCCTACCCATGTAGTCACTAGGTGAAGTTGATCATAACCAATAAACCAACTATCACGTAAGTCATTACTGGTGCCCGTTTTCCCCGCTAATTGTTTATTTGCGAGTCGCCAAGTTAATGAGCGAGCCGTACCCGTTTTAGTGACTTGGCGTAAGGCATAATCAAGTAAATAAGCACCATGGTTTGACAATCTTTGCTCAGTGGTTTTATTTATCGCCCATAAGACTTCACCTTGCCCTGACAGTACTTGAGTAATTGTATGCTGAGTTTTAAAATGCCCTTGTGCGGCAATAGGGAGATACAGTTGGTTAATTTCCAGTGGCGACATATCAATAGCGCCCAGTAGCATAGAGGGTCTAGTCACAACATCATGGGGATAGCCCAATAAATGCATGGCTTTGGCAATATTACCTAGTCCTAACGACATACCTAAATTAACAGTGGGGACATTTAAAGAGTGCACTAAACCATCAATTAATGGCACTTGTCCTTGATATTCGCCATTATAATTTTTTGGCTGCCACTTTTTACCAACATCACTTCTTAGAGTAATGGGGTTATCGGCTAATACGGTAGCAAAGTTATATTGCTCATAACGCTCTAATGCCGATAGATATATTGCGGGTTTAATTAATGAGCCGATTGGCCGCTTAGCATATAAAGCACGATTAAACCCGGCATAGCCTTGCTCTTTCCCACCAACTAACGCCCTAATTTCACCACTGTTAATATCGGTAACTATCATGGCGACTTCAAGCTCAGCTTGTTGATGTTTTTCTTCTAACAGGGAGATTTGTTTCGCCGCGGTATTTTCTAACAATTGCTGAGAAAGATGAGAAAATCCGGTAAAAACCCGAATACCTGATTGCTGTTCAACATTTGATATTTGTTTTGCAAGCTCATTTTTCACTAACTGCAAATAAGCCGGATATTTATTTTTAGCTATACGACGAGAGGCCCTTACCGATAAAGGAGACTCGACCGCTTGCTCAAAATCAATACGCGATAAATAATGTTGTTCAAACATCAACCGCAAGACTAAGTTACGACGTTCTTTTGCACGCTTTGGATGACGCCAAGGGTCATAATAACTTGGACCTTTAACTTGACCGATGAGCAACGCCATTTGTTGAGAGTTGAGTTGGGCAATATTCTTACCAAAATAGAATTGACTGGCTAGGCCAAATCCATAAACACCATTGGCGTAATGCTGACCTAAATAAACTTCATTGATATAAGCTTCAAGGAGCTGATCTTTACTGTAACGGTATTCTAAAATCAAGGCCATTAACGCCTCTTTGACTTTTCGAGTAACGGTTCGCTCTCTGGTTAAAAACATATTTTTAACGAGTTGCTGCGTTAATGTACTACCACCTTGCACAGTTCTGCCGGCACGTATATTTTTAATTAACGCTCTTATTATACTTATGGGTGATACACCATGGTGAAAATAAAAGTTTCTGTCTTCGACTAATAATAAGGTATCCAAGAGTTTTTCTGGTACCCCTTCAAGGGCAACTAATACTCGATCTTCTTTACTATCAGGTAATATACGATCAATTAATATCGGTTCAATTTTCACTTGGCTGACAGGTGTTTGTCCTGAAAACAGAGATATTATATTCCCGTCTTCAACTTCTATTGTTATTTTATTTGCAGGTTGTAAACCATAGCCAAAGTCAAAAGGGCGTCGATAAAAAATAGTTTTGTTAAACGACTGTTCAAATTGACCGATTTGATTAGCGTAAGTCACTTTTTGATAGCCAGACAAACCCAGAACTTTGCTCAAATCGCTCAGTTTGTATGACTGGCCAAGCGATAAGATTTGTATTTGTCCAAAAACCTGAACCGGCACTTGCCATCGCTGGCCTTCAAAGGTATGCCTTACTTTACTGTCAAGGTAAATAACCGATAATATTAGAGAGAAGAGTAGTATCAGCAACAGTTTACTAACGGTTTTTAAGCACCACTTTAGACCCGCATTTTTCACCGGTAGATTTTTACTGTTGGCTTGCGCCTTTAGCGTTTTGTTTTTTGCTGGTTTTTTATTATTGGGCATATAACTTGGGAGGAAATTAAAATTTGCGGTTAAATATTACCATGAATACGCTAACATGCTAATGCTTTACTTTCTCACCTGGTTTTGGCGACAAACTTATGGGGTTTCTATTGCTTTAAAACTGATCTTTTAGGGCTGACATTTTAAAAGAAAACACTCAATTTCAGGTCTTTACATGCTAACTGAATGAATAATATTAAAAAGTTTGTGATTGATTAAAAAGTAAAAAACGAAATAAATACGTTAAACTCATCTTAAATTAAGTACTGTCCATCATTATCAGAGCTGCTATCTCATTCGCAAAAAAAATCCTCGCTAAGTTATGGCCGGTTGCTATTTTAAGTGCAGAGTTTAAAACTTGGCTAAAATAGAATACTAAACGATTAATGTAGGCTATAACCTCCACTCACTTCTATTTTATTACGACCATTAATTTTAGCTTGATACATCGACTTATCAGCATCGTTAATGAGTTGTTCAAAATCTCTATGTTTATTACTTAACGTACATAAAAATAGTCGTAACAATAATAATGAGTATTATAAAAATAGAGAGGGTAAATTTTCTAGTCAATGTTGTTAGCTCGAGAGTTAATAATTTTATTAGTATAGATACAATTATTATTTTTGCTTTTCCATTAACCATCCGCCATTAAAATTAAAGAGAAAAATTTGAGTCTATTTGCCCTGACCTACTAAAGATCACCCCAAGATATATTACAACAGTTCGTTAGTATTTTCTTTTAATTGATGCGCCTGGCTTCTCATCTAGTGGCTTTTCAGGCCAGCGATGTTTAAGGTACTTTCCACGCATCTCTTTGGCAACGTCGAAGTACGATGATAGCCAAAAATTAGCTAAATCACTGGTGGTTTGAATGGGTCTTCGCGCCGGCGAAAGCAACTCAAAGCGCAAAGGAACCCTACCTTGTGCGAATAAGGGTGATTGAAGTTGGCCAAACATTTCTTGGAGAATAACAGATACCGTAGGCCCTTGATGCTGATCGTAACTAACTGGCACTGTTTTTTCACTGGGAGTTATATAATATTCTGGCGCCTGCTCAGCCAGAAACTGTTGTTCTTGCCAAGATAAATTGGCAATTAGTAACTCATAAATATTTAATTTTTTGAGTTGCTTTATTGAGCTAACACTTGAGATGTACGGCAATAGCCAGCTATCTAAGTTAAGCATTAGGCTTGCCTCAGAAATAGTGGGAAAGGTCTCGACAACACCACCTAACCACTTGACTCGGGAGAGCCATAGCTCACATTTAGCAGACCAATTGAGAAATATTAAACCCTCGCCAGCTAGAATATCTTTAACACATAATTTAAAGGCTGTTGGAGGGATAACACTCAATATACTTTCTTCTATAACTAACGATTTATAGGTCAGCTTTTGTCTACCGATTACTTTCTCTTTTTTAGCGTCGAGTGAATAATGTGTGACTTCAACGAGCTCTTGCTTTAACACCTTTTTAATATCTTCAAGTGAAATGGCTGCACTAATAAATATGGTACCATCTTTATTTTTTCCATCACAATCACAGACAATAAGCCAAGGCTCTCCTTGGGAAGTATCAAAGCCTCTGAGTGTCACACCTCGACCATTAGCAAGCAAATATCGATTATTGGCTTGCCCACGCCCTTGTGCTAGCCGGTCAGGGTAGGCTTTTAATAATAAGGGGCCTACATATTTATGTAAGTCAGTTAAACTGACGGCATTCATTAAAGACGAGACACCCACCAAGTGGGCAAAAGATTGAGCAAGGGTAATTGCTTGTTCTAATGCCGCCAAATTAATTTTATGATCGATTGTTAATGACTTTCTATTGCTTAAATAGTCATTAAAAATTAAGACTCTTACAGTAATATCTGAGCTGGCAGCATTAACGATAATATCTCGTTCTGATAATAAAGCCGCTAATATGCAGCTGACTTTCTTTTCAATCTCGGTATCACAGCTCAGCAGCATACTGGCAAGTCTTGGATCTAGGCCTAGCTTTAGAGCCTTTAGCCCTCGTGGGGTGATTATCTTTTTTTGGTCTAACAAGCCTAATGATTGGTTGAGTTGACCAGCGACATCAAAATGATATTCAGGGGGGGCTGTTAACCAGTTAACCTCTTCAAAAGAGGTAATGCCCCAGGCGGAGAGATCTAAGGTGAGACTAGCCAAATTTGAAGTCGTCATTTCTTCGGCTTGAAAGTCATTAAAGCCATGATGCTGGGCTTCGCTCCATAACCGAATACATTGGCCACTTTGTAACCTACCGGCACGACCCGCTCGTTGAGTTGCTGACGCTTTCGAAATATATGAAGTTTCTAATCTAGACAAGCCACTTTTACTATCAAACCAGAGTTTTTTTTCTAACCCCGAGTCGATTACATTAGTAATACCTTCGATCGTTAAGCTGGTTTCAGCAATATTGGTTGAAAATATCACTCGACGACGATCGGTGTTTTTTTTACTGAGTACTAACTCTTGTTGTGCTAACGGTAATCCACCATAAAGCGGCAGTAAGTCGAGTGTGGAATGGTGCTGCTCTTTTGCCAATTTCATACAGCGTTTGATGTCTGCTTGCCCCGGAAGAAAAACTAATATATCGCCATTTACCGTATTATTTACTACCTGATTAAGCGCTTTAATGACTTGAATGGATAAATGCGATGATGGCCGACCTAAGTATTCAATTTCAACAGGATATGTCCTACCGGAGCATTTCATTATTGCGGCATGGTTCAAATAATCTGATATTTGTGTGGTATCTATTGTTGCTGACATGACCAGCAATTTTAAGTCTTCTCGGTAAGCCTCTTGTACTTCAAGCGATAACATTAAGGCGAGGTCAGCATGGATAGATCTTTCATGGAATTCATCAAAGATAATCAGTCCAACATCACTCAATTCTGGATCATGTTGTAATCGACGTGTGAGAACACCCTCAGTGACTATTTCAAGGACAGTTTGCTTTGATTTTTTACTTTCATTACGTATTTGATAACCAATACGCTGGCCTACTTTTTCGCCCAATAAGCTGGCTAAGTAAAAAGCTATCGACTTAACCGCAACTCTTCGCGGCTCTAACATAATTATTTTTTTGCCTTTGAGAAAATCTGCCTTTAACAGACTTAATGGCACCACTGTCGACTTACCCGCTCCGGGTTCAGCTTGGAGAACTAGGCTATTACCTTGGCCTAACTTAGCAAGTATTTCTGGAATGTATGCTTCAATGGGTAACAAGGGATGGTCACACTTATTGTTAAGGCTGTAGGTTAATTACAGTATATCAGAGACCTTAATCACTAACTTACTCTTTGTTATCAATAGCTAAAGTTTTATCTACTCTGTACTCTCAACGTCAAGAGTCATATAAATAAGGCCAGCTTTTATAACCCGTGTTATACAGACAGCGCACAATATTAACCACAAATAATGTTGTGCGCTGTTAATTGTCGGTCTAAAAATCATTTACCCAGACAAAGTTTAGTATTACGCTTTATTGAGTAAGTTAGCGATTGTGGCAATACCTTGTCCCGTTGCCCCTGCACCGTACAAATTATTACCACTGCCGTTGTAAGCCGCCGCTAAGTCCATATGTAACCAACCTTTACCCTCGTTCGGGACAAACCGGGTTAAAAATCCAGCGGCATTACTTGCACCGCCAGCACCACCACCTTTTTGAGTGCTGCTGTTAGCTGTATCAGCAAAAGCTGATGAACACTTCTCTTGATGCCAAGACTCAAGCGGCAATTGCCAAACAGGTTCATTCACATCTGCCGCTGATTTTTTTACTTTATCGGCGATTGCTTGATCAAGGGCAAATAGTGCGCTGTACTCGCTACCCGTAGCCATAATTGCTGCCCCTGTTAACGTTGCCGCATCAATAATTATCTCTGACTGAGTTTCTCCTGCAGCCATTAAACCATCAGCGAGTACTAAACGCCCTTCAGCGTCGGTATTGGCGATCTCAACCGTAACACCATTTTTATAGGTTAATATATCGCCGAGTTTAAACGCATTACTGCTGATCATATTTTCGGCACAACACAAAAATAATTTCACTCTTTTGGTTAAACCTTGACGAATAGCCAGTGCCAGAGCACCAGTGACTACGGCAGCGCCCCCCATATCACACTTCATATCAAACATACCTGCGCTAGGCTTTATGCTGTAACCGCCACTATCAAAAGTAATGCCTTTACCAACAAGACTGGCCAAAACAGGCGCATTAACGTCGCCGGTAGGGTTGTAATCAATGGTCACTAAACAAGGTGGATTACAACTGCCTTTACCGACATTATAAATACCTACCCAACCCGCTTTTTCCAACGCTTCACCTGCAACGATTTCTATACTGACATGCTCTGGCGCTTGACTTTTAATATAGTCAGTGGCCAATTTTGCTAATGTCTCAGGCACCAAATCACTCGGTGTTTGATTGGTTAAATCTCGACTCCAAGCAAAAACATGCAACTTGTTTTTTAAGTATGTCATCAACGCTTGATCACCGGTAAACTCAACATTGGTTAATTTACCCACACAAGTAAAACCTAAGGCAAAAGCCCATTGTTGGTGTTCGTGCCAATTATCACCGGCTAACTGAGCTTGTTTCACTCCTAGCTTTTCTATTTGACGAGCGGCTTGTTGAATTTTTCTCAATAGTTGGTCATTATTATCAGCGGCTGTATTGGTAACAATATGAATGTCGTTACCAATTAACTGAACTAAGTTAGTACTTTGCCAGTTAGCCATTAACGATTTGCCAATATCAGCATTTAAATAGATAGAAACGGAAGCTGTCATTATTTTTCCTTTAATTTAAAACAATCAATTTTATAATAGTGATATTATAAAACAAAAAATTAACTCTTTATGCAATTTACTCCCCCATTAAAAAAAGCCACCTTGATTAGACGTTATAAACGCTTTTTAGCTGATGTAATACTTGAAGATGGCACAGAAACAACGATACATGTTGCCAATACAGGCGCAATGACTGGCTGTGCTCAACCTGGTGATATTGTTTGGTATAGCGTATCGGCAAATGTTAAAAGAAAATATCCGTTAAGCTGGGAGTTAACTCAAACACAAGCTAACCATTTTATCTGCGTTAATACGATTAGAGCTAATCAGTTAGCTGAAGAAGCGATTAACAATACCATGCTTAATGAGTTAACGGCTTATAAAAGTCTGAAACGTGAAATTAAGTATGGCGATGAAAATAGTCGAATTGATATTTTACTGAGCCAAAGTGATAACAACCAAGCTGATGTTTATATTGAAGTCAAAAGTGTCACTTTACTTAAGGACCAGCAAGGTTTCTTTCCGGACGCTGTTACAACTAGAGGGCAAAAGCACTTACGCGAATTGATGGCTATTGCCAAAGAGGGTAAACGTGCCGTATTGTTATTCGCCGTTTTACACACGGGCATCACTTCAGTGACGGTTGCCAAAGATATCGATCCGACCTACGCAAAATTACTCATTGCCGCCATAAATTCAGGGGTGGAAGTCTTAGCTTATAAAGCAACAATAGATCAGTTTGGCATCAAACTACAAAACAAACTCACTTTTTTGTAAAAAGTTAGTTTGTTTTCTTAAAGACTTATCCCTCTTTATTTTTATAAAAGACTAAACAATTGTGGCAGCTGTGGTATTTGATTATATTTTGTTCTAATATAATTATAGTAAGCAGTGTTTAAGATGGATCTCAACTACTGCATTAATAGATGTAATAGTTGAGATCGAATATGCAAGCTTCATCCTCAGCAAAAAAAGAACGTTTTTTTGAAAGAAGACATTGTACTTTAGAACAAGCCATACTCTGGGAACGTTTGTCTTTATCACAAAAATTTGCTGCCAGTAGTCTCTATAAGTTTGGTTATAAACTTGCCTTTATTGGAAATGAAAAAAATAACGCTAGTCTTGCTGTTTTATTATGTGGCGACAGTGTTGCCACCATTTCAGTAGAAGGTGATATCAATAGTAATCCTGACATTGTTATTAGGTAATCTCTTTTAATTACTGTTTAGATTAAATAGACTCAGACTAAAATATAACGATGCCTTTAATAATGAGCCCATTCAAAAAACGCTTAAATAACTTCTAAATACTTACAATCGCCAAAAATCCAACTAACATATAATAAAAATCTTGCCTGAAATAAATAAAAAATATTGACTAACCCTAGGTAAACTTGCTAAAAATGCTTCCTCGCAGAATAATGTATAAATATTGAAGGTTTTCTGTGCGTTATATCGCAATAGATTCATTATTAATTTTTTTTTACTACCAAACCTTGATTTATTTGCACTGCGACACAATATACACCTGCTATAATAGGTCTATTTAATATTAGCAATTGCAACCCTTTGAGGTTTTTGCATATTACTCTTTAAAGATGCCTTTAAAGTAATAACGAATATAAAGCAAAACATTGTGGTTTATATAGGTAGCATTTAGGAGAGTCGGGATGCCAAAAGGTAAAAATAAAGCATTAGGTATTTTAGCGTTAGCTAACGTAGAACCTTATCAAGAGAAAACTGGCGAAGAATATATGAACCCTGCTCAAGAAGAGCATTTCAAAAAGATTCTAGACGCATGGCGTGTTCAACTTCGTGAAGAAGTTGACCGTACCGTAACGCACATGCAAGATGAAGCAGCAAATTTCCCTGATCCAGTCGACAGAGCGGCTCAAGAAGAAGAGTTCAGTTTAGAATTACGTACGCGTGATCGCGAACGTAAACTGATTAAAAAAATAGAAAAAACATTACAGTTAATCGAAGATGAAGATTTTGGTTTTTGTAAATCATGTGATATAGAAATTGGAATTCGCCGTTTAGAGGCTCGTCCAACCGCTGATCTTTGCATTGAGTGCAAAACATTAGCAGAAATTAAAGAACGTCAAATGGCCGGCTAATAAGCCTAAGCTATCATTTAACAATGACTCGCTCTCTTTTTTCAACGACAAATAATCGGCCACCTACTCAGTATCGTGGCCGTTTTGCTCCCTCCCCCTCCGGTTTACTTCATTTTGGTTCTTTAATAGCGGCTCTTGCCAGTTATCTTGATGCAAAAAAAAATAAAGGTCTTTGGTTTGTTCGTATTGAAGATATTGATCCCCCAAGAGAACAAAAAGGCGCTAGTGACAATATTCTTAAAACATTAGAGGCTTTTGGCTTACACTGGGATGAAAGTGTTTTGTATCAATCTCAACAAGCCGATCTTTACTACGATGTTTTAAACGACCTATCAAATCAAAGTCTTAGCTATTATTGCCGATGTACTCGCGCTGATATCAAAAAAACTGGTGGTATTTATCAAGGCCATTGCCGACCATTAGTTCATCAAAATAACAATACAGCCACTAGAGTCATCAATCATCATCCGGTTAGTTTTTATACCGATCTGGTACAAGGTTATGTTCACTGTAACTTGAAACTTGCCCAGGAGGACTTTACCTTAGTGAGAAAAGATGGCCTTTTTGCCTACCAACTAGCCGTAGTTGTCGATGATATTGCCCAAAATATTAGCCACGTTATTCGTGGTTGCGATTTACTTGAGCCTACAGCTAGGCAAATTAGTCTCTTTGCTATATTGAACACACACAAACCTAAATACGGTCATGTACCACTTGCCATTAACGAAAGTGGCTACAAGCTGAGCAAACAAAATAAAACGCCAGCAATTAATACTCATCAGCCACAACCGACACTGATTGCTGCACTTAAGTTTTTAGGGCAATCACCACCACCAGATTTGATAAATAACCCCGTGAACGAAATAATTAACTGGGCAATCATTAATTGGTCTCTTGATCGTGTGCCTAAACAACAAAAATCAATTCATCCTTCACCTTAATGCAAATAAATTAAGCAAACTGCAATTTATTGCCGATTTTTCATTCTCTTTTTACAGATGCTGTTATATCATTGCGCGTTCTTATCACGGCTTTAAATAACCAGTCTTAAGCTATTAATCAATTTTCTAAACATAAGGTCTGTAATTATCAAACGCGTTATTAATTTATGTAGAAGAGTATTAGGTAAAAAACCTAAGGTAAATGTAACACCTTCATCGCTTAAAGGCCCTGTTGTTCTAACGCGTGACCAACACCCCGTCTCAAGAAAAAAAATTAGCAGCAGTGCACTTAAAGTGCTTTATCGCCTTAATAGTGGTGGTTACCAAGCCTACTTAGTTGGCGGTGGCGTACGTGATATTATTCTTGGTCTTGAGCCAAAAGACTTTGATATTGCAACTAATGCCACCCCTGAACAAATTAAAGATTTATTTAGGAACTGTCGCTTAATTGGTCGCCGTTTTCGTTTAGCCCATATAGTTTTTGGTCGTGAAATTATTGAGGTGGCTACGTTTCGTGGCCATCATGAAAGTGCGCCTGAAAAAGATAAAAATTGTACTAAAACATCTAAGCAAAACCAAGATGGCATGTTACTTCGCGATAATATTTATGGCAGTATTGAAGAAGATGCAGAGCGCCGTGATTTCACCATTAATGCTTTGTATTACTCAGCAATTGATTTTAAAGTGCATGATTTTGCCAATGGTGTGCAAGATGTTAATGACAGAAAAATACGCTTAATTGGCGACCCAGAAACTCGTTACCGTGAAGACCCTGTTCGCATGTTAAGGGCCATACGTTTTGCCACTAAATTAGATATGGAGATTAGCAAAGAAACCGAAGCACCTATTCGAGTCTTAGCCTCATTACTTGACAATATTCCCGCGGCAAGAATGTTTGAAGAGTTTTTAAAGTTATTTATCTCTGGTAAAGGTGTCGCCAATCTTTCCATGCTTCGTGATTATAATTTATTCCAATATTTTTTCCCTGCTGCAGATCAATTAATCAATCAAGAGTCTCACGACTATGTTGATGACTTTATTTTACTCGCCATGAAAAATACTGATAACCGAATAAATACCAACCAAAGAGTAACACCTGCATTTTTAATTGCAGCAATGTTGTGGTACCCGATGCAGGTTCATATTCAACGCTTAAAATCTGAAACACAATTAACGCCACAAGATGCATTCTTTGGCGCGCTCAGTGAAATAATGTCAGAGCAACAGCGTAGTATTTCTATTCCTAAGCGCTTTCAAGCCATGATGAAAGATATTTGGATATTACAAGAAAAACTTGAACGTAGAGACGGTAAGCGTGCTTTTTCTGCATTTGAACACCCTAAATTTAGAGCTGGATATGACTTTCTCTTAATTCGTGGTGAAATTGAAGGTGGAAATGTGCAAGTATTGGCAACATGGTGGACCGACTTTCAAGAAGCCTCTGAAGAAGCCCGTATACTGATGGCTAAAAGTGCACCAAGCAGTAAGTCTGGGCTTCGTAGAAGTCCGAGAAAACGTCGTAAACCTAAAACATCGACAGATACTATAAGTTAACGGGTTTTGCAAATGAACATGGTATATATTGGCTTGGGAAGTAACTTATCCGATCCCGCCAAACAACTCAAAAGTGCAGTGCAAGCAATCTCGGAGATTGAACACTGCCAAATCAAAAATATATCCTCACTTTATTTTAGCCGCCCAATGGGGCCACAAGATCAACCTGACTACATGAATGCCGTGTTGTCTTTGACCACAAGCCTTACATCGATTGAATTGCTCGATATTTTGCAAACCATTGAAAATGAAGCCGGTCGGCTACGTAAAGATAACCGATGGGGTGCTCGAATTCTTGATCTTGATATTTTACTTTTTGGTCAGCAATCAATCAATAATGAACGCCTTACTATTCCTCATTATGGCTTGAAAACTCGTGAATTTGTTTTGCTGCCATTACAAGAGATTTCGCCAAATTTAATCCTCCCAAGTGGTGACTCCCTTGATGAATTAATTCAAGGTTTAGATCAAAATGGACTGAAAATTTTTGATAATAGCTTACAGCTATAAACTAAACATTTGATTCTTCAATATTGCGATACGCTTCTTTATATGAGAAAGTACGCCCATTTAGCATTTACTCACATATTTTTCACCGCTAAACAAAATAAATATCAATCGATTAATCGAGATCACTATGGCTAAAATAACTACCTCAACTTTGTTAAATATGAAAAAACAAGGTGAAAAAATATCAACAATTACCGCCTATGATGCGAGTTTTGCAAAATTATTTGATCAAGCCGGTATTCATGCCATTTTAGTGGGTGACTCCTTAGGGATGGTATTACAAGGCCAAGATGATACCTTACCCGTTTCCATTAACGATATGGTTTACCACACTCAATGTGTTAAGCGTGGCGTTGAAAATACCCTCATCATTGGTGATATGCCTTTTATGAGCTATGCCAGTACTGACCAAGCACTTACTAACGCAGCAAAATTGATGCAAGCCGGTGCGAGTATGGTAAAAATGGAAGGCGGCGCTTGGTTAACCGATACCATCAAGTCTTTGGTCGAACGTGGTATTCCTGTTTGCGCCCATTTAGGATTAACACCACAATCGGTTAATGTATTTGGTGGTTTTAAAGTACAGGGCCGTGAAACTGCCCAAGCAAAAAAAATGATAAAAGATGCGCAAGCATTGGAAGTAGCCGGTGCACAGTTATTAGTATTGGAATGTATACCTGCTGGTTTAGGTAAAGCGATTTCAGAGGCCGTTAACATACCCACTATTGGCATTGGTGCCGGTAAGGATACCGATGGACAAATATTAGTGATGCATGATGCTTTAGGCATTTCGTGTAGTTATATGCCAAAGTTTTCTCGGAATTTCATTAAAGAAACGGGTGATATTAAAAAGGCTATTGAACTTTATATTAATGAAGTTTCTAATGGTAACTTTCCCGGTGAAGACCATATATTTAAATAAAGCTATATCTAAAACTGCACCCTAGAGAAGAAAATGAACACTGTTGAAAACATAAAAGACTTAAGAGCTCAGGTAAAAGATTGGCGTATGCAAGGCCTAACTATAGCCTTTGTACCAACCATGGGTAATTTACATGATGGTCACCTTGCCTTAGTAAAAGCAGCCCATAGGTATGCCGATAAAGTTATTGTCAGTATTTTTATCAACCCCATGCAATTTGGCTTGAGTGAAGATATAGATAATTACCCTAAAACACTGGTGCAGGATAAAAACCGTCTAATCGGTGTTGCTGCTGATCTGTTATTTATTCCTAGCTCTGACATTATTTATCCTAAAGGTTACACCGATAATACCTTTGTTGAAGTGCCTAATATTTCAGACCTATATTGTGGTAAAAGTCGACCAGGACATTTTCGTGGTGTAGCGACTGTGGTCTGTAAACTCTTTAATTTAGTTCAACCTGATGTTTCTTGCTTTGGCTCAAAAGATTATCAACAGTTACAAATCATACAGACAATGGTTGATGATTTATCGATGCCAGTTGAAATCATACCCGTAGAAATCATTCGAGAAAAGTCAGGCTTAGCGATGAGTTCACGTAACGGTTATCTAACACCAGAACAAAAAGACGCTGCTCCTATTATTTATAAAACACTGCAGTGGCTATCTGAGCAAGTTAAAACCAATAATGATTACCGCCAACTTTGCCAACAGGCAAGTGAAAAAATAAACCAAGTAGGGTTAACGACTGATTATATTAACTTTTGCCATGCTTACACTTTAGCGCCAGCAACAGTTAATGATACTGAGTTAGTCATTTTAGTTTCTGCATTTTGTGGAAAAGCTCGTTTAATTGATAACCTTCAAGTAAGTTTATAGTTAAGGTCAACTTCACTTTTAAATTTGCCAAGTGATATGTGTCAAGGGTGATATGCCCTTGACGATAAACCAACAGAAGTGATGAATTAATACCTGGTTACCTGGCTATAATTAACTGGAATAAGTTGCTGGCGATACCTGTAATTGCCAACATAGTTGGCCACTTGCTTGATATTTAGCTTCAAACGGCGTTAATGGCTGACCATTGCTAACTTGACTAATCTCTCCTTGAAGACCAGCAATATCAGCAGCAAATTGAAACTCTTCTAAATACAAACGCCAATTGCTCCTAAGTATGAGTTGCTCTCCAATAGTTATTAGCGATGGAAATACCGCACTACCATGCCAACGGCGTTGAACATGTTTTGATTTTGGCCAAGGATTAGGATAAAGAATATAATGTTTAGTCACTGGCCAATTAGCGACTTTAACTAAACGATAAAAATCATTAAGGTCTGCACGAATAAGGTGATAATTATCAGCATGGTAATGGCTAGAAGCATCAAACCCCTCAATGTTTCGCTCAATACGACTAGCTGACTTGTCCACACCCACAACCAAGGCATTGGGATTTTGTTTAGCCAATAACCGGGTACTCTGCCCAACACCACAGCAAGAGTCTAAAATAACTTTACCATCAGGGCACTCAAGCAAGAACTTTTGTACAATGGTATTAATCTCATCAAAGGCTTTTTCTGTGTGCTTTTGATAAGGCTTTTGAAAAGGGTGGGAAAAGTGTTTTTCAACAATATCACCAAGCTTTTCATGAATACCCATTTGATTAGTGACAATCACCTTTGAGTCACCGATACTTTTATTATGATCTTCATTCATTAGCTACGAAGTCCTATCCCTTTACTAATAAGGGTCATCGCAATGCTGTAAAGCACAACCACGAAGGTTAATAACACTAAGAAAGCGGCAGTTAAATTAACATCACTAATACCTAAGAAACCGTAACGAAACGCATTGACCATATAAACAATAGGATTGATCTGTGAGACGCCTTGCCAAAATTCAGGAAGTAAACTAATAGAATAAAAAACACCACCTAAATAGGTTAATGGCGTCAAAATAAAGGTTGGAATAATAGAGATGTCATCAAAACTGTTAGCAAAAATGGCATTAATTAATCCCCCTAAAGCAAAAACAGCAGAGGTTAAACACACCGTAGCAATAATGACCCAAATATTGTGAATTTGCAGATCAACAAATAATAATGAAACCACAGTAACAATTAAACCCACTAACATACCGCGGATCATGCCACCGCCAACATAACCGGCAACAATTACCCAGTTAGGGACAGGGGCAACCAACATTTCTTCAACATTACGTTGCCACTTTGCACTAAAAAAAGAAGAGGCAACATTAGAATATGAATTAGTAATAACACTCATCATGATCAAACCAGGGACAATAAATGACATATAATCAATGCCGCCCATGTCGCCAATACGAGAACCAATTAACGTGCCAAAAATAACAAAATATAAACTAATGGTAATCGCAGGGGGGACTAATGTTTGTACCCAAATACGCATAAAACGATGCACTTCTTTGTGTAAAATACTTTTTAAAGCGGTACGGTTAACGGCTGATTGCATATTAATTTGCCCCTATTGTTTCGGCATGAGTAGACGCGTTAGTGCCCTTATTAACTAAACGAACAAACAGCTCCTCTAATCGGTTACTTTTATTGCGCATACTAAGTACCTCAATGCCTTGTTCAGTTAACTGGCCAAACACTTGATTAAGGCTTTGCCCCTTTTTAATATCGATTTCCAAAGTATGACTATCGATTTTTCGGACAACAAACTCCTTAAGTTCGGCATTGGGGCCATTAGCTTTAACGTCTAGCATGATGGTTTCTACATCTAATGTTGCCAATAACGCTTTCATATTGGTATTTTCGACAATAATACCATTATCAATAATGGCGATATTGCGGCAAAGCATTTCGGCTTCTTCTAAATAATGAGTCGTTAAGATAATCGTAATACCTTGCTTATTGAGCTCTCGCAAAAAATCCCACATTGAGCGGCGTAATTCAATATCAACACCCGCTGTCGGCTCATCTAGAATGAGTACTTGCGGATTGTGCATTAACGCTCGGGCGATCATTAAACGGCGTTTCATACCGCCCGATAACATTCTTGCGCTATCATTACGTTTATCCCATAACTCCAACTGTTTAAGCTGCTTTTCAGCTCGCTCTAAAGCAAGTTTTCGATTAACACCATAATAACCCGCTTGATTGATTAAAATAGTTAACAATGACTCAAACTGGTTAAAATTAAATTCTTGGGGCACTAAGCCTAGATAGGTCTTTGCTTTCTCAAGTTCCTTATCAATATCATGACCAAAAACTTTGACCTGCCCTTTGGTTTTATTAACAAGGGAAGTGATAATACCAATAGCTGTTGATTTTCCTGCACCATTAGGGCCAAGCAAAGCAAAAAAATCACCTTGTTCAACTTTCAAGTCAATGCCTTTTAAGGCATGAAAGCCACCTTTATAAACTTTTTCTAAATGGGAAATTTCTAGTGCGTATTGCATAACAGAACCTCGAGCTAGGTGAGCTTTATAAATAAGGGGTAAAGAGCCAATTTTCAATGTTTAATCACAAGAAGGACCAATATAATTTTTACACGTATCTTTACCTACAAAGCCATGATAACAAATTCCTTTACCGAGTAGTTAACACACTGGATTAAAAATAGATTTATGTTATGCAAAAAAAAACCTCAAATGTTCTAACTTTGAGGTTTTCTATAGTGTTTTAGCGCTAAATCGGGCTCTAGGTCTTAATTAACTATCGCCATACATCCCTCTTCAGCGTAACTTAAATTAATCCATCTGTTTTCGTCATCTTTTACTGTGTTTTTGAGGCACGTGATACGTATTCGCCACTGCGAGTGTCAATTCTTACTTTTTCACCAATTTGAACAAACAAAGGCACACGAATAACCGCACCAGTAGCCAATGTTGCTGGTTTACCACCGGTACCGGCTGTATCCCCTTTTAAACCAGGATCGGTTTCAGTCACATCAATTTCAACAAAATTAGGCGGCAATACGGCAATTGGCGTACCATTCCACAACGTAATGGTAGAAATATCACCTTCCACTAACCATTTTACATGATCGCTAACCGCTTTTTCATCAGCCCCTAGTTGCTCAAATGTCTCGTTATTCATAAAGTGCCAAAATTCACCATCGGCATATAAATAAGCAAGTTCTACATCCATTACATCAGCGCCTTCAACAGACTCACCGGATTTAAATGTTTTCTCTAATACTTTACCAGAAACAAGCTTTCGGATTTTTACCCGACTGAATGCTTGCCCTTTTCCCGGTTTAACCAGTTCATTCTCAAGAATGTTACAAGGTTCGCCGTCAAGCATTATTTTAAGACCTGCTTTAAATTGATTTGTACTGAAAGTTGCCATAATAGTTTATTCTCTTACCTAACGTAGGTTCTTCTGCTAATTAGCTATCAATAAAAAATAAAAAATAGATAACACAGGGAGTTAAATTGAAATTAGAAATTCCGCAAATAATAACCCATATTGATGATGAAAGGCACATTAGTTGGCAAAAAGAATTGGCAAATGTCGTTACTGATCCCAAAAAACTATTAGAAATGTTAAACATTGAGCCAAAAAAGTATTTACTCCACTTTAAAGCACGCAAGCTATTTCCAGTGAGAGTACCTCGACCTTTCATTAAAAAAATGCAACAAGGAGATTTTAACGACCCGCTATTAAAACAAGTCATGCCGTTATCTGATGAGTTTTTATTATCGCCAGGATTTGTCACTGACCCATTAGCAGAGCATGAAAGTAAAGTCGAAGGGTTATTACATAAGTACAAACACCGGGTGTTATTGATCGTCAAAGCCGGTTGTGCGATAAATTGTCGCTATTGTTTTCGACGTCATTTTCCTTACGCTGATAATAGTCCAAATAAGCTCCGTTGGCAGTACGCACTTGACTATATTCAAAAAAACAAAGAGATAACTGAAGTTATTTTCAGTGGTGGCGACCCGCTAATGGCCAGCGACGAACATTTAGCTTGGCTAATAGATAAAATTGAAAAAATATCTCATGTTAAGCGCTTAAGAATACATACACGCTTGCCGGTTGTTATTCCCAAGAGAGTCACCACTACCTTAGTCGAACTACTTAAAAACACCCATTTAAAGGCAACGGTGGTATTACATATCAACCACGGCAATGAAATAAATAAGGCACTAGCTGAGGCAGTTGAGCCTTTAAGAGCGGCCCGGATCCCTTTGTTTAATCAAAGTGTTTTACTTAAAGGAATCAATGACAAAGCGGATATTTTAGCCGAACTCAGTGAAAAACTTTTTGATATTGGTATTCAACCCTATTATTTACATATGTTTGATCAAGTGCAAGGTGCGGCTCACTTTGATGTTAATGAGCAACAAGCCGTTAACATTGTAAAAGAGCTGATGACAATACTCCCTGGATTTTTAATGCCAAAATTAGTCCGTGAAATAGCGGGTGAAGCTAACAAAACCCCCATTAATTTGGCATAATATAACTTACTAGGCTTAACCGTGAATTCTGATGACAAAAAAAATTAACCAACAACTGATCGACAATATTTCAATTATTTTAAAAAAATCACTTAGTGCTGATGCAACTTTAGCTGATTTAAGAGAAGCTAAAAAAGCCGGTTTTGATAGTATCTTTAAAAAAGAGTCTGGCTTTAGCTGCACTGCGAATACTTTTCAGCCGTATGTTGAAGAAGTTGCTGATGATTTATTGGAGTGGCAACAGAGCCAAACTCAAGAGATATTGATCGCTATAGTGAAAAAAATTGAGCAACTATTTACAGTATTAGCTAATTTTGAGCAAAGCATCGCCAATTGATGTTTGACCTATTCCCCCTTGAGAGGAACATCAGCTCCTCTCAAGCCATATAATATTTACCCTGGCGGACGGTAGTTGTGACAATAATAAAGACAACTATTTATTGTCTAACATCGATTTAAACGTTTCAGCAAACCACTTATCCAACATTATTTTTTCGTACTTCAATGTATCATTACGATACTTTACCGATCTTTTCATCATAAAAATCATACTATTAAGCACTACGTCACCTTCTATTTCAATACTTTGATCGACGTTAATCAATTGATAAGAAAATTTCATACGAGGTGGATATGTTTCTTTAATAATACGAATTCTGTTGATACCCGCATGTAATGTACTACCTGCTAGGTCAATATTTGTTACCTTTATTTTTAATGTTTGTTGTTCAGGCAATTGAGTCGCCAATTTTGAAAAGTGTTTCTCAAATTTATCAAATAATTGCTTTCTAAACTGCTTATGATTATTTTCACCCGCACGGATATCAGTATATTTGGCTGGATTATTCCATCTAATGTCAATATCTGCAGCGGTAGCTGATGGTATTAACAAAAAAAAAGTAAGTAATAATATAAAAATTTGATTCATAATTATCTCCATAGTGACTTTTATTTAACTGCTCATTAAAACCCATATAAGAAAAGATTGCAGTGACAGTTTATTTCTGTGGTAATAATGTC
>CAWVSL010000036.1:0-29109 GCA_963933115.1 uncultured Colwellia sp.
CCTTTTAAAAATGAAAAAAGTACGTTAAAATTATCATTACATTATTATTTTATTTAGGAAGTTTATTATGGCTCAAGCCAGTGCCCGTCATTTATTAGTTGATACCGAAGAAAATTGTTTAGAATTAAAAGCTCAAATTGAAGCCGGTGCAGATTTTGCCGATGTAGCTAAAGAGCACTCAAACTGTCCATCAAAAGCGCAAGGTGGTGATTTGGGTTCATTTGGTCCAGGTCAAATGGTGCCTGAGTTTGATAAAGTGGTTTTCTCTGCGGATTTAAATACCGTTCAAGGCCCAGTAAAAACTCAATTTGGTTATCATTTATTGGAAGTGACCGCTAGAAGCTAGCGTCAAACCTTTAAAAATAAAAAGGCTGCAAATTCTAAATTTGCAGCCTTTTTTATTGCTCGTCTCTTAAATATAGTCTGTGAAAAATGAGATATTGATGAGGACTATAAACTGACAGTTTAACCATCAGCTTTTTAGTTACATAAACATACCTTTCATCATCCAGAAGAAGATAATCGAAAGGCCGGCACCTACGGGAAGTGTAATGACCCAAGAAACAACAATGTTTCTTACAACGCCCAAGTTAATAGCAGCGATACCACGCGCCATTCCCACACCTAGTACAGCACCAACCAAGGTTTGTGTTGTAGAGATAGGTAAACCTGCACCAGAAGCAATAACAACAGTACAAGCAGCAGAAAGTTCAGCAGCAAAACCACGACTAGGTGTCAAATGTGTAATACCTTGCCCAATGGTAGCAATAACTTTATGACCAAATAACGCAAGGCCGGCAACAATACCAAAACCACCTAAGGGTAATATCCACCAAGCAATAGCTGATTTAGAGGCGATCTCACCACCATTATCAACAATACTAACAACAGCAGCTAAAGGACCAATAGCGTTAGCAACATCATTTGAACCATGAGCAAAAGCCATACAGCAGGCGGTGACTATCATCAGTAATGCGAATACTTTTTCAACATTGGCATAATGAGTAGTTTTAGTGGCATTCTCATCAAACTTTATCCGATTAATAAAGAATTTACCGATCACAGCTACAACAACAGCCGTTATCCCTGCATAGATAAAGTCATCTGGAGACGCTATATGAAGATCGAGATGCTTTAATCCCTTTTTAATAGTGACTAATGCTAAAACAAAGCCAGCCAGGAACATATATAATGGTACCCAACGCTTGGCTTGTTGGAGTGGCTTGTCTGTATCAAAAATTAGTTTTTGAGCACTGTTAAAAATAAGAAAAGCAATGACACCAGAAATAAGTGGGGTAATAACCCAGCTACCGACAATACCGCCGACTTTACTCCAGACTACGGCATCGGCACTAACACCCATGGCAGCAAAACCAACAATGGCGCCGACAATAGAATGCGTAGTAGAAACTGGCCAACCCAGTGCAGAGGCAATTAACAGCCAGGTTGCCGCTGCAAATAGTGCAGAGATCATACCAAAGACTAATAGCTCGGGTGAATCAACAAAGAAACTCGCATCAATAATACCTTTACGAATGGTTGAAGTGACTTCACCACCGGCTAAATAGGCACCAGCAAATTCAAAAACCATAGCAATAATAATTGCTTGCTTAATCGTTAGCGCTTTAGAGCCAACCGATGTACCCATAGCGTTTGCCACATCGTTAGCACCGATGCCCCACGCCATAAAAAAACCAACAACTGCGGCAATAATGACTAAAGTAGAGCCACTTGAGAGTATAATATCCATAAGTAAGCCCTTATTTTCTAGCGAGTAAAATTTCTAAACGTGAGCCTACACGTTCAGCTAGGTCAGCAAGATCGCCAACCCAATCAATAATTTGATATAAAAACATCACATCTACTGGCTTTAAAGTATCTTCAATACCAAGTAATTTTTTGCGAAGTTTGATTTGCATATTATCAGTGTCATCTTCAATATCATCGAGTTGGTTGATCATTTTTTCAACTAAAGCAACTTCACGACCTCTAAATCCGGTTTCTAATAAATCGTCTAATTCATTAATGGCATCCGCTGCTTTTTCTGTTGCCTGAATACAACGTGTTAAATAAGCAATAAAGTCTTCTTGCAGAATGGTTGGAATTTCTAATTTACGACCTAACACACGACCAGCAATATCTTTAGCACGGTTGGCAATTTTATCTTGCTGAGTTAATAGCTCTAATAAATCAGCACGATCAACAGGCATAAACAAACCGCCAGGTAACTCTAAGCGTAACTGACGTTTTAATTGGTCAGCATCTTGTTCCAGTTTTGACAGTTTTTTACGAACTTTTGTTGCCGTAGGCCAATCATTATCAGCACAAGCAGCAAAAAATGGGATAAGTTGATTAGCACATTTTGTCACCAATCGAATATGTTTTTCTAATGGTTTTATAGGTGATTTTGCAAATACACCTAATATGGAATTTCTAGCCATAATTTTATTTCCAGTGAGATTGATTTTTCATTATTGTTGTCCGCCGCGAATATTAAAGCATTTGATTTGATTATCAAGCCCTTTAATCAATATCTAAGACACTTAGTCAATTGATGTATCTATATACCAAAATCCATTAACTCTATAATTCATTTAGCCAAAACATGACTAAATTTTATTGAATTATAACTATCTTTTCGTCGCTGCCAAGCTGTTTCTTTATTAAATCAATTACTGCTACACGATTATAACTTTTGCATCTCTTCAGAAGTCGCATGACGAACTACTTTTCCCTTAACAAGATAAATAATATATTCGCAGATATTTTGACAACGGTCACCAATACGCTCTAGTGCACGAGCCGACCAAATTACACTCATAATTTGTGGGATCGAGCGAGGATCTTCCATCATATAAGTCATCAACTGTCGCATTAAGGCTTCATACTCACGATCTATTTTACTATCCGTTGAATGAATTTTAATTGCTGCCTCATCATCCATTCGAGCAAAGGCATCAAGTGTTACTTGAAGAAACCCTAAGACTCTATGACCTAGATTGTCTAAGTTAAGTAATAAATCTTTTTGCTTGGGAGAAAAGTCCTCTAACGCAACCTTAGCAATTTTTTGTGCTTCATCACCGATACGCTCTAAATCGGCAATGGTTTTAACAATGGCCATAATTAAACGTAAATCACCTGCTGCTGGCTGGCGTTTGGCAATAACCCGTGTGCACTCATCATCAATACTCATTTCTAAATCATTAATTTGAGCATCATTAGCTAAAACGTTTCGCGCGAGCTCTTGATTTGAGTCAACAACCGCGATTAAAGAATCATTGAGTTGTTTTTCAACTAAGCCGCCCATGTGCATCACTAAGTTGAGTACTCTTTCTAAGTCTTCATTAAATTGACCTGAAATGTGACGACCTAAATTTAAACTATTCATAATTTTTCATCCTGAGCTTTTGTCACTGTTAGCCATAACGACCGGTAATGTAGTCTTCTGTTTTCTTTTTAACCGGTGTAGTGAATAACGTATTGGTATCACTATACTCGATTAAATCACCCATATACATAAAGGCGGTTTGATCAGAGACCCTCGCGGCTTGTTGCATGTTGTGAGTGACAATTACAACAGTAAACTGCTTTTTAAGATCGTTAATCAACTCTTCAATGGTCAAGGTTGAAATAGGGTCAAGCGCTGATGTGGGTTCATCCAGTAACAATACTTCTGGTTCAATGGCAATCGCTCGAGCAATCACTAGACGTTGTTGCTGACCACCAGATAAACCTAAAGCGCTCTCATGTAATCTGTCTTTAACTTCATTCCACAAGGCCGCGCTTTTCAGTGACTTTTCAACAATGTCATCGAGCTTACGTCGATTATTCTCACCACCAATACGCACACCATAAACGACATTTTCATAAATAGACTTTGGAAAAGGATTGGGCCGTTGGAAGACCATACCCACTTTGCGCCTGAGGGCGGCAACATCGACCTGACGGCCATAAATATTTTCACCGTGAAGATTAATTTCACCGGTGACTTTACAAATATCGACTAAATCGTTCATCCGATTAATACAGCGTAACAAGGTCGATTTACCACAACCACTTGGCCCAATAAAGGCAGTCACCTGGCCTTTAGGTATCGACATAGTAATATCTTGAAGTGCTTGTTTATTACCATAATGAAGATTGAGTCCTTTAATATCGAGAGCAATTTGCTCTGGAGCCATATTGGTTAAATCAATTTTATTAGGGCTGTTTGATAATGCATTTGGTGTCACTGTAATCATAGTTAACTCTTATTTATCAATCTGTTTTTAAACTTAGAACTTAATACTTAATACTTAATACTTTTAGTATATTTTAGTGTTCTAACATTTTGTATTTTTCACGTAATTTGTTTCGTATGGAAACTGCGGTCATATTTAACGAAACAATAATTGTTATCAGTAAAAATGCGGTGGCATAAACCAATGGTCTTGCTGCTTCTACGTTAGGGCTTTGAAAACCGACATCGTAAATATGAAAGCCTAAATGCATAAACTTACGGTCAAGGTGTAAGAAGGGGAAATTTCCATCTAATGGTAAATTAGGCGCCATTTTAACTACGCCAACTAACATTAATGGCGCAACTTCACCTGCGGCACGAGCAATAGCTAAAATAATACCGGTCATAATGGCAGGGCTAGCAATGGGTAAGATAATACGCCAAAGCGTTTCTACTTTTGTTGCCCCTAATGCCAAACTACCATGCCTCATTGCTGATGGAATACGTGATAAACCTTCTTCAGTTGACACAATAACAACCGGCAGCGTTAATATCGCCAAAGTAATTGCTGACCACATAACACCCGGTGTACCAAAGGTTGGGCTAGGTAATGTTTCAGAGTAAAACAGTTGATCTAAACTACCACCAACCATATAAACAAAAAATCCTAAGCCAAACACCCCATAAACAATGGACGGCACACCCGCTAAATTAATAACGGCAATGCGAAGCAACTTAGTCAACGCATTATTACCGGCATATTCATGTAGATAAATCGCAGCAATTACGCCAAAAGGCGAAACAATTACTGTCATTAACAGTACCATTAATACCGTACCGAAAATGGCGGGAAAAACACCACCTTCGGTGTTTGCTTCGCGGGGATCATCAACAATAAATCCGCCTATTTGACTAAAGAACAATGCAATTTTATCAAGCAGAGTCAGTTTATTATTAAAAGTAACCGCTAAAACATCTTCAAAATTTATCGTGACTACTTGTCCATCCATTGCACGAACAGTTAATTGGTCCCTTGCTATTTCTCGACGAAGTGCCATCAGTTTTTCTTCTAATTGGCCATACTCTGCTTTTAATACCTCAGTGTCTTTAATGAAATTATTCGACAGTTCATCAGTTAAGGTTCCATCAAGCTTATGTTTACGCTCTTTTAAACGTAACCGCTCTAATTGATAGTTAATGGCACCAATATCCGTTTTTTGTAATGTATCAATTTTATCTTGAAAGTTCTCAACACGCTCAAGTAGTAATGCTAATTGAGATAATCCAACTTTTTCACCTTCTAGCATTAAGCTTTCAATGACCCCATAAAAATTACCATTTGATCGTCGCTCAATTACCACTAAATTTTCAGGCGTCGATTGTTGGGTGATTTGTGGGACTAATAGCCAACGAAAGTCCAAACTGACTAATTCACGATTACCGGTTTTAATCAGTAAACGTTCAACCGTCTCTTGACCAACTGGCAATTTAATATTGGTATGGGCTAGCTGTTCAGCTGGAATTCTTTCACGATCATAAATCTCACCAATGACGACTGATTTCACTCCATATTCGTTCAATAAATTAAATTCAACAATATCTGCTGGCCAAAAATATGACAGTCCACGCGAGGCAATTAACCACAACAATCCCAATACAGAAATCAAACTGATACTCACTCCACCTGCAGAAAGCCATATCCAAGGAGAACCAGATTTAAACCAATTATTCATAAAATTATCTCTTACTAATCTATTAACTTATTAACTACATTGAGCTGTATTTAGCACGAAGGTGCTGACGAATGAATTCAGCAAAGGTATTAAAAATAAAGGTAAATACAAACAATACAAAAGCCGCTAAAAACAAAATTCGATAGTGTGAACTGCCCACTTCTGACTCAGGCATTTCAACCGCTATGTTAGCCGCTAAGGTACGCATTCCTTGAAATATACTCCAATCAAGTATTGGCGTATTGCCTGTTGCCATTAATACAATCATCGTTTCTCCAACGGCACGACCTAACCCCATCATAACGGCTGAAAATATACCTGGACTTGCCGTCAGTAAAATAACTTTAACCAAGGTTTGCCATTGTGTGGCGCCTAAGGCCAACGAACCACTGGTTAAGTGCCCTGGCACACTAAAAATCGCATCTTCTGCCATAGAGAAAATAGTAGGAATTACCGCAAAGCCCATAGCAATACCAACAACCAATGCATTTCGTTGATCAAAACTCATATCGAGATCATTGGTAATGAATTGTCTAACATCACCACCAAAAAAGTAAACCTCCATAACTGGCGATAAAGCAAAAGCAGAATAGGCTGCTAGGATCATCACCGGAATGAGAATCATCGGCGCCCAGGTCTCCGGAATTTTACTTTTTAAGTTTTTTGATAAGTTATGCCACACTAATGCGGTGATCAGTGTTGAGAGGGGTAAGAATATTAAGAGTAAAGCAATAGCCGGTAAATAGTTTTCAATAATCGGTGCCAACCAAAGTCCAGCCAAAAAGCCTAATATCACTGTAGGTAAGGCTTCCATCATTTCAATGGTCGGTTTTACTTTTTTTCGTAAGCCTGGCGTCATAAAATAAGCGGTATAAATAGCAGCGGTTAGTGCAATAGGTACCGCAAATAACATTGCATAAAATGCGGCTTTCATCGTACCAAAGGTAATAGGAACTAAAGAAAACTTACCTTCAAAATCGTCTGTACCCGAGGTCGACTGCCAAATATAATCGGGTTCAGGATACCCCTCATACCAAACTTCTTGCCATAGTGCCTGCCATGTAACTTCCGGGTGTTCGTTTTCAACATCAAATAATTGCAGATTAAACGTCTCGTTGTCGGCTTTACTGGTCTTAGGGGAAATTGAAATAAAACCATCAGCACGAGGGGCAATTGACATCGCACTTGGCTGAGACTCAAGTAATTTACCACGCCACAAATCGGCGTGGCTCGTGGTATAAAACATCCCCATTTCACCTGATGGCGTAATAGTATAAAAACTTTTACGAAATTGTTCGGTATAAATACCGGTAATAGCTTCTGACTGACTTGCGGCAAAGGTACGAACTTGAATAAACTCACGACCATTACCTGTTGAAATTTCAAACCATTGACTGACTTGACCCGCGCTTGTCCCAATTAATAACGAGGAGCCACCTGAGAGTAAGGTCATTGAGGTGATGATTTCATTATCTGCTAATTTAGGCGAAATTAATCCTTTCAGATCGACACTATAGTGATCATCTAAATTAAAAACGGATACTTGAGTACTGCTACGAATAAAAGCCATCGTCATACTGGGCGTAATGAGGATATCCTGAACTTGTGACGATTCAGGAGAAACCGAGTAATCTATCTCTTGATAAAGTGCTTCATACTCAGCGTCATAATTAAAGTCATCTTCGGCAATTAAGGTAGTTTTAATTAATCGCCCATCGTCAGTAAAAGCAACAAACATTGCTTGTTCGTCATTCATCCTAAAAGCAAATTTATTAATTATTTGCGCTTGCTCATCAATAACAAGTAATTCGTCACCTAGGGGGTAAGTGACGTTGGGAATAATTTCGCGGGTATCATCAGTATAACTCGCAGTAAAGGTTGGGCGTATTAATTGCGCACTGCCTTTATCCGTTAATAATAAGTGATAATCAATGCCTGACTTTATTACTTGGCTTAACGGTTCTTGAGTAATTAACCCGTTAAATGAAGATAATTTTTCACCCGCTACTGGGTGGTGTTCATTACCAACAGTGAGTTTATTAACTTTTAACGGATAAAAATCAATAATGCCTTGTTGATTAATGGTGTAAGCGACTTCTTTTAATTCATCAACACCTGTTGTCAATATAGGGCTCGACGACTCAATGCTAATATTGACAAGTGGCTCGACTGTTGCTGATTCAAAGATTGGTTTAATCACATAAAGTAAGTACATAAAAATAAGTACTAAGGTAAAAAGTACACCAATACCGCCAAAGGTAATGACCCATTGGGCTAATGAATTTTTAAGCTGACGTATGCCTGCTGATTTAGTTGCTAGTGCCACGCAAAAGCCCTTTTATGATAAATAAAAATAACAGACAAAATTATAAGACAGTTGTGTGACAGTTTTGTGACATCCTAAATATTATAAGAAAATCATCGATTATTTATGTCTCTAGGTGTCATAAATAATAATCGTATTATCAACGGGCCATTTGAGCATATTCAGGCATTGGGTAAAGCTTTAAATAAGAGGAATAAGCCCTATGCATAGTTTGTATTAGACAAAAAAGACATGGTTTTTTCAAACGTTGATAATCAAATAACTTATATCAAAAAAATCATTCCTTTTTTTGATAGCTATTTTAGTTAGTACATTAAAAAGCAGAATGGTTAATGACAACAAAATAGGCGAATACCTTGGTCTAACCTGTTGTTCAACTGAGCATTATTTAACACCTCTGTATTTTATCCCTATGTAATTGAAAATATTCAGCCTAAAACTCGATCTGTTGGTTAATGGCAAAATACTTAGGCACCCTTTACACGTCGTTTAGAATATAGAATAATAAATACAATATACAATTTCATTGCGGGAGATATTTGTAATTCATGAAAGCATCACAAGTTGTAAGTACATTATTTCTCACAGCTGCTATTCTTGTTAGTCTTATAGTTGGCATGTCTTTTTACACTGTTAATCAAAATGAGCAAGCGAGATTTGAGCGCAAACAAACATTGATTACAATGAAAACATCGGCCCGCCTTCTCTCTAATTTAAAAGATGCAAAAACGGGTCAACGCGGTTACCTTTTTACCGGCGAAAATAACTATCTAGAACCTTATTGGATAGCCCATGATAAAATTAACACTGATCTAAAAGTGCTTCGCAATATAATGCAAGATGACCCCATTAAAATATTGGTGTTAAATTCGCTTGAGCCGAAAATTTACAGTTTGATGGAGTCACTTTCTCTTAAAATCAGATTATTTCAAAATAATCAGCTAATGAAAATGTTGCCAAATTTAAAAGCCGGTGGCGACAAATTATTAATGGATGAAATTCGCACCTTAATAGGACAATTAGAAGAAAGTGAAACCTTCTTATTTGAACAAAGGGATAATGTATTTAATAACACATTAAATACATTATCATTAATGAATACCTCGTCGAGTATTATGTTGTTTTTAATGGCCATTCTTTCTTCATGCTTTGTTTATCACGAGTCACGTCGTCGAATATTGTCGCAAGAGGAGGCTAATAAGAACCTTGAACAGTCGAATATTGATTTATCTAAAGAAATTATAATGCGTCAAAATGCTGAAATTGAATTAGGTATTGCTGCCACTGCTTTTGAAACACAAGAAGCAACTTTAGTCACGGATGCTGAGCTCATTATTTTGCGAGTTAACACTGCATTCACCAAAGTCACCGGTTTTAGTTCACAAGAAGCAGTAGGTCAAACACCTCAAATATTATCCTCTGGACAACATGACAAAGCTTTCCTTTCTAAAATTTGGGATGATATAGCCTCTGATGGCTTTTGGGGGGGTAGAGTCACCAGCCGTCATAAAAATGGTACTATTTACCCAGGATCTCTCACCATCACCTCTATCAAAAATAATGACGGCAACACCGTTAACTATGTATCCTCGTTAACTGATATTAGTGACCGTGTATCTGCTGAAGACGAAATTAAACACCTCGCATTTTACGACCATTTAACACAGTTACCTAATCGTAAATTATTTACTGACCGGCTAGAACAGGCACTAATTCAGAGTGCCCTTAGTGGTAAAAAAGGGGCTTTGTTATTTATTGACCTCGATGATTTTAAAACAATAAATGATACTCTGGGACACAATATAGGGGATTTATTATTAAAACAAGTAGCTGAACGATTGGTTAGTTGTGTTCAGGAAATTGATACCGTGGCTCGGCTTGGTGGTGACGAATTTGTTGTCATGCTGGAGGAGTTGAGTGATTCGTCAATAACAACTGTAGTGCAACACATCACAGATAAAGGGCTTGAGATCATTAAAAGTCTTAACGAAATATATTTGCTTGGTAGTAATAAGCACTCGCGTTATGTCAGCCCTAGCATAGGAGTAACAATCTTTAGCAACCATGAACAATCAAAAGAGGAATTACTTAAGCAAGCAGATATCGCTATGTATAAGGCTAAAGAAGATGGACGTAATATGCTGCGCTTTTTTGACCCAGCAATGCAAGCGATTATCGTTGCCAATGCATCACTAGAAATTGACCTTCACGGTGCCTTACAAAAAAATCAATTACAGCTTTTTTATCAACTCCAAATAACCGAAAACAATCCAACCGGTGCTGAAGCACTAATTCGATGGCAGCATCCAGAACGCGGCATGGTTATGCCTATGCAATTTATCTCACTAGCAGAAGAAACTGGACTGATAATCCCTATCGGTAACTGGGTACTTAAAACAGCTTGTGAACAGCTTCGTGTATGGGCATTATCTCCATTGACACAACACCTAACGCTGTCAATCAATGTAAGTGCCCGTCAATTTTATCAAGCTAACTTTGTTGAAGACGTTCAATCAATTATTGAAAAAAGTGGTCTAAAGGATCTACATAAATTAAAGTTCGAACTCACTGAAAGCGCTATTCTTGATAATGTAGATGACACCATTTTTAAAATGAACATACTCAAAAAAATAGGGATACATTTCTCAATGGATGATTTTGGAACAGGTTACTCCTCATTATCTTATTTGACACGTTTACCACTTAACCAAATTAAAATTGACCAATCGTTTGTACAAAACTTAGGTGAAAAGCATCTTGATAATGTCATCGTGCGCACCATTATTGGTTTGGCTAAAGATTTAAATCTAGATATAATCGCGGAAGGTGTAGAAACGGAACAACAGCGTTCTTTCTTGGCACAACATGGCTGTAATGACTTCCAAGGTTATTTATTTAGTAAGCCTGTTCCATTGGCTGAATTTGAAGATATTATCGAATTACAGCCTGATTTATCTCTACATTATTAATAACATTTTAAAGATATCCCACGCTTACCAACAGACTAAGTAGTGAAGCTTTATTAACAATGTTTCCAATTAATCGATAATAAGAGAAAGACACTCGGTTTTTCCAAACAAGTTTATTTTTATCTGAGCGGCGCTTTAAAAGTGGCGCTACCAAAAATCAACCGTTTAGGTTAGAAAACACCTAGCTTAAGTCCGAGCTATTTTGATAGCAATATGCCTAATGTAAATATATAAAATACACGACTACAATCACTATCTTCTCATCTCAATAAATTATTGTGCTATTAATTTATTAATAAGTAAAAACCAATAAGTAAAGGTATTGCAAAATCATGTTACTATTACGGTACTTACGTTTAAACAATAGTGTGAATTAATCATGATAATTTCACCCAAAACGCTTGATGAAAAAAAGCGAATTCAAGCACTTTATGATTATGAAATTCTTGATAGTGATGCAGAGAAAGCATTTGATGATTTAACTATACTTGCCTCTGAAATTTGTGAAACACCTATCGCTTTGATTAGTTTAGTTGACCCTTTGCGCCAGTGGTTTAAATCAAGTGTCGGGCTTGATGCATTTGAAACAGAGCGAGACATTGCTTTTTGTGCTCACGCCATACATGAGCATAATATTTTCGAAATTCCCGATGCATTGGAAGACGAACGATTTGCAGATAATCCTTTAGTTACTGGCGTTCCCAATATTCGGTTTTACGCTGGAGCGCCTTTAATCACTCCTGAAGGTTTTGTCATTGGCACGTTGTGCGCTATTAGTGACAAACCTAAAAAGCTTAATAGTCACCAATTAAAATCACTCGAAATTCTAAGCCGAGAAATCATCACACAAATGGAGCTTAGAAAAAAAGTATCTGAACTTAAAAAAGCGAAAGAATTTACCAACGACTTTTTATCAAATATGAGTCACGAAATCCGTACCCCTTTAAGTTCAATTCATGGCTTTAGTGAGCTACTGGCTGAACGATGCCTTAAACTAAAATTACCACCAGATATACAAGATTATATTGCAGAGATTGACTTTAGTGCTAAGCACCTTTTGTCTGTAGTAAACTCCGTTTTGGATTTAAGTAAAATTGAATCAGGTAAAATGGAGTTGGTACCATCGTGGTTACAAGGTCATCAATTTTTAAAACAAACTAGTAATATGATGGAAGTTCAAGCTAAAGAAAAAGGTATTATATTACTTCTTGATATTGATATTAATGTCCCCGAATACTTTTACTTTGATGAAGGTAAATTGAGTCAAGTACTAATTAACCTAATCAGTAATAGTATTAAATTTACGAAGAGGGATAAAAAAGTCACCTTGAAGGTCAATTATGTTGATAACGATTTAATTTTTAATATCGTCGATGAAGGCATCGGTATATCAGATAAAAATCAAAATAAATTGTTCAATAAATTTCAGCAGGCTAGTGACAATAAAGATATAGAGGGTACCGGTCTTGGCTTATCTATAACGAAGGGCCTTGTTGAATTGATGGCAGGTACAATAACCTTAACCAGTAAAAAAAATATTGGTACAAATGTATTAGTTATATTACCACAACCATTAAATCAACCTAGCATTGACGATATAAAATACGCATCACAACCATTACAAAAAATTCTCAAATTAAATGTTTTAGTTGTTGAAGACAATGCTATTAATCGAAAGTTAGCTAAAATAATTTTAGAAAATATGGGCCAAGTAGTTACTTTTGCTAACAGTGGTGAACTTGCTTTAGCCATAACACAGAAGCAAAAATTTGACCTTATTCTCATGGATATTCATATGCCCGGTATTAATGGTGTTGAGACAAGTCATCAAATTCGAAAAAACAACATATTAACCCCTATAGTAGCATTGACTGCTGACATTTTTGAAATTCAAAAAAATGACCCTGGTAGTTTTAAATTTGATGATTACCTGACTAAACCTATCAATAAAAAACAATTAGAAGATTGCTTACGAAAAAATATTAAATAGTGTTAAATTCAGGGTTACGCGTTGGTGTAAAGTAAAGTAAAGTTAATTCAATCACATTTGCTTGCAGATCGCCTTTAACTTAAAATAGCTGTAATTAAAACTTCTCTTCAAATAAAAAGGTCTCTACATGGCTCAGCCACTACCAGATAAATTCATCATGTCGATGAATCGAGTTTCGAAAGTAGTCCCACCCAAACGGACACTTTAAGAAGAAGAGTATACAAATTATAATATAGAAAAACATGCTCTTTGTGCAACCCCTCCTCCTAAAAGATCGTCAATTATAGTAAATAACATACCTAAAATATAACAACGTACTTTATGGCGATCTATTTAAACTAGGCATGTCCTGTTTGAAATATTATATTTTTAAGCTCATATTCAAAAAAATCAGACTATTTTTCAACTTATGCGCATCATTAACTAGCTTTAAAAATGTTACCCCTCAAAATAACCACCGTTAGAGGTGCTACTAGGAACATTACCCAGTCTATTGAGGGTCGTTTCAACCTGACTAATTAAGTCTGTCACGCCATCAATATCACGCAATGTTGCACGATCAATTTTAAATGTGCGTAGTACTAATTTATCCAGTTTATCATCTGTCAGGTTGTGATGTTCCAAACGGAACTCTACAACCATCTTTATTAGTTCATCATAGGTTTTATGTTTCATACTAACTTGCCCTCAATTTATAAATAGAGACTAGACAACCTCCTGACTCCGATATCGGTAGACAGAAGCAACACCTATATTGAGTTCCTTCGCAATCATAGAAGGTTTCATACCTTGAAGATGAAGGGACTGGATGTCCTTCTCCAACCGTCTTGCGGTAGGAACACGACCTTTGTACTTTCCATCCGACTTTGCCTTCGCAATTCCTATCTTCTGACGTTCCAACATCATTTCCCGTTCCCATTGTGCAATGCCACCAAGAAGGGTGATTTGCAAACGTCCATTAGGGGTAGATGTATCAAGGTTTAGGTCAAGAATATGGAGTGATGCACCTTTCTCTTCTAATTTTGAGATATGTTTCCAAAGGTCTGTAATAGACCTCGCAAATCTGTCCAACTTGGTTATGACTACTACAAAATACGACTAGTTTTCTGTATGGCTGAAACAGTTAACTGTTAATGTCTAAATGAAAGGAAACTAGGGTGTAATATTTAACCCCTAGTTCTTAATAAGTCGCTACGAGTTAGCTACAAAACCGTGGTCAGTATTACTTGACCACTACGTACAATCAACCAAACTAGCATCACCACCAGACCACGTACCGCACTGTTTGTTATGTGTACCATCAGCGTAAAATGTGGTAACCGTGTAGTTATCTCCACCATCATGTTCCTTATTGACGTGTTCAGAACCGATGGTCTGGTCATTGACGCGAGACCAAATATCAGAACCATAACCTTCTTCCAAAGAATAGTCAGGGTCAATAAACGATAGCGTATCAACAATCCACCCAGCGCTTATAAGCGATAAATCACTACCAATACCAGATATTTCAGCGATGTAATTGACATTTCCTTCGACGAACAAAAGCGTCACTTCATTTTTTGGTTTATTGGAACCGTCGGTATATAAATCAGTTACGATAAATCCTTGTTCGACACTGTGTTCAACATTCTTTATGTTATTACAATCATCCCAAGTCAAGTTAGTTGCGTTGTCAGATGGGGAGGCGTGATCAGATACCGCATACTCCCTATAGTTGATTACTGTTGCATACCTATCCTTTACGTTACAACCTGTTACTTGATTGGTAGGAGACCAATCCTCGTGTGGAGTTAACCTAACCTGACGTTCAAATTCAATGTCATTTTGATTAGTGGTTATATTACTCTCTCGTTCATACGTTACTCCACGCGTAGTTAAGTCGTACGACATAAGGTTGGTTATACTTGTATAGTTACTCTTACTTGTATAACCAAAATCACTTGTCATGATGAACTCTTTACGCATCCAGTACGCATTTTGTTCGTCATAAATAAATACATTTTCATCAATTAGTTGTAAATAAAATTCAACATATTTATAAAAAGTAACGGTGAAAGATTCTGAAAAACTGCAAAAAGTACTTGCGCGTGCCGGTAAAGGTTCTCGTCGTGAAATAGAAGCAATGATAAGTGCAGGGCGAGTTAGTGTTGACGGCAACAATGCTTACTTAGGTGATCGAGTTGAGGGCACTGAACAGATACGTATTGATGGTCATCAAGTTAAGTTGACCGCTCAAGAAGATGATCTTTGTCGAATATTGATGTACAACAAGCCTGAAGGGGAAATGTGTACGCGCAAAGATCCTGAAGGTAGAATAACCGTTTTTGATCGTTTACCACCGCTTGAGTCAGGCCGTTGGGTTGCTGTTGGTCGTTTAGATATTAATACGTCGGGCATGTTGTTGTTTACCACTGATGGTGAGCTAGCTAACCGTTTAATGCATCCATCACAAAAAGTAGAGCGTGAATATGCCGTACGCGTGTTTGGTGAAATTAATGAAGCCATGCTACAAACACTTCGAGCGGGTGTTAAATTAGAAGATGGTATGGCACGTTTTCAAAAAATAACTTATCACGGCGGAGAAGGTCGTAATCATTGGTTCCATGTCGTGTTATCTGAAGGGCGTAATCGTGAGGTACGTCGTTTATGGGAGAGTCAAGACGTACAAGTGAGTCGATTAATTCGTGTACGTTATGGTGATATGGAAATGCAGCGTCAATTACCGCTGGGTGGTTGGACGGAGCTTGGACTAAAAGAAGTTAACTATTTCCGTAAATTAGTGGACTTAACTTCTGAAACACAATCAAAAGTTAAAGTTGATGAAAAAGCGATGGATAATGCGAAAAGTCGCCGTATTCGCCGGTCAGTTAAAAAACATCAGCAACGTAATCAGCAGGCTAATCGCCGTCGTAGGAAGTAATAAATTATATACTCATGTTACCTCGAAATACTCGTTTCAGCGAGAATATAAAGGCTTATAGGCAAGGCATTGATTGAATAGAATGGTTATCCAGGAGAATATGCTCCTGCATTCTCTAATAACACCATCCATGTAGCGCCATTGTCAAAATTAATAACGCCGTATAATAAGCCTTTAAAACTCGCCCTTCGGGGACGCCTGAGAAAATCATGTTCGTCGTTACTCCTTTTTTTAAGGGGAAACCATTAATAAAAATAAGTGCCTTGATCATGAATTGCTCAGGCGTCCTGAAACAGACATTTTGAAGTATCATGAGTATGATTATGCAGTATCAATTAATTGAAGATGAAACCAGTTTACAAAAACTATGTCAGCAATATAACAAAGCGGAAGTGCTCGCGATAGATACTGAGTTTGTTCGCACTCGCACTTTATATCCTAAATTGGGTTTGCTACAAATTTTTGATGGTAAACAGTTAGCGTTAATAGACCCTATTGCCATTAATGATTTATCACCTTTTTGGCAACTATTGACCAATGAAAAGATTGTTAAAGTGTTGCATGCGTGCTCTGAAGATTTAGAAGTGTTTTTAACCAGTGCCAATTGTAAACCCGTTAACTTAATTGATAGTCAAATCATTATGTCGTTTCTTGGGCATGGTTTATCAATGGGCTATGCTGCTATGGTTGAGCATTATACTGGTATTGAACTTGATAAATCAGAATCGCGTACTGATTGGACAAAAAGGCCTTTAACTCAGAAACAACTTGATTATGCAAGTGCCGACGTTGATCACTTATTTCAACTTTACCCCAAGTTTATTGCTGAAATAGAAGAATTAGGTAGGTTGGACTACGCTAAGCAAGAAACACAATTGTTAATAGAGAAAAAATTTACGCCTATTGACGAAGATAACCTGTATAGCCAAATGAAATTGGCTTGTCGATTGAATTCTCATCAGCTTAATACGTTGAAACATCTGTCTCGTTGGCGCTTTCAACAGGCTAAGAAACGTGATTTACCTATCGGTTTTGTTGCCAAAGATCATACGTTGATGGCAGTTGCCCAGTATAATCCACAAACTATCCAGGCGATGAACCAACTTAAGGGGGCTGAATTACAAGATATTCGTCATAAAGGTAAATCCATGCTATCGATAGTTCAGCTAGCATCACAAACTAGCGAGAGTGATTATCCTGCAAAAATTACCCGTTTAGATGAATACCCTGGTTATAAACAAATATTTAAAACAGTAAAAGCTTTTATTGTTGCTATTGCTGAAAAAAATAATTTGGCAATAGAAAACTTAGCCTCTAAGAAGCAAATAAACCAATTTCTAACTTGGCATTTTAACGTTAACGATGTGAGAGCGTTAGCCTCAGAATCATCGACTAAAACACTTATGCCTAATGTTGATATATTGACAGGTTGGCGTAACGAATTATTTGGGCAAACATTACAAGCGTTTGCTGATAGTGACTTTAAAGCGTAATCGACTTGGTATAGCTATCAGAACTTATTCGTTAAGTGCCGTTGTTGTTAAAAGTAGTCGCTCGAACTCGAAGTGATACTAGTGTTCAATTGGTTTTCATCAAACTTACCGTCGAAAATACATCACTTATTTTGCTCCATAATAGTAGCTACTTAATGTTAACAAAGTGTAGGTTTGTAGATCATCAGTGTCATGATCTACACCGTGATGATGACACTATAATTGAAACTGATGTCGATAAAGCCCTCAATGAAGAAACAGCGGGAAACAAGCGCCTATGGGGAATGTATCTCTGTGGGTGGTAGTTGTAGGGTGGCTCTTTTCTTAACTTGCCTAGATTGACCGTTGTAAGTCACAATAATTCGATTTCTTTTCATAAACACTCCCTCTTTTGTTGATGTGATAACACCTTTTCAGCCAGTAAGACAAAGCTATCCCTGACGATTATACTGTCATTTTTTCAACGCTATTATCTCTACTGGGTTAATAAGCTTCTCAGGCGGAGCGCGAGGATAATTTATCCCAACAAATTTCCAGATAACTTGACTAATGCGATTCGTATCACTGTTAGAAGTGAGTATCTCAGTTATCGACTTTTACTTATTCATGAAATTGACCGTCCAAAATTTGAACGTATTAATTCTTTAGATGAATTGAACACCTTAGTTGCGGGTTTACACAACGACTGGAATACCACCAAAATATTTGAATTTAATAACCTTAACATGATGAATACCCATAGTTGTGAAGGCTCATTTTTAATGCTGGATAAACGCCGTTTTGATTATATACTGCGTGGTATTTATGAAGCATTTGATGAAGTATAGATGAGAAAACTTATAACAAAAAATGTTGTTATTGAGCCAACGATTGCGCTTTATATTTCTACTCATAGTTATGTTTATGTTTCACCAAAGAACCCACGCTTATATAAAAGGCTAGAGGAAGGCTTGACCAAGTTAAAAACGAATGAAGAATTAGAACCGCTTTTAAAAATTCAAATAACACAAGACACAGAATGTAACCAATTAACGTTATTGGTTTACAATTATGTAATCATTGGTAATATACATTCTGTTTTATTTACATTAGAGTTGCGTCGTGTCTTCAAATTTATTGGTTGTTAATGTTTGCTGTTTATTATTTTTACTTGGTTGCAACTCGTCAACTGATCCAGAAGTTGAAAATGAAATTATTATTGAAGACCCTATCATAATTGAAGATCCGGTTATTATTGATGATGCTCAACAAGACCTCTTTTGTGATGGCTTAGCAAAGCTTAACTTTATTGGCGCCACTGCAACTCATGAAATAGAGAACTATAGCGCAAGCAATACAATTGACAGTAACTTCATGTCTGGATCACGTTGGTCAACATCCGAAATTGATCAATCATTAGTTTTGACCCTAGACGCACCGATGTTAGTTAAAGGTATTTCGATTACTTGGCTTAATGAAGATAGCCGTAGTTATAGTTATGACATGGAGGTTTCGAAGGATAAAATTGATTGGATATCCGTGTTAAGTGATGAATTAAGTAACCAATCCACTACTCGATCAGAATATATCGAAACAACTGAAACCACAGCGCGTTATATAAAAATAATACCTAAAGGGAATACCTTTGATGATAGTAGCCATATTGTCGAGATTGAAGCGTTTGGTTGTGATGCTGATGTTACATCAACCATTGAATTAGATGATTGGTATCTCAGTATCCCTGTTGATGAAAGTTCAAACTCAAAAGCAAAAAGCATTAAAGAACAAGAGCTTAATGACAATTATTTCAATGCAGAGTTTTTCTTCCAAGACGCCGAAGGCGGATTAGTCTTTAGATCGCCCATTGAAGGAGCTAAAACATCTTCAAATACTAAATATACCCGTACAGAACTAAGAGAAATGTTAAGGCGCGGAAATACAAGTATTAGTACTCAAGGCATAAATGGCAATAATTGGGTGTTCTCTAGTGCATCAAATGATGAACAATTGGCAGCAGGTGGTGTTGATGGTGACCTGATAGCTGAACTAGCAGTGAACTATGTAACGACTACGGGTGAAAAATCTCAAGTTGGCCGTGTCATTATTGGACAAATTCACGCTAATGATGACGAACCCATTCGAATTTATTATCGAAAATTACCACAGAATGATAAAGGTTCACTTTATTTAGCGCATGAATTAAATGGTGGCGATGATATTTATAGAGAATTAATCGGTACCCGATCTCAAAGTGCTGACAATCCATCCAATGGTATTAAATTAAATGAACGGTTTGGTTACTGTATTTCAGTAGAAGGCAATCAATTAACGTTAACAATCATTAGAGAAGGTCATGCTGATATATCTGAGACGGTAGATATGAGTGATAGTGGATATGACCGCGGTGGCCAATATATGTATTTTAAAGCCGGAGTTTATAACCAAAATAGCACCGGGGATCCAAAAGATTATGTGCAAGCTACTTTCTATAAAATAGAAAACAGTCATTCCGGTTACTTGTCTAATTAACTCACCATAGCCTAGTTAGATACCTGATTGAGGCATTACTCCTGTAGGTTGCAGGCACATGCTAGGCGTAAATATGACGAAGCCTTAAAAGCAGAATCAAAAAATAAATGTCGCGCCCACAAAGTCATCAACTTTATCAGCAAGTTGTATAAACTGGAAACAATAGGCAAAAATAAAAAGCTATCACCCCAAGCGCGCGATCAACTGCGCCAAGAAAAAGCCCTACCGATTTTAATGCAATTCAAAGCATGGCTTGATGAAGCCAGTAATTACCACGGGCAAGAAAAATTGGCTATTCTCAAAATCAGTTCATGGTGCAAAGGCAAGTACTACACTTTATAGTAGCGTCATGACGTGTCGTGCTAATGACATCAACCCTTATTATTACTTCCTGCATTTATTTAAAGCGTTACCGAATCGACAAGATGATGATGATTTTACCGACTTAATGCCGTGGAATGTGCAACTAGACTTCGACTATAGCTAAGCGCACTGCTTAATTGCGCGCTTACGTACAAATTATTATAGGTATAAAGTCGCTCTTGTATCGGCTTTTTTATTAACTAAAGTTATTTTTGTTTTGTATTCAGCAACATTAAACGGTGACTAACCCAATGATGAAGTTAGAGGTAGAGGGAATCTAACCCTTTCGACCAAAGTGACAGGTATTAATGCGACTCTCGCATGATGTGAAACAAAACGAACAATTGTAGCTGAACAACAGAACTACCCCTATGCTATATGCGAGTTTTTTAAATAGTCAAAGTGGCTTGTTCAAAGTCAGGCCCAATACCGTTTTCGTTGCCACTTTCGCCTGTATTGTTTTGTGAGTAGACGCCAGCTTTAAAATAGTTCCATTTTCTAACACATCGTAGCTGATATTTTCTTTTAGCATATCAACAAATTGATGGCCAATAATAGGGTCAAATAAGTCGCCGCGGCAAATAATGACATCAATCATTGAGCCTTGTTGGTAAATATCAAAAGAAAATATTTCACTTAATTGAATGCCTTGTTCGGGGGTAGTCGTATATGTAGGTTTGTTATCTACGTTAGTATGTGCGGAGCCAACTAACATCTTACAAATGTCGTCACCATTTTTTATCTCATGAGCAAAAAATTGATAGCCTCGGTCGTTGTTAGGAAACTTTTTTAAATTCAAACGAATTGGTTCGTCGTAGGTATGAATTTGGCCAATCACTTTCTAAAGTAAGTTTATGTCTTCGCAATGCGTCACTGAAAAGTCAGCTTGAAATATTGGATCAGAAATGCCAAACATGGGAGGCACAGATTACTCCGCGGGGGTAGTTATCGTGGTTGCTGAGCTTGTTGAAGAACCACCGCAAGCAACTAACAAGCGCATTAATGAGAAAATACAAACAATACGAATCATCGTACAGCTTATAATTTGCGATATTAGCTCTGAGCTGTAATCTCATTACATCATCAATTGGTAATACCACCACATCAATTGCTAACTTTATTCTGTTAATTGGTAATATTATTCCATTAGTTGGTAATGTTGTCATATTCATTGGTAGTGAATATAAAAATTATTCAACAATAACAACTTAAGTTTTTTGTAAGTTGTTATCAATTAGTTTGTTTTTCATTGTATGCAAACGTGGTAAGCCAGTACATTAGTCTTTGTTATGTTGTGGTTATAACCAATATTGATTTTTTGGTAATGTTTCTTTCTTGTTTTTGGTTGACAATGCGCTGTTGCGGTGGTTATATTGTAATCAATATAAAAATGCCGATGTGAATAAATTGTTAAGCTGGTATCTGTGCCAGGTAAGTTATATATGATTCTATAAATAACAATTAATCATAGTTCTTTGGTGATATACAACAAAGAGTTCTGCTTCTTTTTACAACGAAACCAGGTGATTTTTGTTGTTTATTAGAAACAAAGTATTATCTATTTTTATTACTTTTTCAGGATTAGTTAATTTCATGTGCAGATGCGCCACTATATGCTGGGCGTACAGATACTTTATGTAAGCGTTGAAAATAGTTAAACCGAAAAGTACACGAACAGATTTAGCAAAGAGAACGGAAGTTATGAAGTATTTAAATATCCACACATGTAAGTCTTATCGTCATTTACAGCAGAAAATGTGCGACGTTTTCGCCGCGCTAGTTTTTGCTTTAGCTGTTTTTAGCGCACCTCTCCATGCTCGGGAAATTGAGGGGGATATCCTTATTTCAAAGTCACACAGTAGCCTATCCGAAGGTGTTTTACTGGGGGATTTGTCAAAACTCGATCCGCTTAAAAAGCCAAGTGAAAATTTTGACTTACTCGATTGGTCGTTAACGTTGCCAACCGATCTCAACAAAGATAAAAAAGCTGATACCGTCTATGAGAAATCATTAGATAAAGGCTTCAACTTAAAGCCATTTTTTTATACAGCAGATGATGGTGGCTTGGTATTCGCTTGCCCGAACGTAGGTGCCAAGACCTCAAAAAATACAAAATATGCGAGAACCGAACTACGCGAAATGCTACGCAGAGGTAATGGTCGAATAAAAACTCGTGGCCTGACTAAGAATAACTGGGTTTTCAGCAATGCGCATGGTGCCATGAAAGCTAATTCTGGCGGTATTGAAGGCAGTTTGGAAGGAACTTTGGCAATAAACCGAGTATCTACCACAGGTGATGAAAAAAAGGTTGGACGCGTGGTCATCGGGCAAATTCATGCCACGGATGACGAACCTATTCGTTTATATTACCGAAAATTACCAGGCAACTCTAAAGGGGCTATTTATTTTGCCCATGAAATAAATGATGGTGATGATATTTGGATAAATATGATTGGCTCACGTTCTCATACTTTGTCAGATCCTGATGACGGCATCGCCTTGAACGAAAAATTCTCTTATAAAATTTCCGTCGAAGACGAAGTGTTGTTCGTCACTATAATCAGAGAAGGTAAGCCTAATATTACTAAGTATTACGATATGAAAGATAGTGGTTATAGTGCTGGTAACCAGTATATGTACTTTAAAGCGGGTGTTTATAATCAAAACAATGACGGAGCTGATGGTGATTATGTGCAAGCGACTTTCTATCATATCCATAACATGCATAAAGGATATAAGTTTTAGCGCAGTTAACCCATCAATTTTTCATTTGTAACTCGTAACTACAATTATTGGTTATATTTTTTGGTAAGTGCATTTCAATGCATAAGTTGAAACTTTGGTTTGGGTTGCGTCTGTTGAAATTAATAGACCTCTAATATAAATATAATAATTAAATAGCAGTAATAAATATAAAAAAATGGCATTAACATGCTTGCAATAATAAATATAACAGATATAACAAAGCGGAGAATATGGTATGCACTTAAAATTGATAAATAAAACAAAACCCATCCATAAAATAGGGAAGTTTAGGCTTTTACCCACAGCAAAATGGGTAAAAGCTGCCGTTATTACTTCGGTAGCTAGCTCTTTTGTATTTTCGGCAACAGCACAAGAAGCACAAACTGAAAGTCTAGATAACGCCGAAAAGAATATTGAAGTTGTTGAAGTTGTTGGAACCCGAAGAACGATTCAGGACCAAATTGCAATAAAGCGAGAAAGTACCACCGTTGTTGACGGTTTATCTGCTTCAGATATTGGTGATTTACCTGCGCTTTCAATTGGTGAGGCGCTAGAAACATTAACGGGTGCATCATCTCACCGTGAAAATGGTGGCGCTACTGAAATCAGTATTCGTGGTCTAGGCCCATTCTTAAGTGCGACTCACATTAATGGCCGTGAAGCGACCAATGGTAGTGGTGACCGTTCAGTTAACTTTTCTCAGTTCCCATCAGAGTTGATGCAGAAAGTAGCTATTCATAAAACACAAGACGCTTCCATGATTGAAGGTGGCGTTGCCGGTGTTATTACCCTGGAGACACTTAAGCCTTTAGATTTTGGTAAGCAACGTATTCAGGCTGAATTAAAAGGTAACTACAACCCAGACCAAGCAAATGTTGAAAATTCACTTCACGGTGATTTGGGCTACCGTGGAACACTAAGTTATGTTGACCAGTTTGAATTTAATAACGGTCAAGCACTTGGTGTGAGCGTGGGTTGGCAACGTCAAGATATTAGCCAGCCAGAAGCTGAATATCGAAGCTCAAGCCCAACTGGCACATCTTTGTGGGCATGTTTGAATGATCCAACCAATACAAATACCGGTTTTTTCCGTAGCTCAGCAGGCGATTGTGAAGATGGAGTCGATGGTTCGCGTAACGAAGGTTATAATACTGAAATTGATCCAGACACAGGTCTTGCAGTAGATAACGTTACACCATACGCATTTACTGGCTCAAGCAAAAGCTTCCGTCAAAACGAAACGTCTGATGAAAGAGACGCTTTATTCTTTGCTGTACAATACCGCCCCTCAGAAAAGTGGGATATAAATTTAGACGCTCAATTATCAGATCGTACTCAAGCTGAATCTCGTCATGATTTAATCTTCTTGCAAAAACGTGTTACACCGGGCGTAACGGGCCAAAACCTGATCACAAACGATGTTGGCGGTGTTCTACATTGGGAGGGTGAAGAACGTATCGAATCCGCGGGCGAGCAGTTTTCGCGTGAAGAAAACTATCGTGGATACGGATTGAACGTTGAACATTATTACTCTGATGATCTAAAGATTACTGTTGACCTTGGCTATTCTAAAACAAGCCGTGAAGAACTACAAATATCAAACCGAGGAAGAACTAGCTCTCGTCCGTCATTCTCTTGGGATTTAGGTGAATATATTCCTGCATTCACAGTAACGGATTTTGATGTGACTGATATTTCTAACTTTACTAGTGATCTTCGTACCCGCATCGATAGAGAAAATGTACGCGACAACGAAGTTATGGGTGCACGAGTTGATATTCATTATAATCTAGAAAGTGATGTCTTTAGTAGCGTTCAAGTTGGCGCTCGAGTTTCAGAACTTACGTTTGTTCAATTTGGTGGAACAAACGGTAATGGCTCAAGAAATCAATTTGATTTAGATGAATCTGTAACATCGGCCATCGACGTACTTGAAGGTTGTCAAATAGACTTCCCAGAGTCTGATTTTTTATCCAGTGTTTCTGACGGTGATATTATTACCAATATTGACAGTTCAGGTAATGTTGTAGAAAGCGGTACAGGCGCTTCTTGGGCAACTTACAATAACGAATGTTTCTCTCAAGCAGCAGTAGCATCTCAAGGCGGAGAATTCGCATACCCAGAGGTTATATACGAGAATACGGGAACTATTGATGTAACAGAAAAAACAACGTCTGCTTACGCAATGCTTAACTACGACACTGAAATGCTTGGTAAATTTATTCGTGGTAACTTTGGTGTTCGCGTAGTGAATACTGACGTTACTTCTATTGGCTTTAGAGAAGGTTTTGACGTTGTCACTGACCCGGGGACAGGTGTTGTCAGTCTATCACCTAACGGCACTATTGAACAAATTGTTGGTGGTGGTGATTACACTGAAGTATTACCAAGTTTTAATTTAGTCGTTGATTATGAAGAAGATATTATCCTAAGAGCCGGTATTTACCGAGGTATGTCACGTGCAGATCCAGGTGATCTAGGTTATAGCCGCTCATTCCAAACCGATGACGAAAGTGAGCCTGAATCAGTTGAAGACTTGTTAGTTGGTGTTGCTGGTCCTGGTAACCCTGATCTTCAACCATTAATGTCATGGAACTATGATGCTGCTGTCGAATGGTATCCGACCGAAGACTCTATGGTAGCGCTTGGTGTTTACTACAAGAAATTCAATGGCGGTTTCCAACAGGAAACAGTGTTAGAGACTTTTAACGTTGACGGTGCGGAAGTTGTTCTACCTATTACTAATTCAGTAACTACTGACGAAGAAAGTGACATTATGGGTTTTGAAGCGTCATTTTCGTATCGTTGGGATTCTGGCATTGGTATGAAGTTAGGTTATAACTATGCAGATACAAACTTTGAATTTGAAGATAGTAACTACGGTGATACCTTTACTACTAATTTAGAGGGTGTAACCACTCAGCTTACAGCAGGTATTGTTCCTCCTGGCTCAGTACCTGGATTTTCTGAGCATGTATTCAATGGACAGATTTACTACCAAATTGGCGATTTTGATACCGCGCTTATCTACAAGTATCGTAGCGAATACTTCCAACCTTACACTTCTAACGGCACAAGACTGCGTTATGTTGATGAGGCAGGTGTTTGGGAGGCTCGTGCTTCTTACAAAATCAATAAACACGTTCGAGTTAAATTTTCAGCAATTAACTTGTTAAGCGAACATCGTTCTGATGACTTCTATACACAAGGTAACTTGGGTCAAGTAAGTGACTACGGTCCTCGCCTATTCGCAGGTATCAGCGTTAAGTACTAGCCAAGCCAAGTACTTAGTTATAACAAACTAAGTACTTAGTTAAAACAAGCTAAATTTGAAAAAATAAAACTTTTTGGAGTAGAAAACATGATTAAAAAATCACTTATATCCGTTATCATCGCGACAACCTTAGTAGGTTGTGGCGGTGATGATAGTGCTGAACTGGATGGCAATACCCGTGGTAGCATCGAAATAACCGGAAGCGATTTTTTCGCTGGCGCTTCACTTTCAGCATTAGCTACTGATGCTGACGGAATTCAAGCAGAAACGATTACCTACGTTTGGTCAACCGGCACTACCGGCACATCATACACAATTACCGAAGCAGATGAAGGCACAGTCATTTCTGTTTCGGCTAGATATACCGATGATGCAGGCTTTACTGAAGGTGTTGGTGCATCTACACCTGCTATCAACCCTACTTTAGATGTTAATGCTTACATTGTTAAAGGTCCCGTGAGCGGTGCAAGTTGTGACATATTTGCAGTTGACGACAGTGGTGCTGGGGTTCTTCCTTCGCAAGGCACTGCAACTTCTGATGATACAGGTGGTATTACATTTACCGATGTTCATATTGCAGACATGGGTCTCATTTCGTGTACCGACGGTACTTACATTGATGAATCAACAGGGCAAACTTTAAATGCGCCTGTGCTTAGATCAGTGGTTAATGTTGTTGAAGGTAGCGCGGAAACGCCAGCGCCTTCATATGTGGTATCTCCTTTGACCGAAATGGCAGTTCAAAACGCTGGTGCTGATTTAAACCAATTTGCTGATGAAGCTGAAATTATTAACGCTCGTTTTGGCATTCGTTTTGATACAACAGAAGTGCTTCCTACTGCAATGGGTATTGTTGACCTTGGTGCCGATGGCGCTGAAAATGCAGACAGATATGGCTCTGTGTTAGCACTTATATCACAACTTGATGCAGACAATGCAGACGCGGACATATCTGCGGTTATTGAAGGTGTCGCTACTGATGTTGCTGATGGCAGTTTTTCTGAAGAGTCTTTAACGGCATTAGAAACAGCACAAACTAATCTGGAAACTACCTCAGAAGTTGCTGACGATGTTGATGAGGACTTACTTGACTCCATTGGTGCTGCTGTGGGTTACAATAATACCCCTGTTGAAGCAATCATTGAAGGTGTGTTTTCAGGTACTGTGCAAAATACTGCAGTGGACCCGTTAACTGGTTTGGTAACGGTTACCGATCCAAACTTTGAAGAAGATGCTATTGTTACGCAAACTGATGTGGCACTTGATTATGGTACATTTAGTATCACCGACAGCGGTAGTTGGTCATATACTGTTAACATCGAAAATGACACTGTGGCTAATCTTGAATTAGGTGAATCTGTAAATGATCCAATCACTATCGCTTCTATTGATGGTACCACTGCTGAAATAAGCATACGTGTTGCAGCACTTACTCATGTAGCAAAAATAACCGATATTGGCGGCGATACGGGTGAGCTTAGATTTAGCTTAGATAATTTGCGTCAAGGTAAGCTTAGTGCATCCTTCTTAAAAGAGGTTGCTCTTGGTAGTGATGGAAATATTAAAGATGCTTATATTACGCTTTATGGTTCATCTGGCAGCTCTTCTGAATCGCTTATAGATTTGCGAATTCAAGGAAGTGATACTGACGATTTAGGAACGGTTAGAGATCCTCGCTTCCTTGTTCGAAATACAGATAATGATGCTTACCCTGGAACTATAGTCACAGCACCATTTGTTGAAGATCAGTTTTACGACGTAGACATTACATGGGATTTAGATGCAACTGAACAAATCACCGTGACTATTGATGGTGAAGTGATTGGTGGCGGTTCTTTCTCTACTGCAGCAGTTGTTGACTCTGATTATACAAGTTTAGACCAGTGGTTCGCTGATGGTGTGAAAGCTATCCAATTCAGATTTGGTGATAATGATAGAACTATTCCTTTTGGCGCTTTCTATGTAGACAACATTGAGGTTTTTTCTGATACCGCTGGTACTACAAGTGTATTTTCAGATGACTTTGAAGGTTATGAAGTAAGTGATACTTTAGATGGTACTAACAGCAAGTATGGCTTAGCTATTTACTCTGAGGTTGCCGTATTTGATTCAGGTGACGGCACAGTAGAACCTACGCCAGCAGTATTCTTTGGTTTAACTGGAAGAATTGCAGGTGATGAGGCAACGGCAACAGGTGCAGTAAGTGTACTTGACCCAGATGATGGCGAAGCTTTTATTGTTCAGACAACCTTAATGGGTACATACGGAACATTAGCAATATTAGATGATGGTTCATGGATCTATACCCTCGATACCACTAACGCCACTATTGCTGCACTTGTTGTGGGTGAAAGTGAAATCGATACCTTTACTATTGAATCTTATGATGGTACTACCGCTGAATTAGCAATCACAATTACAGGCACAGTTGTTGTTGCTACAGGAGCAAACAACGTTGCAAAAATGGCTGATACATCATTAACGGCTGACGCTGAGTTACGTTTAACAACGGATGCACTTGCTGAAGGCTCTATTTCTGCAACCCTAAAGTTACAAGCAATCTCTGGCT
>CAWVSL010000037.1:0-28773 GCA_963933115.1 uncultured Colwellia sp.
GTTGGGAGAGCACCGCCCTTACAAGGCGGGGGTCACTGGTTCAAGCCCAGTATCGCCCACCAATTCTAAATAAGTTTAAAGTAATTATGGGCGATTAGCTCAGTTGGGAGAGCACCGCCCTTACAAGGCGGGGGTCACTGGTTCAAGCCCAGTATCGTCCACCATCCTTAACCTTCCTGGTTAATGGCTGCAAAAACTACACATCATAATATCTATTTAAAAAATCACATAAATATCCTACTTTCAGACTGTATTAATTATACCTGTGGTATTTTTTATGTCTTTTTATGTCTTTTTATGTATTCAAAATGAAAAGTCTTAAAAGAAGTTTTCAATAAAGCAGCCGATACTTAATTATACAATCAGCAGTCAGAAAAGCCCTATAGCTAAACAATTAACGCCAACACCTAATGCATGCCCTTCCATTACCTTTACTGGGTTAGTCATACTTTGTGTGTTGAACAGCTAACTAAGAGAAATATGCAGTTGCATTAATGAACTTACCCTGTTTAATCATAAGTTAATTAGGGGTATATAGGGGGTTTAAGCCATGCTAGTAGGCATTTTAACCGCGATAACAGTACCTTTAACACAAATAATATTATTGGCCGATAGTGTTATATCCACGATAATTTTCTTTTCTTTTACCTCGGTAAAAGTACCGACTAACTCAAGTTCAACACCTTGCGGGGTTGGCGCTAAATAGCTAATGTTTAGTGCGGCAGTAACAAATCTGTGCACAGGTAAAGTGCCCATTACCCTTGCATCGTTTCGATAAGCCATCGCTGCCGCGCTGCCGGTGCCATGGCAATCTATCAGAGAAGCTAACAGTCCTCCATAAACAAAACCAGGGATGGCCGTATGGTAATCTTTAGGAATAAATCGAGCGATGGTAACATTTTCATTATCACCACCACGCCAATAGCTTTTTATTTGATGGCCATCAGCATTATTTTTACCACAACCATAACAATGACTTAATTCATATGGGTAACAATCTTGAAATGCTTTACTGTTCACAATAACTCCCTCTTAAAATTTTTAACAATTCAATTGAAACTATTATGCATCAACATCATTTTCCAACATTAACCAATCGACCGTAAGTTCTCAATAAACTTAACATCATAGGTTAAAGAGCCAAGAAATAATTCTAGATATGTTATACCGATTGATGAATACAGCCATATTAAAATACTTAAATTTATAACGACAGTTCCCAAAAAAATAAAGTTAAACATACGCTTTTGGCATTTATGTCTGAAGACTTGTTGTCCAATTCTAGCTCCTGGCCAACCACCGATTAAAGAAAGTAAATGTAGTGTCCGTTCTTTAATTCGCCATAAACCCCGCTGAGCTTTTGATTTGTCAAACGCATATGCTAAAAAAGTGATTACACTGGTACATAAATACCACAGTAGTAGTTGATGATGAAATTCACCGATAAAGTATGCTGTTATTATCAAAAGTAAAAATAATAGGGGTAAATAATTTAAGAACTTATTAATTTTATCATGCCTTTTTTAGATCCCATGGTCTCAACAGATGCTTGAACAAAATGAATATAGCTCTCATTAAGTAAAAATAGATAGTTATTTATCTACTAGAATTTATTTTAAATTTTTATCCTCAATCGAGATATAGTGCACTCAGCTTATTATTCAAAATGAATCTCTCTCAGGGATTAATGACTCTAAAAGTCAAATTAAATCGTGAGCCCTTAATTTTTAATCTTTTGGGAACTGAATGCTGCCAATAGTGCTGTAATTCGCCAGACATAAGTAAAAATGTGCCGTGTTTTAGCGGTATGCTGATTTTAGTTGATTTGTCATTGAGTCTAAGCATAAAGTCTCGCTCTTCGCCAAAGTTAACCGAGCCAATGACGGGGTTTATGCCAAGCTCTTTTTCGTCATCAGCATGCCAATTTTGGTAATCCTCACCGTCTCTGTACCAATTCATTAAAACACTATTAAAAGTAACACCTGATACTTTACCTATGGCCTCCCTTATATACAAAAGACCTTTGTTCCATTGTTTGGCCTGTAACGTTAAGCCTGAATAGGTGTAGGTTTTATTACTGTCTGCAACCCAGGCTGAAAAACGAGGTAAATACACTTCCTTACCGTACATTTTTATTTTATCGTGCTGCCAATCAATGTTTATAAAATCAATAGTGCTTAGCGCTGCTTGGTCAATAGACCGCCAGTCTGTTGTTCTCCAATCCGTGGTGTTATTTTCTAAAAAATACTCAATACTTCTATCACTGATTTTTTTATTGAAAAAAAACTCAGAATAAAATAATTTGCCATGGGGAACTTTTATATCAAAGCCGTTTAACGCTTCATTCCAGCTCACCGAGTACCCTTCTTCATTAGGAAGATAAAAAGGTAAAATATTGTTATCAGCAAATAAGTCCATTTTAAAATCAAACCTTTAAGATATTATCGTTGAATTTCCAATGCCAGTATCAAGCAATGTATACCTAATATTAAATAGATAACAATTAATCACTTAATCTTAGCTTAAAAAAAACCGCGTTAAAACGCGGTTCTAAACTATCAAGATGAGCTAGCATTCAATATTACGCTTTTGTCTCCTCAATATATTCATTAACAAGTTGACTAAGTACGTTTAAAGGTAAAGAGCCGTTTCGTAAAACAACATCATGAAATTCTCGGATATCAAACTTATTACCCAAGGCTACTTTAGCTTTTTCACGTAATTCAATTATTTTTAACATACCAATTTTATACGCTGTAGCTTGAGACGGCATAACAATGTGTCGTTCTACCATTTTAACCGCATCAGATTTAGCGTTAGGAGTATTCGTTGAGTAATATTGTATGCCTTCTTCACGTGTCCATTGTTTGGTATGAATACCGGTATCAACAACTAGGCGAACTGCGCGCCACAGTTCCATCGCTAAACGACCAAAGTCAGAATAAGGGTCTTGGTATAAACCTATTTCTTTAGGGATCATCTCTGAATATAAGCCCCAGCCTTCAGTATATGCAGTATAACCACCAAATTTTCTAAACATCGGAATGTCAGTTAACTCTTGTTTTATAGCAATTTGCATGTGATGGCCTGGAAGACCTTCATGGTAAGCTAAGGCAGCCATTTGGTAGGTTGGCATAGCGTCCATATCGTAAAGATTAGCATAGTATACACCCGGGCGAGATCCGTCAGGTGCGGGTTGTTGATAAAAAGCTTTACCTGCAGATTTTTCACGGAAAGCTTCAACGGCTTTCACCTTTAATGCCGCTTTGGGTTTGGTTAAAAACAATTGATCTAAACGACCTTCCATATCTTCAATTAAGGCCACCGCTTCATCAAGGTATTTTTTACGCCCAGCTTCATCAGCGGAGTAGTAAAATTGCTTATCGGTTCTCATGAACTCTAAAAACGCGGCAAGGTCACCGTCAAAATCGACTTTTTTCATAATCACACGCATTTCGTCATGAATACGACTGACTTCACTTAAACCAATATTATGAATTTCATCCGAGGTAAGATCTGTGGTGGTGGTGCGTTTTAATGCATTATTAAAAAAAGCTTTACCTTCAGGGAATTTCCAAACACCGTGACGAGTATCTGCTTTAGTTTCTAATACAGTTAAGTAACTAATTAATTGCTCATAGCCAGGTTTTAATGCAGTAGTTAGCGCCAATTCAATGTCAATTAAAAGTGTTGACTTGTCATCTTTACCAAGCTCTATTTTATTGATTTTGCTGACAAAATCATTAAGGATCGTACTATTCTCACCGTCATCAAATGGCGCTCCCGTCAGTATATTAGTCGAGTCACGAATCACATGTTCAAAAACAAATTTAGGCGCGATTATGCCTTTGTCTTCCCTTAATTTAAGTTGGGTGACAAGTTGTTCCATTACCTTTTTAGTGCCATTGACACGGGAAATATAATCTTGCGCTTCTTTTAGATTGCTAATGGAATGTTGGTTAATTAAAAATGCAGGCACTTGTGAATGCTTGCCACGCATTTGATTGACCGGATAGTTATGGAATCGCCATTTATGATCGCTGATACTATTTTCTAAGTCCTGAACAAAAAGGTGATAGCTTATTAACGTTTGAGCATCTAGATCATCAATATTTAATGCTTTTATTTTTGCTAAGTCTAATTTTGTAAACGCTAGTTCTTTGGCATTATTTTCTTCAGAAAGATCATCCCACTTGTCGTAATCTTTTTTTATACCAAGGTAGGTTTGAGATACGGGGTCTCTGTCAACGCTCGCGTTGAATATACTATCAAATAACTGATTGGCTTTTTCTGATTCAGACATAACCACATCGTTAATAGCCGCATTGGCTGTATTTTTTGATTGGCTATTTTTAGTCTCATTTTGGTTCTCAGCACACGCAGTCAAAAATACGGTAGAGATAGCTATTACGAGTAAAGATTTTTTAAAAGTCATGTATAAGTTCTTCTTTATAAAATTTTTGTTATATATTATATCATTTCTCTCATATTTTAAGATGAAAATCAATTCAAGTTTTATAGAATGCCTACTCGCCAGTAAACCTAAGTATGCTGTCTATGTGCAAAAAACAATCGAATGATCAAGAGATTATGATGATAGGGTATTATTGATCTGTACCTATAGTGATGGTGTCTCACCGCTTATCCCGTAAATACAGTACTAACTTTTTATTTCTTCAAGGTGATTATACAAATGCATCACATGGGCCATCTCATATTCTTTTTTTGATAGCTCACCATAGGCAAAGTGAGGAGCAGTCGCTCCCTGATACTGGTTAAACGCTATCAATGCTTTTTTTAAACGCTTCAAAGCGACCTCTGCGTCTATATTCAAGTGGAAATTGGGTGCGCCAGGGATTAACTCGTTCAGACCATGAGACATTTTACCTTGATGCGAAAAAATCGAGAAAGCTAACTTACCTAAGGTTCTTTTAAAAAAAGGTGATTTGTGTACTGGGAATGAAGACATTGAATATTCAACACTTTGTGCACAATGGGTAAAAATTTGATAAGTATTCCACGGTCCTAACGTTATTAAATTTTGATGAGTTAAAGCCTCAAGTTTTTTTAAAGCCAAGTCAATGGTTAGCTCGTTCTGAGTTGTTCCCTCAATCAATGCTAATGTCCCGCCTGTTAAACCTATAACAACGCCCGTGCTTAGCATTGACGTCTTAATAAATTTTCTGCGATCCATGCTATTTCCTTAAAAGAGAGCTAACGCCCAGTGGCCGACTTGGTTAAAGACAGCAAAAACACCTTATACTTCGACTATAAATTATTTCTTAAATAAATTCATTAAGTAGTATAAAACATTTAAAAACCACTGAAACGTAGCATTTTCACTAATGTTAATGAAGAATGTTAAAAAACAAAATCTTCACTTTTTATCGCCATCATAGAATCAACACCGTTTTCAATACAAGCGGCATGACCTTTTGCTCTTGGTAACATCCGTTGAAAAAAGAACTTGGATGTATTGATTTTTGCTTGGTAAAAAGCCGTTTCAGTAGTACCTGCTGCTAATTTATCCTGAGCCACTTTAGCCATTTTCGCCCAAAAATAGGCTAAGGTGACATAACCGGCAAACATCAGGTAGTCGACTGAAGCACCACCAATTTCATCAGGGTTTTTAATCGCTTTAGCACCAATACTGACAGTAATTTCATGCCACTCTTTGGCATAAGCCATAATCGGTTGAATAAATTCAGCCATGGCTTCATTGTCGAAGTTTGCTTGGCAAAAATCTGTAACATCTTTAGAGAAAGGTTTTAATATTGCTCCTTGAGTACCAATGATTTTACGCGCCAGTAAATCTAAGGCCTGAATACCCGTAGTGCCTTCATATATACAACTTATTTTGGTATCGCGCATTAACTGCTCCATACCCCACTCTTTTATAAATCCATGGCCACCGAGTATTTGCACGCCATGAGTGGTACATTCAAAACCAAGCTCAGAAAGAAATGCTTTAGCTATCGGTGTTAATAATGCGAGCTTAGTTTCTGCATCCGCTTTTATTGCTTCATCTTTTTCAGCATGACCTATATCGACTAACTGCGCTAAATAGCTAATTAACGCACGACCGCCTTCAGCGATAGACTTTTGCGTCAACAACATTCTTCGCACATCTGGATGAACAATAATAGGGTCTGCTGGACCATCAGGATTTTTTATGCCACTAATAGAACGCATTTGTAAACGATCTTTAGCATAAGTTAAAGCCCCTTGAAATGAAGCCTCTGCTGCTGCCACACCTTCATTGGCGACACCAATTCTTGCAGCATTCATAAAAGTAAACATACATTTAAGGCCACGATTAGGTTCACCAATTAAGTGACCTTTGGCGCTGTCAAAATTGATCACGCATGTGGCATTGGCATTGATACCCATTTTATGTTCGATAGAGCCACAATTAACGCCATTTCTATCGGAGATGGTGCCATCATCATTAACATTAAACTTAGGAACAATAAATAATGAAATACCTTTATTACCTTCAGGAGAGCCAGGAATACGAGCGATGACTATATGGACAATATTGTCAGACAAGTCGTGATCACCGGCTGAAATGAAAATTTTAGTACCTGTTAATGAATAGCTGCCATCGTTGTTTAATTCAGCTTTAGTACGCAACATACCTAAATCAGTACCACAATGAGGTTCTGTCAGACACATAGTCCCGGTCCAAGTACCGTCAACAAGTTTTGGCATAAACTGCTGCTTTTGAGTCTCAGTACCATGGGCTTCTATTGTTGCTAATGCGCCATGACTTAAACCTGGGTACATAGCAAAACTGTGATTTGCGCCAGAGAATAACTCAGCAATACTGATATTTAATGACTGTGGTAAGCCTTGACCACCAAATTCTTCAGCTTGAGATAACGTTGGCCAGCCGCCATCGACATATTGTTTGTAGGCCTCTTTAAAACCATCGGGTGTTGTTACCACACCATCAGTCCATGTACAGCCTTGTTGATCACCTATTTGGTTTATTGGGCCAATAACTTGCTCATTTAATTTAGCGGCTTCACCAATAATAGCATCAATCATATCGATGCTTGCATCTTCATAGCCTAAGTGTTGATAGTGATTCTCACAATCAAGCAATTCTTGCATAACAAATTTAATATCTCGAACAGGGCTTTTATATTCAGGCACAGTTAATTCTCCATCTAATATTTATAAGGCTACATGCTAATTCAAGCGATTGTATTATCCAAATGAATAATACTTATACCCAATTATTCATTATCGGTATAAACGATGGTATTGCAGTATAATTTGTTAAATCACAGCCTCATTCGGTTGAAACTATTTTTATCTAAATAATTAAACACATATATTAGTGAGTTTATTGATTTAATAATTAAACTGATTTATTCTTAGTATGAATAGTTGACTATCAATATAATTCATTTGTTTAATTTTATAACTCGACTTAGCATGCTTAAGTAAGATAAATAGGATAATCAATGAACTATAGAAACTATTTTAGTAGAAAATTAAGAATATAAATAAGTATTCTAAACAGATACCTTATTGGTATATAGTTATATTGTATTAGCAAACCTGTAGTTTTACATACTACAAAAGAGCGCAGTAAGCGCCAATTAAATTGATAAAAATCAATACGTAAAATTAAAATAAATAATTATAATTATAAGCACAGGGGAACTTCATGAATAACAAATCAAAATTTTTTAAGCACTCTTTAATAGCATTAAGTATTGTGGGAGCGCTTGGCTCTTCAGTAAATGCAGCAGAAGAAAATCCGACGGCACAAAATAATGATCAAGATATAGAACGGATAATGGTTACCGCTTCTAAACGTCTTAAAGGTTTACAAGCGTCTCCTATCGCTATCACTGTAGTAAGTGGCTTAGCTGTAGAACAAACCAAAATTATGGATATTGAAGATTTACAATCACTTGTCCCAACTCTCCGAGTAACACCATTACAACGCTCTACTAACACTAACTTCTCTATCCGTGGTTTTGGTAACGGAACTAACAACACAGGTATTGAGCCTTCTGTTGGTGTTTTTATTGATGGCGTATACCGCTCTCGTGCTGCCGCTCAAATTGGCGACTTACCCAGATTACAACAGATTGAAGTTCTTAGTGGTCCACAAAGTACGTTATTTGGTAAAAATGCCTCTGCAGGTGTTCTTAACATACGTACCCTAGCGCCTTCTCAAGATTTTGAAGGTAAACTTGAAATGGGTTTCGGCAACGATAACCGTCAATCAGTAAAAGGTTATGTTACCGACGGCGTGACTGATAACCTAGCCTTAAGTATTTCAGGTGGTTTTAACCGACGTGATGGTTATACCGAAAGTATTACTGGCTTAGGCAACCTTAACGACCGCGACCGTTGGAATGCTCGTGCTCAAGCGCTTTATGAACCAAGCGAAGATGTTAGTGTTCGTTTTATCGCTGATTACAGTGCAATTGACGAAGCGTGTTGTACGGTTTCCGATGTGATTAATGGACCTACAACTGGAGCTGTTCAATTTTTAGGCGGTGTGGTTAATAGTGACGAAGACCCCTTCTCTTATAAATCAGCGCTTAATATGGACCCTAACAATACCGTAGAAGATGGCGGTGTTTCTATGCAAATAGATGTCGACTATGATGGTTTTGCTTTAACCTCTATTACCGCTCAACGTCGAAATGACCAAACTTGGATACATGATATTGATTACACCTCTTTAGATATTATTAGAGAAAGTGGTGATATTAAAATTGATACCTTCACCCAAGAACTCCGTCTGACCTCTACCGGTACTAATAAAGTTGATTGGATGGTTGGCGCTTTTTACTTTAAAGAAGATGTCGATGCTAAAGATGAGTTATATTACGGTGATGCTATCAGAAATTATTTTGATACCTTGTTTGCTGCAGGTGGTGCTGCTGGCTTAATCGGTCAGATAGAACCACTTTATGGCCTTGCTCCTGGTTCGTTCTTTTCAGACGATACCGATATTGCGACCCAATTTACCCAAGCAAACACCGCTTATTCGATTTTTGGTAACTTTGATTATCACGTAACGGATGATTTTACCGCGACCTTAGGTCTGAGCTATACCAATGATGAAAAAGATGTCACAGTCGCTCAACAAAACAACTCAACCTTGTCAGCTATTGACTTTGGTTCAACACCAACTGTTTATGGTGTGCCCATTGGCTTAACACCAGCAGCTGCAGCTGCAGGTGCTTTATCACCGGTACAATTTATGCCACCGATGCTTGAAATGCCTAATTCGGTTGAAGATGGTATGAGCTCAGATGGTAAAACCACTTGGTCTTTGCGTTTGGCCTATGAGTTAAATAATAATGTTAATTTATTTGCAACGGCCGCTACTGGCTTTAAAGCCACTTCATGGAACTTGTCTCGTGATACCCGTCCATTTCCAATGGATCAAAGTGCGTTAGAGTCTGCCGGTCTTAACCAGCCAAACCAGAGCTATGGTGGTCGCTATGCATCACCAGAAGAAGCGACTGTTTATGAGTTGGGTATGAAAGCACGATTCAAGAAAGGCGCGTTTAATGTCACTCTCTTTGACCAAACCATTAATGGCTTCCAGTCGTCAATATTTGTTGGTACCGGTTTTGTTTTGGCAAATGCCGGCAAACAAAGTACTCAAGGTATCGAATTTGATTCTGTCTATAGTCCAACAGAGAATTGGACACTGTCTTTAGCAGGTACCTTCCTTGATCCGGTATACGACTCTTTTGTCAACGGTTCTGGTGTAGATGGCCCAATAAACTTATCGGGTGAAAAACCTGCTGGCATTCATGAGCAAAGTATTACTGCTGGTCTTACTTATAACTTTGAGCTAGCAAATGGTGCCTATGGTTATGTTCGTACTGATTATCTGTACGAAAGTGACACACGTCTTGTAGAGAACATTCCTGAGTCTATGTCTCGTGAAGTAAACTCAGTTAATGCCAGTGCCGGTTTAACTCTTGGCGATGGTTTAAGTGTTCAAGTATGGGTGCGTAATTTAACCAATGATGAATACTTCCTTTCAGCATTCCCTGCGCCAATCCAAGATGGAAGCTTTAATGCTTACCCCAACCAACCTCGTAGCTATGGTGCAACCATTTCTTATGAGTTTTAAGTAGAAATAACTGAGGTAGTTATGGTGATAAACATCACTGTAACTACCCGTTTTACTTCTTCAAGTTAACATTAAAAACCTTCTAAAATTCCATATAAATAACGTATATTCTTGTTACCTAACATCTCATTTTTTTAATTCATCTGCTTAAGAGTCTGCACTATGTCAATTGAATCTATCTTGAAAGAACGGACATCAGTTCGTGCATTTCTTGACAAGCCTGTACCTAAAGAAACTTTAAAACATATTTTTGATAATGCGCAACTTTCCCCATCAAATTGTAATGTGCAACCTTGGCAAACTTGTGTGGTTTCCGGAAAAACAAAAGATAAGCTAAAAGAAAAATTTATTGCGCTACTCATGAGTGGTGCAACGCCTAATCCAGATTTTAATTGGTTACCTCAATACAAAGGTATTCATCGTGATCGCCAATTTGGCTCAGCTAATGCTTTATATAGCTCACTGGGTATTACTCGAGAAGATAAACAAGCTCGACAAATGGCAATGATACGCAACTGGCAATTTTTTGATGCACCCCATGCTGTATTTTTCACTATGGACAAGTACCTAGATATTATGGGTGCGGTTGACTTAGGTATTTACGCTCAAACATTATCATTAATACTGGCGGAACATGGCTTATCAAACTGTATGCAAGGGGCTTTAGGGCAATTCCCTGACCCCGTTAGAGAAATATTATCGCTGCCTGAAGATCGCGGGATCTTATTTGGGATGTCTTTTGGCTATGCCGATACGAGTGCGGCAATCAATAAAACCCAAACAGACAGAGAGTCTCTAGATAACGCGGTCACATTTTTTGATTAATATCGAGCAGGTTGACTTATCGTCATACTGAGTGAAATAGACTAATTTAACGGTAATGGGACTGTGTATGAGGCTGAAGCATAAATTTATCTTAGTCGATGACGTTAATATTCATTATGTTGAGTCTTGCTCTGACTCAGCAATAAAAAAAGATAAACCAACGATGATTTTTCTCCATGGTTTTCCTGAATACTGGGGGACTTGGACAGAGCAATTAAGCTATTTCTCTACTGATTATCGTGTTATTGCCCCTGATTTACCCGGTTATAACCTGAGTGATAAACCATCAAGCCACAGTTTTTACGCGCTACCTAATTTAATCACTTTTATCGCTAAATTTATTAGCCTTCTTAGCCCTAACCAAGCCGTGTATTTAGTTGCACATGATTGGGGGGGCGTTATCGCCTGGCCTCTAGCCGCTTTTCACCCTCAGTTGATTGACAAACTTATTATTCTCAATGCTGCCCATCCTAGTACATTTACTAGAGAGATGGCCAGCAACCCAATCCAACGTCAAAAAAGTGCATATATTCACCAACTAATAAGCTCATCAGGTGAGTCATTGTTATCAAAGAATAACTTTCACTACCTCAGTGAAAATATGATGATAAGCGCGCAAAAAAATGTATTTACCGACGAAGTAAAGGAAAAGTATCGCCAAGTGTGGCGTCAAGAAGGCGCCATTAATGGCATGTTGCAATATTATCGCGCCATGCCTCAACTCGCCGCTATTGATAGCAATAATGACCTCTTGGAGGCTTCTAACGTTGAGCAATTAAATGATACCGGCCCAGTCAAAAGTATTTCAACGATAAAAGTGCCTAACATCCGAGTTAATGTCCCAACACTGATATTGTGGGGACAAGAAGACCAAGCCTTTGTTATTGAAAATATTGACGGTATTAAGCAATACGTACCTGATTGCTCAGTTATTCGCTTTGCAAACACCAGTCATTGGCTCCAACATGAAAAACCAGTCGAGGTCAATAATGCTATCGCACTGTTTATTAACGCTTAATAGCTCACTAACAATCACTAACTGAAGGTTTTATGACGATAGCTAATTCTTCCATTAACCCACCACTTGTTTTTGAAGTGGCTAAAACAGCGCTAAATAAAACCCGAATCATTCCACTTAATATTGAGCGAGCACTGAGTGATAATGAGGTATTACTCAAAGTAGATAAATTTGCCCTAACGGCGAATAATATTAGTTATGGTATTACGGGTGATACGCTTGGCTATTGGCGATTTTTCCCAACCGAAATTCCTTCCGAGCAAGCACAATGGGGACGGTTACCTGTAATGGGTTTTGCCGATGTTGTATCTTCAAACTGTCCACATATTAAGGTTGGCGAACGCGTTTGGGGCTTTATGCCAATGGCCACCCACGTAAAAATACTAGCCGGGAGGATATCAGCGACTCGATTCTCTGATATAAGCTCTTGTCGAGCAGGTTTGTCACCCCTTTATTCAAGCTTTGATCGCGTTCAAAACAATCCTTTTTACCAAGCTAAAAATGAAGATTACGACATATTATTGCGTGGCTTATTTACCACGGCTTGGCTTGTTGATGACTATATGTTTGACCATCACTATTTTAAAGCCCAACAGTATCTGATCACGAGTGCATCGAGTAAAACGAGTATTGCTCTGGCCTTTGCTATTCAACAACGGGGGGAGCGCACTGCCGTTGGTATTACCTCTGAAGCTAATCGAGACTTTGTTAACTCATTAGGCATCTATCAACAGGTGGTCAGTTATAACCAAATATCTAGTCTAGACCCGAATATTGGCTCTATCTTAGTTGATATGGCGGGTGGTCAGAAAACACTCTCTTCTATTCATCATCACTTTGCCGATCAGTTATATTATTCTTGCCAAATTGGCGCAACGCAACATGAAGATATTGATATCAATGACACGCTTTTTTTTGATAAGTTACCCGGAGTAAAACCTACGTTCTTTTTTGCTCCCAGTCAATTAAAAAAGCGTTCTATCGACTGGGGAGCAGACAAAACAATGACGCAAATTAATAACGCATTACTGAGCTACATTCAATATTGCCAATCATTAATAACCATTAAACAGACAAAAGATGTCAACCAAGTTGATGCTATTTATCAACAAGTTTTAGCAGGCTCAGCAGATGCGTCAGTTGGCCAAATTATTTCGTTATAAAACGAATTAATGCAAATAAGTGATATTAATTGACCAACACAGGTCCTATTTATACGAGGCAGTTATGGAAGGTATTGAATTAGTTACATTTGTAAATACACAAGTTATCCCTGTTTGCATATTTTTAATCATGATGGGGATGGGGTTGTCCTTAGTATTTGCTGACTTTAAACGGGTACTTAAATATCCAAAAGCGGTGGGTATAGGTTTAACCAATCAATTATTGTTGTTGCCTATTATCGGCTTTGCCTTAGCAAACATTATGCCTTTAGAGCCTGAATATGCCGTTGGTGTTATGTTATTGGTTCTTTGCCCTGGCGGAACAACATCGAACATGTTTACTCATTTAGCCAAAGGTGATGTCGCGCTTTCAGTAACCATGACCGCTGTTGCTAGTTTGATTACCGTATTTACTATCCCTGTTATCCTAAATTTGTCATTAGTACACTTTATGGGGCAAGGTAATGAATTTAAGTTACCTATTATTGCCACCATGTTTAGCTTAATGAAATTGACCATCGTCCCTATTGCCTTAGGCATGATCATTAAAGCTTACTTCCCTAATTTTGCTAATAGTACCCAGGTACATGTCTCTAGATTTGGTATATTATTTCTCACGCTTTTAATTGTGTTTTTAACCTATATTCAAAAAGATATCGTTGTATCAGCTTTTATTGCTGCCGGTCCTGTTTCAATCATATTAAACCTTTCAACGATGGCGCTCGGCTATTATACCAGTAAATGGTTTGGCTTGAGCATACCGCAGAGAACATCGATTACCATTGAAGTAGGTTTACAAAATAGTACGCTGTCAATGTTTATGGCGTTAACATTGCTAGCAAATTATAAAATGTCGTTTACACCAGCTATTTATACGTTAATCATGTTATTTACCGCGGGTGTTTTAATGAAATTTTTACGTATTAAAGCTAAAGCGACACTGCAAAAAAACAGTGATGGTAACCTCAATGTTGAGCAGACTAATTAATAATGGCTACGAAATATAACCACGAGGAAAATTACACATTATGATAACCATTCATCATTTAAATAAATCACGTTCGAAAAGAGTTATCTGGTTGGTTGAAGAACTGGAAATGCCCTATCAGCTCATTAACCACTTGCGTGATCCGACAAGTAGTCTAGCCCCAAAAAGCCTTCGATTAATACATCCGTTAGCCAAGGCCCCTATTATTGTTGATGATGAAGTAACCCTTTGTGAGTCAGGTGCCATTATCGAATATATTCTTGATAAAAATCCAGGTCATCAACTAAGACCTGAGCTAAATACCCGTGAATATTACCAGTATCTCGAGTGGTCACATTTTGCTGAGGGCTCATTAGCCCTGCCAGTAATATCATCATTATTAATGCAAATGGAAAACCGTGAAGGCACTTACCCCCTTGACCGTTATATTGCTAAAGAAATCGCGTTAGACTTTTCATATATTGACGATACCTTAGCTAATCAAGCTTACTTTGCTGGAGAAAAATTTACCGCCGCTGATATCATGATGACAATAATGTTAGAAATAGCCGGTAGCTTGAATTTGTTAACGGGCAAACATAATATAAAAAATTATCTTGCAATTATGCAACAGAGAAAGGCTTATCAAAAAGCGGTGAGTCACGGGTAAAGCCATGATAATATTTAAATTATCTTTTGAATTCACGCTCAGAAAAATTAAGAATAACCAATAGACACCAACATAAAGCAACACTATAACAAACAATAGTTAGGTAAAGAAATGGAACTGATCAAGGTAGCAATTGAAAATAACGTACATATTATTGCGTTAAATAATGGCAAAGTAAATGCGATATCACCTGAAGTTATCGCTGAGATGAATAAGGCATTAGATGATGCCGAGAATGCCGGCGCTGTAGTGATATTAACGGGTAAAGCAGGGATACTCTCTGGTGGTTTTGACCTAAAAACCATGAAAGCCAGCTCAGATTCTGCTATAGCCCTTGTTACTGCAGGCTCTAAATTGGCCCGTCGAATGTTAGCTTTTCCGACACCCATTATTGGTGTGTGTACTGGTCATGCTATTGCAAAAGGGGCTTTTTTATTACTCTGTTGTGATTATCGCATAGGCTGTGCTGGTGACTTCAAAATAGGGCTAAACGAAGTGACTATCGGTATGACTATGCACAATGCCGGTATTGAAATTGCCCGTAATCGCATTCCAAGAAACTATTTAACACGATCAGTCATTAACGCTGAATTATTTAGCCCAACAACAGCAATATTAGCCGGTTTCCTTGATCAAGTGGTTGAAGCAGATCAACTCATGACTACTGCACAAACGGTAGCCAAGCACATGCAATCATTGAATATGACCGCACATCATGGTACTAAACTTAAAGAAAGAAAATCCATACTATTATCTTTAGACATGGCAATAAAAGAAGATGCACAAAGCACCTTGAATTTATAGGAATATGGCATGAACAACTCAATAATCTACAAAACCTTGACCTTAGCGATCACTAATAATATTGCCCATATTCAATTAAATCGCCCAGACTATTTCAATGCCATGAATATCGACTTTTGGCATGAATTTCCAAAAGTTATTACGGACATTAACAATGAATTTGCTGCACGCGTTATTGTCATATCATCAACAGGTAAACATTTTTGTGCTGGGATGGACTTAGCAGTATTTACACAAAATAACGGTGATAAAAATATTGAGTTAGGCCGCAAACATGAGCAACTAAGGCGTTCAGTCCTTCAATTACAAGACTGTTTTAACCTATTAGAAAATATACGAATGCCAGTATTAATGGCTATTCAAGGCGGCTGTGTGGGTGGCGCAGTCGATATGATTAGTGCCGCAGATTGTCGTTATTGTACCAATGATGCTTTTTTTAGCATTGAGGAAACTAAACTAGGGATGACTGCTGACTTAGGTACTCTCCAGCGTTTACCTAAATTGATTTCAATAGGCTTAGTTAAAGAATTAGCCTACACCGGCCGTAGAATGCCGGCTAACGAGGCTAAAGAAGCAGGTTTAGTAAACCAAGTATATGACTGCCAAGAAAGTATGCTAACCGGGGTTATGGCGATTGCCTCAGAAATCGCAGAACGGTCTCCTCTAGCGGTTGCCGGTTGCAAAGAAATGATAAATTATGCTCGCGATCATTCAGTTGCTGATAGCTTAAATTATATGGCCGTTTGGCAAAGTGGCATGTTTCAACCACAAAACGATATGATGGAATCATTTTCAGCAAAAGCTGATAAACGACTCCCTGAATTTGAAAACTTAACCAAAATAGACAATTCAACTTTCCTTTAATTGCTTCTACCAAAGTTGCTATAGGTAACACCTTCATGATAAAGAAAATAATTATCTCACTAAGTTTAATCTCAACATTACTCTTATTTGCTCTAGCTTGGTATTTCTCATCAGCAATACTGAATCTAAATATTACCAAGTGTAATCAAGAACATTATGTTTTTTGTGGCGAACCCAGTGATCAAAATATTAATTTTGAAGAGATAAGTTTTACCAGTGAAGACGGTTTAACCCTTCCTGGCTGGTATATGGCCGCCAAAGATAATAACAAAGCTATTTTACTGGTCCATGGACGAAGCGCTAACCGAACTGAAGGAATGCGCTATGCAAAACCCCTGATCAATGCAGGTTATAACGTACTCGCTTTTGATATGCGCCACCCTCGCCAAAATCCTAACATCATCTCTTCTATGGGTTTTCATGAACAAAAAGACGTTACCGCCGCGGTGAATTTTTTAGAAAAAGACAAAAAAATCAAAAATATTGGTCTGATGGGTTTCTCAATGGGCGCGGCTACCGGCATCATTGTTATGGCAAGTGATCTTCGGGTAAAAGTAGGTGTCTTTAGTGGTGGATATGCCCATGGTATGGATGTATTAGCTGAGCAAGCTAATACGCTATATGGCTTACCTCGCTATCCATTGATGCCTATTGTTGAAAAGCTTTTTGAATGGCGTGGTCATATAGATGCAGATCAAATTAACCCTGAGTCTTACATCAGTCAAATATCGCCACGGCCAGTTTACATTATGCATGGCACAGCAGATAATACTGTGGATTTTAGTCACGGACAACGTTTGTTTGATGCGGCTCGGCAGCCTAAAAAGTTTTGGCAAGCCGAAGGCGGTGGACATACCCGTTTATGGCAACACGATCAAGAGAAAGCCGAGTCGAGTGTCGTTGAGTTTTTTGATCGTTATCTAAGCGTCACTATTAATAACGCTAATTAAACGGTTAAGCTATAACGAGCGCTTAATTAACACATTGCTTAGTCACTAACGGATTAACTCACGTTTGTTAGTAATTATGTTCACCATTTGTTGAAATAAAATCAACGATTACCCTAGCTAAAGACTGTCCTTGGTCTTCCTGTAAAAAATGTCCTGCCTTTATTATGGTGGTATGTCTTTGCCCTTTTGTACCGGGTATTAATTTTTGCAATAATTTATCACCGCCAGTAGTAATAGGATCTGAGTCACTAAAAGCAGTCAAAAACGGTTTTTGCCATTGAGATAATACTTTCCAGGCTTCACGGTTTTTTTCAGCGGCAGGATCATCAGGAGTTGTCGGCACCAATAATGGGAATTGGCGGGCGCCTTCCTTGTATTTTTCCTCTGGAAAAGGCGCATCATAAGCCGCTATGACCGCTGATGATAAAGAAGAAACTGTGCCACTATCAATCACCTTTCCTGAAGAGAAGTGAGGCACTTCTTGAGAGTGCTTTTGCCATTGTTTAAAAGCGGCACCGGGGTCATGATCTCCTGTTGGCAGCATGGTATTTGCGGCAACAATCGATGCATATCTTGAGGTGTCTTCTGAGGCTAAACGTAAGCCTATTAGGCCGCCCCAATCTTGGCATACTAAGGTAATGTTTTTGATATCGAGTTGTAAAACGAGTGATTTCATCCAATCGACGTGACGTTGATAGGTATAATCACTGCGTTTACTGGGTTTATCTGAGCGGCCAAAACCAATCAAGTCAGGAACAATAACGCGATGACCAGCTGATACGAGGATGGGGATCATGGTGCGATACAAAAAACTCCATGAGGGTTCACCGTGAAGTAGTAATACCGGAGCTGCATTTCTTAAGCCTTCATCAATATAATGAACCCGTAACTGCCCTCCTTCATCATCATCAACCATCAGGTAGTTAGGTGAAAAATTGTAATCAGGTAAGTCATCAAAATAACTATCGTCAGTTCGTAAAAATTCCATCTAATCTTCTCTAAGTATTATTTAATCGATTTATTTAGCAATATTTTACCAGTACGGATACGTTGTGGATGATCGCCAACCGCAATACTGGCCACTTCTTTTTCTTCTTCAAATGAAATCACAGAAACTCGGTCTTGTTCACTCACTGAGATATAGCAAAAACGACCATCAGCACTTTCTGTTGCCCAATAAGGTTTAGCACCTAGTGGCGTATCAGAGAGTTCAATAGTGGTATATTTAAAACTTTGACGATCAATAATGGCCGCATAACCTGACATAGTAGCCGCGACACAAAGCTTACTACCCTCATGATTGATTGCTATCCCATGATGAGCAGAATTAAGTTGGTAATCGCTGTAATCAAGTTGCTCAATTTCTAGTGGAATAGGTAGTTCTAGTTTTCGTGTTATTTTTTCAAGCTGCATGTCATATTCAAAAAAGCCATGGAAAAATGAGATTTGTAAATAAGCAAAGCGATCATCGGGCGCAATCGCCATCGGTCTTATTGACTTATCAATCCAAGGGCTACCAAACTCAGCTAACTTTTCACCCATATCAACTCGAGATAAAACTGCCATGGTTTCGGCATCAACAATCTGAAACCAACGATCACCTTTTAACCAATCTAACCAAGTAGACGAAATAAATACTTTACCAATACTCGCATGATAAATTCGCTTTCCATCACGTGAATAAGTGTTTTCGTGTGGTTGATCTCCAGACTCAAATTCACCAATAATTTTTCCTGTTGACGTATTAATGGCTTGTACTTTTCTGGCTGTAGAGGCTGAAACTAGAAAGGTTTTTCCATCGGGAGAAAGTGCAGCATGATCGGAACGATCACCCTCTACTGAAGTACGCCAAACAATTTGACCACTGTTAACATCAATAGAAATTACATCGGAGAAACTCGGACGTGATGCATAAATAAAACGGCCGTCTTTAGAGAGAAACATATCATCCACTAATTGATCATGGCCTTCCCCTATCACTTTGTTGATGAAAGTTGATTTTAGCCAACGCAGTCCAAAAGAATATATTTCTTTCAGGCGTGCTTCTTTGTCAGGAACGACATTAAGCCGTTTAACTAACTCAAAACTATTAGCATCGATAATATCGACCATGCCATCCCAATTATTACCGACAATGAGCACATCGCGTAAGCTACTCTTATCAGTCGGTTTATCAACTGCATTGGCTGAAACAACACCCGAAGTAATAGCCATTAACAACATCAAATAATACAAAACTAAAGTTAAATGCTTTTTATTCAATGTGTTCATATTAATTTATTACTCTATCTCGGGTGTTGATATCTATTGGTTATAACACTTCGTTAGTCTTTATTAGGTCCAGGGAAAAAAATGTTCGTTGTTTCTTGATAGGTTTTATATTCAGGTCGTTTTTGCGCGGAATAGAATTCAGCAGGCACAGCTCCAGTATAATATACTAAAGTGGTGTACATCATTCTTGAAGCAAATAAAATACCTAGACCTAATACTGCCCAGATAATGGTCGACTCTTGTTGATATAATGCCAACCATGAAGGAATAGAAGCAATGACTAAGCCGTTCCAGACCATCCATTCAGCAAAATAATTAGGGTGACGACTATATTTCCATAGGCCAACATTACAAACTCTATTTCTCTCACCTAGCTTTTTCATTTCTCGCAAAAAGGTCAGTTTTTGACTGTCTGCTACACTTTCCATTACAAAGGCACCAAGCCAGACAATTATACCAACAATTTCAAATATCGAAATATTGGCATCAGGATTTGTCGCAATAACAAAAGCCGGTATTGCCAAGAAAGAGGCATTCGCTAACCCTTGTAATATTGCTTCAACTTGCATAGCCAAAGCCGTATTTTTTTTTCCCGCCTTTTCCCAACGAGATTTTTGATATTCATACCGGGTTAATTCTTTTTTTAAATAGCCTAACTTCCACATTTTTAAGGCTCCGATTCCCATACGACTTCCGGCAAAAATGTAAGCGAGACTTACCACAGCTACCCGAATAGCATCACCATCACTATAAAGCCAAGTCAGTATGCCAATCAATGTTAAGCCCCATGGCCAACCAATATCAACATAAGACATCCGGCCGGTACGCCAGGTCGGTAAACAAACCACTAAGGCAAATAATACCAACTGTAACAAACCATTGATCAAACCAATTGAGGCCAAATTATCAGTAAATAACAATAATATCCAACCAGCAATAAATATAAATAATGGCGAAAAATATTTCATTTCAACTACTCTACTTCAGTTTTGTAAATTATATAACCTAAGCCATTAGCTTAAGTTACTGTTATCGCAACAGGTGTTCCATTAAATGCCGCATTACCTGTTAGGGTATCTATTCTATTAGCATCAGTTAAGTCATTAATACTGACACCTGGCTGTTTAGCGGCAACTGACATTTTAGTCCCTTTTTGGTTATGGCCCCACCCTTGCGGCATACTAACAACGCCTTGCTGAATATCGTCAGTAATCACCGCTTCGATGTTAATTTCACCAGCAATTGAGCTAACCGTTAATAGCTGACCTTTAATGATGCCAAGATTATTGGCGTCTTCGGGATGAATCTCTAAGGTACAAGGATTCTTACCTTTGACCAAACGCTCAGAGTTTTGTGTCCACGTATTATGACTTTTAACTAACCGACGACCTATTAAATCAAATGGGTAATTTTTATCACGGGCCGGTTTTGTCATTACCGCATCTAAGCGAGGTAAGTCATCTCGATATAATTGTGGAAGTAAATAGACTTTACCTTCTGCTGTTTTAATACGGTCTTCGATACATGGCATTAACGGACCAATATCAATGCCATGAGGATTATCAATAAGTTTTTGAAGGCTCATGCCCTCTTTGCCATAAGGACCAGATTTTAATTCCATATCCAGCACCATCTCTGGCGTTGTTTTTAGCATCTTAGGATCAAAAGGCCTATCAGCCATTCGTGCAGATATTTCTGTTAATATTTGCCAGTCGCTTCGTTGATGTTTTTCTTTTTCAAATAATGGAGGAGAATACTTCGCAGTATTTCTCACTGAAAATGAATTAAAGAAAATATCGAAATGAGAATTTTCAACCCCTGTAGTACCAGGCAAAATAATATTGGCGTATTTGGTGGTTTCGTTTAAATAAATATCAACAGATACCATGTAATCTAATTCGTCAAAGGCCTGGGCTAACTTATGACCACTGGGTGTTGATAGAACCGGATTACCTGCAACCGTGATCAAACATTTTATTTGTCCTTCTCCTCCAGTTTTTATTTCTTCTGCTAAGGCGGCCACAGGAAATTCGCCATTAAAAAAGGGGAGTTTTCTAACACGAGTCTCATGTTGTCCAAAGGATGTTTTATGCCCTCTTACATGATTTCTCAATAAATCAAAAGCAGGTTGCGGAAACATAGCGCCGCCGGCGCGATCAAAGTTACCGGTAATAATATTAAGAACATTTGTTAGCCATAAGCACAAACCACCAAAAGTTTGGGTTGAGGCGCCCATACGGCTATAACAAACAGCAGAATCAGCGGCCATCATATCAGCGGCTAAGGTCCGAATAGTGGTTGCATCGATGCCAATAAAATCTGAGACAGTCTCCGGCGAATAAGATATTGCCAGCTTTTCAACCTCATCGAGCCCTTCTACCATAGCCTCTAAGTGACGTAAATTAACTTTTTTACTATCAAATACGCAATGGATAATAGCAAAGAGCAACAACGCATCTTTTTCAGGACGAATAAATAAATGTTGATCAGCAATTTTAGCGGTACGTGTTCTCCGTGGGTCAACAACAACCACTTTACCGCCTCGCTTTTGAATAGCTTTCATGCGGCCAAGTACGTTAGGTGCTGTCATCATACTACCGTTTGACACCACAGGATTCGCGCCGATGATCAACATGAAATCAGTTCGATCAATATCAGGTACCGGAATTAACATACCCGCACCAAACATAAAATTAGAAGCGACATGATGTGGCATTTGGTCTGTAGAGGCAGAACTAAAACGATTAATAGTGCCTAGTGATTTCATAAAAGACTTTAACAACAGTGCATTACCAAGGTTATGAGCGTTGGGATTACCTAAATAAACCGCCAAGGAATTTTTTCCATGTTGGTGTTGGATAGCTCTAAATTTTTCAGTTATTTCAATAAAGGCCTCATCCCATGAAATATCTTCCCAACCCGTCGCTGTTCGCCTAATAGGAGTTTTCAAGCGTTCCTTGTCTTTATAAAAGTCCTCTAACGCTAAAGCTTTTGGACAATTATAACCTTTACTAAAGGGATCCTGTTGGTCTCCCTTAATCGATATTATCTCTTTGTCTTGATATTTAATTTCCAAGCCACACATGGCTTCACAGATGTTGCAGTTTCGATAATGTGTTTTAATGTCGGTCATGTTTTGTCAACTTGGTTAATAAAATATCAATAGAACTTAAGTCTGTTCTTCAGGTTTTTTTAGAATAAATCTTCAAACCATTTTTTAGTTAGACCGATACTAACCATGGCTTTAAGTTTAAAAAGTGCCATAGTGTCGCCGTCTTCAGGGACTGCGTCGCCACAACGAGGATCAGAGCGCTGAAGAGCCCCTGTCATAGCATGATCGATCGGGATAGGATCACAACCGTGGTCCGATTCACAGATAAAATCCCAATCTTCTCTTGCCGGCGCATGACAGGCAAAACAGTTACCTTCGAACCGGTTGATCACATCGACAAAACCACGTTTTCCAATTTTAGACCCTTGTTCATTAACGTCTAATTCAAAAAACTCCCAATCACCGGTGGCAGGAAATTTACCAGCTTCACGTTTAACCATGACTTCACCCGGTACCAGTTGCACCACAGAACCTGCTGGGTACTTTTTTCCTTTAGGCGCATTGGCAACCGCTAAAGTACCGTCGATATCACCTAGTAAGTTATCAACATAAAAATGTCGTACTGGTACCATGTCTCTAATACAGCCAAAGCTTGTCTCATCGATATCGACAACTATGACATCAGCGATTGTTTCACTGACAGTCGCCATGGTCTCGGCAGACTCGATTATTTCAGCCTTAGCTGATAATGACGTTAGACAAAACAGCATCATTATAGACAGCAATTTACCTTCAACTTTATAGTGCATATTCATGTTCCTTTTTGTTATAAATTCCTAAAAGTTCAAGAGTAACTCCATCATTAAAAGGGGTTTTATTAATATCTAAGTTTATATTCATTCGACTAACGCGCTTATAGCTTAACGATTAACTTTCCTTTGTTTTGGCCAGTAAAAAACAAGTTGAGACCGGTTATTGCGGATTCCAATCCGTTTAAAATGTGGGCTCGATGCTTAATTTGTCCTTTCATCACATAAGGGGTAAGTTTTGCTAGTAACGCTGGAACTTCACCAAAATGATCTGGCATAGTAAACCCTTGTATTGTCAAACGTTTTTTTATAATCGGGATCCAGTTTGGTGCTAAATCTGGTGTTGCTTTTGGGTAATCGGCAATTAAACCACAGACAGCAATACGGCCATGAGCATTCATTCTGGCAAAAATATGATGCTGTATTGGCCCGCCAGTATTTTCAAAATACACATCGATACCTTCAGGTGTTAATGCTGCTAATTTAGTGGATAAATCATCTGTTTTATAATTGATTGCACCATCGAAACCTAGCTCATTAACAATCCAATCGGCTTTTTCATCACTACCAACTACACCAATAACTTTTAACCCATCAGCCTTAGCTAATTGACCAACAATCGAACCAACAGAACCTGCTGCACCCGATACGACGATGGTTTCACCTTTTTGTGGCTTACCAATGCTGTAAAGGCCTTGGGTAGCCGTTAAGCCAGGTAAAGCAAAAACCGATAAAATAGTTTCATCTGGTAATGGTGCAGTGACTTTATTAAGTCCTGTACCATCAGTTAGGCAGTATTCTTGCCAACCCATCATACCCATAACGCGGTCACCGACACTAAAATCAGCATGGTTACTTTTAACGATTTCACCAATACCAGAGCTACGCATCACAGTGCCTAGTTCGACAGGGGGTATATAGCTTTCAGTATCAGCGCTCATCCAACCAAACATTGCAGGGTCAAGTGACATATGGCTTTGTTTTACTAAAAATTGCCCTTCACCTACAACCGGCATTTCTTTTTGAACGACTTCAAATAATTCTGGGCCAACCGGTCCAGAGGGACGAGCGATTAAATTTATTGCTGTATAAGTTGACATATTTTTCTCTATTATATCTGTAGCTTAATTAATATATTCCATAGGCTAACGCTAAGTCAGTAATGTGTTAATGCTTTTGATTTGCCTAATATTTTGAGTTTGATAAAACGCTGAAAACTCTGTCGCTAATTGCTCACTTTTCAAAAAGACTTGTTGCCAATACTCAAGTCTTTCGGATGCTGTCATTGTAGTAAAGTCAGTTCGGTCTGGTATTTTTCCATAAGGCAGTGAGTCAATAAATTGCTGAGACGGGCAAATAAGAACCGTTTTGTCATAATGTTTTACTCGAACACTTCTGGACAACTTTTTATCAAACCAACCAGCTTTCAGTATTGAACTAAAATGGGGGTAGAGTGTTAACCCTTCATTTTTAATTTCAAAGTCAAAATGATAATCAACAATTCCTCCATCTCTATACATACCTGGGGGGCAATCAGCAATATCTTTTATGCCTTGCATCACCATGGGTATAGCACCTGAAGCAAGTAACGCCTCTTTGATATTTTTATCAGTAAAAGTCAAACGGGTTGTTGAAATATTATCAGGGTCATAGACATTTAATTGGCTCCCTTGATTTTGAAAAATGAAGCGTTCATATTGGCTTTTTATTAAAGAGCGACTAACCATATTTCTTAATAAACTCGCAAATAAGCCTAAGCCTTGAATGATTTTATTTTCAGAGGCGACAAAACCATTACATTTAGCGACAATAAAGTGCGCCTTAAATACTTCATTATTCATTATTTCTGCTGCGCCTGAAACGCCAAAAACAGTATCTAACAAAGCTCTAGCTTTAGTTGTTATCTCACTGGGTTTTGCTTGATCAGAATAAACTGTTTCACTGTAATTTTTGGCTAATCTCTCAATCGCCGCTACCGGATCATTCTGAGCAAAACAGGCGGTTCTAAATGCGCCAGCACTTGAACCGATTAAATTTAATGGTTGTTGTTTGTCCTTGAAAAAATCACCAAAGAGATATTTATCTAAGCCATATAAAACAAACCATTTTGGTCCACCACTGGCACCAAGAAAAGTACGAAATATTTCAGGAGAAAACCCATTTTCTTTGATGGTTTTTAAAGCAGTGTCACCTGCATAAATGTCTAACATATTTTTATTAATAAAATCCTATCGTTTGGAAGAAAGTATCGATATGCGCCGCCATCACTTGTTAACGAAGTTCTTTTCGTAATACTTTACCAACATTAGTTTTAGGCAGTTCATCTAAAAATACCACCACTTTGGGGCGTTTATAATTAGTGAGTAACTTACTGCAGTGATCAAAGATATCTTGTTCAACTAGCTCTGGGTCTTTACGAACAATAAATACTTTAACCATTTCACCTGTTGAATCACTTGGTGCCGCTACCGCAGCCGCTTCTAATATCCCATCATGAGTAACCAGTATTTCTTCAATTTCATTAGGAAAGACATTAAAACCAGAAACAATAATCATGTCTTTTTTTCGGTCGACTATTTTAAATAACCCCATTTCATCCATTGTTGCGATATCACCAGTGGCTAACCAACCATCTTTGAGCACTTCATCAGTCGCCTCTTGACGATTATAATAGCCTTTCATCACCTGTGGACCTTTGACCCACATTTCACCCGGTTCACCAATGGCCACTTCTTCACCATCATCATTAAGCAAACGAATGTCGGTCGATGATGCAGGTACACCGATAGTGCCATCATAGCCTTCTTGGTTATAAGGATTCATCGTTACCAGTGGCGCACATTCAGTCAGGCCATAACCTTCTAATAATCGAACACCGGTAACTTTTTCCCAAAGCTCTGCAACCGGTCGTTGTACTGCCATTCCGCCAGCAAAACCAAGTTTTAACGCACTAAAGTCAAGTTTTTCGAAGCCAGGGGTATGTAATAACGTATTAAATAAGGTATTAACACCGGTAATTGCAGTAAAGGGATATTTGGCGAGTTCTTTAACAAAACCGGCCATATCGCGAGGGTTTGTTATCAGTAAATTGACCCCACCATAAGCCATAAAACACAAACAGTTAGAAGTTAATGCATAGACATGATAAAGCGGCAGCGCCGTTATCATGATCTCTTTACCGGGTTCAAATACGTGTCGGGTCATTTCATTTGATTGAACAAGATTAGCAACCATATTTCTATGGGTTAACATCACACCTTTGGCCGGCCCCGTTGTGCCACCAGTATATTGTAAGAAAGCGAGATCTTGTCCTGTGACTTTTACCGGTTTGAAGGTCAGATGACTGCCTTTTGCTAATGCTTTATTAAACTTAACTTTATTGGCTAAAGTATAGGCGGGTACCTGCTTTTTAACATATTTAAGAACGCCATTAATTAATGAACCCTTAATTTTACCTAACCTGTCTCCTACCCCGGTAGTAATGACATGCTTAACATCGGTTTTATCTATAACAGACTCAAGGACATGAGCAAAATTTTCAAGAATCAATATACCTTTTGTACCTGAGTCTTTTAATTGATGTTGAAGTTCACGAGGCGTATAAAGTGGATTAATATTGACGACCGTTAATCCTGCTTTGAGTACACCGAATAAGGCAACAGGATACTGCAGAATATTAGGGATCATTATGGCGAATTTATCACCTTTTACTAATCCTAAATCTTGCTGTAAATACGAGGCAAAATCGGTCGATTGTTTCGCCAGTTCTTGATAACTTAGAGTAACATCCATATTTATGAAAGCGGTATTATCTTTATAAAGTTGGGTATACTTATCAAATAAATCAACTAACGAACTATATTTATCAGCATCGATTTCAAAAGCAACACCCGGCGGATAACTTTTTTCAAGCCAAATCTTTTCCATAATACTTTCCCTCATTTTAACGGCAAACCAGCTAACTGCTTTACACTTTATTATTTATTATATGATTAAAATTAAAATTAAAATTTATAACACTTCAAATAAGCCAGCTGCACCTTGACCGCCGCCAATACACATACTAACGACTATATATTTGATGCCACGGCGTTTACCTTCAATAAGGGCATGCATAACCATGCGAGCACCACTCATTCCATAAGGGTGACCAATAGAAATAGCACCACCATTGACGTTTAATTTTTCTGTCGGAATACCTAATTTTTCGGCACAATAAATAACTTGTACAGCAAAGGCCTCATTAATTTCCCACAAGCCGATATCATCGATAGTTAAATTATGACGAGTGAGCAATTTAGGAATAGCATAAATGGGACCAATACCCATTTCATCTGGTTCGCAACCTGTGACCACCATGCCTCGATAAGCACCCAAAGGAGAAAGTCCTCTTTGTTCGGCAAGCTCACGTTCCATGATAACAACTGCAGCGGCACCATCAGATAATTGTGAGGCATTACCGCCAGTAATTGAGCCATTTTCTTTTACCGCTTTTAAGCCAGATAAGCCCGCTAAGGTTGTTGACGGACGATTGCCCTCATCGTTAACTAAAGTCACGTCTTCTTTACTTACTTTACCGGTAACTTTGTCCATCACTAGCTTAGTACAAGTAACTGGCACGATTTCATCAGTAAACTTGCCCGCAGTTTGCGCTGCTGCAGTCCGTTGTTGAGATGTTAATGCATAAGCATCTTGTTGTTCACGAGAAATATTGTAACGATTAGCGACCACCTCTGCCGTATCAAGCATTGGCATGTAGGTTGAGGGACGATAGGACTTTACACTTGGGTCAATCGCTCGATACATATTCATTTTATCGTTTTGCACTAAACTGATTGAGTCACAACCTCCTGCAACAACGACCTGAGCGCCGTCACAGACAATATGATTAGCCGCAGTGGCAATAGCCATTAAGCCTGAAGAGCACTGACGGTCAATTGTCATACCGGGCACTGAGACCGGTAGTTCTGCCGCCATGACCACTTGTCGACCAAAGTTCATCCCTTGGTTACCTTGCGTTAAAGCCGCACCAAAAATACAGTCTTCAATTTCATTAGGGTCAATGCAGGCTCTTTCTACTGCGGCCTTTACAGCTACCGCAGCTAAAGTAGGCGCTGACAAATCATTAAATGCACCTCGATAAGCTTTACCAATGGGTGTTCGGGCGACTGATACTATGACGGCTTCTCTCATGACACATCCTAATTTTTAAATGTTTTTAATTGTTATTGTTATTGTTATTGTTATTGTTATTGTT
>CAWVSL010000038.1:0-26351 GCA_963933115.1 uncultured Colwellia sp.
TAGAGTTATTGACAGACACTTGAAAAATAGTTACTTCTTTTGGATATAAAAAGTCTCAGTTGAATGGCTATTTATATTCTGGGATATTCATTGTTTAGGATTAAAAGTGTTAACAATGACGTCAACTTGGCGTTTGTTGTTTTGCTGGGAAATGATTACCCTTATAATTAAATTATCAGGGTGGAATGCAAGGGTTAATCGGCCTCTTTTAGCTTCTTGGTATGAAATTTCACCATAAGCTATTTTATAAAATCCAGTGATATCTGCCACTGTCATAGAGGTGAAGTAGTTGATTACGGCAGGTATTTTATCGTTAAAGTCAGCAAATATTATTGCGTCATCCATTACTGGGATGTCAAAAGTTTTCTCGGCAGAAACAGTTAAACTAAATAGAGCTAAAAATGTAAGTGATATATAGTTAGCTTTTAATTTGACTCTCATTAAAGCCTGACTCCCTTCGATTTAAACATAATGTAAAAGGCCTATTAAGTTAGGTCAATAGGTCTTATTATTAGTCATAATGAAGACCTACTAAAATCATAAAATGTAAGCTATTTATCTCTTTATGCCATGTTTAACTTAATAGTTCTATTATGGCCGTTATCGTTTTATTTTACTCAACTGATTAATTATCGACTCATTTTAGATCTTATAGCTTCATCTCTATATTTTTCAACCCACAAGGCTGTTGCACCACATATAGCAACCGGCATAACAATTAAATTAATAATGGGTATCAGAGAAAAAATGGCTACGGCTACACCAAAACTATAGCTTACTTTTTGATTATTCTTTAATACTTGTTTCATTTCGACAAATGAAATTTTGTGATTATCAAAAGGGTAGTCTTTATATTGTACTGCCATCATCCAAGCAACAAATAAGAACCAAAGTATTTGCCCTATAACAGGTAACATGATTAACAAAATAAAAAATCCAATAGCTCTGGGTAGGTAATAGGCAAATTTCTGCCATTCTCTGGATAACGTACGAGGTATATCCTTGAGTATATTAGCCATATCACTATCGTCTGCAAAAACAGTCTGAGAATAACTAGTTGTACTGTTTTTTGACCGGTCTTTTAATAATAGCAATTCCATTTTTTCACTTAATAAACCATTAAAGGGGGCGGCTAACCAATTGGCTACTGCAGTAAATATGAAAGAGAAAATTATCAATACACTTAATACGGCGAGTGGCCACAAAAGATAACTAATCCAAGATAACCAGTTTGGGATAGTGTTTTCTATCCAAACCATTAAATAGTCTATTTGATTCAGTAGGTAATAAAAAGCGATTACAAATAACACTATATTGATTGCTAAGGGAATAAATACAAAACGACGAACGCCTTTTTTACGTATGAGCTCAAACCCTTTGAAAAAGTAGTCAGCACCACTTGAGCTTTTTATGTCTATCGATTTGTTCATTTAAACCTAATATTATAATATATTGCCTTAGAGGGAGATGTCCTCTAAATGTCGATATCAATTATAAGTATACTTATTACTTAATTACAGTACGAAATTGTTACAAAGCACAATTAATGCTATTAAAGATTTCAACATATTAATAATCCTATTATTATTAATCGCTTATGAGTTTTAATAGCTTTTTTTTACTGACTTTAAATTACGTATCGGTTACATAAAGGCCATTAAAACAACAAAAAGTATTTATATTGACCCTTAAACTTAAAGTGGTGGGAAATTTAATATTATTGATACTGTTTAATGGATACTTTTTAGAACACTGAATATTGTTTTAAAGGTGTGATGATAATTCTAAGCTTACCATCATGAGATAAAGTGCGGTTTGCCAACTATTTGATGATTTCACTTGAGCAATATTTACAATAAAATCAGCGATTACTATAATTGATAAAAAAAGCTAGGCAGAAGTTGCAAATGACTTTTGATTTGGTTAATAATAACCTGTAAATTTATTTCCTAAGGTATTCGATAGTCGTGAAGTTTATTTAGGATTAAAGTCTAACGACTGAATTGATTATCGTTATTATTATCTCAAAAACAATACAGGGTTATGGTCATAGTACTATTTGTTACTGGGTAGAAATAAACGCTGACTCAATGATCATAACACTTTGATGATTATAAATTTAATCCAACACCATCTTGTAAGTGAGATGAAGTTAATGTTCTATTAGCGGATGATGATTTTTGAACGTTTTTTGTAACTGAGTCAAAAAAATGTCTTAAACGATGCAATTTAGTTATATTAGTCATAATAAAATAACAATGGAAATGGTTTCATTCCAAACAAATGTTACTATGTTATAACTCGATATTTGTCTGGTGGTTGCTGTTGGCATTGATGAAGCTATGATAACGGTAGAAAATACATAAGAATAAAATATATAAGAATAAAATAGGCCTTATGATGGAAGATAACTTTAGACATTCATTAATTATAATTAGCGCAGTTGTTATTGGCGCTATTTTTGTTCATGGTTTGTGGACAATTAGAAAAAATAAAAACCCTTACAAATTAAAGGCAAGTAAGGTAAAAGTTGAACCCTTTGAACGTAATTTCGATCGTGGTGGTTTTGATCAAGATGGCGTGAGTAAAGTAAAGGTTAAACTCGAAACAGATGATTTTAAAAGTAATGATGTGACTGCAAGTAAATCACCTAATATTGAAACTCCGCAAGCTACGCCGGTAAGTGAAAATGATAAACCTTCTATAGAGTCCCAAACCAAAGATGTTAATGATTTATTAGAAACATCCTCTATTGACATGTCAGAAAAATCTATCGAAGAGATATCAGTTAGTGAGCCTCTAAATTTTTCAGCTACAGAAAATCAAGAATTAATTGATGACCTAGAAATATCAGGTCAAAACATTGTTCTAGAGGAAGTTATCTCAGAAAAGCCTATTTATGCACAGCCTGTTTCTCGGCCTAAGCTAAAAAGTAAAAGTGAACTCAAACGGGATCAAATTGAACTGAATTTTGGTGCAGGTGCTAAAGCCAAAATTAAAACTGAATCAATAGAGTTGCCGAGTATATCGGCAACTAAAGAAAAGCCTACTGAACAAGATAATGTTGAGTTATCAGCTGTTCAACCTGAAGTATTAGCGTTATCAGTGGTAATGCCTAATAATCAAATTATGCAAGGTGCTGCCTTGTTACCTATGCTGTTAACCTTAGGATTAAAATACGGTGAAATGAATATATTCCATCGTCATCAAGATAATGCTGGCACAGGTCCAGTCACTTTTAGTTTAGCTAATATGATGAATCCTGGGTCGTTTGATCTCGATAATATGGAAACATATGCGACTCAGGGCGTGACATTATTTATGATGCTCCCCAACGCTGGTAATGCCTTTGATGTTTATCAACAAATGCTGTCAGCCGCTAAGCAAATAAGTGAAGAGTTTACCGCTCAAATTCTTGATGATAAGCGTAATGTAATGACTAAACAAACTGAACAACATTATGAGAGTAGAATTCGTAGCTTTGAAATTAAAAATCGTGCTATGGCTGTTTAATTCTATAAGCTTTTAACTTTGTACTTGATAACAGGTAAGTACAGTCAAATTTACCTGTTACTGGCTAGTTATTAAACAACGACATTATTTAAAATTATAGTTTAATTAAGTTAATGGTATTTTCTAGCAAAGTACAATGATGGTACATACTAACCCCCTAAAATGAATGAATATTCTTCATTCACCTACAAATAAATAAAATAAGCTACCTTATGTCAGACGCTACTGCTGAAAACCGAGTTAAAGAACTTCACCGTCTTTTACAACTTTATAATCATCAATATTATGTGCTTGATGAGCCAACTGTCCCTGATGTCGAATATGATGGTTTGATGAGAGAGCTCATTGGATTAGAAACTTCTTACCCTGAACTTAAAGCTATAGACTCACCCAGTCAAAAGGTTGGTGGTGAAGCATTAAAAGTTTTTTCGCAAGTAACTCATAAAATTCCGATGCTGTCTCTTGATAACGTTTTTACAACACAGGAATGGCAAGGATTTATTAAGCGTGTTGACGATAGACTGAAAGCTGATGATATAAACACCATTAGATTTTGTGCTGAACCAAAACTTGATGGCTTAGCCGTAAGTTTACGTTATGAAAATGGGTTGTTGGTTCAGGCAGCAACACGCGGTGATGGTGCTACAGGTGAAAATATCACCACAAATGTTAGAACAATAAAGTCTATTCCATTAAGATTAGTTGGTGAGGGAATTCCTAATGTTTTAGAGGTTAGGGGAGAAGTTTTTATGCCCAAAGCCAGTTTTAATACTTTAAACAAACTGGCAATTAAAAAAGGTGAAAAAACCTTTGCTAATCCTCGAAATGCAGCTGCTGGGAGCTTGCGACAACTTGACTCAAAAGTTACCGCTAGTCGAAATTTAGCTTTTTATGCTTATGGTATTGGTTTTGTTGGTGATAATGAAAACACCTTAAATGAAGAATGGTTATCAAATTCTCATTTTGGCCGTTTAGAACAGCTCAAATGTTTAGGGATTCCAATGTGCCCTGAGGTTAAATTATTAAATACATCAACATTAGTTAATGATTTTTATCAGAGTATTTTATCTCAACGTGACGCCCTTAGTTATGAAATTGATGGTACAGTTTTTAAAGTTGATAACATTCTTTTACAGAAAAAGCTTGGTTTTGTTGCTAGAGCACCCCGTTGGGCAACGGCTTATAAATTCCCAGCCCAAGAAGAAACAACTAAGTTACTCGATGTCGAATTTCAAGTAGGAAGAACAGGAGCTATTACTCCGGTTGCTAGGTTAGACCCTAAATTTGTTGGCGGGGTAACCGTTAGTAATGCCACTTTACATAATCAAGATGAAATAGACAGGTTAGGCATTAAGATTAATGATTATGTCACCATAAGAAGAGCTGGAGATGTTATTCCTCAAATTGTTAATGTGCAAGTAGGTAAACGACTAAGTGATCAGTCCTCCCTAGCTGATTCAGAAAAGCTACGTGATATAGTTTTTCCTAATCAATGTCCTGTCTGTCAATCAGCTGCTGTTAAGGCAGAGGGTGAAGCTGTATTGCGCTGTACCGGTGGCTTGTTTTGTGGCGCGCAACGAAAGGAGGCTATTAAACATTTCTCTTCAAGAAAAGCATTAGATGTAGATGGTTTAGGTGATAAATTAGTTGAACAGTTAGTTGATGAGCAGTTAATTAAAACACCTGCGGATTTATTTAAATTAACTGAGCTTAATGTCAGTACTATGGAACGTATGGGGCAAAAGTCGGCACGTAATCTAATCAATGGCTTAGAAAGTGCTAAAGTGACCACCTTGCCTAAATTTATTTATGCCCTTGGGATAAGAGAAGTAGGTGAAACGACTGCAACGAACTTAGCTCACTATTTTTTAAGTTTCTCAGCGGTTAAAGAGGCAAATATAGAACAGTTGCAAAAAGTACCTGATGTTGGTGCCGTTGTCGCAAAAAATATTGTTCACTTCTTTCAACAACCACATAATATTGAAGTGATCTGTGAATTAGAAAGTATTATGTCCTGGCCTGATATTGAATTGAAAAGTGACGATGAACAGCCGTTAAAAGATCAAGTGTTTGTGCTTACGGGTACATTAAATCAAATGGGGCGAAGTGAAGCTAAGGCGTCATTACAGGCACTAGGAGCTAAGGTTTCAGGTAGTGTTTCGGTAAAAACACATTATTTGGTCGCAGGTGAAAAATCTGGTTCCAAACTGACTAAAGCGCAAGACTTAGGCGTGAAAATCATGACTGAAGATGAAATGATAGCCTTATTGGCCTCTCATGATTAATTGAGCGAAAAAATAGCATAAATAAAACCGATTGTCGGTAAGGGGAGTAAAAGTGCAAATAACATGCTCTCACTCCATTCAATAATCCGATAAAAAACATACCAAGATTTTTTATTGGGTTTAGTAGACGGTAATACTTGAAAAAAGAATATAAAGGATGAAAAAACTAACATCTGCAAAGCTGCAAATAAGATCGCAAGTGCCAACCAGATTAAAAACGTGGGTGTTTCATAGCTTACTTGTAACTCTAATAACAGGTACAAAGTGAATGCTGCCGCACTCCAAGTAAGTAGTGGCCATTTGACATTTGATAAGTTTGAGGCTAAGTGGTGAAACTTTTCTGGAGTAAACCAGTATTTCATTGTTAATCCTTAAATGATCGTTATTAGCTAATCTGTACCATAACGTTTAAATACTAAATATAGGTTAAATAGTATAACGTTTACAGACGAAGAAATGTTAACTTTTCCCTGAGGGTTAATATTGCTTGAAATATCGATAATAAATTTTATATCGATCATGGAAATAAAATAATTGATCAATGTGTTGAGGTATCTGAGCTCTAAAAATGTCAACTATACTCAGGAAAAGAATAACACTAGCTTAATTTAAATTAATCAAAACACTTTCACATAGCACGCAATTTTTCCTAAGAATATTTACGTGTTAACAAAAATATAAAAACGATTACTAATCAATATTTGTTAAAATTTAAGATCAACAAATATACTTCTTTTTAATAAATGGAATATTATGAAATTTAAATCCCTCTTGGTCACTTGTTGGCTAGCTTTTATATTAAGCGCTTGTTCGACCTCTTCCACGGGCCGAAATCAAGTGTTGCTATATTCTTCAAATGAATTAGAAAGCATGGGGTTGCAGTCTTTTGACGTCATAAAGCAAAAAGAGAAAATGAGTATTAACAAAGCGACTAATAAATTTGTGCAATGTGTCTCATCCGCTATCACTGTTAACATACCTAAGTCCTCTCATGACGGTTCCTGGGAAATCGTGGTGTTTGATTCTGAACAGGTTAATGCCTTTGCTTTACCAGGTGGTAAGATTGGAATTTATACAGGTATTTTAAAAGTGACTGAAAATCAAGACCAGTTAGCGGCTATTATTGCTCATGAAGTTGGCCATGTTATAGAAAATCACTCAAATGAACGTATATCATCGCAGCGGTTATCTCAAACAAGTATGGCAATAGCGGGAGCTGCTCTAGAAAGCCATGGTATTAAAAATAGAAACTTATATATGTCAGGTTTAGGCATAGGTCTTCAATATGGTGTTTTAATGCCTTATAGCCGCGCTCATGAAAGTGAGGCTGATGTTATCGGCCAAGAGTTAATGGCAAAGTCTGGTTTCAATCCCCAAGCAAGTATTGAATTATGGCAAAACATGGCGGCACTCAGTAATAAAAAAACCTTACCAGAGTTTATGTCGACACATCCTTCAAATAAAAAAAGAATAAATGAATTAACAACGCATTTAGCCGTATCATCTAAGCTATATAAATCAGAGAATAATCCCAAGTGTTATAAGCCAAAAAGTTAAGCGGATAAACTAATTGTAAAATAAAGGCAAAATGTCATTATCAATGACTACTGTATAACGCTCATCTATGCTACAATTTTGCGCGAAATTTTCTGTAATTATTTAAGAAGTGATCGAATGTCTGAAAATAAATTTGAAACAATTGAACAACGTGTAAGTTATGGTGTGGGTCGTCAGTTAGGTGACCAATTACGTAACAATCCTTTTAAAGAATTTGACACCGCTGCAGTACAAGCAGGTGTTGCAGATGCTTTATCTGCAACTCCGAGCCAAGTATCAGAAGAGTTATTAAATGAAGCTTTTTCTGTTGTCTCTAAAAAAATGCAAGAGTTAGAGCAAGCTGTAGCAAAAGAAAAGTCAGCGGAAGGCGAGGCTTATTTAGCTGAAAATGCTAAACGTGATGAAGTAACGGTCACCGAGTCTGGCTTACAATATGAAGTACTTGCTACTGGTGAAGGCGAAAAGCCAACAGCTGCTAGCACAGTTCGTACACATTACCACGGTAGCTTTATCTCAGGCGATGTTTTTGATAGCTCAGTTGATCGTGGTCAACCTGCAGAGTTCCCAGTAAATGCCGTTATTCCTGGATGGACAGAAGCGTTACAACTGATGACTGAAGGTTCTAAGTGGCGTTTACACGTACCATATAGCTTAGCTTATGGCGAGCAAGGTTCACAAGGAGCTATTCCTCCTTACTCAACATTAATATTTGATGTTGAGTTAATTGCTATTATTAGTTAATAAGATAGATTTTTAAAGCCGGGTTTTCCCGGCTTTTTTATAGATAGTGACTGTCTTCGTTTTAGAAGGTAGAGTTATCAATCATTAATGTTTATCAGCAAATTTTATAACCAGGTTAGTAGTAGCTAATAGATTTAATCATTAAAATAGAAAATAAAATGTTAATAACAAACGTGGAAGCATTATTTAATAATTTTAAAGAGGGTATTAACCATCTTGATTTAGTAAAGGTTGTGGATTGTTATCATTTACCTTGTACGCTAAACACCCCTGATAAAATGAGTCTGATTAGCACGAAAACTGAATTAGAAACTGAAATTAATAGTATCTTTACACAATTAACGCATGAATGTTTCTTTCGGTTCGAGTTAAGCAATACTAGCTATATGAAGTTAACAGACGAGCTAATATTTGCCAGTATAGACTGGGTGTTTTTTGACGATAACCATCAAATTTTTTCTGAGTTTTCAGCTTTTTATCATTTAACAATAAAAGATAAAAAATTGAAAATTTTCAATGCATCATCTCATCAAATAAATAATGGACAAAAGTTATCAATGCCTTTTGTTTTAAACTGTGAGAATGAAAAGTAAGTAACGGTTAATGAATATTAATAGATAGTAGGATAATTAATTAATGAAAGTTAAAGTCGCAATTTTAGGGTGTAGTGGCCGAATGGGTCGAAACTTAATCCAAGCTTCAGTAGAGCATGAAAGTATCGATCTGGTTGGTGGTAGTGTCAGATCAAGTTCATCTTTTGTTAATTTTGATCTAGGTGAACTTGCTGGTATTGGGGCAATAGGTCAAAAAACTGTAACAGATATTAATGAATTGTTAGCTGCTGATGTACTCATTGATTTTACCTCTATCGAGGCTACTTTTGATAACTTAGCTTGGTGTAAGAACAATAATAAAGCATTGGTTATTGGCACCACAGGTTTTAGTGATGAACAAGTAGCAACTCTCATAGAGATGGGTGCTGATATCCCTGTGATATTAGCGCCCAATACCAGTGTTGGTGTTAACTTAATGTTTAAGCTGCTTGAAATTACTGCCAAAGCTATCGGTGACTACACTGACATAGAAATTTTTGAAGCACATCATCGCTTTAAAAAAGATGCACCTTCAGGCACTGCCGTTAAAATGGGGCAGGTGATTGCTAAAACGTTAGGGCGAGACTTAAATAAATGTGCAGTTTATGGACGTGAAGGTATTACGCAAGAGCGTGATCCTCAAACCATAGGTTTTGCAACGGTAAGAGCTGGAGATATTGTTGGTGAACACACCGCATTTTTTGCTGACCTAGGTGAGCGTATTGAAATTACTCACAAAGCTAGCTCTAGAATGACTTTTGCGTTAGGTGCGATGCGTGCTGCATTTTGGCTAAAAGATGCTGACGCAGGATTCTATGATATGCAAGATGTACTGGGTCTTAAAGACTAATTTTTTAGCGATTAAATATAGTGGTTAAATTAATAAGTGTTACTTTTGGCTGTTTTGACGTAATAACGTCGAAACAGGCTTGTTTTTACATATTTTACTAGACGAAAGTACGTTGTAGGCGTAGAATAAGTGGATTTTGTCAAAAATTTAAACAATTAGTTGTTTTTGACCTGTTACTAAAAATTTTGCTAATTATTTATTGATGGCTAAATTTTTATGACCGGACCCTGAATCAGTTCACATATTTTATGCTTAAGGGTGATTTTACTAAACTATTACCCCTAAGTTACTTTCTTCTTTTTCGGAGGTTAAATTGGCTAAATCTGCTATTTTAGTGCTTGAAGACGGCACTGTTTTTAAAGGCACCGCAATTGGCGCACAAGGGGTCTCTGTTGGTGAGGTAGTATTTAATACTTCAATGACAGGTTATCAAGAAATTCTTACGGACCCTTCATACGCAGAACAAATTATTACCCTTACTTACCCCCACATTGGCAATACTGGTACTAACAGTGAAGACCAAGAGTCTGATTCTATTTGGGCAAAAGGTTTAGTCATACGTGACTTACCCTTACTTGCGAGTAACTTTAGAAACGAAGAAAATTTAAGTGCCTATTTAATTCGCCACAATATTCTGGGTATTAGTAATATTGATACGCGAAAGTTGACCCGTATTCTTCGTCAAAAAGGCGCTCAAAACGGTTGTATACTGACATTGGACGATGTAAATGATACTGATAGTATTAATGGTGCATTAGCTAAGGCCACCGCTTTCCCTGGTTTAAAAGGCTTGGATTTGGCAAAAGTTGTTTCAACCAAAGAACAATATACTTGGGTTGATGGTTCATGGGAATTGGGGCAAGGTTTTAGTAAACCACTTGAAAAATTATTGTTAGATGACAATAAAGACGTATTTCACGTTGTTGCTTATGATTTTGGTGCCAAACGTAATATATTACGTATGTTGGCAGACCGAGGTTGTAAACTTACCGTGGTACCTGCACAAACTTCTGCTGCTGACGTATTAGCAATGAATCCTGATGGCATATTTTTATCAAATGGTCCTGGTGACCCAGAGCCTTGTGTTTATGCTATCGATGCAATTAAAACATTTTTAGAAACAGATATCCCTATATTTGGTATTTGTTTAGGCCATCAGCTACTAGGTTTAGCCAGTGGTGCTAAAACCATGAAAATGAAATTTGGCCATCATGGTGCAAATCATCCCGTAAAAGATTTTAATCGTGATGTTGTCATGATCACTTCTCAAAATCATGGTTTTGCGGTTGATGAAGATTCTTTACCAACCAACTTGAAAATAACACATAAATCATTGTTTGATGGTTCTTTACAAGGTATTCACCGTACAGACAAACCAGCGTTTAGCTTTCAAGGTCACCCAGAAGCAAGCCCCGGTCCAGCAGATGCTGCACCTTTGTTTGATCACTTTATTGACTTAATCAAAAGCTACCAAGCAAAACAAGCTTAAGCCCCGCAGACAAGACAGAGAGAAGAAAATGGCAAAACGTACCGACTTAAAAAGTATCTTGATCTTAGGCGCAGGCCCAATTGTTATTGGTCAAGCATGTGAGTTTGATTATTCTGGCGCACAAGCATGTAAAGCACTTCGTGAAGAAGGTTATCGAGTTATTCTAGTTAACTCTAACCCGGCAACGATAATGACTGATCCTGATATGGCTGATGCGACTTATATCGAACCAATTCATTGGGAAGTTGTGCGCAAAATTATTGAGAAAGAACGTCCTTGTGCTGTACTACCGACTATGGGCGGTCAAACCGCATTAAATTGTGCGTTAGAATTAGAAGCAAAAGGTGTACTAAAAGAATTTAACGTTGAAATGATTGGCGCAACGGCTGATGCTATTGATAAAGCAGAAGACAGAAGTCGTTTTGATAAAGCAATGAAAGCCATTGGATTAGATACTCCAAGGGCTGAAATTGTTCATACTATCGAAGAAGCATTGGCAGCAAGCAAGCACTTGGGTTTTCCTTGTATTATTCGTCCATCATTTACTATGGGTGGAACAGGTGGCGGGATTGCTTACAATGTTGAAGAATTCATTGAAATTTGTACCCGTGGTTTAGACCTCTCACCAACAAGTGAATTATTAATTGATGAGTCACTTATTGGTTGGAAAGAGTATGAAATGGAAGTGGTCCGCGACAAAAATGATAACTGCATCATTGTTTGTGCGATAGAAAACTTTGACCCTATGGGTATTCATACGGGTGACTCAATTACGGTTGCTCCAGCGCAAACGCTAACAGATAAAGAATATCAAATCATGCGTAATGCCTCGCTTGCAGTGCTGCGAGAGATAGGTGTTGAAACAGGTGGTTCAAACGTTCAGTTTGGTATATGTCCAGATACTGGCCGTATGGTTATTATTGAAATGAACCCACGTGTTTCTCGTTCATCTGCGCTTGCCTCTAAAGCTACGGGCTTCCCAATTGCCAAAATTGCTGCCAAATTAGCAATAGGTTATACCCTTGATGAGTTAACAAACGATATTACTGGTGGTAAAACTCCAGCATCATTTGAACCTACCATTGATTATGTTGTTACTAAAATTCCTCGTTTTAACTTTGAAAAATTTGCCGGTTGTGAAGACAGGTTAACGACACAAATGAAGTCTGTTGGTGAAGTCATGGCTATTGGCCGTAACCAACAAGAGTCGATGCAAAAGGCATTGCGTGGTTTAGAAGTCGGTGTCAATGGCTTTGACTCTATGGTTGATGTAACGCAACCGGGTGCTAAAACTAAAATCATGCATGAACTTCAAGAAGCAGGTAGCGACCGAATTTGGTACGTAGCTGATGCTTTCCGTTTAGGTCTAACGGTAGATGATATTTACAGACTCACTAAAATTGATCGTTGGTTCCTAATACAAATTGAAGACATTGTTTTAGAAGAAGCCAATGTCCGCAGTGGTGGCTTAAAAGTCCTTACGCCTGACTATTTACGTCAACTTAAGCGTAAAGGTTTTGCTGATGCACGTCTTGCTGACGTTATCGGTGTATCTGAAGCTGAAATTCGTAAGAAACGTCATAATGCAGGTATCTACCCTGTGTATAAGCGTGTTGATACTTGTGCAGCAGAGTTCAGTTCTGATACGGCGTATATGTATTCAACTTATGATGAAGAATGTGAAGCAAATCCTACCGATAAAGAATCCATTATGATTCTAGGTGGTGGCCCAAACCGTATTGGTCAAGGTATAGAATTTGATTACTGTTGTGTCCATGCTGCATTAGCACTTCGAGAAGATGGTTATGAAACCATTATGGTCAATTGTAACCCTGAAACTGTTTCTACCGATTATGATACGTCAGACCGCCTGTACTTTGAGTCGATTACCTTTGAAGATGTATTAGAAATTGTGCGTATTGAAAAGCCTAAAGGTGTTATTGTTCAATACGGTGGTCAAACCCCACTTAAATTGGCACGTGCATTAGAAGCCGCAGGCGTACCGATTATTGGTACATCACCTGATGCCATCGACCGAGCTGAAGACAGAGAACGTTTTCAGCAAGCTGTTGACCGTTTAGGGTTATTACAACCCCAAAATGCCACAGTTACTTCTATTGATGAAGCAATGGCTAAAGCTGAAACCATTGGTTTCCCTTTAGTTGTTCGTCCTTCTTATGTCCTTGGTGGTCGAGCGATGGAAATTGTTTATGACTTAGATGACTTACGTCGCTATATGACAGATGCAGTGAGTGTCTCTAATGACTCTCCTATACTGCTTGATCACTTTCTAGATGATGCTATTGAAGTTGATATTGATGTGATTTGTGATGGCACTGATGTTGTTGTCGGTGGTATTATGCAGCATATTGAGCAGGCAGGTGTTCACTCAGGTGATAGTGCCTGTTCATTACCCGCGTATAGTTTAAGTCAAGAAATTCAAGATGTGATGCGTAAGCAAGTCACTGACTTAGCATTTGAGCTAGGTGTCATTGGTTTAATGAACACACAAATGGCGGTCAAAGATAACGAAGTTTATTTAATTGAAGTAAACCCTCGTGCAGCCAGAACAGTCCCCTTTGTTTCAAAAGCGACGTCGGTACCACTAGCTAAAATTGGTGCTCGTGTTATGGCAGGTAAGTCACTCGCTGAGCAAGGTATTACTCATGAAGTTATTCCGCCATATTTTTCTGTCAAAGAAGTGGTTATTCCCTTTAACAAGTTCCATGGAAGTGATCCTCTTGTTGGCCCAGAAATGCGCTCAACAGGAGAAGTAATGGGCGTTGGTGATACATTTGAAGAAGCCTATGCTAAAGCTAGCCTAGGTGCTGGTGTTTCAGTCCCTAAATCAGGTCGCGCATTAATTTCTGTTCGTAACAGTGATAAATTTCGTGTGGTTGAACTGGCTAAAAAAATGGTTGAGCTAGGTTATGAACTCGATGCAACTCATGGAACAGCAGTTGTGTTAGGTGAAGCTAATGTACCTGTTCGTCTTGTAAATAAAGTACACGAAGGTCGTCCTCATATTCTTGATAGAATTAAAAACAGTGAGTATAGTTATATCATCAATACGACTGAAGGTCGTAAGGCAATCGAAGACTCAAAAGTATTACGAGGCGGTGCGTTACGTTATAAAGTTGCTTATACTACCACTTTAAATGGGGCATTTGCTGCTTGTATGGCTCATGCTGCAGACGATAGAAATATAGTCACGTCTATTCAAGAGTTACATAAACGTTGTAGCTAATGATAGTTATCATAAAGTAGATAAGCGTTATTCAACGGTGGTCCATCTTATTAAAGTGAGCCACCTTTGTTATTAAATTTAATGAACGAACAAACCGTTTATATTACGGGAATGGAATAAAAGGTTAGGGAATAAAATGAGTTTATATCCAATGACGTTATCGGGTGCAGATGCATTACGTAATGAACTACACCAGTTAAAAACAGTTAAGCGTCCTGAGATAGTTGCTTCTATTGCAGTGGCACGTGAACATGGCGACTTAAAAGAAAATGCTGAATATCATGCCGCACGTGAACAACAAGGTTTTTGTGAAGGTCGTATTCAAGATATTGAAGGGAAATTGGGTAATGCTCAAATTATTGATATCTCCAAAATCACCAATACAGGTAAAGTAATCTTTGGCGTAACAGTTACCTTGTTAAACCTTGATACGGATGAAGAAGTGACTTATAAAATTGTTGGTGATGATGAGGCGAATATTAAGCAGCATCGAATCTCAGTCAACTCACCTATCGCTCGAGGTTTAATCGGTAAAATGGTTGACTCAGAAATTGAAATTACTACGCCGGGTGGTATGGTTGAATATGAAATTATTGCGGTTGTATATTAAGGGTTTAATTTAGTTACTGTAAATTCATTACCGCTCAAATCAGCCCAATACTCTTGTGAGTGTTGGGTTTTTTTTATCTTTGTATTACTCGATTTTATTGAAATGATGATGTTACGGCTATTACAATGTAGATTAAGTGACAAGGTTTTACTTTACCAATATTAACCATTCCACTTAATGAGACGGTTAGAATTACTCATAATAAATAATGCTAACCGGCCGACCTCTAAGAAGAGTAGCTAATACTACATATTACTATAAGCTGTCTCTAACCAATTCATCCGCTCTATATACCAAGACTTTAAATGCTCGACCTCTTCATCGTAAGTCTCAAATACAACAGGATTAGGCCAAACATACATACCAATAGTATTCCATTTGTCATCATTTTCTTGTTGGGCCCACTGCAGATTTTTAGCGTGGTTATCAATTTTATCTAAAATAAATTGCTGATTCTGCTTAAAGTAAGCGAAGCGGGTCTTAATTTTGGCGACAAACGCGGGGTCTAGAAATAAACGGCTATACCAAGGGTGGTCTTTGACCCAAAAGCCTTCAGCATATCGACTGTCGGCGTAATCCACATTACCAAACGATAAATCAAAGTCCCACAATGGGCCCATGTTGATTTTTTCGCCGGGGATTAAATTTAAATAAATACTCGAGAAAGATTTAGAATCAACATTTTTGGTGATTTCACTAATTAAATACCAATCAATAAAACTGTCAACATTAATATATTTCTGATAACCATTAATCGAGTCTCTATATTGGGCGCTCATGAGTACATTTTCAAACTCATTTATGTAGTTTCTGATGTAATTGTATTCACTGCTGTCTTGTACGACATCAGGGGATTTGATGTTAAGTAAAAAATTGCCTGTACGAAAAGAAATATCGTCGGGGTCTAATCGTTCTGGTTGATCAATTTCTAACAAATAACCGGTGTCACCGATGGCGACTCTTTGGGAACCTTCTTCTACTTTTTCAGTAATGTTGTAGGTGCCATTGTAACTATCATTTATATAGACTTCAGCAAAGGTGCTCTTAGGTGTCCAGTCTAATTGGCTAATGTAGCCCATTTCAAAGGCAATAGTGTTGCGTAGCATTGTCTTGTCTGAATATTCAGCGATGAACAGCCATTTCTTTTTCGACGGCATGCCTAAAAACTCACTTTTATCACTCAGTTTCATCTGATAAGGCTTTTTGGGATGTTGCCAGGTAGAATTACCACGTCCTCTAATTTTCATTGAGGTATCTGCCATATCCGCAAATTCTCGCCCACCGTCAATTGAGACAGTGCCGTTAACATAATCATCTTTTGAGGTGATTTCGGCCCAATTTTCTGTAGCAATGGAGATAACCGGTAATCCCGTAAATTTGGTCAAGTCAACTTGATATTGAGCAACTTGACCGTCACTCATGGCTACTTGGTATGTGACTAGCTGACTAAAATCGTTACTTGTAACATTACTCGTTTGTACTTCACCGTTGATGGTAACTTCGGCACCACCGTGATCAAAGGTCGCCACTAAATTATTAACAGGTACATTAGTGGTTATACGCGCTGAAACAACACCTGAAGTAATCGATGAAGTCACATCATCATTCAAACTAGGGTTATATGACTGTAAAAAAGTAAACTGGGTCAACTCGGTATTACCAACAGGCTCTTCAATTGGCGCTATTATTGGTTCTGCTGCTTGCTCAGAATTACCACAAGCAGTTAAAGAAATTATTACTAAGGTCAATACGCTAAGGTATTTAAAATTCATGTTGTCATTTCCTATCTTAAATAGTTTATTATTTTTATCTAAATTTAACGAAAATAGATTGAGACAATAATATGTCACTGACTTATTATTTGATTTAAAGCGATCTATCTGCACCTGAATTTAAGCATTTACTTACAATTTATCTTCTTAAATTACGTTACTTATGTCATTGGAAGGGCTTACAATATCAAAGTTATAGGCAATTATCTATCTATGGGTTTAATCTAAACTAGGTTAACTTGGTTTTAGTGTCATATAATCAGCCTGTATTAGCAACTAGCCAGTTTTATTGAATGTTAGTTTATATAATGTCGTCGCTGTGCAGTTTTTTTGAAATGAATCGAGCAGTATTGATGTGTAGATGAAGTGTGTTTTAGCTAAATTTTAAATAGTTGATTACTCGAAAGCTCATCGCTATCTTGTGCAGAATATTAAAAGCGATGTTAATTAACTTTAAATAAGGCCAACTTACTCAAGTTTGAATAAGTTAACATTATTTGAAAGCATAAGTTAAAGCTTAGGTATACGTATTTTTTTTTCATCCGATTGACGGTAAATAACTAAAGTTTTACCAATTTCTTGAATTTTAGTTGCCTTGGTTTCACGGCAAATAGCGTCAATAATTAAAGTTTTTGTTTCACGGTCGTCAGTAGGAATCTTTACTTTGATTAATTCATGATGGCTCAGGGCATAATCAATTTCAGCGACAACAGCTTCAGTTAAACCGTTATTTCCTAATAAAACCACTGGTTTAAGAGGATGTGCAACACCTTTTAAGTGTTGTATTTGTTTTTTATTTAAGGTCATTTACAATTTTCGTTACAAGTTAGCTTGAATTCGGACTATTTTACCCTTATCTAGTTTGTAATACTAATACAAACCACTTAAATGTTTATTTTTTAAATCATATTATTGATTATTGATTAACATTAATAAGTTTTATTTTTGAGTGATGCATAAACAATGGCTAAAAAGAAATTATCTAATAGCAGCATGAAGTGGATGCAAGAGCATTTTGAAGATGAGTTTGTCAAAAAAGCCCAAAAGTTGGGACTTCGTTCACGTGCTGTTTTTAAACTTGAAGAAATCAATAATAAAGATAAATTGATTAAACCCGGTATGACAGTCGTCGATCTGGGTGCAGCTCCCGGTGGTTGGTCTGAATATGCGGTAAAAGTTGTCGGTGATAAGGGGCAGGTCATTGCTTGTGATATATTACCTATGGACTCTATTGCTGGCGTTGATTTTCTTGAAGGTGACTTCAGAGAAGAAGTTGTGTTAAATGCGTTGCTAAACCGTATCGATGGTAAAAATATCGATATTGTGATGTCTGACATGGCGGCAAATATGACAGGTAATGAATCAGCTGATTCAGCACGTAGTATGTATTTAGTAGAACTCGCATTAGCGATGTGTAATGACGTTTTAAAGAAAAATGGGTCATTTGTTGTTAAGGTCTTTCAAGGTGATGGCTTTGAACAGTTTATGAAAGATCTACGAGCAGACTTTAAAACAGTTAAAACCCGTAAACCAGAATCTTCACGAGCACGGTCTCGAGAAGTTTATCTAGTAGCCACTGGCTTTAAATTGTAGTAAATTACAGTATAGTGTATACAGGTTGTATTTTAGTTAGAGTAAAGGAATGGATTTCCCATTTTTTATAAAATTTTTCAAGTGGCTTTACAAATAAAGCTACAAATTTCAAGAGGTTATTAAGTTGAGCGATATGGCAAAAAATCTTATTTTATGGTTAGTCATTGCAGTAGTGTTAATGTCAGTATTTCAGAGTTTTACTCCTAATACGGCAAATGATAAGCAAGTTGATTACACCGCTTTTATTCAAGATGTTCGTCAAGGACAGGTTCGTGATGCGAATGTTGGTCGAGATGGCGTAATAAAAGGCACAATGCGTGACGGTACTGATTACATTACAGTCATTCCTGGTGCTTATGACCGCGACTTAATTAATGACCTTGTCAAGCAAGGTGTTAAAGCTAATGGTGAGATGCCAGAAGAAACTAGTTTTTTAACCACTATTTTTATTTCTTGGTTCCCAATGATTTTGCTTATCGGTGTATGGATTTTCTTCATGCGTCAAATGCAAGGTGGTGGCGGTAAGGGGGCTATGTCTTTTGGTAAGTCTAAAGCACGCTTATTAGGTGAAGATCAGGTTCAAACGACTTTTGCTGATGTTGCTGGTTGTGACGAAGCTAAAGAAGAAGTTTCTGAATTAGTAGACTACCTAAAAGAGCCCACAAGATTTCAAAAACTAGGGGGTCGTATTCCATCGGGTGTTTTACTTGTCGGTCAGCCGGGCACAGGTAAAACTTTATTAGCCAAAGCTATTGCTGGTGAAGCTAAAGTTCCTTTCTTTACTATCTCAGGCTCAGATTTTGTTGAAATGTTTGTTGGTGTTGGTGCTTCACGTGTTCGTGATATGTTTGAACAAGCTAAAAAATCAGCTCCTTGTATTATCTTCATTGATGAGATTGATGCCGTAGGTCGAAAACGTGGTTCTGGCATGGGTGGTGGGCACGATGAACGTGAACAAACACTTAACCAAATGTTAGTTGAGATGGATGGTTTTGAAGGTAATGAAGGTGTTATCGTTATTGCCGCGACTAACCGTCCAGATGTACTAGACCCCGCTTTATTACGTCCTGGTCGTTTTGACCGTCAAGTAGAAGTTGGCTTACCTGATATCCGTGGCCGCGAACAAATTCTTAAAGTACATATGCGTAAAGTACCTTTAGGTGATGATGTTGAACCTTCGTTAATTGCTCGTGGTACGCCAGGCTTTTCTGGTGCTGACTTAGCAAACCTAGTTAATGAAGCCGCATTGTTTGCCGCAAGAAGTTCACGTCGTGTTGTTGGTATGGCTGAATTTGACCGAGCTAAAGATAAAATCATGATGGGCTCTGAGCGTCGTTCGATGGTAATGGGTGAAGCTGAAAAAGAAATGACAGCTTATCATGAAGCAGGTCATGCTATCGTTGGCCGTTTAGTGCCAGACCATGACCCTGTTTATAAAGTCAGTATTATTCCTCGCGGACGAGCACTTGGCGTAACGATGTATTTACCTGAGCAAGACAGATTCAGCCATTCTAAAGAACATTTAGAAAGTCGTATTTCATCTTTATATGGTGGTCGTATTGCTGAAGAAGTTATTTATGGTGCTGATAAAGTGTCAACCGGTGCATCTAATGATATTGAACGTGCTACAGATATTGCTCGTAAAATGGTTACTCAATGGGGCTTATCTGAAAAAATGGGACCTATGTTATATGCTGAAGAAGAGGGTGAAGTTTTCTTAGGTGGTGGTTCGGGTAAGTCAATGCATATGTCTGATGAAACAGCTAAGAATATTGATTCAGAAATTAAAGACTTTGTTCACCGTAATTATCAGCGAGCAGAGCAAATAATTAAAGCTAATTTAGACATCTTACATGCGATGAAAGACGCCCTAATGTTATATGAAACTATTGATGCGAAACAAATTGATGATTTAATGGCTAGAACAGATGTTCGTCCACCAACTGATTTACATGATATAAAATCGGATAAAAATGATAAATCGCCACCAAAATCTGAAAATGACGAAAAATCAAAGACGGATTTAAATAATCCTTCAGATCTTCCTGCAAGTTAAGGTTAAAAGATCAGAAAACAGCCCTAATGTTTACTAACATTAGGGCTTTCTTTTATAAAATTATTAAAGAGTGTTACTTTGCAGTTAAATTGTAATGGTAAAATTTTAAATTTAGATAAACCTCAAGTGATGGGTATTTTAAATGTAACACCCGACTCATTTTCCGATGGGGGGCATTTTAATCGTATCGATACTGCTTTAGCTCAAGCTGAACAAATGATTAATGATGGTGCTGCTGTTATTGACGTTGGTGGCGAGTCTACTAGGCCAGGGGCACCCGATGTCAGTGAATCAGAGGAAATATCAAGGGTTATTCCGGTCTTAAAAGCGATCAAACATCGCTTTGATGTCATTGTTTCTATCGATACCAGTAAAGCTCATGTAATGAGTGAAGCGATCGAACATGGCGCGGGTTTAATTAATGATGTGAGAGCGCTGCAAAATAAAGATTGTATCAGTGCTGTTGCCCAATCAGATGTTGCAATTTGTCTGATGCATATGCAAGGACTACCACGAACAATGCAACATTCGCCTCATTATGATGATTTATTTAATGATATTTCATTATTCTTTCAAGCACGCATTTCAGCTTGTGAAGCTGCAGGTATAAAGAGATCCCAATTAGTTCTAGATCCTGGTTTTGGCTTTGGTAAAACGTTAGACCAAAATTATCAATTGCTTGCTAGCTTAAACACCTTTCAAGCTTTAAAATTACCGATACTTGCGGGTATGTCCCGTAAGTCTATGATTGGTAATTTATTAAATAGAGAGCTTGAGCAGCGCCTGCCAGGTAGTTTGGCGGCTGCTCTTATTGCCGCTCAGCAAGGGGCAAAAATCATTCGTGTTCACGATGTCAAAGAAACTGTGGATGCATTAAAAGTATTAGACAAGGTTAGTTTATTTAGTTAATGACTACTTTAAATTAATTAATAATAGGAAGTTATATGTCTCAAAGAAAATATTTTGGTACCGATGGTATTCGTGGTTTAGTTGGGCAATACCCCATTACCCCAGATTTCGTGATGAAATTAGGCTATGCCGCTGGTAAAGTAATGGCGGCTAAGGGTACTAAAAAAGTGCTTGTTGGTAAAGATACCCGTATCTCTGGTTACATGCTTGAGTCTGCATTAGAAGCAGGGTTTTCAGCGGCTGGTGTTGATATTGGACTATTAGGGCCAATGCCGACACCTGCTATCGCTTATTTAACTAAAACTTTTCGAGCAGAGGCAGGCATTGTTATTAGTGCCTCACATAACCCTTTTTATGATAATGGTATTAAATTTTTCTCTCAATCAGGTCAAAAACTGGCCGATGATGTAGAAGCGGCAATAGAAGCTGAGCTAGATAAGGACATGCACTGTGTTGAATCAGCCCAGTTAGGTAAAGCGACCCGTATTGATGATGCAGCAGGGCGTTATATTGAGTTTTGTAAAAGTAACTTTCCCAGCCAGATGTCATTAAGTGGTTTGAAAATAGTGGTTGATTGCGCCCATGGGGCAACGTATCACATCGCACCAAAAGTATTTGCTGAACTTGGTGCAACCGTTATTGAAATTGGTACTAAGCCAAATGGTACCAACATTAATGATAACTGTGGTGCAACTTCAATGGATGGAATATCAAAAGTTGTCGTTGAGCATGGTGCGGATTTAGGGATTGCACTCGATGGCGATGGTGATCGTCTGATGATGGTTGATCATACCGGTTATGTTATCGATGGCGACGAAGTTGTCTATATTATCGCTCGTAACGACTTGCAAACAGGTAATATGCATGGTGGTGTCGTTGGTACATTGATGAGCAATATGGGCTTAGAGTTAGCCTTAGCTGAACTAGATATCCCTTTTGCTAGAAGTAACGTTGGTGACCGCCACGTAATGGAGATGTTAGCAAACAAAGGCTGGCACTTAGGTGCTGAAAACTCAGGCCACATCATTAATTTAAACCATACCTCTACAGGTGATGGCATTATTGCCGCACTTAATGTGCTAACCGCTGTCTGTGGCTCAGGTAAAACCTTGCTTGAACTTCGACAGGGTATGACCAAACTGCCACAAATTTTAGTTAATGTTCGCTTTTCTGGTAACTCAGACCCGATTAATGAAGTCAATGTAACTGCTTCTGTTGATAACGTTAACGAAATCCTTAAAGGTCGTGGACGAGTATTATTAAGAAAATCAGGAACAGAGCCCCTTATTAGAGTGATGGTTGAAGGACCTGATTTAGACGAAATTACCAAACTTGCCAATCAAATTGCGGATGCGGTTAAAGAAGCGAGTTAATTGAAAAAAGTACGCAAAGGTATTGTCTTATAGACTTGTTATGAGTGAATAATAGACAAACAAACAAGATATTAATCATAATACTTGTAACTTATTCATAGGTTAGTTAATATCTTGCCGCCTTGATTTAGGAAAGATAAATGAAAAGACCATTAATAGTTGCTGCCAATTGGAAAATGAACGGTGGCTTAGCGTTAATCGAGCAAATGACTAACGCCTTTAACGGCTTTGTTGTAAATGACAATGTTGAAATTGTCATTTGCCCAAGTTTTCCTTATTTAGCTGCTTTCACTGCAGCTGCAAAAACTGCAAACCTTAATGAACATATTCATCTAGGGGCTCAGAATGTAAGTGCTCAAGAGAATGGGGCATTTACCGGTGAAGTATCAACCGGTATGTTAAAAGATGTATCAGTAAGTTATGTTATTGTTGGCCATTCAGAGCGCAGAAGTTTATACAGTGAAACTAGTGTGGTTATTGCTGAAAAAGTAAAGTCTGTACTTGAGGCTGGTTTAACACCGATTTTATGTATTGGTGAGAGTGAAGCACAGCGAGTAGCTGAGCAAACAAATGAAATTCTAGCTTCACAATTACAAGCTGTCATTGATATAATAGGTATCGAAAAATTTGTTGATGTTGTTGTTGCTTATGAACCCGTTTGGGCTATTGGCACTGGAAAAACAGCATCCCCCAATGTGGCACAAAAAACACATCAGTTTATTCGTCAATTTTTGACAAATATAGACGCCGATGTAGCTAATAAAGTGCCTTTGTTATATGGTGGCAGCCTAAATGCTACCACCAGTGAAGAATTGTTCGCACAAACTGATATAGACGGTGGTTTAATCGGTGGTGCTAGTTTGAAGGTTGATGAATTCAAAGTAATTTGTTCAACCGCTAAAGGAATATAAAAAATGTTGTATGAAATTTTAATTGTTGTTTATTTAATCATTGCTCTATGTCTTATTGGTTTAGTATTAATCCAACAGGGTAAAGGTGCTGATATGGGCGCATCTTTTGGCGCTGGCTCATCGACTACTATTTTTGGCTCAAATGGCTCGGGTAATTTTTTAACTAAAATGACTACCTGGTTAGCGGTTGGTTTTTTTGTTATTAGCTTACTTTTAGGTAACCTAACGGCAAGTAAAACTAAACAAGGCGATGAATGGGACAACTTAGCTGTCCCCACTGAACAAATGGCAACTGATGCAATTCCAACAGAAAGTGCTGAACCGGTAATTACTATTGAAAACAGTGATGTACCAGCAGGTGATGCGACTAAAAAAGCTGACGATAGCGACGTGCCAAACTAGTTTATATAAAAATTACGGCTGTAGTTGAATTATTATAATCCCTATTTAGTCAGTAGTTTTTCAAAATATTTAATTGTATTATTCATCAGGCCTCATGATGAATAATACAGCGTATAAAAGTAAACCGTTTAAATTTAGTATTGCGCGGATGTGGCGGAATTGGTAGACGCGCCAGCTTGAGGGGCTGGTGATTTAGGTCGTGGGGGTTCAAGTCCCCCCATCCGCACCACTAAATTGACAACAATAGATATTTAAAGGCTAATTCGTGATGAATTGGCCTTTTTTTGTCAATTACTTTTCCTATCACTCAACAAGTATTTAATGACATCATTTGTTTATTAAAGTCATTATTTTATGCTGTTAATGAGGAGTGTAGAATATTTAGCAACTAATTTGGTGATTTTCCTAGCCATCCATAGGGCATCTCGTATACCGTAGTATTCTTTAAATATTGATGGAAATTGATCTTGCAGCCTATTATTCAAATCACCGACGTTAATAAATTTTATGACAGTGGTTTTCAAGCACTGAAGAATATTAACTTATCAATAAAACCAGCTGAAATTTTTGCCTTATTAGGGCCAAACGGAGCAGGTAAAACAACACTCATTAGTACGATTTGTGGCATTGTTGATGCCAGCTCGGGGAAAATTACGGTTGATGGTAAAGATATTGTTGCGGGTTACCGACATACGCGTGAACTTATTGGCTTAGTACCACAAGAGTTAACCACGGATGCTTTTGAAACAGTATGGTCTACCGTTTCATTTAGCCGTGGATTATTTGGTAAAAAACCCAACCCTGCTTTTATTGAGGAAACACTCAAGTCATTATCGCTTTGGGATAAAAAAGACAATCGCATGATTGAATTATCTGGTGGTATGAAACGCCGAGTGATGATTGCAAAGGCACTGTCTCATCAACCAACCATTTTATTTTTAGATGAACCTACCGCTGGTGTTGATGTAGAGTTGCGCAAAGATATGTGGCAATTAGTCAGGCAATTACGTAACGATGGCGTAACTATAATCTTAACGACACACTATATTGAAGAAGCTGAGGAAATAGCAGACCGTATTGGTGTTATTAAAAATGGTCAACTTATTTTGGTTGAAGATAAAACAGTTTTAATGGATCAACTAGGGAAGAAACAGTTAATTCTCCATTTAAAAGAACCATTAACAGCGATACCTTCGGCTATGACTGATTTTAATTTACAGATTAAAAATGATGGTCTGCAATTAATTTACAGTTATGACACTAGTGAAGAACACACGGGGATCTCTGCTTTACTCCAGCATTTGTCAGAAGCAAATATAGGCTTTAAAGATATCAACACAGATCAAAGCTCGTTAGAAGATATCTTTGTCTCACTAGTAAGGGAAACAAAATGAATCGTTACGCTGTTATGGCTATTTATAAATTTGAAATGGCGCGAACTAAACGTACTATTTTCCAAAGCATTATCTCTCCAGTTATATCTACTTCACTTTACTTTATTGTTTTTGGCTCTGCAATTGGCTCGCGTATTACCGAAATAGACGGTATTAGTTATGGTGCTTTTATTGTCCCAGGATTAATTATGTTATCTGTATTAACACAAAGTATTTCAAATGCGTCTTTTGGTATATATTTTCCTAAATTCACTGGTACTATTTATGAGTTACTTTCTGCTCCGATATCTTCTTTTGAAATTTTGCTTGGTTATGTTGGCGCTGCTGCAACTAAATCGATTGTCTTAGCGTTAATTATATTAGCGACAGCGCATCTATTTGTTCCACTTGAAATAGCACATCCTTTTTGGATGTTATTCTTTCTCGTGTTAACGGCGGTAACCTTCAGCTTGTTTGGTTTTATTATCGGTATATGGGCAGACAACTTTGAAAAGCTACAAGTGATCCCACTGATTATTATTACTCCGCTGGTATTTTTAGGGGGTACTTTTTATTCTGTCAGTATGTTGCCACCATTTTGGCAAACAGTGACACAATTCAATCCAGTATTTTATTTAATTAGTGGTTTTAGATGGAGTTTTTATGGTGTGGCGGAGGTAAGTTTAGCCACTACTTTTGGTGTTATGGGCGGACTTTTAGCTTTATGTTTATTAGCGGTTACTTGGATATTTAAAAGTGGCTATCAGATAAAGCAATAACCGCAATAAGAACAGTGCTAACTATTGGTAAGTATGAACACCTCGGTCATCAATCCTCAATTCATTACTCATCTATAAGAAAAATCACCTTGTCGGTAATATTATAGGCAAGGTTTGAATGGTAGATAGTCTTTTGGCTCTAACAGGTATTTGTATACGGCAACATGGTCGAGGTTTTTGCAGACAGGAAAAAAGGACAAAAAAGTCAAATAGGTGGTTTTTTTAAATTAGTTTAGAACAAGTTTTGATGAAATAGAGTTTGACTCAAACTCAAACTCAAAATTTATTCTGTTTTATT
>CAWVSL010000039.1:0-26123 GCA_963933115.1 uncultured Colwellia sp.
ACTTTTTATAGCTTCACTAATAAAGCTGGGGGCAAACTCAAGTGAATACAAGGTAAATCACTACTTTTTTAAAACCTAAACAAGTTAAATAGATTAACTGTCTAAAATTTACTCTAGATATTAAAAAATAACAAGGGCTCCATTAATTGTATCTCGGCAACGAACAATTAATAACACACTAATCAACCTCCATTGCTTCAATATTAATAATTCCTGAACGATTTAACGTTATTTTAAAACGTTGTAAATTATTTAAGTGATTCTTATCTGTTTTGACTAACACCACATTAATTTGATAGCGACGCTCAACTGCCTGTTTATTTATTTTTTTACCTTCTAGGGAATACAAACGCCCCTCCCCTTTTTTTAAAAAACGAACAAAGGGCGTCAGGTTAAAAAATATTTGACCTTGTATTTCGTCATAACCGGGTAAAAATTCCTTAGCATAGACCTTAGTATCACTGCGAAAATGCAATAAACATGCGGCTTGTTTATTTTGATGACGTCTCTGTTGAAATAATTTATTAACCTCATTAGGTAGATCTTTGGTACGAATATATTCAAGCCATAATGTTTGGCTGGTCATTAATGTTTTGGTAATACTATTAGTAAAAAACAACTTCCATTTAGGTAAACCTCGTTGAATTTTTCGCCATATTAGCCGAGTAATATCGTCCTTAAAAATTTCACGCAATCCATAAATAAAACCTAACATACCGACAAAGACGATAGTGACTTCGGTAAAGTTTGAACGAGCATTAAGTACCACTGTCATAACAAATGCCATAATCACAGCAGTAACTGTACCTCTCACTAATCGCTTTAAATTAATATTAAGGTTACGTGTCTCTTTTTGAAATACGACCCCATACTCGATTAATCGCTGCAGTAATCGCATTTTATTAGTAATACGATTAGGATCACTTAGTGTCAGATTTGAGTTGTATTGATTATCAGTACGATAGTCATTTTCATCACGGCATAAATCAAATAAAAATGTTCGCTCTACAGAATGCTCACTGCTTTTAGGTCCACGAGAAAGTAATTTTAAGCAGGATTGTTCAACATGCCAGCTTAAATAATTATCAGCATTCTCAAAATAAGGTCTTAATTTTTTATCGGGCGGTGTATATCGCCTCAATTTTTTCAAAAGTGACAGTGTTTGCTCAGCAAGCTCGACAGCTTGAGCGTAAAATTCATCAGCAGATGATAGCTTCAGTGTTTGTTTAACATCAGTATCTAGTGCTAAACGTATCTGATATGAAAATAAATTAAGATTGAGACGATAATCACTCTGTTCACCTTTATTTTGGCTAATAAACCGACTTCTAACTAGAGGTAAATGTAATTGGTCAGAATAATAAGCACTATGACATTTTATGCTGCTGTGAAAGTAGTTTTCTTCACTAAGTGTACTGGGGCTAATGCCCATTTCAATAGGTAGAGAGAAGTATAAATCAATACGTTGATTGTCTTTAGGCAAGAGTTGATGGGTTACTTTGAATGATAAGTTTTCATCTTGAGTAAGTTTTATGTTATCCAATAGTTAGCATCCCCAAAAAACAACGACAAAAATAAAAGAATTTAGTGAATGCAGCGCGTGCGCTATTGATATTAACAATAGCGTATTCACTGACAAAAAAGTAACATTAATTGTTTATTGACAGTGCTAATGACTATAAAAAACAGTGAGGTTTGCATTAACATGGCTTTTAATCTAATACAAAAAAAGCCTCTTATTCAATGATTAAAGGCTCAAAGCTTTTAACCATGTCATCAATAGCCTTCATTTGAATTAAATAAGGCGCTAATTTATCTAATGGCAGTGCACAAGGGCCATCACATTTTGCATTACTGGGATCGGGGTGTGCTTCAATAAACAAACCAGCAATGCCTATTGCCATACCACTTCGCGCTAGCTGGGTTGCTTGTGCTCTGCGGCCATCTGCAGAGTCGCTTCGCCCACCCGGTTTTTGTAAAGCATGCGTGGCATCAAAGATAACCGGTGCATAGCTCTTCATCTCATCCATGGCAAGCATATCAACAACTAAGTTATTGTAGCCATAACAGCTACCACGTTCACATAATAGTATGTTGTTATTACCCGCTTCGCCAAATTTAGTAATAATATGTTGCATTTCATGAGCCGCTAAAAACTGTGGTTTTTTAACATTGATAATGGCTCCAGTTTTGGCCATAGCAACCACCAAGTCAGTTTGGCGAGCAAGAAAAGCAGGGAGTTGAATAACATCTACCACTTCACTAACAGGTTGTGCTTGATAACATTCATGCACGTCAGTAATAATGGGGACATTAAACGTGGATTTTATTTCTTCAAAAATCTTTAATCCTGCATCTAAGCCTGGTCCACGATATGAGTTAACCGATGATCGATTAGCTTTATCAAATGATGCTTTAAAAACATAAGGAATGCCTAATTTTTGTGTCACTTCAACGTAATGTTCTGCAATTCTCATGGCTAAGTCACGAGACTCAAGCACGTTCATGCCACCAAATAAAACAAAGGGTTTGTCATTGGCAACATTGATATCTGCTACTGAAACTGATTGAATTGTCATAATTTTTCTAAATCCTTATAAAATTAATTTTAACTACCGATAATTCTTAATAGTTGACCGCAAATCCAAGCCATGTATGTACCTAAGGCATAACCAAGTACAGCCAATAATACGCCAACTGGCGCTAAAGAAGGATGGAACGCTGAGGCAATAACCGGTGCAGATGCTGCACCACCTATATTAGCTTTGCTGCCGACAGCTAAATAGAAAATAGGGGCTTTAATCATGCGTCCGACAATAAAGAGCAGAGCAATATGTACTGCCATCCAAATTAAACCAATGACAATATATTTAGGTGCTTCAACTATTTGAGAAATATCCATATGTAGGCCAATAGTAGCGACCAACACATATAAAAAACTACTACCGACTTTCGAGGCGCCAACAGCTTCTAGCTGTCTCACTTTAGTAAAAGAAAGCCCTAAACCTATCGATGTCACTAAAACAATTATCCAAAAAAGTTTACTGTGCAGACTGAATTTTTCTAATCCAGGAAAGTTAACTTGGAAGTAAGGTACTAAAAAATCGGCAATTAGGTGAGCAAAGCCTGCTGCACCAAAACCAACGGCTAATATCAGCATTAAGTCTTTTAATTCAGGTCGCCGCGCGTGTTCTTTTTCATAGGCTTGCACTTTATCGATTAACTTATTAATGCCTGAGGTATCCGCACCATTTTTAGCATCTATTCTTTTGTGGTTAGCAGCAAAATAGAGTAAGAATGCCATCCATATATTAGCCACGATAATGTCGACAGTGACCATAATGGTAAATATCTTTCCACCGGCACCATAAATTTCTTTCATTGCTAGCATGTTCGCACCGCCACCAATCCAACTCCCTGCTAGGGCTGCCATTCCACGCCAAACAGCTTCTGGCCCTGTAACATTTAGAAGTTCAGGCCAAAGAGCAGCTGTTGCTAACAAGGCTATTGGTCCACCGATGACTACACCAACAGTCCCTGTTATGAACATAATAAGTGCTTTATTACCCAGCGACATTATCGCCTTAATATCAATGCTTAAGGTAAGTAAAACCAAACAGGCGGGTAATAAATAATATTTAGCGACTTCATCAACTTGGCTAAGTTCAGCACTAACAATGCCAAAGGTATTAAGTAATGAAGGGAGTAGATAACACATCAATAATGCAGGTATGAATTGATAAAACTTTTTCCATACAGGGTGTTGACTATTCGAGGTGTAAAAAACAAAACCTAAAATTAATGATAACAGCCCAAATACCGTAGCGTCATTGGTAATTAATGGTGTATTCGCCACTAGATGATCTTGCATTTAACTAACCTCTTTGCATAGCAATTTTATTATTATTTTGATGGTATCGACTTTAGCATACCCTGGTGGTTAAAAATCTTTAATGTAATGAAGGCTCTGCAATTGTAATGTTATCAAGCTGTAATTTAAGTAACTTGGCAGCAGGGTCTTCAGGACATTGCTGAACAAAATAACGATAATCATCAACGGCGACTTTAAAGCAATCGAGTTGATGTAGCAAAAAGCCACGGTCTCGGCGCTCAAAAGGGTCATTAGGACTAAGGGATAATAAGATATCAACACATCTTAATGCTTGGCTAAAAGCCGCTTCTCTAATTAGTGCCGTTTTTAGTCCCGATAAATGTTTAACAATCAGGCTGATATGAGTCATATTCTCTGGCTGAATATCAGTCGAATTATCAGAATAAAAACTATCAAGGTCTTCTGTATCATCCATACGAAGGTCAAACTCTTGCCAGTTTAAAGACTCCCCAGTCACTGGGTCAAAGATGATGGCATATATATCATCACAAACAAGCCGCACCATAATTTTTTCAGGAACAAAAACAATATCACAGTCAAAACCGCAGGCCTCTATGATGTGCCTAAGAATAATAGCTTTTAACGTTGGTGATATGGTTCGATTACTTAAGGCCGTTTGAAATTGATAGGTAACTACCGGCCAAAAATCTCGATTATTATCAATTAATAGTTGAGTGACAAACAGTTCATTAATTAATTGCTCAGCTTGTGTCAGCGGATCGTCGATACCTTCAAGAGCGGATTGACACTGCTCAATAAAACTATCTATATTATCTAGGGAAGTAGCCGATGAAGAGAAAACAAACTCCTCAGCTAACACTAGTTTTTCTAATAAGGATTTTTCATCAGAATCGATTTCTGATAACAACAATTCATTCATATAACACTTTTCTTCTTTAAACTAATAACTAAAAATCAAAAACTCGATTCTCTGTGACTCTATTGACGAAAACTTGAGTAGGAATTCGTCATTTATTGACTAATCAACTTATAAAAACATAGTCTCTTTAGTCACAGCGATACGGAAAACCAGTATAACCCAACCCATAGCGCCTAAATAACCAAATATTTGCATCGTACAATTTTTAGCAAACTTTAACGTATAAACACCAGTAAAAATATAGGCAGTAAGTGCGAGCAGCTTTTCAGCTAACCAAACTTATTCAAATGGATTAATTGCTAATTGAACAACCATAATGGCACCAATTACCAATAATAAGGTATCAACACTATGTGGCGCTATTTTCACCCATTTACGATTAAGTTGATCTGAATTAACCATTAACCAAGCAAAACGCAAAGTGAAAAATGAGATGCTAATGACCGCCAAAGTAATGTGTAGTGTTTGAACATATGACTTTACCCTGTGAATATTATTTTATTAAGCTGGTCGTTCAATTTTATAACATTACATTAACGATACTTTTTTGATTTACTTCATACGGCTAAAACTCACTATCGACAACAGCCCAAGTGACTCGCTCATGTCCTGATAAATCTTTCACTGTTTGGACTTGTAGATAACCAGCATCTGCCATTATTTTTCTTACTGAGGTGCCTTGATCAAATCCATGTTCAAAAAATAGTTTACCTTGCGTAGATAAATATTCCCTTGCTAAAGTCGCAATAATTTTTATATCCGCTAAGCCGTTATTATCGGCAACAAGAGCAGATAGGGGTTCAAAACGAACATCGCCTTGCGATAAATTTTTATCCTTACTGTCAATATATGGCGGGTTAGAGACTATCACATCAAATACTTTATTTTTAGTGACTTTGCTAAACCAATCGCTCTGATAAAAATCAACGTGTGACAAGTGTAAATTTTTGGCATTTAATTGAGCTAATTTGACCGCACTAAGACTATAATCCAAACCTTCAACTTGCCAAGTAGGATTTTCACTGGCAAGGGCTAAAGCAATAGCTCCAGTACCTGTACCTAAGTCTAAGCAAGAGAGAGCTTCTTTGCCTTTTAAAACATCCAGCACTTGTTCAACTAAAGTTTCAGTATCTGGCCGAGGGATTAACGTCGCTGTTGATACGCTTAAGGGTAACGACCAAAATTCTTTTATCCCAGTAATATAAGCTATGGGTTCACCACTTTGACGCCGCGTTAATAAGACCAGATATTGGTTAACTAAAACCGTTTCAATAACTTTATCTGGCCAAGTTAACAGATGGCTCAACTCTTTTTCTAAAACCAAACAAAGTAATAATTGCGCATCAAGTTTAGCGGAGTCAGAGCATGGTGTTAAAAATTTATGTCCATATTCAACTAAATTTTTAAGCGCGTAATTTTTTAATACTCCGTGAACAACAACCATACGATAATCAAACCTAAATAAAATTTGAATGAAACTAACTCAATATGAAAAAGCCTAAACAGTGTTAATTTTGATCAGCAAGGGCCGCTAACATGTCTGCCTGATTTTCTAACATAATAGGTTCCATTACCAAATGTAAATTACCCTCCATTATTTCATTTAAACGATAAAGCGTTAAGTTAATACGATGATCACTCATTCTTCCCTGGGGAAAATTATAAGTGCGAATACGCTCAGAACGATCGCCACTTGCGACTAAATTACGTCGAGAGGACTCTTCTTCACTTCGACGTTTTTCATCCTCCGCCGCTTGTAAACGTGCTTGAAGTACCGACATCGCTTGTGCTCTATTTTTATGTTGAGAACGCTGATCTTGACACTCAACAACAACACCTGAGGGAATATGGGTAATACGTATTGCTGAATCTGTTTTATTTACATGCTGACCACCTGCCCCTGAGGCTCTAAAGGTATCAACTTTCAAATCGGCTTTATTAATTTCGATGGCTTCAGACTCTGGAATTTCTGGCATAACGACAACAGTACATGCTGAAGTATGCACTCGACCTTGAGACTCTGTTTCCGGCACACGTTGTACACGGTGTCCACCAGACTCAAATTTCATATAACCGTATGCCCCTTCACCAACAACTTTTACAATAACTTCTTTGTAGCCACCCTGTTCACTTTCATTGGTGTTCATTATTTCAATTTTCCAGCCTTTCTTTTCAATATAACGGCTGTACATTCGAAATAAATCACCCGTAAAAATTGCAGCTTCATCGCCACCCGCACCCGCACGAATTTCCATATAACAGTTACGATCATCATTTGGATCTTTGGGTAATAACAGAATCTGTAAGTCGTCAGTCAACGCTTCAACCGCCTTTTTAGCGTCTTTAAATTCCTCTTGTGCCATTTCGCGCATATCAGGGTCATTATCTTTAAGCATTTCTTCTGCCGTAGAAAAATCATCGATGGCACCTTGATAGGCTTTAAATACAGAAGTGACCTCTGTTAATTGCTTCAACTCTTTCGATAAAGTACGAAATTTGTTTTGATCACTAATAGTTTCAGGATCGGACAACAAGGCTTGCACTTCTTCAAAGCGCTCAACTAACACTTCAAGTTTTTGATAAACTGATTGATTCATTACTAACTTCTTATCTACAGGGAATAGCTATCACTCATTGTTACATAGTAAAATTGAAGCTTTGCTATAGAGTGAAATGGATAATTTTGATAATGGCGGCATTATATTCTACTTATACAAATAACGCAGAATTTTTTGCGCTAAAAACTGAAAAGCCTTAGAATTACCCAAGGCTTCATCAAAATAACATTGTTTTTTAAAAAATATTCTATAAGTCTTTAGATTCTAAATTAAAAATATCACGCAAATAAATTAATTTATCTAATTCACCACCTTGAGCTGCAGTTTGTATTGCACTCGTTGGAGCATGCATAAACTTATTGGTTAACTTAGTTGCTAATTCAGCGATGACAATTTCGGGAGATTTATTATTTTGAAGTTGCACTAAAGCCTTCTCTAAAAGTTTATCTCGGTTAAGTAAACATTGGTTACGATAAGTAACAACCGTATCTTGAGTATTTAAACCACGCAACCAAGCCATAAAGCTATTGGACTGACTATTTACGATGCTTTCAGCTTCTACAGCAGCTTTACGCCTATTTTGAATGTTTTCGGAAATAATGGTTTGTAGATCATCTACGGTATATAAAAATACATCTTCTAATTCAGAGACTTGTTCTTCAATATCACGAGGAACGGCTAAATCCACCATAAATATTGGACGATGTTTTCTTTGTGTTAGGGCGGTTTCCACCATACCTTTACCAATAATGGGTAACGTACTGGCTGTAGAGCTAATAACGATATCTACTTGGCTCATTTTAGTGGGTATTTGTGCCAAAGTAATAACATCAGCACCAATTTTTTTGGCCATCCCCTCAGCACGGGCGAGTGTTCGATTAGCGACAGTGATTTTACCAACTTTATTCTCATAAAGATGTTTAGCAACCAATTCGATAGTTTCACCAGCACCCACTAATAAAACATTAACGTTTTCAAGTTTAGCAAAAATATGTTTTGCTAAGTTAACTGATGCAAAAGCCACCGAAACGGCACTTGCACCAATTTCAGTTTCTGTTCTAACTTGTTTAGCCACACCAAAGGTACGTTGAAATAGCCTATCAAGTACCAATGCCATAGAACCCGCTGCTTTAGCTTGGCTATAAGCTTGTTTCATTTGACCAAGAATTTGGGGTTCACCCAGCACAAGTGAGTCTAAACCACAGGCTACACGCATCATATGATTGACAGCCTCTTGGCCTTGATGGCAATAAATACTCGGTAAAATAGTTGAGGCAGGAACTTTGTGATAATTTTCTAACCACTGCAGAATACGTTCTTGGGTAAGATTAACATCACCATCTTGGACAACATAGAGTTCGGTGCGATTGCAAGTAGAGAGAATAGCCGCTTCACCACATTGTACTTCTTCTAACATCTCTTTTAGCGCAACACTCAAGTGGTCAGGGTTAAAAGCAATTTTTTCCCTAACAGCAACTGGTGCAGTTTTATGGTTAATACCAAGAGCGACAATAGACATGATGCTAAATATTCAGCCTTTTCAATATAAGCGTTCGATTTTCTCTATTGTAATACGAATCGCCCTGTAGAGGTAAATAATTAGCCCTATTATCTAATAGGTTTTCATAAAAAAAGTAATTTGTAGCAAAATCAGTACAGTTTTTAATAAATTTGAACATATATTCCAAATTCAAAGTGAAATATGCTCAAATAAGATAACAAAAAATGTTCATCAAAAGTGATGTTATAAATAATGACCCTACTTATGCGTATTAGCCTTTTACTTTTAGCTCTAATGTTAACTAATGGCTGTTCCACTCAACAATCACAATTAACTGAACAACAAAAATATCAAACCATTAAACAAAGGAATGAAAAGTTATCACAGATTAATGACTGGCAATTTAATGGCAAAATAGCCTTTATACAGTCAGATAAACGTGAAAGTGCTTCAATTTGGTGGCAATACCAACAAGAAAATTCCCGTCAAAAAATTGATTTAACTTCTTATTTAGGTATTAATATTTTACATTTAGAGTCAAATAAAAACATTTATACTTTAGAGGTTGGTGGTGAAAGTTATCAGAGCAGTGACCTCAATGAGATGATTTACTCATTAACTGGATTAATACTCCCCGTTGATGCATTAACCTATTGGCTAAGAGGTTTAGCTTATAATAGTAACGATACTATTAGTTATCATATCGATAGCAAATTGCCATTAATGCTAACCAGTGAATATAACAATCAGCACTGGCAAATAACTTATGCGAATTATCGACGAGTTAACGATGTGCAATTAGCGACAAAGCTCACTATTAAACAAAATGACCAACTAATAAAAATATTGGTGAAAAAATGGACCCTTTAACGAACAAGCCATTATCTTGGATAAAAGCAGTATGAATAAATCTCCATTTTATCAATTTTCATCACCTGCTAAATTAAACTTATTTCTTCATATTGTTGGTCGGCGTTCCGATGGCTATCATCAACTAGAAACACTTTTTCAATTTATTGACTATTGCGATAAACTTGAAATAAGAGTAACAGATAGCCCTTCTATTGATTTACTTACCCCTATAGAGGGAGTTAACAAAGAAGATAATTTAATTTTTAAAGCGGCAAAAATGTTACAAGAACAAGCAAAATGTCAACAAGGTGCAGAAATAAAAATAAATAAAGTTTTGCCCATGGGCGGTGGTTTAGGTGGGGGGTCCTCTAATGCAGCAACGGTATTGTTGGCATTGAATCTTTTATGGGATTGCCGATTACCCCTAAATAAGTTGGCCCAATTAGGTGTGAGTTTAGGTGCAGATGTCCCTGTTTTTATTTATGGTTTGTCGGCCTTTGCTCAAGGTATTGGTGAAAAACTTACAGTTAAAACACCCCAAGAATATTGGTACTTGGTTAGTAAGCCTGAATGTAGTATTTCAACTGCTGAAATTTTCACCCACAAAGATCTTCCACGAAATACGCCAAGACTCAGTACAACTGACATTGAATTTAAAAACTGTCACAACGATTGCCAAACATTAGTAATAAAACTCTACCCTAAGGTTGCCAACCTGCTATCTTGGTTGTTAGAATACGCGCCATCTCGGATGACGGGGACAGGTGCGTGTATTTTTACGCAGTTTAACTCAAAAGCAGAGGCGCTTTTAATACAATCGAAACTCCCACCAGAGATTCAATCGTTTGTTGCCAAAGGTATAAATGAGTCACCTTTACTTGCAGAATTGAAGGCTTTAAGAGATACAACCAAGTTATTTAAATAATTTACTGAATTTTAGCGTTAGTAATGTGAAGTTTTCATTTTAACTTTTATGTTAATAAGACTAAATTTGGTATCGTAATGTTAATGTCAAAAGTTTCCGAGGAACTGACAGTGCCTGACATGAAAATATTTGCGGGTAACGCCACCCCTGAACTGGCCAAACAAATTGCTAATCGCCTTTATATTACTCTAGGTGAGGCCAAGGTCGGTAGCTTTAGTGATGGTGAAATAAGTGTTGAAATTACTGAAAACGTCCGCGGTGCTGATGTTTTTATTATCCAATCAACATGTGCACCAACCAACAACAACTTAATGGAACTTATTGTAATGATTGACGCATTACGCCGTGCTTCTGCCGGTCGTATTACTGCCGTTATTCCTTACTTTGGTTATGCTCGACAAGACAGACGTGTACGAAGTGCCCGTGTGCCAATTACGGCAAAAGTTGTTGCTGACTTTTTATCCAGTGTCGGTGTAGATCGCGTTTTAACCGTTGACCTTCATGCCGAACAAATCCAGGGTTTCTTTGATGTCCCTGTCGATAATGTTTTTGGTACCCCCATTCTTTTAGAAGACATGTTAGAAAGAGAATTAGACAACCCTATCGTTGTTTCTCCTGATATCGGTGGTGTTGTTCGCGCTCGTGCCGTAGCAAAATTATTAAATGATGCAGACCTTGCTATTATCGATAAGCGTCGCCCTAAAGCCAATGTTGCTCAAGTAATGCATATTATTGGTGATGTTAAAGGACGTGATTGTATTATTGTTGATGACATGATTGATACGGGTGGCACTTTAGCAAAAGCCGCTGAAGCATTAAAAGAGCATGGTGCAAAACGTGTTATTGCCTATGCTACACACCCAGTACTTTCAGGTAATGCTTATGAGATTCTAAAAAATTCAGTTATTGATGAGTTAGTAGTAACAGACTCCATTCCATTATCACCAGAACTTAAAAAGCTTAAAATAATCCGTCAACTAACCTTAAGTGGTATGTTGTCAGAAGCTATTCGTCGCGTCAGTAATGAAGAGTCTATTTCAGCTATGTTTGACAATGATTAAAATACTAATTTGGATTAATTAGCTATTATAATCGCAACATCAAAGCACCTCTAGGTGCTTTTTTATTGTTTATGGCTCTTTCATACTATAAACAATAGATATTACTTATTTGAAGTGTTATTATTTCGCGCCTTTTTTATCCGTTAAAATTTTTATCGGTATCAAAGCAACGCTATTGTTTTTGGTCGCAAAAAACAATAATTACATTAAACTTATTATATGAGTATATATCATGACTGATTTATTTACTTTGGAAGCTGAAGTACGTACAGATTTAGGGAAAGGTGCGAGCCGCCGCCTACGTCACGCGAACAAAGTTCCAGCAATTATCTACGGTGAAGGTAAAGCACCGGTTTCTTTAACTTTAGAGCACAAAAACGTTTTTCGTGCCCAACAAGAAGAAGCATTCTATTCACACGTATTAACACTTATTATAGATGGTAAGCCAGTTGAGTGTCTTTTAAAAGACATGCAACGTCATCCATTTAAACAAGTGATCATGCACTTAGATTTCATCCGTATTGATGCAAAACATGCTGTTCATACTAATGCACCTATTCACTTCATCAACGAAGAAAATATTGCTAAGTCGGGCGCTAATATAAATCATCACGTGACAGAAATTGCCATTTCATGTTTACCAAAAGATTTACCTGAGTTTATTGAAGTAGATTTAACTGATATGGAAGTAGGTCAAACAATTCACTTATCAGACGTTAAATTGCCTAAAGGCGTAACATCTGACGAATTGGCTAAAGGCGAAAGCCATGACCAAGCGGTTGTTTCTGCTAATGCCCCTAAAGGCAAAGTAGATGACGCAGAAGAAGAAGTAGCTAGTGAAGAATAATCTAGACATTTCTTTTAAGAAATAATAGATGACTATTCAGTTAGTGGTGGGCCTGGGTAATCCAGGCCCCGAATACACAAAAACACGCCATAATGCTGGTGATTGGTTCGTTCATGAACTCGCCAAACGCAATAATATATCTCTAAAGCCTGAAAAGAAATATTCAGGGCTCTACGGTAAAGGCCTAATAGGCAATACTATAGTGCATCTCCTCATCCCAACAACTTTTATGAATCGCTCAGGTAAATCTGTAGCTCCATTAGCAAATTTTTTCCGTATTTCTGTTGAGCATATTTTAGTTGCCCACGATGAACTCGACATGTTGCCAGGTGTTTGTAAAATCAAACAGGCGGGTGGCCATGGCGGTCATAATGGTTTACGTGACATAATTGCGTGTATGGGTAATAACAAAGACTTTTTTCGCTTACGGATAGGCATTGGTCATCCTGGGCATAGAGATCGCGTAACTGGGCATGTGCTGGGTAAAGCACCGGCCAACGAACAAGTTTTAATTGAACAAGCAATAGATGAAGCAGTTAACTGCTTTGATATTTGGCAAACAGACGATCTAAAAAAAGCACAGAATCGTTTACATTCGTTTAAAACAACATAAACATTAATTTATACGAGTGATCTATAACTATCACTTATCATAAACAATATATAAAGGTGACATCATGGGATTTAAATGCGGCATTGTTGGATTACCCAACGTTGGTAAATCAACACTTTTTAATGCATTAACAAAAGCCGGTATAGAAGCAGCTAACTTTCCATTTTGTACTATAGAGCCTAATACTGGTGTTGTACCTGTACCAGATCCTCGTTTAGACCAATTAGCTAAAATTGTTAACCCAGAACGTGTATTAGCGACAAGCATGGAATTTGTTGATATTGCAGGCTTAGTTGCTGGCGCGTCAAAAGGTGAAGGTTTAGGTAATAAATTTCTCGCTAATATTCGCGAAACCGATGCGATTGGGCATGTGGTTCGTTGTTTTGACAATGACAATATTATTCACGTTGCTAATAAAATCAATCCTGCTGATGACATAGATGTTATTAATACTGAATTAGCGTTAGCTGATATGGATACCGCAGAGCGTGCAATTGCCCGTCAAGCAAAACGGGCTAAAGGTGGTGACAAAGATGCAAAATTTGAAATCATTGTTTTAGAAAAGATTCTTCAACATGTTAATGAAGGTGAAATGATTCGCTCTTTAGACTTGTCTGAAGAAGAGAAAGCGGCTGTTGCTTACTTTAATTTTCTAACAATTAAACCAACTATGTACATAGCCAACGTCAATGATGATGGTTTTGAAAACAATCCATACCTTGATCAAGTTCGGGAAATTGCTGAAAAAGAAAACTCGGTAGTTGTTGCTGTTTGTGCTGAAATGGAAAGTGAGATAGCTGAACTTGATGACGAAGAACGTGATGAGTTCATGGCTGACATGGGCATTGATGAACCTGGTTTGAACCGAGTTATCAATGCGGGTTATGGCCTACTTCACTTACAAACATATTTCACCGCTGGCGTTAAAGAAGTTCGCGCTTGGACAGTGAAACAAAATGCGACCGCCCCACAAGCTGCAGGTGTTATTCATACTGATTTCGAAAAAGGCTTTATTCGTGCAGAAGTAATCGCCTTTAACGATTTCATTGAGTTCAATGGTGAAGCCGGTGCTAAAGATGCAGGAAAATGGCGTTTAGAAGGGAAAACTTACTTGGTAAAAGATGGTGATGTTGTTCATTTCCGTTTTAATGTCTAAATTCAATTAATAAACTTTCATATTTTGTCACTAGTTTGATTATTCTTCAAAGATAATCGAACTAGTGATAGTTCAGACTTGCTGAAAACCACACTTCTAAATCAATCGTAAATTTTATTAATCCTTAGTTCGAACTTGAAGTGGCCAGTAATGCCTTTCGCTATTTAAAATAACTTACGCATTTATATTCGTTCCTATTACCACTCTTCTGTACTGATGGGTGGAGTAAATATAATAATAACATACCTAAAATTAGGCACCTTTAGCTGAAAATCCAAACGAAGACCAAAATAGATGAAGCTTATAATAGCGAAGTTTACCTATAATAAGATAAAGGTTTTACTTTTGTCCTGACTAGTCATATCGCTTAGTAAGGCTTAATAAAAGTAATCGACAAATAATACTAAAATTATTCTGTTAATATATCACTTAATCTTGAGCGGTTATCACACAAATCGCACACAGTTTAAACAAACATACAAAAAGTGTCATTTTTTATAAAAAAACGGTTGACGTATCCCAACGAGATTTGCATAATACGCGCCACTTGCTACAGAGCAGGTTGGTAATGGCTACATAGCTCAGTTGGTTAGAGCACATCACTCATAATGATGGGGTCCCAGGTTCGAGTCCCGGTGTAGCCACCATTTATTACTTAAGGTAATAAAGAAGAGTTCAAGTCTCATTAAAAACTTGAATGTAATGCGGGTTTGGCGGAATTGGTAGACGCGCTGGATTTAGGTTCCAGTATCGCAAGATGTGAGAGTTCAAGTCTCTTGACCCGCACCATTTCAAAGCAACAATTGTTGCAGATGTAAAAAGTAAGTACATTGCAGGGATATAGCCAAGCGGTAAGGCAGCGGGTTTTGATCCCGTCATTCAGAGGTTCAAATCCTCTTATCCCTGCCACTTTTTATTAATTAATTTTAATAAAAGGTAATTAATGTTATTTACTACCCTGTAGGGATATAGCCAAGCGGTAAGGCAGCGGGTTTTGATCCCGTCATTCAGAGGTTCAAATCCTCTTATCCCTGCCACTTTTTTATAAATATATGTAAAAGCGATATCTCTCGCCGGTTATGTCAGAGGTTAAAATCCTTTCGACCTGCCACATTATTATTACGATGCGCGGGAATGGCGGAATTGGTAGACGCGCTGGATTTAGGTTCCAGTATCGCAAGATGTGAGAGTTCAAGTCTCTCTTCCCGCACCAATCAAAGAAAACTATATTTTACTTTAAGTATTCCCAGTAAATAATCACTTCCCCTTAATTTATATACCACAGGCATACGCCAGTGCCTTATTTTTCAAATAAGGAACTTTATTGGCAACCACTAACCCAGCATTACGTATTACTTTAACCAATAGTGATGGATGGCTGAAGGTTCCGTAAAGAGCATCCATTGTAGACATCATAAGTAAATTATCTTTACGCCTTAATTTTTCATACCTTGTCAGTACTTGTTGGTCATGCCAACATTCACCTTTTGATATCGCGCTTGCGATCACAGCGCTTAAAACACTAACATCCTTGAAACCTAAGTTAACACCCTGACCTGCCATTGGGTTGATACTGTGGGCAGCATCACCAAGCAATAATACTCTATCTTTCTGATATCGATTTGCATGACGTCGGGTTAATGGGAAAGCGGCTTTATCAATCACTTTAATTTCACCTAACCGATTAGGGAAAGTCGTCATTATTTCTTTTTCTAGCTGCGTGTTTTTTAATGATGATAAACGTTTGATTTCATCTCTATCATGATACCAAACTAAAGAGGCATTTCCGCCTAGTTGGCTTTTACCCGGCATTGGTAGCATAGCCACAGGTCCTGTTTCAAAAAACTGCTGCCAAGTAATGTTTTCTTGTGATGCTTGAGTTTCAACATTGATGAGCATTGCTGATTGTTGATAATCCCAACCTGTCGTGCCGATACCAACTAATTCACGCACTTTAGAATTAGCCCCGTCAGCGGCAATTAATAATTTAGTACTTATTTTATTTTGGCTAAGCGATAGCTCAACATGCTCTATCTTTTGATTAATTTCTAGCAGAGTTTCTGGAGCATAAAGTGCTACATTTGGATGCTGCTCTATCTCTTGCCACAAAGAGAGCTGTAATAGACGATTTTCGATAATATGACCCAGATGAGATCGACCAATATCTTGAGCATTAAATTCAGTATAAGAAAACTCATGCTCCCACACTCCTAACCTTTGATAGGGACAGTGGCGCCAAGCTTCAATTTGGCGCCAAGCACCAAGTTGTGTTAATAAATGCTCAGATGCTAATGATATTGCTGAGACACGAAAGTCAAAGCTCTGCTCTGGAGAGTATTTCATCGGTATTTTTTGTTCAACTATTGCGACGGTTAAACCTAATTGAGCAAGAGATAAAGCGCTCGCCGCCCCCACCATGCCTCCGCCAACAACAACACAATCAAAATTTTTCATTATCGCCTTATACTTAATATCATCAGTTATATGCATGATTATACGCTTGAATTAAAACTATCTAAAGATTGTTTATTGTTCCCACTAAACAATCTTTATTTTGACAGGCGATAACACCTGCATAGGACTATGGTTTAACAGAGTGTTTTTGACCAGACTCTTTATCATTCTTTTAAATTATTTACTGTCCATAGCCAATAAAAATATACCGATAGCAGTAATTACACACAATTTAAGTTATCAGTAATTCTAGAGCTCTGAATAACTCATAATAATCCACTTAAATCATCACTAAATCATTATTATGTTGATAATTTATGCTCCCTTTATTGTTCTTACTAGCGTATAGCTTCAAGAAAGAGTAAAATATGCGTCCGTCTAAGGTAGCTGTTTAATTAGAGCAACTACCTAGTTTAGTGTTATTTATTGTTAGAGATGAGTGTAGGGTAAATGAGTAAAAAGCTATATATTAAAACTTGGGGCTGTCAAATGAACGAGTATGACTCGCAAAAGATGGCAGAACTTTTAGACTCAACCCATGGTTTTGTTCTCGCTGAAGAAGCAGAAGATGCTGATGTGATCTTACTTAATACATGTTCTATCCGTGAAAAAGCACAAGAAAAAGTTTTTCATCAGCTTGGCCGATGGAAAACCCTAAAGACAAAGAATCCTGATTTAATTATTGGTGTTGGCGGCTGTGTGGCCTCACAAGAAGGTAAAGCTATTCGAGAGCGTGCTCCTTATGTCGATATGGTATTTGGTCCACAAACTTTGCATCGCCTCCCAGAAATGATCCAGCAAGTCACGGGAGGTAAGAACGCTGTCGTTGACGTTAGTTTCCCTGAAATTGAAAAGTTTGACCGCTTGCCTGAACCTAAAGCTGATGGGCCAAGTGCGTTTGTTTCCATTATGGAAGGTTGTAGTAAATACTGTACTTTTTGCGTAGTTCCCTATACTCGTGGCGAAGAAGTTAGCCGTCCTCTTGATGATATCTTATATGAAATAGCTCAACTCGCTGAACAAGGTGTTCGTGAAGTTAATTTGTTAGGACAAAATGTTAATGCCTATCGTGGTGATGCGCATGACGGGAGTATTTGTCGTTTTTCTGACTTGCTGCGTTTGGTTGCTACCATTGATGGTATTGACCGTATACGTTATACCACATCACATCCAGTAGAGTTTACTGACGACTTAATTGATGTTTATGCTGAAATACCTGAATTAGTCAGTCATCTTCACTTACCCGTTCAAAGTGGATCAGATCGTATTTTAACGCAAATGAAACGTGGTCATACCGCATTAGAGTATAAATCTAAAATTCGTCGATTACGTAAGGTTCGTCCTGATATTGCTCTGTCATCTGACTTTATTATTGGTTTTCCTGCCGAAACAGAACAAGATTTTGATGCAACAATGGATTTAATTCAAGCGATTGATTTTGACTTAAGCTTTAGCTTTATTTATAGCGCTCGTCCAGGTACACCTGCAGCAGATATACCCGATGATGTCAGTGATCAAACAAAAAAGGATCGCTTACATTTATTGCAGGATAGAATTACCCATCAAGCTTTACGACATGCTCGCCTAATGCTCAATACAGAACAACGTATACTAGTAGAGGGGCCATCAAAGAAAAACCCAATGGAACTGCGTGGTCGGACTGAGAATAATCGTATTGTTAACTTTGTTGCACCACATACAGTGATTGGTCAATTTGTTGATGTAAAAATCACCGACGTTTACGCCAACTCATTACGTGGAGACCTTGTCTGCCAAGAAAGTGAGATGGGTTTGAGAATATCTCATTCACCGGCTGATATTTTAGCGAATTCACATCATCAAAAATCTAAAGATGAAACTAATGCCTTAGGTGTTGCTACTTTTAACCCTTAAGCAGATATCAGTTACGATTTGCAATAAGCGAGTTCGCTTATTGCAATACCAACACTCAATAATATCATTTAAATAACGGAACTCTTTTTTTGACTAAAGAAAATACAATAGAATTTAACTTAGAGCCTGTCGATAACGACAGACAAATTAACCTATGTGGGCCAATGGATGATAATTTAAAAACTATTGAACGCCGTTTAGGGGTTAAAATAAATTACCGCGGAAACCATTTCAAAGTAATAGGTCAGCCGGTAAACTGCGTATCGGTAGTGAAGTTACTGAAGGACTTGTACATTGAGACTGCAACAGTAAAAGGTATTCACAAGGTAATTACTGATGAAGTAATGCACTTAGCGATTACAGAAATTCCTTTGTTAGAGCAAGCACCAAGTGACATTGAAATTGCAGTTGATAAAGCAATAACAATTAAAACCAAGCGTGGTTTAATCAAAGCTCGTAATAAAAACCAACAAAGTTATATTCATAATATTCTTCATAATGATATTAGCTTTGGTGTTGGCGTGGCTGGAACAGGTAAAACTTATCTTGCTGTTGCTTGCGCTGTTGAGGCCTTGGAGCGTCAAGAGGTTAGGCGAATACTACTTACCCGACCTGCTGTTGAAGCAGGAGAAAAGTTAGGTTTTTTACCTGGAGATTTATCTCAAAAGGTAGATCCTTATTTGCGCCCTCTATACGATGCACTTTTTGAAATGCTCGGCTTTGAAAAAGTCGAAAAATTAATTGAACGTAACGTGATTGAAATTGCACCACTGGCTTATATGCGTGGACGTACACTCAACGATGCCTTTATTATTTTAGATGAAAGCCAAAATACCACCGTTGAACAAATGAAAATGTTTTTAACCCGTATTGGTTTTAATGCCCGAGCAGTCATAACTGGTGATATCACCCAAGTTGATCTACCCAAAGGCCAGACCTCTGGTTTACGCCATGCAATGGATGTACTTGTTGATATTGATGGTATAAGCTTTGATTTCTTCCAGTCTAAGGATGTTGTTCGTCATCCTGTGGTGGCTCGAATTATTGATGCTTATGATGCCCATGAAAAAAAACAGACACGTATGGCCGATCAACGTAAAGAGCAAAATGCTCAAAAGTCTAACTAACACTTTTTCAGGTACTAACAATGACTATTGAACTTGATTTGCAGCGTATTGCAAATGCAGAAAATTTACCAAGTGATGAACAATTCCAGCAGTGGGTTAATTCAGCACTAGAAAATATTAAAACAGATGCTGAGTTAACGATAAGATTAGTTGATATAAAAGAGAGTCAACAGCTTAATAACCAATATTGTGGAAAAGATAAACCAACCAATGTTCTATCTTTTCCCTTTGAAGTCCCTGATGGGATAGAGCTCAATTTATTAGGCGATATTGTTATTTGTATTGAGGTAGTAGCTCAGGAAGCACTTTCTCAGAATAAAGATTATCATAGCCATTGGGCGCATATGGTTACACATGGATGCTTGCATTTGTTAGGTTATGATCATATAAGTGACATCGATGCGGTTGAAATGGAAAGTCTAGAAATTAAAATATTAGCAAAGCTTGGCTTTGTTAACCCTTATAATTGAAAATAAAATAGGAATTTAAAAGCTCTATGAGCGATGACAAACCTCACCCTAGTAGCGGCTCTTCAAGTAAATCATTTTTAGATAAAATGATTCAAGTTTTTACTGGAGAACCGAAAAATAAAGAAGAGTTAGTGGAAGTTTTAAACGATGCAGAAGATCGTGATTTAATAAAACCAGAAACTAAACAGATGATTGAAGGTGTTTTAGAAGTATCTGAAATGCATGTCCGCGATATTATGGTGCCCAGGTCTCAAATGGTCACTTTTGAAATTGAACAATCTATGAATGAGTTTATACCAAAAATCATAGAGTCAGGTCATTCCAGGTTCCCTATAGTTAAAGAAGATATCGATCATATTGAAGGTATTTTACTGGCTAAAGACCTACTTGCTTATGGTTTTAACCAAGAAGTTAAAAATGTATGTTTAGCAAATTTGATACGACCGGCAATCATAGTTCCTGAAAGTAAGAAAGTTGAACCACTATTAAAAGAATTTCGTTTGAAGCATCATCATATGGCTATTGTGGTCGATGAATATGGTGGTGTATCTGGCTTAGTTACCATTGAAGATATTTTGGAGCTTATTGTTGGTGAGATTGAAGATGAGACTGATGATAAAATTGAAGAAGACATTAAACATTTAGCGAGCAATGTTTATCAATTGAAGGCGTTGACAGATCTGGAAGATTTTGACGAATACTTTAACTGTCAATATGACAGTAGTGATGCCGATACTATAGGCGGTGTTGTCTTACATAAGTTTGGTCATATGCCTAAAAAGGGTGAAACTGTCACTATTGATGACTTTGAATTTAAAATAATATCAGCCGATAAACGCCGGATTCAATTATTACAACTATCGATACCCAAAGACTATCGTGTCAATGGCAAAATAGCTGATTAATTAGTCAAAACGATGTTAATAAAGAGCGTCAAGCGCCTATTCAATAACTTGAAAGATAGAAATAACATTCTAAGTTTTTTCTTAGGATTAAGCTTGGTTTTTGCCTATGCACCATTTTCACAGTGGTGGCTAGCATTGATAATACCTGCACTTTGGTTTAATTTAATTGACCGAAAATCGGTAAAAATCGCGATAAAACAAGGGTTTTTCTTTGGCTTAGGTTGGTTTTGTAGTGGTATCAGCTGGGTTCATGTCTCCATTGATCAATTTGGCGGTTTACCTTTAGCTATATCATTACTTTTGATGCTGTTTTTATGCATTTACTTGGCTTTATACCCTGCCATTGCTTGTTACCTGTCTGCACGTTTAGCCCAGAATAAACAATTAAATCTGTGGTTACTGCCTGCATTCTGGTTAATTAGCGAGTATTTACGTAGTGAAGTATTAACGGGTTTTCCTTGGTTATCTCTAGGTTATAGTCAAATTGATGGCCCATTAGCAGCCTATGCTCCTGTCATAGGAGAAATTGGTATTACCTGCTTAATTCTAATTATTAACATCTTGATTTTTAAATTAATATTTAAAGTAAAACAACAGGTACCATTGGTAAATATACTTCACTTCACCTCTTTACTGATTATAATACTGCTGACATTTAGCTTACAAAATATCAGCTGGGTAACACCAACAAACAAATCAATAACAACAGCATTAGTGCAAGCTAACATCACTCAAGATATGAAATGGGCACCTGAACAAGAGTGGCCAACCATGTTAAAGTTCTTGGAGTTAACGCGGCTTAACTACGATGCTGACTTAATTATTTGGCCCGAATCAGCAGTACCCTCTTGGGAACCAGCAGTTCAAGAATATTTACAGATGGTTAACCGTTCAGCCAACCTAAACAATAGCGCGATCATAACGGGTATTCTTAATTATGATAATCAAACTAATGATTATTTTAATGCATTAATTGTTCTAGGGAATAAAAACACCAATGATGCCGAAGGTGATTATTTTTATAATCATATCAATCGCTATTATAAAAACCATTTATTACCTATAGGTGAATATGTTCCCTTTGGTGACTTACTTCGTCCACTGGCTCCTTTGTTCAATTTACCTATGTCTTCATTCACCAGAGGAGCTTATGTGCAGCCAAATTTAATTGCTAATGGTTTGCATATTCTGCCACTTATTTGTTTTGAAATTGCATTTCCAAGACAGTTATCTGCAAATTTAACATCAACAACTGATTTGTTACTGACCGTTAGTAATGACGCTTGGTTTGGTGATTCTCATGGGCCTCACCAGCACTTAGAAATTGCGAGAATGCGTGCACTAGAATTTGGTAGGCCTTTGCTTCGTTCAACTAATAATGGCATTACCGCAGTAGTCGATCATCAAGGAAAAATTATAAAAACTATTCCTCAATTTGAAGAAGCAGTATTAAAAGCAGAAATCAACTTAGTCTCTGGCAAAACACCGTACAGCCAATTTGGTAATATACTTACTTGGTTTTTCCCTCTTATGATATTGTTAATAAACTTAGTTATCAGCAGAGTAACAAGAATTTAAACGCTATAATTATCAGTTAGCTTCACCTGTAATGAAATCATTTCGTATAACTTACTAAAATAAACGATGATAAAATATTTTAGAAAAATTAGGAATATAATAACTATAAAACAGCTGTAAAGGTTAACTCATAATACCCTCTCACAACATCTTAAAACCTAATGTTCTAATAATATTGCGTGATATCATCTGCCCAATAGTCGACTTTATTTGAAAGCAAAAAGCACTTAGCTGTTATGACTTATTCCTCGAAACAATCTCTTTATAACTGATTTCATCCAAGTCATTAATCAATAGATTAATAATTATAATTAGACTTAATTACAATTAAATCCCAAAATAAAAATTTATTGCTATAATTAATATTGTTAATATCGTCTATTTTTTATACGGAATTTATACCTAATATTTACCCTGTGATTATTAGGTGTTTATTGATGAATAATAATTCATTAAAACTCTTACTTAATAGGAGTAAGTTATGATTAGGCATTTTTATATTACAGATAGTATTGAACAGTTAGAAGAAGTTGAATTAGAACTTGAGTCAAATGGATTTACAGAACCTCAAATCCATGTATTAAGTGATAATGACACTGAAATCGAAGCCCACCATTTACACCCTGTTGAGTCGGTACTAAAACAAGATGTTGTGCATTCAACTGAAGTTGGCAGTATTATTGGTTTAAGCGGCGCAGCTTTAAGTCTTGTCATCGCTTATACCATGGGTTGGACCAATTCAGAAATTGGTTGGGTACCCTTTATGTTTTTAGCTATTATCATTTTAGGCTTTTGTACTTGGGAAGGTGGATTTATTGGCATCCAAAAACCCAATATTAACTTTAAACGCTTTCAAGAAGTTTTAAAAAAAGGTAAATATGTGCTTTTTGTCGACGTTAAAGCTGAGCAAGAACGGACTATTGAGCAGGTAATGAAAAATCATCCACATCTGGAAGTCGCTGGTGTTGGAGAATCTACACCTCATTGGGTAGTTTGGAGTCAAAACGCATTTAATAGTTTTAAGAAATTTATGCCTTAATAGTTTAAGTGACGTGTACTGATATCTATTATTTTGAGCACACGTTGAATTGAATATTCAATTCAACGCTCAATGGTTCTTTAGCCCTTCATTTTATTAGCCCTGGTGGTTCTCTATCATCGCTTCAAACTGCCATAAAATACACGATACAGTAAATATAACCTTATGAGTACCAGAACTGTATTTGTCTTAGTTAACTTTTTCATCGCATATACCATTATTCGTTAACGCCATAAAAAAATAGCCGTACTCATTATGAACCTGAAAATACTAAATTGGAGGGTATATTAACGATTGTTCTTATTGTTGGCGTGGCGGGGATCTTAATGCCTACCATATTTGTTAGGTCATAATTTATTTCTGTTCCTAAATTCACCGAAAAAGTTGAAGTTATTGGTCAGTAATTCATAAACTAATCTACGAGTTAATTTCACTAAAAACTCGCTATTTATCCTATTAACTTTCAGAAGGTACCCAGCCATTCTCAATTGTTTGTAGTGCTAAATAAAACAATAGTTTGGGACTATTACGTAGTAATATTAGTATGGAAAAGTTAGGATCTCAGTACTAACCAACTAATTACCTGAACCATATGAAATTAATCTCGTTATTAATACTATTGACTACTAATAGTTTTTTCTTTACTACCGTAAATGCTCACTCCTTAAAAGAAAACTTACTAGAGTCTACAAGTTTAGTAAAGGCAGGTGAGAAATATTTGACTTTATTGGGTAAACAGATCAATGTTGGCGATACGGCACCTAATTTCAAAGTAGTGGATAATAGCTTCTCACCTTTTGAATTTAACCAATTCAAACAAAAAGTCATTCTTATTTCAGTGGTACCTAGCCTTGATACTGGCGTATGCTCACTCCAAACCAAACGTTTCAACGAAGAAGTCGCGAATTTCTCTGAAAATGTAGTAATGTTAACAATTAGCAATGATTTACCTTTTGCACAAAAACGCTTTTGCAATACAGAAAAAATTAATAACATCAAGGTGTTGTCTGACAGTGTTTGGCGTGATTTTGGTAGTAAATATGGCTTATTAATAAAAGATATGGGACTGCTAACTCGAGCAATTATAATCATAGATAGCCAAGGTAAGATTGCCTATAAAGAATTAGTTGCTAATATTTCTCAACAGCCAGATTACACGAAGGTACTGGCAAAATTAAAAGCTTTAAGTACATTGGATACGATAGATAATATTAATGCAACTGATAATCAAGGCACTTAGAATGAAATTTTAGTAGCGCCCAGTGCCAGAAAGTTTTAACTAAACAAATAAAGAATACAAGAGAATAAACCAGCGCAGAGTAGTTAAATAAACAGAGGTTTTCTTAATTATCTTAGTTTATATATCGTCATTGAGCTGAGTGTAATAGTATGTGCCTTTAATTACTTCGTTTAAAGGGAATACTATGAGGATAAAAAGACCAATCTTGCCTCTAATGACAATTTTTATCTCTGTTGTCTCTGCCTATGTTTCAGCAGAGACAATTTTTGAAGCGCCATTGGTGTCTATTGAAGCTCACAATAAATTTTTTGATAATATTAAACAACACTGTGGTAAGGCATATAAGGGTACCGTCACCCTAGATAATTCAAAAGATAATAGCTTTGCTAATAAAAAACTTGTCATGCACGTAAGAAAATGTAGCAACCAACAGTTACAAATTCCATTTCATCTTGGTGATGATGCTTCTAGAACATGGATTATTAGTAAAACTGGATCAGGTTTATCCTTAAAGCATGATCATCGTCATAAAGATGGAAATAGTGATAGTTCGACTATGTATGGTGGTCATACCTTAGATGCAGGCTGGGCTCAGATGCAGTCATTTCCTGCAGATCAATATTCTAAAGAATTATTCATTAAGCAGGGCAATCCAGAATCAAATGGTAATACTTGGCAAATGTTTATCTACCCTGAAAAATTTACTTATCGATTAATACGTCAAGGACGAGAATTTAGGGTCGATTTTGATTTAACAAACCCTATAATACCTCCAGCAGCACCTTGGGGTTACAGTGACTGAAATATAAATATTAGTTAATAAGAAGCTGCTGTTTGTTAAGATTGAGTCCATACTACTTAGTGGCATAGACCCCATTTAAATATAGTCAGATACAGCAAGTGGCAGTTATATCTATTAATCTAATATTTTGATGTACATTAGTGTTCATAAGACCATAGCAATGTCCCTTTATTACGCAATGTCCCTTTATTACATAAAGGGGGGGGAATATTCGCGCGAAATCTATCTGTAAATCCACACATTTAATACTTACGCTAAAAAAGCTACGCTAGCATAATCTTTTACTTTCAGACAGCAAAAAGCCCGACACATAGTGTCGGGCTTCTCTAA